>NZ_QKYN01000083.1 GCF_003258295.1 Streptacidiphilus pinicola | reverse complement strand
GGGGGGAGGAGGCGCCGGTGAAGCCGGGGAGCAGTGACCCCCGCCCGGACGAACCGGGCGGGGGTCCACGGACGCGGAACGCGGGTTACTTCTTCCGCGAGGTCCGCATCTGGTTGAGGATCTGCGAGACCGCGATGACGGCCATCGTGCCGAGCAGCATCAGCGAGCCGATCACGTCGATCTGCGCCGGGTAGGCGCGCTGCACCGAACCGAAGATGTACATCGGGAAGGTCTCCGAGTTGCCGGCGGTGAAGACCGTGATGATGTAGTCGTCGATCGAGATCGCGAAGGCGAGCAGCGCGGCCGCGCCGATGCCGGGGGCGACCAGCGGCAGGGTGACCTTCATGAACGTCTGGGTCGGGGTGGCGTAGAGGTCCTCCGCCGCCCGCTCCAGGGTCGGGTCCATGCCCGCCAGACGGGACTTGACCGTCACCACGACGTACGAGATGCAGAACATCACGTGGGCGATGGTGATCGTCCAGAAGCCCATCGCGCCGGGGCCGATGGTGTTGAAGAAGAGCGCCGCCAGCGTCGCACCCATGACCACCTCGGGGGCGGCCATCGGCAGGAACAGCAGGGCGTTGATGCCGCTGCGCGCCTTGAAGCGGTGGCGCACCATCGCGAAGGCGATCATCGTGCCGAGGATGGTCGCGATGATCGTCGCAACGACGCCGATCTCGAGCGAGAGCCCGATGCTGTGACACATCGTGCTGGTGGAACAGGGGTTCTTCCAGGCGTCCAGGGAGAACTTGTGCCAGGTGTAGTTGAACTTGCCCTCGGGCGAGTTGAACGACATCCACAGGATGACGGCGTTCGGCAGCAGCATGAAGACGAACACCAGGACGGTGACGACCAGCAGGACGTGCTGCTTCACCCAGGCGAGCGGGCCGCGCCGGCGCACCTTCAGGGACGCGGCCCCGCCCGGGGCGGGGGCGGTGGAGATGGTCTGAGTAGCCACTAGAGCAGGTCCTCCGTCCCGGCCCGCCAGATGTACGTCATGACGATGACCAGCGTGCCGACCATCATCACGACCGACATCGCGGAGCCGACCGGGTAGCCGTTGGTCTGACGCAGGAACAGGTCCTCGATGCGCTGACCGACCACCGTGGTGTTCGGGTTGCCCAGCAATTGGGCGTTGATGTAGTCACCGACCGCCGGAATGAAGGTCAGCAGGGTGCCGCCGATGACGCCGGGCATCGACAGCGGCAGGGTGATCCGACGCCAGGTCTTGAAGGGGCTGCAGTACAGGTCGGCGCCGGCCTCGTGCAGGCGCGGGTCGATCTTCTCCAGCGAGGTGTAGAGCGGCAGGATCGTGAACGGCAGGAAGTTGTAGACCATGCCGCAGACCACCGCGGCCGGGCTGGCCAGCACGTGGTTGCCGACGGTCCAGCCGAGCGCCGTCGTGATCTTCAGCAGGTGCAGGCTGTTGAGCGTGTGCACCACGGTGCCGTTGTCGGCGAGGATCGTCTTCCAGGCGATCGTGCGGATCAGGAAGCTGGTGAAGGACGGCACGATGACCAGGGCCATCAGCAGCGTCTTCCACTTGCCGCCCTTGAAGGCGATGAAGTACGCGACGGGGTAGGCCAGCGCCAGGCAGACGACGGTCGTGATCAGCGAGTACACCAGCGAGTGGTAGTACTGCGTGCCGAACTTGGTGATCGCGTCCTGGTAGTTGGCCCAGTGCCAGGTCAGCTTGAAGCCGTCGTCGTAGTTGCCCGTCTGCACCGAGGCCGAGACCGAGGTGAGGATCGGGACCAGGAAGAAGACGGTCAGCCAGAGCAGACCGGGGAGCAGCAGCACCCACGGGGTCCAGTTGCGGCGGGGCTTGCGTTCCGGCGCGCGCTCCTCGACCGGGGCGGGCGCCTCGGTGAGAGTCGTCATGCCGCGGCCTCCTCGTCGGCCTCGGCGCCGGCCTCGATGTCCTGGGAGCCCTCCAGGCCGAAGCCCTGGCTCGGGTCCCAGTAGACGACCACCTCGGTGCCGGGGCGCTGGATGGCGCGGCCGGTGTTCTGCTCGAAGACCGAGAGCTCCTCGCCGGACGGCATCTGCACCAGGTACTGGGTGGAGACGCCGATGAAGCTGGTGTCGACGACCTTGCCGCCGGTCAGCGCGTTGAAGCCGGCCGGGACCTCGCCGCGGTCGGTGGCGACCTGGACCTTCTCCGGGCGGACGCCCAGGATGATCTTGCCGCTGGTGGAGCGGCAGCGCTGGGCGTCGACCTTCAGCCGCTGGCCGTGCGCGGAGACGGTGACCACGCCGTCCGACTCGCCCTCGACCGAGGCCGGGATGAGGTTGGACTGGCCGAGGAAGTTGGCGACGAAGGTGGTCGCCGGGTTCTCGTAGAGGTCGGCGGGGGAGCCGAGCTGCTCGATCCGGCCGTGGTTCATGACCGCGATCGTGTCGGCCATGGTCATGGCCTCCTCCTGGTCGTGCGTGACGTGCACGAAGGTGAGGCCGACCTCGGTCTGGATGCGCTTGAGCTCGATCTGCATCTGGCGGCGGAGCTTGAGGTCCAGCGCGCCCAGCGGCTCGTCCAGGAGCAGCACCTGGGGCTGGTTGATCAGCGCGCGGGCCAGCGCGATGCGCTGCTGCTGGCCGCCGGACAGCTGGGTGGGCTTGCGCTTGGCCAGGTGGCCGAGCTCGACCAGGTCGAGCATGTCGGTGACTGACTTCTTGACGTCCTTGAGGCCGCGGCGGCGCAGACCGAAGGCCACGTTCTCGAAGATGTCCAGGTGGGGGAAGAGCGCGTAGTTCTGGAACACCGTGTTGACCGGGCGTCGGTAGGGCTTGAGGTCGGTCACCTCCTGCTCGCCCAGGAAGATCTGACCGATCGTCGGGTCCTCCAGACCCGAGATCATGCGCAGCGTCGTGGTCTTGCCGCAGCCGGAGGCGCCCAGCAGGGCGAAGAACGATCCCTGGGGGATCGTCAGGCTCAGGTCGTCCACCGCGGTGAAGGAGCCGTAGCGCTTGGTGAGGCCGACCAGGCGGAGATCTCCGCCCTCGGTGCGACCGAGTACGTCGTGGGAACTCATCGGGACTCTTCTCTCCGTGGGCGGTGGACTACTGGCCCGTGATCTGCTGGAAGCGGCTGGTGTAGTCGTTCAACTGGGCGATGCTGAGCGCCATGAAGCCGCGCGCCTTGGCCTGCATCTCCTTGGTCGGCACGATCAGCGGGACCGCGGCGGCGGTCGAGTCGAGCTGCTGCAGGGCGGCGACGGCGCCCTGCACCGAGGGGATGTAGTCGATGTAGTCGGTCAACGCGGCCGACACGTCGGGCTGCAGGTAGTAGTTGAGCAGCTTCTCGGCGTTCTTCTTGTGCCGCGCGAAGTTGGGGATCACGCAGTTGTCGGACCAGGCGAGCAGGCCCTCCTTGGGCAGGTCCACGGTCACCAGGTTCGGCTTGCCGAGCTGCGCGACGTCGCCGGAGTAGGCCATGGTGACGGCCGTGTTGCCCTGCTGGAAGTCGCTCAGGTAGTCGTTGCCGGTGAAGGAGCGGATCTGGCCCGCGTCCTTGGCCCGGCGGATGTACTCCAGCGCCTGGTTGAACTGCGCGTCGGTGAAGTGCTCCGGGTCCAGCCCCTGCGCCAGCAGGGCCATCGCGACGGTGTCCTCCATCTCCGAGAAGAGGGAGACCTTGCCCTTGAGGTCGGGCCGGGTGAAGATCTCGGCGATCGAACTGATCGGCGTCTTCACCAGGTTGGAGTTGTACGCGACGGTGGTGTAGCCGTACGCCCACGGGATCGAGTGCAGGCGGCCCGGGTCGGTCGGGTCGTGCAGCACGTTGGGCAGCAGCTTGGAGTGGTTCGGCAGGTACTCCAGGTCGAACGCCTGGATGTAGTCGTACGTCCGGTACTTGGCGACCATGTAGTCGGAGACGACCATGATGTCGTAGCCGGTGTCGATGCCCTTGACCAGCGACGGGTCGACCTTGGTGTACCAGTCGTTGTTGTCGTTGATGATCTCCAGGTACTCGACCTGGATCCCGGTCTGCTTGACGAAGGCGTCGAGCGTCGGGCGCTTGTTCTGGTTCTTCGGATCGACGTCGATGTACGCCGGCCAGTTGGCGAAGACGACCTTCTTCTCGGTGTCCGAGTAGTCGTGTCCCGCCTGACCATTGTCCTTGGAACCGGGCGGTACGACATGGCCCTGGACACCGCACGCGGAGAGCGCGCTCGCGCCCGCCACGGCGATCCCGCCGGCCATCGCGCCGCGCAACAGCGAACGCCGGCTCATACGGCGAGCCGTCGACGTCAGCCTGGTGCGGTTCGTGTAGCGCGAGAGCTCAAAAGAGCTGGAACCCGTCATGTTCGGGGGAGTGCCTTTCTCAAAGACGCGGGGGCTGTCCGGCGGTCCTTTCCGACGTTGCGATGGGGACCGAGAGTAAGGGTCCTGAGCTGCGGATTCCATGCCCCGAAGCCGAGTTGGGGGCGGAATTGTTATCAAAGCATTGCAGCAGCAACGTGATCCGCATCATCGCTTACCCTGCGTGATTCCGACCCCCTTCGGCCACCTACAGCCTGTAAAAGGGGCAACAGAACGCCTACACCCGTGTCAGTGCAAAGAAGCGGGGCCGCCCAGGAGAATCCTGAGCGGCCCCGCATTTCTTCTTATGCCAACACCCGCGTCTGGAATCAGCCGTTGTGGCGGCGGACCTCCATCACGCGGAATCGGCTCGCGACGAAGGCCGCGTCACAGTAGGCGGCGTTCGCGGCCGGGTTCGCGCCCGTCCCGTGCAGGTCGGAGAAGGCGGCCGTCTGGTTCACGAAGACCTGGCCGGTCAGGTTCAGCGAGAGCGAGACGCCGGCGTCCACGGCCGCCTCGACCACGGCGTGCTCGACCTCGGGCGAGGTCGTGTACGCGGCGGCGGTCATCGCGCCGCGGGTACGCACGGTCTCCGCCAGCAGCTCCACGCCCTGCGCGGCGGAGTCCACCGCGACGGCGAAGGCCACCGGGCCGAAGCACTCGCCGGGCAGCGCGTCCTTGGCGGCGTCCAGGGTGATCAGCGCGGGCGTGCGGATCACCGCGTCCGGGAACTCGGGGCTCACCACCGCGCGCGGCGCGAGCGCCAGCTCGCCGAACTCGCCCTTCTCGGCCTGCTCGACCCGCTGCAGCACGCCCGGGTTCACCACGGCGCCGAGCAGCTGCGCGGCCCGCGTGTCGTCGCCGAGCAGCTTGCCGAGCGCGCCGGCGAGGTCCGCGACGACCTCGGCGAAGGACTTGGAGCCCTGGTCGGTCTCGATGCCCGCGCGCGGGATCAGCAGGTTCTGCGGCGTGGTGCACATCTGGCCGCTGTAGAGGGAGAGGCTGAACGCGAGGTTGCCCAACGCGGCGGCGTAGTCGTCGGTCGACTCGATCAGCACGGTGTTGACGCCGGCCTTCTCGGTGTAGACCTGCGCCTGACGGGCGTTCTCCTCCAGCCAGTCGCCGAAGGCGGTCGAGCCGGTGTAGTCGATGATCGCGACCTCGGGCCGGGTCGCCAGCGTCTTGGCGAGGCCCTCACCGGGCTTCTCCGGCGCGAGCTGGACGACGTCGGCGTCGAAGCCGGCCTCGGTCAGCACCTCGCGGGCGATCTCGACGGTCAGCGCCAGCGGCAGGATCGCACGCGGGTGCGGCTTCACGACCACGGGGTTGCCGGTCGCGAGCGAGGCGAAGAAGCCGGGGAAGCCGTTCCAGGTCGGGAAGGTGTTGCACCCGATCACCAGGCCGACGCCGCGCGGCCGGACGAGGAACTCCTTCTCCATCTGCAGCGGGTCGCGCTTGCCCTGCGGCTTGGTCCAGTTGGCCTTCGCGGGGATCCGGATCTGCTCGGCGTAGGAGCAGGCCACCGCCTCCAGCCCACGGTCCTGCGCGTGCGGGCCACCGGCCTGGAAGGCCATCCCGAAGGCCTGCCCGGTGGTGTGCTGGACGGCAAAGCCGAACTCCACGGAGCGGGCGTTGATCCGCGCCAGGATCTCCAGGCAGACGGCCGCGCGCAGCAGCGGGGACGCCTTGGCCCACGCGGGCTGCGCGGCGACGGCCGCGGCCATCAGCGCGTCCGCGGAGCGGTAGCCGTACGCGATGTTCAGCGCCTCACCGTACGGCGAGACCTCGCCCCCGGCCGCCGCGTCGGGACCCACGAGCTCGTCGGCCGCGAGCCGCGTCGTGCCCTTCAGCGCGGCGAAGGCGGCGGAGCCGACGCCCAGCGCGTCCTCGCCGTAGGCCTTCGGGAACTCGGGGTAGGGCGACCAGTAGTCCCGCTCGGCGAGGGCGGTCACCGCACGCTCGAGGGTCTCCTGGTGACGGTCGATGAGCGGGTGGACCGTGGCTGCGGTCATGACAACGCACTCCTCAAGGGCTCTGGGGCGACTCTGCCAGCACCTACCGTAACCGAATGATCGGTCGGTCGGTACAGACAGGGGCGTCAGCGCAACTTCCCCAGGATGCGATCGAGAGCCTCGAGGTCCTCCGGCGGCAGCGCCGCCAGTTCCGTCGGGGGGGCCGTGATGATCTCCGTTGCCACGTTCGCCGCCTCCCGGCCCGCTGGAGTGATCCGCACGACCTTGCAACGCCGGTCGTTGGGGTCCTGCTCGCGGACGACGAGTCCGCGCTGCTCCAGGTCGTCGACCACGAGCGTGGTGTACGGCTTGTCGGTCACCAGCCGGGTGGCCAGCTCGCTCATCCGGATCGGCTCCACCGCGAGGGCGCGCAGCGCGCGGCTGCGGATGTAGCTCATGCCCAGGGTGTCCACGACGCGCTGTTTGCGGTCGTCCGCCTCCAGGACCAGGCGGCGCATCACCGCGTAGATCCGCTGTGCCTGCTCGCTCATCCCGCGCTCACACTCTCCCGCTTCGCCTCGGGCGCGCCGCTGAAGACCCGCTCGGCCGTGCCGCGTGCCCATCTTCCGGTCGTGGCGACGCCCAGGACCAGCACCGTCGCCGCGCAACCCACCATGATCCACCAGCCCAGATGGCTGGCCTCGGCGAACCCGGCCTTCAGGCCGCCGACCACGGCGGAGGTCACCACCGAACCGATCACCGCGACGCCCAGCGCCTGGCCGGTCTGCCGACTGGTGGAGGCGACCGCCGCCGCCACGCCCGCCTGGGCGCGCGGCATGCCGGAGACGGCGGTGTTGGTGACGGGGGCGTTCAGCATGCCGAAGCCCAGGCCGAAGAGCAGATAGGCGAGCAGCAGTTGCCACAGCGGGGTGTCGGAGCGCAGACCGACCATCAGCAGCGAGCTCGCCCCCATCGCGATGCCGGCCAGGACCAGGGGCAGCCGCGGGCCGCGCGAGCCGACCAGGCGACCGCTCAGCGGGGAGCAGACGACGGTGGCGAGCGCCATCGGCAGCGTGGCCAGGCCCGCCCGCAGCGCGCTGTAGTCGCGGACGTCCTGCAGGTAGAGGGTGTTGAGGAAGAGGAAGCCACCGAGCGCGGCGAAGCCGCTGATGGCTATCAGCGTGGCCCCGGTGAACGGCGCGCTGCGGAAGAAGCGCAGCTCGATCAGCGGCTCCTCGCGGCGCGACTCGACGACCAGCAGCCCGACCAGCGCGGCCGCGGCCAGGGCGAAGCAGACCAGCGACTGGGCGGAGCCCCAGCCGGCCTTCGGCGCCTCGATGATGCCGTAGGTCAGCGAGCCGAGCAGGAGGATCACGGCCAGCTGGCCGAAGGGGTCGATCCGGCGCGGCCGCGGGGCGCGCGACTCGGGGACGAAGCGTCCGGCGAGCACCAGCGCGGCCAGGCCCACCGGGATGTTGATCCAGAAGATCGAGGCCCAGCCCACCGCGCCGACCAGCACGCCGCCGACCACCGGGCCGAGCGCCATGCTGAAGCCGACCGTGCCGCCCCAGACGCCGATCGCGCGGGCGCGCTCCTTGGGGTCGGTGAAGGTGTTGGTGATGATGCCCATGGCGACCGGGTTGAGCATCGAGCCGCCGACGGCTTGCAGCATGCGCGCGCCGATCAGCCAGCCGAGGCTGGGGGCGAGGCTGCAGGCCAGCGAGCCGAGGGTGAAGAGCGTGAGGCCGGTCTGGAAGACCCGGCGGCGCCCGAAGCGGTCCCCCATCGAGCCGCCGAGGATCAGCAGCGAGGCCAGCACCACCACATAGGCGTCCACGACCCACTGCAGGCTGGAGACGTCGCCACCGAGGCTCGACGGATCAAAAGCGTGCGCGATCGAGGGCAGCGCCACGTTCACGATGGTGTTGTCGATCCCGACGATGAACAGGCTCATACAGCAGATGGCCAGGACCAGCAGTCGTCGTCGCGCGGTGAGCTCCGGCATGAGCGCCCCCTTTCGCAGTCTCATTGTATGCCTACAACAGTTATATCACTACAACTATCTGCGGGTGAGCGGGGCCGGACAGCCTGATGTGATACTCGTCCACATGGTCGAGACCTCCCGTGCCCCGCGCCGCGACAGCTACACCGTCGACACGCTGCTCGCCGTCACCGTGCGGGTCTTCAACGAGCGCGGCTACGACGGCACCTCGATGGAGGACCTCTCGCGCGCGGCCGGGATCTCGAAGTCGTCGATCTACCACCACGTCAAGGGCAAGGAGGAGTTGCTCCGCCTTGCCGTCGGCCGGGCCCTGGACGGTCTCTTCGGCACGCTGGAGGAGCCCGCGGCCACCACCGGCACGGCGCTCGCCCGCCTGCAGCACGTCGTGCACCGCACGACGGAGGTGCTGCTCGCCGAACTGCCCTACGTGACGCTGCTGCTGCGGGTACGCGGGAACACCGCGACCGAGCAGTGGGCACTGCAGCGCCGGCGCGAGTTCGACCACCGGGTCGCCGAGCTGCTCGCGGAGGCCGTCGCCGAGGGCTCACTGCGCGCGGACGTCGAACCGCGGCTGGCGACCCGGCTGCTCTTCGGCATGATCAACTCGCTGGTCGAGTGGTACCGCCCGGACGGCCCGGACGGGGCCAGGACCGCGGCCCGCGTCGCGGACGCGGTCAGCGAACTCGCCTTCCACGGCCTGCGCGCGTCGGACTGACGACCTCCTAGTCAGGCAGGACCGGGATCCGGTCCGTCTCCTCGAAGACCAGCAGCGTCTGGGTGCCCAGCACGCCCGGGATCGACTGGATCTTGTTCAGCACCAGGTCGCGCAGCGCCCGGTTGTCGACGGTGTGCACGAGCATCAGCACGTCGTACTCACCGCCGACCAGCGCGATGTGCTCCACCCCCGGCAGCTCCAGCAGCGCCGTGCGCACCTGACGCCAGGAGTTCTGCACCACCTTGAGCGTCACGTACGCCGACGCGCCCTGCCCGGCGCGCTCGTGGTCGACGCGGGCCGTGAAGCCCCGGATCACCCCGTCGTCCACCATCCGCGAGATCCGCGCATAGGCGTTGGCGCGCGAGACGTGCACCCGCTCCGCGACCGAGCGGATCGAGGCGCGCCCGTCCTGCTGGAGCAGCCGCAGGATCGCCCGGTCCACCCGGTCCAGCGAGCGCTGCTCACCTCCGGCCATCTGTTCAGCGGTCATGGCCCCCTGCCCTCCCGAGATGGACGACCTGCTTCCAGCGAAGCGCTCTGTGGACCGTCTGTCCACCACTGCGCCGCAAGAGTAGTCAGTTCGATCTCTCAACCGAACAATCGGTAGGGAGAGCCACCGCTCCCGCCGCACCAACCTGCCCCTGCATCTCCCCACCCTCACCCCACCCACTCGGAGGTGCCGAGATGACCCTTCTCGACCAACCCACGGGCCCGTCAGCCTCCGTCTGGCCGCCGGACGCCCACGGTCCGCGCCGCGACCCCGCGCCGCTGCTGCCGGACCCGGAGCCGTTCCGCATGCTCGGGACCCCGGCCGCGGACAAGCTCGACCCGGAGCTGCTGCGCGACCTGTACCGCCGGCTGGTCCTCGGTCGGCGCTACAACCAGCAGGCGACCACCCTCACCAAGCAGGGCCGGCTCGCGGTCTACCCGGCGTCCACCGGTCAGGAGGCCTGCCAGGTCGCCGCCGCGGCCGTGCTGCGCGAGACCGACTGGCTCTTCCCCAGCTACCGCGACACCCTCGCGGTCGTCTCCCGCGGCGTCCGCCCGGTCGCGGCACTCACCCTGCTGCGCGGCAACGCCCACCACGGCTGGGACCCCAAGGCCCACCGCACCGCCCCGCTGTGCACCCCCCTCGCCACCCAGGCGCCGCACGCCGTCGGTCTCGCCCACGCGGCCCGCCTGCGCGGCGACGACGTGGTCGCGCTGACCATGGTCGGCGACGGCGGCACCAGCGAGGGCGACTTCCACGAGGCGCTGAACTTCGCCGGTGTGCTGAACGCGCCCGTCGTCTTCCTGGTGCAGAACAACGGCTACGCGATCTCCGTGCCGCTCTCCAAGCAGTCCGCCGCGCCGACGCTGGCCCACAAGGCCGTCGGCTACGGCATCTCCGGCCGGCTCGTCGACGGGAACGACGCCGCCGCCGTGCACAGCGTCCTGACCGAGGCCGTCGAGCACGCCCGCTCCGGTCGCGGTCCGGTCCTGGTCGAGGCGGTCACCTACCGCCTGGAGGCGCACACCAACGCCGACGACGCGACCCGCTACCGCACCTCGGACGAGGTCGTCGCCTGGCGGCAGCGCGACCCGCTCGCCGTGCTGGAGCGCCACCTGCGCGAGCACGACCTGATCGACGACGCGGGCGTGGCCGCGGCCGCCGAGGCCGCGGAGGAGCTCGCGGCCGAGATGCGCGCCGAGTTCCACAGCGAGCCGGAGCTGGACCCGATGTCCCTCTTCGAGCACGTCTACGCCGAGCCCACCCCTCAACTGCGGGAGCAGGCCGACCTGCTGGCCGCCGAACTCGCGGCGGAGGCCGACCCACGATGAGCACCGTCGCAACCCCTGCCCCCCAGTCCTCGGCGCCGGCCCGGTCCCTGACGATGGCCCAGGCCCTGAACACCGCGCTGCGCGACGCCATGCGCGAGGACCCGAACGTCCTGGTGATGGGCGAGGACGTGGGCACCCTCGGCGGCGTCTTCCGCATCACCGACGGCCTGGCCGCCGAGTTCGGCGCGGACCGCTGCCTGGACACCCCGCTGGCCGAGGCCGGCATCCTCGGCAGCGCGATCGGCATGGCCATGTACGGCCTGCGGCCGGTCGTGGAGCTGCAGTTCGACGCGTTCGCCTACCCCGCGTTCGAGCAACTCCTCTCCCACGTCGCCAAGATGCGCAACCGGACGGCCGGGCAGCTGCCGCTGCCGATCACCATCCGCATCCCCTACGGCGGCGGCATCGGCGGCGTCGAGCACCACAGCGACTCCAGCGAGGCCTACTACGCCCACACGCCGGGCCTGCACGTGCTCACCCCGGCGACGGTCGCCGACGGCTACGGCATGCTGCGCGCGGCCATCGCCTCCGACGACCCCGTCGTCTTCCTGGAGCCCAAGCGGCTGTACTGGTCCAAGGACGAGATCACGCCCGGCTCGGTCGAGCCGATCGGCCGAGCCGTCGTCCGCCGCCAGGGCACGTCCGCGACGCTGCTCACCTACGGCCCGTCACTGCCCGTCTGCCTGGAGGCCGCGGAAGCGGCCAAGGCCGAGGGCTGGGACCTCGCGGTCGTCGACCTGCGCTCGCTGACCCCCTTCGACGACGAGACGGTCATGGCCGCGGTCCGCGCGACGGGCCGCGCGGTGGTCGTGCACGAGGCCACGGGCTTCGGCGGCGTCGGTGCGGAGATCGCCGCGCGGGTGATGGAGCGCTGCTTCCACCACCTCGCCGCGCCGGTCCTGCGCGTCACCGGCTTCGACATCCCCTTCCCGCCGCCGATGCTGGAGCGCCACCACCTGCCCGGCGTCGACCGCATCCTCGACGCGGTGGCCCGACTCCAGTGGGAGCAGTGACGGCCATGGCCTCCGTGCGCGAATTCGTCCTGCCGGACCTCGGCGAGGGCCTCACCTCCGCCGAGATCGTCCGCTGGCTCGTCGCCGTCGGCGACGTGATCACCGTCGACCAGCCGGTCGCCGAGGTCGAGACCGCCAAGGCGGTCGTCGAAGTCCCCTGCCCGTACGGGGGCGTGGTCACCACCCTGGCCGGCCCGGAGGGCGCGGTCGTCCCGGTGGGCGCCCCGCTGGTCACCGTCGCGGTGAGTGAGCCCGCGTCGTCCTCGCCCGCCCCGAAGGAGGAGGGCTCAGGCAACGTCCTCGTCGGCTACGGCACCACCCACACCACGGGAACCCGCCGACGCCGCGTCACCCACCCGAGCGCCACCGGCTCCGCCACGCCGCAGGCGCAGGCGGGGGCGGGGGCGGGGCAGGCAGGCTCGGCCGCGCCGCAGGCGCTAGCGGGCGCAGGCCACGCCGGCTCCGCCACGCCGCAGGCGCTGGCGGGGGCAGGGCAGGCATCCGGCGGGCCGCAGGCCCTGGCGGGCGCGGCGGTCCCTGCCACCCACGGTGCGGTCGCCGTCATCTCCCCGCTCGTGCGGCGGTTCGCGCGCGAGAGCGGGGTGGACCTGGCCACCGTCGCCGGGACCGGGCGGGACGGGCTGATCATGCGGGCCGACGTGGAACGCGCCGTGCAGGCGCGCAGCATCCCCGTCGCCCCGTCCGTCGACGCCGAAGGGGAGTTCGTCCCCCTGCGCGGAGGCGCCCGGATCGCCGCCGAGCGGTTCGCGCGGAGTCGGAGCGAGATTCCCGACGCCACCTGCTGGGTCGACGCGGACGCGACCGGCCTGCTGGAGGCGAAGGCCGCCGTGGGCGTCGGCGTGCTGCCGCTCTTCGCGCGCATCTGCATGGCTGCCCTGAAGCGCTACCCCGCGCTCAACTCCAGTGTGGAGCTGGGCCCGGACGGGAAGCCGACGGGCGTCCGCCGCCACCGCGCGATCCACCTCGGGTTCGCGGCGCAGAGCGAACGCGGCCTCGTCGTCCCGGTCGTGCGCGACGCGGACCAGCTGAGCACCGAGGGCCTGGCCCAGGAGATCGCCCGCCTCACCGAGTCGGCCCGAGCGGGCACGCTCACCCCGGCGGAGCTGACGGGCAGCACCTTCACGCTCAACAACTACGGCGTCTTCGGCGTCGACGGCTCCACGCCGATCATCAACCACCCCGAGGCGGCGATGCTCGGCGTGGGGCGGATCGCGCGCAAGCCCTGGGTCGTGGGGGAGGAGTTGGCGGTGCGCAGCGTCGTCCAGCTGTCCTTCACCTTCGACCACCGCGTCTGCGACGGCGCGACCGCGGGCGGTTTCCTCCGCTTCGTCGCCGACGCCGTGGAGTCACCGCTGACGCTGCTGCGTCACCTGTAGGCGCGCTCGACCAGCGAGGGGTCGCGGGGACGGACGTCCCCGCGACCCCTCGCTGCGGACGGCTACCGCCGGACGAAGCGGAAGAGCCCCTCGGTCTCCCCGTCGCGGGCGAAGCCCGCGCGACCGAGGACGGCCTGGGAGGCGACGTTGGCGGGTTCGGTATGGGCGACGACGTGGTCGACGCCCGGGTGCGCCAGCGCGAACGCGGTGACCAGGCGGGCGGCTTCGGTCGCCAGGCCGCGGCCTCGTGCCGGCGGCACGAGGTCGTAGCCGATCTCGCAGCTGCCGCCGCGCGGCGGGCCGTGGAAACCGACGCCGCCGACGGCCGTGCCCTCGGCGCGCAGGACGATCGCGTAGGCGCCCCAGGCCTCCTCGTAGAGGCCCGCCTCGTGGGCCTTCAGCAGGCCGCCGCAGGCGTCGAGGGTGCCCTCGAACGGGCCGCCGCCCAGCCAGTCGAGACCGCCGTCGTCGCCCGCGCGCAGCGCCGCGGCGATGGCCGGGGTGATGGGCCGCAGTTCGATCCGCTCCGTGCGGAGCAGCTCGCCGATTCCGTCCGTCATGAGGGCCTTTCGTCAGGCGGCTGGTGCTCCGGCGGGGGTCGCCCGTCGGATACACCAGTCTCGCCGAGACTCACGACCGCGGCACCTGGTTTCGAACGATGAGCGCGGACCGGCCGTGCTCGGCGAAGAGCGCCCCGAGCTTCTCCCGGTCCTCCGCGGTGAGGACGCGATAGCTCAGCTCCCCGGCCGCCCCCCGCTCGTAGGGGCGCCACAGCACGGTGTCCCCGCCCACCGCGTCCCAACGGTCGGCCCGCAGGCCGGTCTTGGCGGTCTTGTGGGTTCCGGTGACGGGCATCCGCGCGACCAGGCGGACGAAGCGGGGCGGCATCTTGGTGCCCAGGTCCGGCTGTCGGGCGAGGAAGCGGGCGAAGGACGCAGCGACGTCCCCGTCCGCGCCGGGCCGCAGTTGGAGCGCCGCCATCACCTGGTCGCCTGCGACCGGGTCGGGGACGGCGTAGACGGCGACGGCCGCAGCACGCTCCCAGCGGGCCAGGATGTTCTCGATGTCGGCGACGGCCAGGTTCTCGCTGTCCACGCGGAGCCAGTCCGCGCTGCGGCCGGCGAAGCGGAACCAGCCCTCGGCGTCGCGGTGGAACAGGTCGCCGGTCCAGTACCAGCCGTCGCGCAGCCGCGCCGCGCCCGCCTCCTCGTTGCGCCAGTAGCCCTCGAACCCGGCGCGGGCGGTTCGGTTGACCAGTTCCCCGATCGCCTCCTCCCCGTTGGCCAGGCGGCCGGCCGCGTCGAAGCGCGAACGCGGGCACTCCGCGCCGGTCTCCGGGTCGACGACGGCGAGGTCGTCGTCGGGCCCGGAGCCCTCGCGGCCGACGGCGCCGGGCGGGGCGGCGGGATCCTGCCGAAGGTTGCAGCCGCCCTCGGAGGAGCCGTAGCCCTCGACCAAGCGGCAGCCGAAGCGCTCGGCGAAACGGGCGGCGTCCACGGCGCCCGCCTCGGTGCCGAAGCCGAGCCGCAGCGGGTTCTCCGCGTCGTCCGGCCGCGGCTCGGTGGCCAGCACATAGGAGACGGCGCGGCCGACGTAGGTGAAGTAGCTCGCGCCGAAGTCCCGTACGTCGTCCAGGAAGCGGGTCGCGGAGAAGCGGCGGCGCAGCGCGATGGTGCCGCCGGCCAGCAGCAGCGGCGCCCACAGGCCCATCAGCGCGTTGCCGTGGAAGAGCGGCATACAGGCGTAGCCGGTGTCGTCCGGGCTGAGGCCGTACTGGGCGCGCAGCTTGTCGCCGGCGCGGGCGATCCGGCGCTGGCTGCAGACGACGGCCTTGGGCGCGCCGGTCGAGCCGGAGGTGAAGGTCAGCAGCAGCCGCGTCTCCGGCGCGGGCAGCCGGGACGGGGGAGCCGCGTCGGCGTAGGGAGCGAGTGTCTCCGCGTAGCCGGGGCCGTCGACGACGAGGACGGGAACGGCCAGGCCGAGATCCGCGACCAGCGGCAGCAGCCGGGTCTCGGTGACGAGGAGGGCGCAGTCGGTGTGGGTCAGGTCCCGCAGCAGGTCGGGGCCGCGTCGCGTCGGGTTGACGCCGACGACGGTGGCCCCGGCCAGCACGGCGGCCTCCAGCCACCACAGGTACTCCGGGGTGTTCTCCAGCAGCAGCCCGACGTGCGGGTACGGCGCACCGGCCAGGCGGTCGCCGAGGCAGGCGGCGCGGGCGAGGACGCTGCGCAGCGTCTGCTGCCCGCTGTGGTCGAAGCCCTCGCCCACAAGTCGCCCGCGCTGGGCGAGCACCGCTTCCACGAGCGCGTTCACGGCCGCACCTCCATGATTTCTGACGCTTCGTCAGTTCATGGAACATTGGCCACCGCCCAAGGGGAAGACCTCGGACGGGCCCGGGCGGCGTGAGGCGGCCTCGGGGCGGCCTCAGGCGATGAAGGCCTGCCCGCCGTCGCTGACGATCTCGCGACCGGCCGCCTCCCAGGCCAGCATGCCGCCGTCGACGTTCACGGCCGACCTGCCCTGCGCGACCAGGTACTGCACGACCTGCGCGGAACGCCCGCCCACCCGGCACACCACGAACAACGGCTCCGCCTCCGGCAGCTCGCCGATCCGGGCCACGAACTGGCTCATCGGGATGTGGACGGCGGCCTGCGCGTGACCCGCGTCCCACTCGTCCTGCTCGCGCACGTCCAGCAGGACGGCGTCGGCCGGGACCGCGGAGATGTCGACGGTGGGGACGGACGGCTGGAACACGAGGATCTCCTCAGAGGGCAAGGGGCTACGACAACAGTGTCTCAAGCTCGGACTGCCGCTCGGCGACGCTGGCCAGCAACTGCTCTGCGAGCACCTCCAGCAGCGCGTCCGGGTCGTCCGGGTGCAGCATCAGCAGCTGGCCCATGGGGCTGTCGGCCAGCTCCGCGCGGGTCGCCTCCAGCCGCCGCAGGCGGTCCTCCAGCCACTCCAGGCGCTGCCGCAGCCAGGCGACCCGCTCGGGGGTGCCCGCCTCGGGCCGGAACCCGGCGTTGTCGCCGTCGGCCCACTCCTGGGCCAGCTGCTCCAGGGCGAGCACGTCGCCGCGCGCGTAGGCCTCGTTGACGCGGGCGATGAACTCGCCGCGACGCCTGACCTCCTCCGGGTCCTGTGCGAGGTCCGGGTGGGCACGGCGAGCCAGCTCACGGAAGAGCCGCTGGGCCTCACGGTCCGGGCGGATCCGCTCCGGCGCCTCCAGCGTGAGCGACGGCGCCTCGCCGTCCGCGCCCTCGTTCTCGCCGAAGAAGGAGGCGAGGTCAGGCATCGGGTCCAGCACGCTGCGGGCCTCGTAGGCGCGGCGCAGGTCCTCCGCGTTGCCGCTGCGCGCGGCGCGCGCCTCGGCGATCAGCGCGTCGAGCTCGTCGAGGCGGACGTACATCGGGCCGAGCCGCTGGTGGTGCACGAGCGCGAAGTTGTCCAGCTCGACGCGGAGCGTCTCCACGCCCACCTCGGCGTCGACCCACTCGGCCTCCGCGTGGGCGACGCGGGCCTCCAGCTCGGGCTCCTCGGGGTCCGCCCACCGGACCGGCTCCACCGAGGGGTCGACACGGTCGGTAGTCATCAGGAACCTCACTACTCGTTCTTCGGCACGCCTGTCCGTTCGGCCACCCTACTGTCCCCGACATGGGCACAAAGGGCGCACACTAGGGCGTGCACAGGTGTACGCGCTACCGGACACGGCAAATGTTCTTCAATATCGGGTTAGGCCCGCAGCATTCGTGCTTGCCTGGGGTACCCGAACTGTATGGAGCCGCGGATCGCTGAGAGAGGGTGAGATGACGGAGGAGACCTTCGCCGCGTCCGAGGCCGCCGCCCGTCGCACCGCTTCGAACGCGAACGGCACTGCCGGCAAGGCCGTCCCCCTGCCCGAGGTGGTCGCGTTGGCGCGGATCGCCGCGCTGGTGGTGGATCCCGACGGGCGGCTCACCCACTGGAACCAGAGCGCCGAGGAGCTCTTCGGCCACCGCCGTGACGAGGTGCTGGACCGCACCGCCAGCGGTCTGCTGCCGCTCGCCGGCAAGGCCGCCGGCGACGCGCTCGACCACCTCGACGACCTGGTCGACTTCGCCCCCTGCTGGGCGGGCGAGCTCACCGTCACCGACCGCGACGGGCGGCGGCTGGAGATCTGCTGCTGGGCCTGGCGCACCGTCGAACCCAGCGGCCGCGGCATGTTCGTGCTGGCCACCGACGCGCGTCGGGTGCGCGGCTCCGGGCTGCGCATCGCGCTGGGCGAGCAGCAGCTGCCCTTCACCGCGGCCACGCCGGCCGGTGCCGCGGGCGCCGCACCGCGGGTGCAACCGGTGCTGGCTCCGTGCGCGAACCGGGACGAGCGCGAACGCGCGGCCCGGCGGCTCGCCCAGGTGGTCCCCCGGATCGCCGCCGACCGCCACCGCGCCCTGCTGAACCAGCTGGTCAGCGCCGGGGCGCCGGCCCTGCGGCTGGGGCAGCTGGTGCTGCCCGTCACGCCGGTTCCGGACGCCGAGCCGGCCGCCACCACCCGCCGGGGCCAGAAGGCGGCGGGCTCCGGCGTCCGCGGCGCGGCGGCCCGCGGTGCAGCCGCCCCAGGGCCCTCCCCGGCCGCCGAGCCGGCCACCGCGCAGGGCGGTGCCGAGCAGAACGCCCCGGAGGACCCGGCACAGTCGGCCGACGCGTCGGTGCCGCCCGGCCGCCGCCTGACGGGCAAGCGCGCGCCCGGACGCCTCGTCACCGAGCAGCCCGAGCACGGCGGTCGGGCCGCCGTACCGTCCCAGGCCCGCTCACGCGCGGTCGAGGAGACGATCGAGACACCGGCCAGGGAGGGCGCGTTCGAGGGGTCGGTCCAGGGATCCGCTCCGGAAGGCGTCGCGGAGGGTGTGGGGGACCCCTCCCCCACCTCGCGGCGCGGCGTCGTCGACGACGGGCCGTTCAGCGGGCCGCCCTCCCGGGCCAGCGTCAGCCTCGCCGGTCCCGGCACCGCCGAGCCGGCGGAGGACCCGGACGCCGACCCGGTCAATCCGCAGCTGCTGCTGCTCAGCGACGTGGGCGCGCGCATCGGCACCACACTCGACCTGGACCGCACCGTGCACGAGGTCTGCGACGTCGTCATCCCCGGCATCGCCGACTTCGCCTGCGTCGAGCTGCGGGACCGCCTGATCACCGACAGCGAGTCGCCGCGCGGGCGCCCCGACGACGGGACGCTGCTGCGCCGCGTCGCCTGCGCGTTCAGCGAGAGCACGCTGCGGTGGGAGCACCTGGTCACCGAGGGCTCGCTGGTCACGCTCGCGGGTGAGACGCCGTCCGGCTACGCGCTGCAGGGCGGCCGTCCGGTCCTGGTCCCCCGGCTCGATCCGGCCACCGCAGAGGCCTGCGCGCAGGGCCGCGGCGGCCCGGAGCTGACCGCGCTCTTCGAGGGCCGCTCGATGCTGACACTGCCGCTGGCCGCCCGCGGCACCGTGCTCGGCGTGCTGACCCTGCTGCGCGACGCGCACCGCCCCGCCTTCGACGAGGCCGACGCCTCCTACCTGCGCGAGCTCGCCGCCCGCGCCGCCCTGTCGATCGACAACGCCCGGCTGCACCGGATGGAGGCGCGCACCGCGCTCACGCTGCAGCGCTCGATGCTGCCGAGCCGCGCGCCCCGCATCCCCGGCGTCCAGATCGCCCACCGCTACCTGCCCGGCGACCGCCGCGCCGAGGTCGGCGGCGACTGGTTCGACGCGGTGCAACTGCCCGGCAGCCGGGTCGCGCTGGTCGTCGGCGACGTGATGGGCCACGGCCTGCACTCCGCCGTCGCGATGGGGCGGTTCCGCACCGCGATGCAGACCCTGGCCGCGCTGGACCTGCCGCCCGGTCAGATCCTGCGCCACCTGGACAACCTGTCGCAGCGTCTGGGCGACGACCACCTGGCCACCTGTCTGTACGCGGTCTACGACCCGATCGCCCGGATCTGCACCATCGCCTCGGCCGGCCACGTGCCGCCGGTGCTGGTCCACCCGGACGGGCGGGGCGAGCTGCTGGAGATCCCCTCCGGCGCGCCGATCGGCGTCGGCGGGGTGCCGTTCGCCTCGCGCGAGGTCAAGGTGACCGACGGCTCCATGCTGGTGCTGTGCACCGACGGCCTGGTGGAGATGCGCGGCGGCGACATAGGGGACGGCCTGGCCGCGCTGTGCGGGGACATCGTCGACCCGCGGCGCAGCCCGGACGAGGTCTGCGACACCGTGCTGGAGCGTCTGCACACCGAGGACCGCAACGACGACCTGGCGCTGCTGATCGCCCGCTTCGACGGGATCCCGCCGCAGGACGTCATCTCCTGGTCGCTGGCGCTCGACGCGAGCGAGGTGCGCCGGGCCCGTAGTCTGGTGCACGACCAGCTGACCCGTTGGGGTCTGGCCGAGTTGTCGGAGCTGACCGAGTTGCTGGTCAGCGAGTTGGTGACGAATGCGCTGCGGGTGGCCAAGGGCAGCGTGGAACTGCAGCTGATGCGGGTCGGCAAGCTGCTGGTCGAGGTCAGCGACGACGACCACAACCTGCCGTCGCTGGAGCCCTCGGAGCTGCTGGACGAGGAGGGCCGCGGCCTCGGCCTGGTCAGCCAGCTGGCCTCGCGCTGGGGGACCAGCCGCAAGGCGGTCGGCAAGGTCGTCTGGTTCGAGCTGCCGCTTCCGGTGCAGCAGCCGGCCCCGCCGCTGACGCTACCGTTGCCCTTGCCGGAGCGGCCCTAGGGAGGGCTCGCATCAGGCCAGGCTTGGTTGTATAGTGCAACCATGCCAACGACCTCCGCGCGTTCGCGTATGGACAGCATCGACTCGATCCAGCGCGAACTGACCGCCTTCTCGCGCCGCGCCCGCGCCATCGCCTCGCAGATCCACCCCGGACTGACCCTGGTCAGCTACGCGATCCTGGACCACCTGCGCGACGTCGGCGGCTGCCGCGGCACCGATCTGGCCAGCCACTTCCTGCTGGACAAGTCCACCGTCAGCCGCCAGGTCGCCACCCTGGAGAAGCTGGGCCTGGTCGAGCGCAGCCCCGACCCGGAGGACCAGCGCGGCCAGATCATCCACCCCTCCGAGACCGGCGCCGAGCTGCTGCGCAAGGCCGGGGAGCAGCGCCGTGCGGCCTTCCTCAGCCGCCTGGCGCACTGGTCCGACGACGACGTGGCCGTCTTCGCCGACCTGCTGGAGCGCTACAACACCGAGCCACGCTGAGGTCACCGGGAGCCGAGGTCCCCCGGAGCGACCCGCACCCAACGACAAGTGAACATCGGCTGGACGCCGACCGGAACCGGTTGACAGCCCCCGACGCCCACGCTCATCGTAGACGCAACAGTCGCGATGTATCGCGTTTAGTTGGGGGATGCACACACATGAACCGAGCCCGGCAGCTCGCCGCCCTTCCCGCAGGTCGCAGAAGCAAATGGGTCGTCCTGGTGGTCTGGATCCTGGCCCTGATGGCCCTCGGCCCGCTCGCCGGGAAACTCACCGGCGCCGAGAACAACCAGACCTCCAGCTGGCTGCCCGGCAGCGCGGAGTCCACCAAGGTCCTGGACCTGCAGGGCCAGTTCGTCTCGACCGAGACGGTGCCCACCGTCGTCGTGTACACCCGCGACAGCGGGATCACGCAGGCCGACATGCAGAAGGCCACGGCGGACGCCGGCGCCTTCGCCAAGGTCGACCACGTGCTCAGCCCGGTACCGCCGCCGCACCCGTCCGCGGACGGCAAGGCGCTGCAGACCACCGTCATGATCGACATGTCGAAGAACGGCTGGAACAACCTCGGCCCGGCCGTCGACTCGATGCGCACCATCGCGACAACCGGAGACCAGGGCCTGACCGCCCACGTCGGCGGCCCCGGCGGCTTCGGCGCCGACCAGAGCAAGGCCTTCGCCGGAATCGACGGCACGCTGCTCTACTCCACGCTGGCCGTGGTCATCGTGCTGCTGCTGCTCACCTACCGCAGCCCCACCCTGTGGCTGCTGCCGCTGATCTCCTCGGGCACCGCCCTGATCGCCTCCCAGGCGGTCATCTACCTGTTGGCCGCACACGCCGGGCTCACCGTCAACGGGCAGAGCCAGGGCATCCTGACGGTGCTGGTCATCGGCGCGGGCACGGACTACGCCCTGCTGCTGGTCGCCCGCTACCGCGAGGAGCTGCGCCGCCACCAGGACCGCCACGAGGCCATGGCCGAGGCGATCCACCGGGCCGGCCCCGCGATCCTCGCCTCCGCCGCGACGGTGGCAGTCTCCATGCTCTGCCTGATGTTCGCCCAGATGAACTCCACCAGCGGCCTCGGCCCCGTCTGCGCCATCGGCGTCGGCATCGCCCTGCTCGCCATGACCACGCTGCTGCCTGCCCTGCTGGTGATCTGCGGCCGCTGGGTGTTCTGGCCGGTCCGCCCCTCGTTCGGCTCCGCCGAGCCGACCGAGACGGGCCTGTGGGCCAGGATCGGCGGCGGCATAGCGCGGCGCCCGAGGATCGTCTGGATCGGCACCACGCTGGCGCTCGGTGCCCTGGCGCTCGGCATGCTGAGCCTCAAGGCGGACGGCCTCTCCTCGGCCGGCGCGTTCACCAACACCCCCGACTCGGTCTCCGCGCAGACCGTCATCGACGGCCACTTCCCGGCCGGCACCGGCTCCCCGCTGCGGATCATCTCTGACGCCTCGGGCGCCGACCAGGTCGTCACCGCCCTGAACCGCCTGGACGGCCACGGCCTCACCGGTGTCACCCCGCCGGTGACCCGCAACGGCCTCGCCTACACCACCGCCACGCTGACCAGCTCCCCCGACAGCCAGGCGGCCGAGAACACCGTCGACGCGGCCCGCGCCGCGGTCCACGCGGTGCCGGGCGCGCACGCCTACGTCGGCGGCGACACCGCCGTCCGGCTGGACGTGCAGCGGGCCTCCAACCACGACAACCAGGTGATCATCCCGGTCGTGCTGGGCGTGGTGCTGCTGATCCTCGGCCTGCTGCTGCGGGCGATCGTGGCGCCGATCGTGCTGATCCTGACGGTGGTGCTGTCCTTCGCCGCGGCGCTCGGCATCTCCTCGCTGGCCTTCACCCACCTGTTCCACTTCCAGGCCGAGGACAACGCGTTCCCGCTGTTCGTCTTCGTCTTCCTGGTGGCGTTGGGGATCGACTACAACATCTTCCTGATGACCCGGGTCCGCGAGGAGTCCGTCAAACGCGGCACCCGCCGCGGGGCGCTGGCGGGCCTGGCGGCCACCGGCGGCGTCATCACCTCGGCGGGCCTGATCCTCGCCAGCACCTTCGGGGTCCTGGGCACCCTTCCCATCGTCGGCTTCGCCGAGATCGGCTTCGCGGTCTGCCTCGGCGTCCTGCTGGACACCTTCGTGGTCCGCTCGATCCTGGTCACCGCCCTGGCCATGGACCTCGACCACCGCCTGTGGTGGCCGTCGGCGCTGTCCCACAAGCGCGCGGACGCAGACGCGGAACAACGGGAGCCGTTGGCAACACGGTAAGTTGCAGCACCCTCAGGGGCGCGCCGGGCATCCCGACACGGTGGGTCCCCCGCGCAGTTGCTCGCGCCCCTGGGGTTTGCAACTTAGCCTCGTGCAATGGCTGACAAGTTGCCCAAGAAGGTCTACGAGCAAGAACTGTTCCGGCTCCAGTCCGAGCTCGTCACCCTCCAGGAGTGGGTGCGCGCCACCGGCGCTCGCGTGGTCGTCATCTTCGAGGGCCGCGACGCCGCGGGTAAGGGCGGAGCCATCAAGCGGGTGACGCAGTATCTGAACCCGCGGATCGCGCGGATCGCCGCGCTGCCCGCCCCGACGGAGCGGGAGCGGGGGCAGTGGTACTTCCAGCGTTACATCGCGCACCTGCCCGCCGCAGGCGAGATCGTGCTGTTCGACCGCAGCTGGTACAACCGCGCCGGCGTCGAGCGGGTCATGGGCTTCTGCACCCAGGACGAGTACCACCGGTTCCTGCACCAGTGCCCGATCTTCGAGCGGATGCTGGTCGAGGACGGGATCATCCTGCTGAAGTACTGGTTCTCCGTCAGCGACCACGAGCAGGAGCGCCGGTTCCGGGCCCGTCGGGACGACCCGATGCGGCGGTGGAAGCTCTCGCCGATGGACCTGGAGTCCATCACCCGCTGGGAGGACTACTCCCGGGCCAAGGACGAGATGTTCGTCCACACCGACATCCCCGAGGCCCGCTGGAACGTCGTCGAGAGCGAGGACAAGAAGCGGGCCCGGCTGAACATGATCGCCCACCTGATCTCCGCCGTCCCTTACGTCGAACAGCCCTCGCGGAAGATCACCTTTCCGAAGCGTCCGTCCCCGACCGGCTACGTCCGACCGCCACGGGACGAGCAGCGCTACGTGCCGGACCACGCCGCCGACCTGACATAGCGGCAGCGAACCGGCCCCCACACGCGGGCGCGTGTGGGGGCCGGTGCGTACGGGCGACGGAGCGTCAGCCGGCGATGCCGGTGTGCCGGACGGCGCCGGAGGCCGGGCCGTGGGGCGCGTCCGCCGCCGGCGAGTGGGCGGCGAAGCCGCCCGAGACGCCCGCGGTGTGGGCAGTCGCCCCGGAGGGGACGGTGCCGTTCGGGTCCTGCATGAGCGTGGCCCACGCCGGGGTGGCGCCGATCGCGCCCTCGATCCCGTTCACGGTGGCGGTGGGCCAGCCGTAGCCGAAGATCTGGACGTCGGGCGTGGACGCGCTCTCCTGCTGGAGGTAGAGCTTGTCGACCGGGTCGAGGCCGGTCGACGAGGTCCACAGCAGCGGGCCGTAGCCGGCGTTGACCGAGGCGCCGGCGAAGCCGGAGCGCCAGTCGGAGTTGTTGGCCAGCGTGGTCACGTAGGGCGAGCCCCACCAGAACTTGGCCATGTTGAAGGAGAGGTACTCGGCGTCGGAGCCGCCGAGCGTCCAGAAGCGCCACGCCTGGTTCAGCGGGGTGTGTTCCATGGCGTAGATGCTGTGGTTGCCGATGACGACCACGTTGGTGCTGCCGGGGTTGCTGCGGTTGAAGAAGCCGGTCAGCGTGCTCGGCAGGGACCAGCCGGTGTTGAGCAGCACGACCATCCGGCCGCCGTTGCCGGCGGCGGAGGCCATGGCCGCGGCGGAGGCGGCGACCCGGTAGTCCATGTTGTCGGCGACGAAGACCCAGTTGGGCGCGTGGGAGATGTTCCACGCGTTGGCCACCGACTGACCGGAGGCACCGCCGGACGCGGCCACCCGCACGACGCGGAAGCCGAGCCGCTGCACCTGCGAGACGACGGTGTTCGAGATCTCGGAGGTGTCGCCCTCCAGGTAGACCGTCGAGCCGCGGGTCAGGCTGCGCTTGAGGTCCGCGGAGGCGGCCGAGTCGAGCGAACCGCCCGAGGTCAGCAGCAGCGGGCCCTGCTTCTCGGCCGCCAGGGAGATGCCGAGCGAGGCGCCGGTGGTGTCGTTCTTGTTCGCCAGCACCGCGTTCTTGGCCCAGAGCAGCCCCGGGGTGTAGTGGCCGAGGGAGTTGAACTGCCAACGCGAGGCCGCGGCGTCGTTGCTGACGCCGTTCACCCCGTAGATGTGGTTGACGAACGCCTTGCGCAGCGGCTGCCACACCGGCATCTGACCGTTGGCCAGCACCGTGGTGGTCTTGGCGGTCAGGTCCATCAGCTTGATGACGCCGCCGGAGGTGTAGAGGAGCTTGGTGCCGTCCGGCGACAGGCTCGGGCGGTGCGCACCGGCCGCATCGCTGGTCAGCGTCCGCTGGTTGCTGCCGTCCGCGTTCACCGCGCCGATCTGCGCGGCACTGCCCTGGCCCTGCTCGTAGACGATGGTCGAGCCGTCCGAGGAGAAGCCCGGGTTGGTCGCGTTCTTGGCGACCTCGTTGAGCACCTTGGTGACCGGGTTGTACGTCATGATCGTCGTCAGGCCGCCCCAGTTGCGGGTGAAGGCGAAGAGCCCGTTGCGACTGGCGACGGGCTGGCTGTCTGCCACGGTGCTCGGCTCGTCGGCCGCCGGCAGCACCGCCTGGACCCAGTTGTAGCCGTCGGAGCTCTGGACGTAGATCTTGTGGCCGTCGTCGGAGACCATCCCGAAACCCTGGCCGCTGTAGACACCGTCCGAGGTGGCCACGTTGGTGCCGGAGGAGACGGTGAGCGGGGCGGAGCCGTCGACCTTCACGGTCGAGACGGAGCCGTAACCGCTCAGCGCGATGCGGCTGCCGTCCGGAGCCCAGCTGAGCGAGCCGGAGCCGGTGCTGGGCAGCGCGGAGAAGGCGTGGTCGCCGGTTCCGTCGGCGTTGATGAAGTGCACCGAGCCGTCCGTGGCCTGGTAGGCGATGACGCCGTTGGCCCCGGAGGTGGCCGCCTGCGCGGTGCCGGCGCCGAAGGCGCCGATCAGACCGGCGGTGAGGGCGACCGCGGAGGTGAGCGCCGCGGCTGCGCGGCGCGATCTGTGTGACAAGTGTCCCCCTGAAGAAAGGTCAGGGGGCGGAGCTTATGGCGGGGTCGGGAAGGCCACCAGGGACAAATCCGTACGGTGCACAAACTTGCAATCGTGAGCCTGCTCACATTGTCAGCGGGCATGACAAAAGCCCCGCAGTGAGAAGTCTCACTGCGGGGCTTCGTTGTGCGCGAGGGGGGAGTTGAACCCCCACGCCCTTTCGGGCACTGGAACCTGAATCCAGCGCGTCTGCCTATTCCGCCACCCGCGCATCTGGGTGATGTCCTGGACTCTACCGAAGATCCCCCGGGGCTTCCAAACCGTTTGTTCCCGGCTTGTTCAGCTCCGCGTTCTCTGCGGTGTCGCCTTCCGACGAGAAGAACAGTAGCACGTCGGAAGGGGTGGAATCACATCCGCCGGAGAGGGGGGCGCGGGCGCGCAACCGGGGCCCCACCGGACGGGTGAACTGGCCGAACGAGTGAGAGCGGGATGTCCCCGCGCTGGGCCGGGTACCAGTCCACTGGCATCCTGCTGTCGGCTCGCCGCCCGAACGGCTCGGACGAGGAACCACACGTCCGCCCCGGGCGTAGATACGATCTGTAAGGCAGACAAGCAGCAGCCACCCAGCGCCCGCGCCGGGTGGGACGACGACACCCGACGGAAGGGGGTGCCCCGTGGGAGCCCTGAAGAAGTTCGAACAGCGGCTGGAGGGCTTCGTCAACGGCGCCTTCGCCAAGGTGTTCAAGTCGGAGGTGCAGCCTGTCGAGATCGCCGGCGCACTGCAGCGCGAGTGCGACAACAACGCCAGCATCTGGAACCGGGACCGCACCGTCGTCCCGAACGACTTCATCGTCGAGCTCAGCGCGCACGACCACGAGCGGCTCAGCCCGTACTCCGGGCAGCTCGGCACCGAGCTGGCCGGGATGGTCCGTGAGTACGCCCAGGCCCAGCGGTACTCCTTCATGGGTCCGCTGAACGTCCAGCTGGAGCGCGCGGACGATCTCGACACCGGCCTCTACCGGGTCCGCAGCCGGATCCAGGCGAGCCCCGACGTCGCCCAGGCGCAGCAGGCCCCGCACCAGCAGCCGCCGGCCGCCCCCTACGGCGGTCGTCCGCCGCAGCAGCCGTGGCAGCCGCAGCCGAGCCAGGCGCCGGTGCCCCCGCCGCCCAGCGGCCCGCCCGCCCCCAGCGT
>NZ_QKYN01000082.1 GCF_003258295.1 Streptacidiphilus pinicola | reverse complement strand
CCGCACGACGGCACTCGAAGAGCGATTCGACCGGGGCCCCGGCCATGCAGTAGAGTCTCACTCGCACAAGGCCCCGTGGAGCAGTTGGTTAGCTCGCCACCCTGTCAAGGTGGAGGTCGCGGGTTCAAGTCCCGTCGGGGTCGCACACAGAGATCAGCCCGGATCCATTCGGATCCGGGCTGATCTGTTTGCCTGCCGGATGTGTGGGTCGTGTGTGAGCGGTGTGACGCGAGTCACTTAACTTTTCTTGACCACTGCTCACGTTCCGACCGCTCGATCGCCCGCTCATTTTATATGTACAATTGCACAGCACGGAAATGCAATTCCAGAAAACAAAAAACTGCATCGGACCCGGCGGAGTCCGATGCAGTGTGAAGCTGATACTCGAAGCCTCTCAGGCCTCCGTGCGCTGCTGCGGAATGCCCGCGAGCAGGGCGCGCACCTCCGCCTCGCGGTAGCGGCGGTGACCCCCCAGCGTCCGGATCGAGGTGAGCTTGCCAGCCTTGGCCCAGCGGGTGACCGTCTTCGGGTCAACGCGGAACATGGTGGCGACCTCGGCCGGCGTCAGCAGGGGTTCGGCATCAGGGGTACGAGCGGTCATGAGCGGCCTCCTCGGGAGAACCGAACCAACACGGTTCTTTCCTAGAAATTCTGCACCTTGGTGTGCGATGTCCGAAATGGCCATCACCCACCAAGTCGGTAATAGGACGAACGGCTTGTCCTTGGCACTACAACTACACCATCCGTCCAGTCCAATCAGCCAAACCGGCGGAATTGACCCCTCAGGGGCCAAGGTCGACGGATGGCTATGGACCGGGCCATAACGGACAGTCACCGCAAAGCGACCCCCCGTCACGGCATTCAGAACCCCCGCTTCCCCCGCGAAGGCCCTCAATGTCCGCAGAACCACTCTTACGTGGGCAGAGCGGCACTGCAGTGAGGCTGGTTGTCCTATTTTGACACCCAGTGCGACCTTCGCGTCAACGGTGAGTCACGTCACGTTGATGGGGGATTGACCCGATCTGGGACTTAGGTCCCATGTGGAGATGGGTTAAGCGCCCCTGTGACGTCTGAGGAGATGGTGCCACGCATGTCCGACTGGTCCGGGGGCCGTCCATGGCGTGATCCGTCGTGGCGGAACTCCGCCAGGCCTGGACGCGCGTAGACCCGCCTCTCGTCGCCATCCCGCTTCCGCGTCGTGTCACAGCTGTGACCATTGCGAGTGGTGACAGCCGTCCCGAGGCTCTTCCGGAACGGGACTCCCCCAGGTCAGCGGGGTCAGTTCGCGTACTGAAGCTCCTGAACCCGGCGCCAGCGCTCGGTCAGCGCGCGATAGCAGCGGCCGGCCCGGACCGGATCCCCGGCACGCAGC
This sequence comes from Streptacidiphilus pinicola, assembly GCF_003258295.1. Taxonomy (GTDB): domain Bacteria; phylum Actinomycetota; class Actinomycetes; order Streptomycetales; family Streptomycetaceae; genus Streptacidiphilus; species Streptacidiphilus pinicola. Next base: position 80,525 of record NZ_QKYN01000082.1, on the reverse strand, counting down.
GCGGCGACGCCCTCGGCCACCTCCTCGGCGGACCGGTCCCCCGCCAGCCGCTGCTCGGGGATCGCGTGCACCAGACCGCCGTAGTCCAGCTCGACCAGCGAGCGCGGGTGGAACTCCTCCAGCCAGCGCCCGACCTCCTCGACGCCGTCGACCAGCGGGCCGGCGTCGAGCGTCTCGCGCAGCACCCGGAAGCCGCGCGCCACCCGACGACGGGCCTGAGCCATGGGGGTGCGGTAGCGCAGCACCGGCGCGGGTCGCCGCTTCACGCCCGCCCCGTCCTCCCGCGCGTCCCTGACCTCCCGGGCGTCACGCGCGTCGCGCCCGTCCGCCGGGGACTCCTCCGCCGCGCCGCCCGGCAGGCCGTCGGGGAAGCCGTCCGGGCCGTCGACCGCCAGCTCGGTGGCGGAGGGGATGTACTCGCGCTCGTCGTCACCGAAGAGCAGGAACCAGCGGACCGGGATGCTCCACGTGCTGGTCAGGATCCACGGGCGGCCGTCGGGGTACCGGGTGCGCCAGCGGTCCCAGTCCGACTCGGCCTGCGCCCGCACCACGGGCGGGACCGCCGCGTCCAGCAGCGGCCCCGGGATCTCCTCGCGCAGCTCCGCCAGCGCCAGCCAGCTGCGCAGCCGGGTGCGCCAGGGGCAGAGATAGAGGACGCCGTCGGCCTCGTGCACGAACGCGTCGCGGCTCTCCTTCTCCGGGACGGCCAGCGGCGGAACGGCCGTCAGGTCGGCCAGCCGGGCCCGGTGCTCGTCGACCGCGCGCAGCCTCGGTCCCTCGGCGGCGTAGCTCTGCCAGTACGAGCGCTCCGGCTCCGCGAAGGCGGCCAGCGGCTCGTAGACGCGCAAGTAGGCGGCGTAGGGAGGATGCACCGAGGTCCGCAAGGTAGGCACCTTGGCATCGTCGCACGCCGCGCCCCTCCGGCGCCCCGGAAGCCCCGGGTCCGTTCCGGCCCGGGGACGGACCAGGGCAGGGCACCCCCAACGGCACCGGTGACGGACCACGCCACGACGTCCGCCTGCTGGACCCCGTACCGCGCCGCACGGTGGCGGTCCTACGCTTCACACAGAACGTCCGCACCACAGCAAGCGGACGCGAGTCGACAATGGAGTCACCACCGTGACCGATGTCAGTGAGCGTTCCGGCGTACTCAGCCGGATCTTCGCGAACGACCCCAACGGGGCCCCCGGCGACAGCCATGAGCAGGTCGTCCTGTGCCACGACCGCGACACAGGCCTGAAGGCCGTCGTCGCGATCCACTCCACCGCCCTGGGCCCCGCCCTCGGCGGCACCCGGTTCCACCCCTACGCGACCGAGGAAGAGGCCGTCCAGGACGCCCTCAACCTCTCCCGCGGCATGTCCTACAAGAACGCCATGGCCGGGCTCGACCTCGGCGGCGGCAAGGCCGTCATCATCGGCGACCCCACCAAGATCAAGACCGAGGCGCTGCTGCGCGCATACGGCCGCTTCGTCCAGTCCCTCGGCGGTCGCTACGTCACCGCCTGCGACGTCGGCACCTACGTGGCCGACATGGACGTCATCGCCCGCGAGTGCGACTTCGTCACCGGCCGCTCCCCCGAGTACGGCGGCGCAGGCGACTCCTCGGTGCTCACCTCCTTCGGCGTCTTCCAGGGCATGCGCGCCGCCGCGCAGCACAAGTGGGGCTCCCCCTCCCTCGAGGGCCGCCGCGTCGGCGTGGCCGGCATCGGCAAGGTCGGCCACTACCTCGTCGAGCACCTGATCGAGGACGGCGCGCAGGTCGTGGTGACCGACGTGCGCGAGGAGGCGGTCAACCGCGTGCGCGCCGCCCACCCGGGCGTCGAGGTCGCCGCGGACACCGCCGCGCTGATCGCCGCGAACCTGGACGTCTACGCCCCCTGCGCGCTCGGCGGCGCGCTGAACGACGAGACCGTCCCCGCGCTGACCGCGAAGATCGTCGCCGGTGCCGCCAACAACCAGCTGGCGCACCCGGGCGTGGAGAAGGACCTGGCCGACCGCGGCATCCTCTACGCGCCGGACTACGTGATCAACGCCGGCGGCGTGATCCAGGTGGCCGACGAGATCGAGGGCTTCAACTTCGACCGGGCCAAGGCCAAGGCGTCGAAGATCTTCGACACCACGCTGGAGATCTTCGCCCTGGCCGACTCGGACGGCGTCCCGCCGGCCGTCGCCGCGGACCGTCTGGCCGAGCGCCGGATGGCCGAGGTCGGCCGTCTCCGGACGATCCTGCTGCCGCGCTCGCGCTGACCCGCGCGTCACCCGCGCGTCACCGGCGCTTCGCCCGCGGGAGGAGAACCTCCCGCGGGCATACCCCCGGACGGGAACGGCGTTCTCACCTGAAGCCCCCGTCCGGGGGATACCCCTTGCCCGTACGGGGGATAATCGTGTCGGAACGGTCACTTGGGGCACGCGGCCCACGGGGCCGTTCCCAGCCCGTTTTGCGGCGCTGACCTGCATCAATATGGTCACAACCCGGGGTGGCGTGCGCCACGTCGCACAGGCGGCGTACCGTACGGCGCTGGAAGCAGGTACCGTTGTTGCTCTAAGGACCGGCTCTCTCATCTTCGGCGAGGAGCCGTTCCGAATCATGAACGCGTGACAAGACTCGGAGCCAGAGGCTCCGTCGTTGAGGGGGTCGAGCCATGGGGCGCGGCCGGGCCAAGGCCAAGCAGACAAAGGTCGCCCGCCAGCTGAAGTACAACAGCGGCGGCTTCGACGCGTCACGCCTGGCTAATGAGCTGGGCGTGTCGGATCCGAACGACACGGTCAATCCGGAGCCGTTCGACGACGACGAGGAAGAGGACGACGATCCTTACGCCTCGTACGCACAGCTGTACAACGACGTGGACGACGACGAGGACGTGGACGAGAGTCCCTCGCGCAAACGGGCCTGACGTCACCACACCCTGAAAACGACGAAGCCGATCCGGTCTGACCGGGTCGGCCCTTCGTCGTCTCTGCGTCCGGTTCTGCGCCCTCTCCCGGGCCCGCGGCGTGCGCGGGCCCCAGGAGGGCGTGACGGTCAGGCGTAGGCGCCGTACAGGGCCGCGCCGTCCGCCTTGGCGTAGTCCCCGGCACGGTCCACGATGTCGCCGAGGACCCAGGCCTCCACGTCGCGGTCCTCCAGGATGGCGAGAACGGCGTCCACGGACTCCGGCGGGACCACGGCGACCATGCCGATGCCCATGTTGAGGGTCTTCTCGATCTCCAGCGTCTCCATCCGGCCCACCTCGGCCACCGTCTGGAACACCGGCATCGGCGTCCACGTGCCGCGGTCCAGCCGGGCGTGCAGGCCGGCCGGGATGACGCGGGCCAGGTTCGCCGCCAGGCCGCCGCCGGTGACGTGGGAGAAGGCGTGGATCTCGGTGGCGCGGGCGAGCGCCAGACAGTCCAGCGAGTAGATCCGCGTGGGCTCCAGCAGCTCCTCGCCGAGCGTGCGGCCGAACTCCGGGACCTCCCGGTCCAGCTGCCAGCCGGCTTGGTTCAGCAGGACGTGGCGGACCAGCGAGTAGCCGTTGGAGTGCAGGCCGGAGGCGGCCATCGCGATCACGACGTCTCCCGCGCGGACCCGCTCCGCGCCGAGCAGCCGGTCGGCCTCGACGACGCCGGTGCCGGCGCCCGCCACGTCGTACTCGTCCGGGCCGAGCAGACCCGGGTGCTCCGCGGTCTCGCCGCCGACCAGCGCGCAGCCGGCCAGGACGCAGCCCTCGGCAATGCCCTTGACGATCTGCGCGACCCGCTCCGGGTGGACCTTGCCGACGCAGATGTAGTCGGTCATGAAAAGCGGCTCGGCGCCGCAGACCACCAGGTCGTCGACGACCATGCCGACGAGGTCGTGGCCGATGGTGTCGTGCTTGTCCATCGCCGCGGCCAGCGCGACCTTGGTGCCGACGCCGTCCGTGGCGGTGGCCAGCAGCGGGCGCTCGTAGCGCTTGAAGGCGCTGGCGTCGAAGAGGCCGGCGAAGCCGCCCAGGCCGCCGACGACCTCGGGGCGGGAGGCCTTGCCGACCCACTTCTTCATCAGCTCGACGGCCAGATCCCCGGCCTCGATGGAGACGCCGGCGGCGGCGTAGGTGGCACCGGTGGACTGGTCAGACACGGGACGGCCCTTTCGGGTCTGGAAGGTTGAGCAGGAAACTCTGGAGGCTCACGGCCGCCGCAGGGCGTCCGCCGCGCCGGGGCCGCCGAGCAGCGTCTGCACGCCGTCGACGTCGGAGCGGTTGCCGCCACGGGTGGCCGGGGGCTGCTTGGCGGCGGAGATCTCCGCCTCCAGCAGGTGCTTGCCCAGGAGCTCCGGGTCGGGCAGCTCGACGGGGTACTCCCCGTCGAAGCAGGCCCGGCAGAGCCGGTCCTTGGGCTGGTCGGTGGCGGCGATCATGCCGTCGATGGAGATGTAGGCCAGCGAGTCGGCGCCCAGCGAGGCGGCGATCTCGTCGACCGACAGGCCGTTGGCGATCAGCTCGGCCCGGGTGGCGAAGTCGATGCCGTAGAAGCAGGGCCACTTGACCGGCGGGGAGGAGATCCGGATGTGGACCTCGGCCGCGCCCGCCTCGCGGAGCATCCGGACCAGGGCGCGCTGGGTGTTGCCACGGACGATCGAGTCGTCCACGACGACCAGCCGCTTGCCGCGGATGACGTCCTTGAGCGGGTTCAGCTTGAGCCGGATGCCCAGCTGGCGGATGGTCTGGTTGGGCTGGATGAAGGTCCGGCCCACATAGGCGTTCTTGACCAGGCCGGAGCCGAAGGGGATGCCGGAGGCCTCGGCGTAGCCGATCGCGGCCGGGGTGCCGGACTCGGGGGTCGCTATCACCAGGTCGGCCTCGACCGGGGCCTCCTTGGCCAGCGTGCGGCCCATCTCCACCCGGGAGAGGTGCACGTTGCGGCCGGAGATGGTGGTGTCCGGGCGGGCCAGGTAGACGTACTCGAAGACGCAGCCCTTGGGCGCGGCCTCGGCGAAGCGGGAGGTGCGCAGGCCGTTCTCGTCGACGGCGATCAGCTCGCCGGGCTCGACCTCGCGGATGAAGGAGGCGCCGACGATGTCGAGCGCGGCGGTCTCCGAGGCCACGACCCAGCCGCGCTCCAGGCGGCCGAGGACGAGCGGACGGATGCCCTGCGGGTCGCGGGCGGCGTAGAGGGTCTGCTCGTCCATGAAGACGAGCGAGAAGGCGCCCTTGACCTTCGGCAGGATCTGGCGGGCGGTCTCCTCGATGGAGAGGTCCGGCTGGCCCGCGATCAGGGCGGTGAGCAGGTCGGTGTCGTTGGTGACGACCGGCCGGCCGGAGCGGGAGACGTGCTCCTCGCCGGGCAGCTCGGAGACCAGCTTGGACAGCTCGGCGGTGTTGACCAGGTTGCCGTTGTGACCGAGCGCGAGGCTGCCGTGCGCGGTCGCGCGGAAGGTCGGCTGCGCGTTCTCCCACACCGAGGAGCCGGTGGTGGAGTAGCGGCAGTGGCCGACCGCGATGTGGCCCTGCAGCGAGTTGAGGGAGGTCTCGTCGAAGACCTGGGAGACGAGGCCCATGTCCTTGTAGACCAGGATCTGGGAGCCGTTGCTCACCGCGATCCCCGCGGACTCCTGTCCGCGGTGCTGCAGAGCGTAGAGGGCGAAGTAGGTGAGTTTGGCTACCTCTTCACCGGGGGCCCAGACTCCGAAGACGCCGCAGGCGTCCTGCGGGCCCTTCTCGCCGGGAAGGAGGTCATGGCTGAGTCGTCCGTCACCGCGTGGCACGACATCGAGTCTAGGGCAGGTCGACACGCCGGGCAGACGAGCGCGGTTCGCCCAGCTCGGGAAACCACTCTGGACGCGCGTAGAACGGCCTCAGCTCATCACAGGCAGTAGCGAGGACAGATCACTGCGCTCACCACTGGCCGTGAGTTCCGCCACGTCGAGCGCGTCGGCCCAGCTCAGACGCCCGGTCGCGAGGCGGATCCAGGGCAGCGGTGTGGTCTCCACGACGTTCGGCGGCGTGCCGCGGGTGTGCCGGGGGCCCTCGACGCACTGGACGACCGCGAACGGCGGGATCCGCAGCTCGACGGCTCCGCCGGGGGCCTTCGTCGCGAGCGCGTCCGCGAGCACCCGGCAGGCGGAGGCGAGGGCGTGCCGGTCGTGCGGGAAGGGGTCCAGCTTGAGCGCGTCCGCGAGGTCGTCGGCGTGGACGACGGTCTCGACCAGGCGGGTCACCAGGTAGTCGTCCAGCAGCATGGCGCCCCGGCGGTGCGTCACCCGCGTCGCGGGTCCATGGTCCGCGTCCAGCACCGTCGACGCGGCGTCGAGGGCGCGCACGAACACCTCCCGCGGATCCTCCGCGCCGGCGGCCCGCTCGAACGCGTCCTCCTCGATCGCGTCCGCCGCGCCGGCCGTCCCGGCGGCCCAGTCCGCGATGGTGGTCAGGGCCTGCCCGTCGTCGGGTGCGGCGAGAAAGCGTGGCAGGGCGTCCAGTGCGCCGGCGAGATGCACAACGAGCTCCCGTACCCGCCAGGCCCCCACCCGCGTCGGCAGCGCGAGCTGCGCGTCGTCCAGCCCCGCCACGACGCCGTTGATCGCCGTCGCCTGCGCCCGCAGCGCGGCACGGGACTTGAGCCGGTCGTAGGTACGGGCGCGAGAACGCGAGGCTGGCGGCATGCCAGGCAGCCTAGTCAGTTGCCCTCGCCCCGACGGGCGCGTTGGCGGGATGTCAGTAGTGACGTGGCGGTTTACCGCTTGCATCGCGCCTTGCCGCGCCGGAACCCTTGAGGCGTGACCACGGACAGCAGCACCACGACCCCCGTCTCCGACTCCCCCGCCGTGACGAGCAAGCCCGCGCGCCTCGCCGCCGTCGCAGCGGGCGTCACCGTCGTGCTGTGGGCCTCCGCCTTCGTCGGGATCCGGTCCGCCGGGCACGACCTGTCGGCGGGACCGCTCGCGCTGCTGCGGCTCCTCGTCGGGGCCGCCGCGCTGGGCGTGATGGTGCTGGTCCGGCGGGATCAGTGGCCGTCGCGGCGCGACCTGCCGCGCATCGTGCTGATCGGCGTGCTGTGGTTCGGCGCCTACAACCTGATGCTGAACGCCGCCGAGCAGCGGGTGGACGCCGGAACGGCGTCGATGCTGGTCAACGTCAGCCCGATCCTGATCGCCGTGATCGCGGGGGTGGCCCTCAAGGAGGGTCTGCCGAAGTCGCTGCTGCTCGGCGTCGCGGTCTCGTTCTCGGGCGTGCTGGTCATCGGTTTCGGCTCGGCCCAGCACGGCCACACCGACTGGCTCGGCGCAGCCCTCTGCATCGGCTCCGCCGTGGTCTACGCGACCTCGGTGATCCTGCAGAAGCCCCTGCTCAGCCGGGTCTCCGCACTGCCGCTGACGTTCCTGGCCTGCGTCGTCGGCGTGATCGTGTGCCTGCCGTTCGGGCCGCAGCTGGCGAGCGAGCTGCCCAAGGCGCACACCTCCGCCATTGCCTGGACCGTGTACCTGGGCCTGATGCCGACCGCCGTCGCCTTCACCACCTGGGGCTACGCGCTGGCCCGCACGAAGGCGGGCAAGCTCGGCGCCACCACCTACCTCGTCCCGCCGATCTCGATCCTGCTCGGCTGGATGATGCTGGGCGAGACGCCCACCTGGGTCGCCGTCGGCGGTGGCATGCTCTGCCTCGGCGGCGTGGCAGTCGCCCGGTTCACCCGCCGGTAGGCGACTGCGGCCACGGCGTGTTGACGTGCCGGAGCTTGTCGGGGTTGCGGACCAGACGGACCTCCGTGATCCGGCCGTTCTCGTCCAGCTCCATGGTGAAGACGTCGTCCGGAACGCCATCCGTGGTGATCAGGAAGCCGAACCTGCCGTTGACGTCCACCGGATGCAGCCCGAGGTCCTTCGGCAGGTAGCGGCCGAGGACGCCCAGGGTCCAGCGCGCGACCTTGCCGGCGCCGTGCAACGGGCGCAGCGCGGCGCGGATCTTGCCGCCGCCGTCGGACCAGACCGTGACGTCGGGCGCGAGCAGCTCCATCATCCGGTTGAGGTCGCCGCCCAGGCACGCGGCGAGGAACTCCTCGGTGACCGCCCGGCGCATCTCCGCCGGGGCGTCGTAGCGGGGGCGTCGCGCCTGCACGTGGGAGCGGGCGCGGCTGCCGACCTGACGGACCGCCGACTCGGAGCGGTCCAGCATGCCGCCGATCTCGGCGTAGGAGAACCCGAAGGCCTCCTTGAGCAGGAAGACCGCCCGCTCCAGCGGCGAGAGCGTCTCCAGCACCACCAGCATGGCCAGTGAGACCGTCTCCGCCTGCTCGACTGGGCCGCTCGCGTCCGGCGCGGTCACCAACGGCTCGGGGAGCCACGGGCCGACGTAGGACTCGCGCTGTGCGCTCGCCGACCGGAGCCTGTTGAGCGAGAGGTTGGTGACGGTCCGCGCGAGATAGGCGCGCGGCTGGGTGATCTGTGCGACATCGACGGCGCTCCACTTCAGCCACGCGTCCTGCACGATGTCCTCGGCGTCGGCCACGCTGCTCAACATGCGGTAGGCGATGCCGAAGAGCGTGGGACGGTGCTCCTCGAAGGTCGAAAGGACGGCGCTTTCGGTCACGTCTTCGACGGTATCGCGGACGTCACCGCGCAGAACGTGACACGGGCCCGGTCGCATCACTGCAACCGGGCCCGTGACGTGATGCCGGGGGTCCTACGCGAGCAGCGCCTCGATCACGCCGGTGTTCGCCTCGCGGAGCTCGGCGAGCGGGAGGGTGAACCGGCCCTGAAGCTCGATCACATCGCCGTCGACGACGCCGATGCGGGTGGCCGGCAGGCCCCGGACGCCGCACATCTCGGTGAAGCGGAGCTCCTCGCTGCGCGGCACGGAGACGATCGCGCGGCCGGCCGACTCGGAGAAGAGGAACACGAAGGGGTCCAGCCCGTCCGGGACGATCAGGCGCAGGCCCTGGCCGCCCTTGAGCGCGCTCTCGACCGCGGCCTGGATCAGGCCGCCGTCGGAGAGGTCGTGCGCCGCGTCGATCATGCCGTCGCGCGAGGCGGCGATCAGGATCTCGGCGAGCAGCTTCTCGCGGTCGAGGTCCAGCTTCGGCGGCAGGCCGCCGAGGTGGTTGTGGGCCACCTGCGCCCAGGCCGAACCGCCCAGCTCGTCCTCGGTGGTGCCGAGGAGGTAGACCAGCTGGCCCTCCTCCGCGAACGCCATCGGGGTGCGGCGGGTGACGTCGTCGATCACACCGAGCACGGCCACGACCGGCGTCGGGTGGATCGCCTCGGAGCCCGTCTGGTTGTAGAGCGAGACGTTGCCGCCGGTGACCGGGGTGCCAAGCGTCAGGCAGCCGTCCGCGAGACCACGGGTGGCCTCGGCGAACTGCCACATGACCTCCGGGTCCTCCGGGGAGCCGAAGTTGAGGCAGTCGGAGACGGCCAGCGGCTTGGCGCCGGTCGCGGCGACGTTGCGGTAGGCCTCGGCCAGCGCCAACTGCGAACCGGTGTACGGGTCGAGCTTGGTGTAGCGGCCGTTGCCGTCCGTGGCGATCGCGACGCCCAGGTTGGTGGACTCGTCGACGCGGATCATGCCGGAGTCCTCCGGCATGGCCAGCACGGTGTTGCCGAGCACGAAGCGGTCGTACTGGCTGGTGATCCAGCTCTTGTCGGCCTGGTTGACCGAGCCGACCAGCTGGAGCACGGCCGCGCGCAGCTCGTCGCCCGTGGCCGGACGCGCGAGGCGCTCGGCGGTCGGGGCGTCGGCCTGCAGGGCGTCCTGCCAGGACGGGCGGTGGTACGGGCGCTCGTAGACCGGGCCGTCGTGGGCGACGGTGCGCGGGTCCACGTCGACGATCTTCTCGCCGTGCCAGAAGATCTCCAGGCGGTCGCCGTCGGTGACCTCACCGATGACGGTGGCCGTGACGTCCCACTTCTCGCAGATCGCGAGAAAGGCGTCGATCTTCTCGGGCTCGACGACCGCGCACATGCGCTCCTGCGACTCGCTCATGAGGATCTCCTCAGGAGTGAGCGTCGCGTCGCGCAGCGGGACGTCGTCCAGGTCGCAGCGCATGCCGCCGGAACCGTTGGAGGCGAGCTCGCTGGTGGCGCAGGAGAGACCGGCCGCGCCGAGGTCCTGGATGCCGACGACGAGCTGCGCCCGGAAGGCCTCCAGGGTGCACTCGATCAGCAGCTTCTCCTGGAACGGGTCGCCGACCTGGACCGCGGGACGCTTGGTGGGCGTGCCGCCCTCGAAGGTCTCCGAGGCCAGGATCGAGGCGCCGCCGATGCCGTCGCCACCGGTGCGGGCACCGTAGAGGACGACCTTGTTGCCGGCGCCGGACGCCTTGGCCAGGTGGATGTCCTCGTGCTTCATGACGCCCACGGCGAGCGCGTTCACCAGCGGGTTGCCCTGGTAGCAGGCGTCGAAGACGACCTCGCCACCGATGTTGGGCAGGCCCAGGCAGTTGCCGTAGCCGCCGATGCCGGCGACGACGCCGGGCAGCACGCGCTTGGTGTCCGGGTGGTCCGGCGCGCCGAAGCGCAGCGGGTCCATCACGGCGACCGGGCGGGCGCCCATCGAGATGATGTCGCGGACGATGCCGCCGACGCCGGTGGCCGCGCCCTGGTAGGGCTCGACGTACGACGGGTGGTTGTGCGACTCGATCTTGAAGGTGACCGCGTAGCCCTGGCCCACGTCGACGACGCCGGCGTTCTCGCCGATGCCGACGAGCATGGCGTCGGACTGCGGGGCCTTCTCGCCGAACTGGCGCAGGTGCACCTTGCTCGACTTGTAGGAGCAGTGCTCGGACCACATCACCGAGTACATGGCCAGCTCGGCGCCGGTGGGACGACGGCCCAGGATCTCGCGGATCTTGAGGTACTCGTCCTCCTTGAGACCCAGCGCGGCCCAGGGGAGCTCGACGTCCGGGGTCTCGGAGGCGTTCTTGACGGTGTCGAGAGTCATGCGTTCACCAGTCGCTTGAGAATCGAGGTGAAGAAGCCGGTGCCGTCCGTGCCGCCGGTGCCGATGAGCGGCTCCACGGCGTGCTCGGGGTGCGGCATCAGGCCGACGACGTTGCCCGCGGCGTTGGTGATGCCGGCGATGTCGTCGATCGAGCCGTTGGGGTTGCCGTCCAGGTAGCGGAAGACGACCCGGCCCTCGGCCTCCAGCTCGTCGATGGTGCGGCGGTCCGCGGTGAACCGGCCGTCCATGTTCTTGAGCGGAATCATGATCTCCTGGCCCTGCGCGTAGTCGCTGGTCCAGGCGGTCGTGTTGTTCTCGACCCGCAGCTTCTGGTCCTTGCAGACGAAGTGCAGGTGGTTGTTGCGCAGCATCGCGCCCGGCAGCAGGTGCGACTCGGTCAGCACCTGGAAGCCGTTGCAGATGCCGAGGACCGGCATGCCGCCCTTGGCCTGCTCGATGATCGTCTCCATCACCGGCGAGAAGCGCGAGATGGCGCCGGCGCGCAGGTAGTCGCCGTAGGAGAAGCCGCCCGGCAGGACCACGGCGTCGACCTGGTGCAGGTCCTTGTCGCGGTGCCAGAGCGCGACCGGCTCGGCACCGGCCAGCTTCACCGCGCGCAGGGCGTCGCGGTCGTCAAGACTGCCGGGGAAGGTGACGACGCCGACGCGGGCGGTCACTGGCTCTCCTCGACGCGGACCACGAAGTCCTCGATCACGGTGTTGGCGAGGAAGGTCTCGGCTGCCTGGTGGATGCGGGCGAGCGCGGCCTCGTCGACCGGACCCTCCACCTCGAGCTCGAAACGCTTGCCCTGCCGAACATCGGCGATCCCCTCGAAGCCCAGCCGCGGCAGTGCTCGCTGCACCGCCTGGCCCTGGGGGTCGAGGATCTCGGGCTTGAGCATGACGTCGACCACGACGCGTGCCACTGGTACTCCCGGTGATAAGTGGTGCGGGGAGTTCCCAGCCTACCGGGGCGAAAATGCGATCTTGGATACTCATCCAGCGTGACGCGCGTAGATCAGGGGATCGTGCGGAGGTTCACACAATCGCCTACCCGTGGGTAGCGCCACGGACACCCTCCGCATACCCGCCGACCGACCGTGCCAACCCCGCCGAAGTGCGGTGACGCCCTCACGGAAAATGCACGATTCTGAGGTTTCGCACCGGTATCGACGCGGTACCGAAACGACACGAAAATAAGTCCCGAAAAACCTGCCTCTTCGATTCCGGGCCTCCCGGAGTGCAGAATGGCAGCGCCGGTCGCGGCCAGCACCTGCGGTCGCACGGCAAAGCCCGAGAGGATTGGCTTCCATGGCTCAGCGCGTTGTGGTCACGCTCTCCGACGATCTGGACGGGGGCGTCGCCGAGGAAACGGTTGCGTTCGGTCTCGACGGAAAGTCGTACGAGATCGACCTGTCGGCCGAGAACGCGGAAAAACTCCGCTCCGCGCTCGCTCCGTACGTACAGGCGGGCCGGAAGCAGGCCCGTGCGGCCCTGAAGGCCCACCCGCGCCGGACCGAGATCGCACCCGACCCCGCGACGGTCCGCGCCTGGGCCCAGTCGCGCGGAATCGACCTGCCGGCCCGCGGCCGACTCCCGAAGCACGTCTACGAGGCCTTCGCCCAGGCCAGCTGAGACCTCCCCCCGAGTTCTCTCCGTGTGACCTTTCGGACATTACGGACATACCGCCCCGCCGTGGTGATCACGGCCCGCGAGATGGGCTAATGTTCTTCTCAGCGGAACGCACCGCAGACAGGAGCCGAAAGGCCAGGTCAGCGGGGCGGCTCTCGCAGGTGTAGCTCAGTAGTAGAGCGTCCCTCTTCCAGAGGGAAGGCACAGTGTGCGATCCCTGTCACCTGCTCTCATCCGCTCGACCTCGACAAAAGGGTGGCGAGACCACTCCTGGCGATGGGGTAGAGTGGACGTCACACCGAGGCCCAAGGGTCCCGGGGTACTGCGGACGTGGCTCAGTTGGTAGAGCATCACCTTGCCAAGGTGAGGGTCGCGAGTTCGAATCTCGTCGTCCGCTCTCAATCTCATATCTCCCATATCGTGCGGACGTGGCTCAGTTGGTAGAGCATCACCTTGCCAAGGTGAGGGTCGCGAGTTCGAATCTCGTCGTCCGCTCCATCGAAGAAGAGCACCTCGGATGAGGTGCTCTTCTTCGTTTTCCGTACGTCCCCGAGGGGGTGCGAGGCAGAGCCCTCGCACCCCCTCACCGCGTCAGACCCAGGCCAGCCCGGTGAGGCGCTCGTACGCCTCGATGTAGCGGGCCCGGACGCGGTCGACGATCGCGTCGGGCAGGGCCGGCGGCGGCGTCTCCGACTTCGGGTCCCAGCCGGACTCGGCGGACTTCAGCCAGTCGCGGATGATCTGCTTGTCGTAGGACGGCTGCGACCGGCCCGGCTCCCACTCGTCCGCAGGCCAGAAGCGGGAGGAGTCCGGGGTCAGCACCTCGTCGCCGATCACGAGGGACTCGCCGTCCGCGTCCAGGCCGAACTCGAACTTCGTGTCCGCCAGGATGATCCCCCGGTCGAGGGCGATGTCGCGGGCGCGGGAGTAGACCGCGATGGTCGTCTGCCGCAGCTGGGCCGCGATGTCCGCGCCGACGCGACGGGCGACCTCCTCGTAGGGGACGTTCTCGTCGTGCTCGCCGACCTCGGCCTTCAGCGCGGGGGTGAAGATCGGGGCGGGCAGCTCCGAGCCGTCGACCAGGCCCTCGGGGAGAGTGATCCCGCAGACCGTGCGCTGCTCGTCGTACTCCAGCAGGCCGGAGCCGGTCAGGTAACCGCGGGCGACGCACTCGACGGGCAGCATCCGCAGGTTGCGGCAGATGAGCGTGCGGCCCTCCCAGTCGGCGGGGGCGCCGGCCGGGAGCTCGGTGGAGACCACGTGGTTGGGCACCAGGTCCGAAAGCCGCTCGAACCACCACAACGACAGCTGGGTGAGCACCTTGCCCTTGTCCGGGATGTCCGTCGGCAGCACCCAGTCGAAGGCGGACGTGCGGTCACTGGCGACCATCACCAGCTGACCGGCTTCGTCACGATAGAGATCGCGGACCTTTCCGGTGTGCAGATGGATCAGACCGGGCACCTGCACCGGCTGGGGCTTCTCGACAAATCCGCTCAAGGCGTTTCCCTCGGACTTCGCGACGTGGCTGTCTGGCGGGACCCCGGCCGAAGGCTGGGGATGGTGGATGGCCGCACCGAGTCTTTCATGAGGCCGCCCGGGCGGATTCAGTGCACCTTGCAGATACGATCCAGCAGGTTCGCCGTGGCGCGCTGAACGCGCTCGTCGGTGTGCCCCGGTCGGTCCAGCGCGGGCGACCAGGCGAAGGTGCCGCTGGCGAACACGTAGGCGCCGCTCGGTGCGCGGTACAGCGAGGTCTCCTGGTGCCGCGGGGCGCCCTTGGCGTCCCGGTAGGGCGAGTGCGCGAGCAGCACGCGCTCGGTCGACTCCGGCAGCGGAACGCGCGGGTAGTAGCGGTCCGACTCCCCCGCCACCAGCCCCGGGACCGCGTCGCCGTCGCGCAGACCCGTGCCCTCCCACAGCCAGTGGTCGGTGTTGTGGACGACCATCGGCACCGCCTCGGGCACCCGACCCGAGTACTGGATGCCCAGCACCTGCTGCTCCGGCTCGCCGAGCTCGCGCCAGAGCACGCTGGGCGGGGTGTCGGCCTGCCGCTTGGTGCAGGTGAGCAGCCGGTCGGGCTGGCCGTCAGGGCCGGGGTGCAGCTGAACCTGCCAGTACATGGTGTTGGCGGAGAGGAAGACCAGCGAGGTGCCGCCGTCCCTGGCCCGCTCCACGGCCCGGCGCATCGGCGCGGACCAGTACTCGTCGTGGCCGGGGAAGACGATGCCGCGGTAGCGGGTCGGGTCGATCCGGCCGGCGTGCAGGTCGGTGGCGTTGGCGTAGGCGATGTCGTAGCCGTAGCGCTCGGCCCAGCGGATGAAGTCGTAGGCGTGGCCGATGTGCAGGGGCAGCCCGGCGCCCGCGTAGGGGCGGTCGAAGGAGACGGTGGTGGCCGCCTCCTCCTCGCCGAAGAGCTCACCCTTCTCGTTCCAGGCGTGGTAGAGGCTGGCGCCGGTGTGGCCGTCCTCGGGGAAGAGGTTGTAGGCCTGCCAGGTGACGTCCGGCAGGAGCAGCAGCAGGTCGGCATCGAGAGGGGCGGCGCGAGGCGCCTCGTCGGATGGGTGGTGGCGGGAGGCGGGCGGGACCGCGCGGACGGTGAACGGGATGTGGCTGCGGTGCTGGTGGTCGGCGGTGGTCAGCACGGCGACGTGCGCGCCTGGCGTCCAGTGGGTGGGGATCTGCAGCCGCCAGGACATCCACCAGTGGTGGCAGGAGACGGTCCGCCCGGCGACCAACGGCGCCTGCTGGACCAGGCCGGAGACGAGCGGGCTCGCGGCGACGTGCCGGGCGCCGGCCCCGCCGTAGTGGCCGATCCGGTAGACGTCGACGGTGAACTCCTGCGGCGGGTTCACGCTGACCCGCAGGTCCAGCGAGCCGCCGAGGTCGGTGGCGCCCGCGGCGAAGCCCTTGATCTGGCCGCCCACGTCGTCCGAGGTGTGCGGCCGGCCGAGCGCCGGCCGCGGGTCCTGCTCCAAGGAGCGCCGGGCGCCGGGCAGCAGGGCCGGGTCGACGTACCAGGGCACCACCAGGCCGGTGTCGTCGAAGTACTGGTCGGTGCCGCGCAGCCACGGCAGCGGCCCCTGCCCGAACGGATCGGTCACCCCGTGTGCGAGCGCGCCGGACTCCCACCGGCGGGTCTGCTCCGCACCCAATGCCCCCGACCCCCCTCCTGGGACGCGCCGACTGACGAACCGTCACCCGAACTTCCGTCCGGAGTTCCGTTACGGTGCGCGTCCGGGATCTCACCGGACGTGCATCACCATCGTAAGCTCAGCCACGTCGTCGCAGCAGGGGTCGGTTCGGCCGTTGACACTCCGTCACCACCCGGGGGTGCTGCGGCAGCTCCGCGCACCACCGGCACGGTGGTCTCAGCGCAGCCGCACGGGGCGGTCGAACGGGTCGACGGCGATGCCGAGCTCCTCCAGCCAGGCGCGCAGCGGCTCCTCGTCCCCGTGCTCGACCGCGAGCGCGATCGGCGCCCCCAGGTCCGTGCGCCGGACGCCGTCCACCAGCAGTACCGGGCCGTCCAGCCAGTCCAGCCCCGGCTCGGCCCGCCCCGAGGCGACGGCCGCGCGGCAGACCAGTGCGTACAGGCCGTCGCTGAGCGCGTCCCGCCCGGTGCGGGCGACGGACACCCCGCGCTGCGCCTCCAGCCGGGCCGCGAGCGTCTCCGCACCCAGCCGGGCGCCCGGCTCGCGCAGTGTCCGCAGGGCCGTGCCGAGTGCGGTGAGAGGCGCGACCTCCGGCGACAGCCGCAGCACCGCGAGCAGCGCGGCGGACTGGTGCCGCCACTGCCCCACCACGACCTCGTCCGGGTAGGCGGCCCAGTCCAGCGCCGGATCGGCGCCGCCGGGCGCGGCCACGACGGGTGCGGGCGCGACGGGCGGGCCCGCGTAGAAGAGACGGGCGGCCAGCCGCGAGGCGGCCTCGTCGATCCGACCGGGCTCCTCCAGCAGATCGCAGGCCGGGCGCTCGCCGAGCCGCGTCTCGAAGCCCTCGGCCGCCAGGCGGTCGCGCCGGGACAGCTCGGTCAGCGCGGAGACCACCCCGGCGTTGAGCCGGCCCGGCGTCCGGCCGAGCCGCCAGGCCGGCAGGGCGACCCTGGTCAGCAGCCGGTCCCACCCCGCGTAGGCGAGGCCGACCTGCTCCTGCGCGACGATCCGCTGCCCGTAGTCGACCTGCCGTGCGCGCTCGGACGCCCAGACGGCGACGGCGCGCTCCATCTCCGCCGCGTGGCCGCGCGAGCGGCGCAGCAGCGAGCGCGCGGGTATGGAGGCCCAGGCGCCGCGCCGCCCCTGGTGCGTGGCGAGGACGGCGTCGAGCCCGTGGGTGAACCGCCGGGCCGCGGAGATCTCCGGATCCATCGCGCAGGCGGCCCCGGCCGCGACGGGCGCGAGCAGCGCGCGCAGCTCGGCCACGCGCATCCACCACATGAACGGCGAGCCGACGACGAGGGTGGGCGGCGCGGGTTCGCTCCCGCCGGGCGCGGTCTCGTCCTCCAGCCAGCTGTCACAGTCGGGTGTCAGCGCGATGGCACCGGGCGGCGGCACCTCCATCCGCCCCGCGAGATCCCGCACCAGCCGGTAGAGCTCCGGCGCGTCCTGCTCGGCGAGCGGCACGTTCGGCGTCCGGTGCGGGCGCGCGCGCCGCAGGGCCGCGGCGAACGCGGCCGCCCAGCCGAACGTCAGCAGCGCGAGGGCGGTGACCGCCCAGCGGGCCGCGTCCCACGCCACCGCGTCCGGCGCACCGGCCGCGCCGAGATGCCCCGTGAGCCGCCCCGCCCAGAGCACCGAGGCGACGGCCGCCGGCACGGCGGCCGCGGCGAGCGCGAGCCCGCGCAACCTCAGGATCGCTCCGGCGCGAGCGCCGGCCGCGTCCGCGACCGCGTCGTCGGCCGTGTCTCCTCGCATGGATCGGTTCACCCCCTGCCGCTTTCGCCCCTGCCCAGTCGGACGCACCAGACCGGCCGGGTGTTCCTGCCTGGGCCCGGAACCACTCGGATCGGTGATTCCCCGTGGACCGCAGCTTCCCCCTCGGCAGGGCGGTGCACCTGCCCAGCGCGCACGCACTCCCAGGTGAGCGCGCCGGTCCTGGGCACGATACGGCCGAAGGCCGGGATCCGTCAGCCGGATGTCCCCGCCATCACCCGAAGGAATGTGCGGGTACGGCAAACGCTGCGGAACGGCAGTGAATCTGCTTGGGTCGTACCCATTGCTCCGCGCGGGGCGGCGCGCTTTCCGCAGGACGGACACTTGCAACACGCAAGGGGCGCGAGGAACTGCGCGAGAAACCACTCGAGCGGATGGCCCCGCACATTCGGGCCGCTGCCTGCTTGGGTGGCTGGTCGCGCAGTCCCTCGCGCCCCTGGGGGCTACGCCCCCTGGGCCGCCTTGAGGGCGATGTCGGAGCGGTGGTGGCTGCCGCGGAGGGTGATCTTGGAGACCGCGTCGTACGCGCGGGCGCGGGCCTGGGTGAGGTCGGTGCCGGTGGCGGTGACGGAGAGGACGCGGCCGCCGGCCGAGAGGACGGTGCTGCCGTCGTCGGCGAGACGGGTGCCCGCGTGCAGGACGTAGGCGGTGCCGTCCTCGGACTCGGCCTCGGCGAGGCCGAGGATCGGGTCGCCGGAGACCGGCGCGGCCGGATAGCCCTCGGAGGCGACGACGACGGTGACCGCCGCGCCGTCGCGCCAGCGCAGCTCGGGGAAGTCGGCGAGGTGGCCGGTCGCCGCGGCGTAGAGGAGACCGCACAGGGGGGTCTTCAGCCGGGCCAGGACCACCTGGGTCTCCGGGTCGCCGAACCGCGCGTTGAACTCGATCACGCGCATGCCGCGCGAGGTGATCGCGAGGCCGGCGTACAGCAGGCCGGAGAAGGGCGTGCCGCGACGCCGCAGCTCGTCGACGGTGGGCTGGAGGACGGTGTCGAGGACCTCCTCGACCAGCTTCGGGTCGGCCCAGGGCAGCGGCGAGTACGCGCCCATGCCGCCGGTGTTCGGGCCGGCGTCGTCGTCGCCGACGCGCTTGAAGTCCTGCGCGGGCTGCAGCGGCACCACCGTCGTGCCGTCGGTGACCGCGAAGAGGGAGACCTCGGGGCCGTCGAGGTACTCCTCGATGACGACGCGCTCGCAGCCCGCGGCGTGGTCGATCGCGGCCTGGAGGTCGTCCGTCACCACGACGCCCTTGCCGGCGGCGAGGCCGTCGTCCTTGACGACGTACGGCGGGCCGAAGGCGTCCAGCGCCTCGGCGAC
This sequence comes from Streptacidiphilus pinicola, assembly GCF_003258295.1. GTDB lineage: Bacteria > Actinomycetota > Actinomycetes > Streptomycetales > Streptomycetaceae > Streptacidiphilus > Streptacidiphilus pinicola. The sequence continues at coordinate 61,761 of NZ_QKYN01000082.1, read as the reverse complement.
CTCCTCGGGGGTGGTGCAGACGTAGGAGCGCGCGGTGGGGACGCCGGCCGCGGCCATGATGTCCTTGGCGAACGCCTTGCTCCCCTCCAGCTGCGCGGCCTCGATGCCGGGGCCGAAGACGGGGATGGCGCGCTCGCGCACGGCGTCGGCGACGCCGGCCACCAGCGGGGCCTCCGGGCCGACGACGACGAACTCCGCGCCGAGCTCGACCGCGAGGTCGGCCACGGCGCGGCCGTCGAGCTGGTCGACCGGGTGGACCTGGGCGACCGACGCGATGCCGGCGTTGCCGGGCGCGCAGTGCAGGGAGGTGACTTCAGGATCGAGCGAGAGCGCTCGGCACAGGGCGTGTTCGCGGGCGCCGCCGCCGATGACAAGGACCTTCACGGGTCTAGAGCCTAGTGCCTGCCCCGAACGACGGCTTGCGGGGACCACCGGCCGGACCGCCTCAGTCACGGCGAATGCCACATTTGGCAACGATTCGACCACGGGTCAGATCGGCTCCCCGAAAGCACCCACTCTTAGGGGTGAGATTTGAATCGAGCGCAGCGGGCCGGACAAGGCCGCCCACTTGCGAAACCCTCACTTTTTCGCACAACAATCCGACTCGAACCGCCACCACGGTCAGCCATTTGGCGGTAAGAAGTAGCTCTTGGAAGCCAGCGAGGCCGAAGGACCGGCCGAAGGACAGGGAGTTCCACGGTGAGCCAGCCGGAGATGCAGCCCGAGGAGACCCCCTGGGGCAAGGAGCCCGGGGCTGAGGACACGTCAGCCCCAGCCGCTCCGGCCGTGCCCGCGCCCCGAAAGTCGCAGCCCGGGCGCGATCTGAGCGTGCGGCAGTTCCCGCTGGGCGACTGGGGCGAGCCGGCCGAGCGGCTGGAGGAGCTCTACCGCTGGTCCGAGGAGCGCGCCCTCGAGGCGATCGACTGGTACCACCGGGACCGCCGCTGGAAGCGCCGCGGCGCCCGGTTCCTGCGGGTGCTCTCCGCCCTGCTCGGTATCGGCGGCGCAGTGCTCCCGCTGGTCGCCCTGACCGGCGTCTGGAAGGCCGGCCATGACTGGGGCTACGTGCTGCTGCTGCTCGCCGGCTGCTGCCTGTTGGCCGACCGCGTCTTCGGCCTGACCTCCGGCTGGATGCGGGACGTCTCCACTGCGCAGGCGCTGCAGCGCCGGCTGGAGGCGTTCCAGTTCGACTGGGCCTCGGAGTGCGTCCGCGAGGTGCTGGGCCCCACCGAGGGCACCGCGAGCGAGGCCGCCGAGCGCTGCCTGGGCGTGCTGCGGCGCTTCTGCGAGGACGTCTCGGACATGGTCCGCACGGAGACCTCGGAGTGGATGCTGGAGTTCCGCGCCTCCATGAGCCAGCTGCCCACGCAGGCCGCGGGCGTGTGGGGCGGGCGCGCCGAGGGCGGCACGAGCGCGCAGGTCCGCGTGCTGCCCTCGATCGGCAACCGCCCGACCATGCCGCGCCAGCGCCCGCCGGAGTCCCCGCTGCGCTGAGCGCGCCGAGCGCGTGACGCCCATTCGCGCCCAAACCCAGACACACCCCCGGACCTGGCTGTTCTCCTCCGGGGGTGCTCTGTTGATCGCCCCGTACCGATTGCTAGGCTCCGTCCGCTCCGCGCGAGCGCGACCTGGGAGAGCAGAGTGGATCACCGCCCGGTCGCGCCCGGAGCCGACGATTCTTCTTGATCTTCTCAAGCTTTGAGCTGGGGGCGGTTCATGTCAGCAAGACGAAGGATGGCGGGTGCCCTGGCGCCGCTTGTGGTGGCGGCCGCGATAGCGGGCCTCCCGGGCACGGCGCAGGCGGCGGGGGCGACGGCGTCGGGTACCCCGCAGGAGGTGGCGACGCTTCCGGCTCCCGCGGTGGGCGCCTACCGCGCGGACACCGTCTGGGGCACCGGCGCGACGGGCTTCCTGCACCAGGAGCAGGGATTGCCGGGCTACACCTGGACGGACTACGCCAGCGGTGCCGACACGCACGTGGCGCAGCTGGACGGGGTGACCTTCAACTCCCGCCCGTACTACCGGCCCGAGGCCGCCGGCGGCGACATGTTCGCCTACTGGACTCCCACGGCCGCCGGGACGACCACGGTCAAGCTGACCGTCGGGGATCCGGCCGGCGACAGCTGGACCACCTACTCGCTGCCGACCGGTGTCTTCGGTGTCGTCGGGGTCAACGGCACTCGCCTGCTGGCCCACGAGACCGACGGGCCGCATCTGCTCCAGCTGAACGCGGACGGCACGACCTCCGAACTCACGCTCTCGGGGCTGCCCGACGCGTCCTCGTACACGTTCACCGCGCCGTCCCTGGACGCGAGCTCCGGCTCGATCGCCGCGATCACGGCCGCTCCCAAGCCCGGCACCACCGGCCCGGCCCGCTCCTTCCTGGTCGATCTCGGCACCGGCAAGGCCGTGGAGGTGCCGGCGGCGTTCCCGGGGGGCGGCCGGCTCTCGAACGGCTACCTGTACAGCTTCGTCAACGGCAGCACGACGAACACCCTGACGTCGCTGAAGGTCTCCGACATCCTCGCGGGGACGGCGACCACCGCGACGACGACGAGCTTCACTCTGCCCGGCACCAACGTGGCCGGCGGGATCGCCGGCGGGCAGCTGCTGTTCACCAACACCACCACCTACGGCGCACCGGTGGAGCTCTATTCGGTGCCGCTGGTGGGTGGAGGCGCGCCGACCCGGATCGATCCGGCGGTGACCTCCGGGTTGCAGTTCGACTCCCTGATCCCGGGACCGGCGGGGATTCTCACCGTGGGCGGCACGGGAACGAGCCAGGCGGTGCAGCGCTTCTCCGACGCGGCCGACGGCACGTTGGCCACCGCCGCCCTACGGACGCTGCCGCCCCCGTCCGCGACGACCGCGACGCTGAGCATGGACTACGGCCAGGTTCGCCAGGTCCTGAGCGTGCCCCAGTTGGGCGGCACCACCAGGTTCGACCTGAGCACCACGCCGCTGGCCGCGAAGTCCGCCGACAGTTCCACCTTCGGCACCGGCCCCGCCCAGAACGGCTTCCTGGCCACCGCTCCCGGCCCGTGCGCAGTGGACGCGAGCTGTGTGCGCATCGTCGACGGCAGCTTCTACGGGTATTCGTCGGTGACACCTGCGGGCGTCGCCAACGCGGGCGGCCTGCAGCACGGCTTCGGCGCGGGCGCCACCATCGTCGACGCGGACGCCGAGTTCGAGATCGTGAACTCCGGTGGCACGCAGTACATCTGGGACCCCGGGCAGAACATGGTCAGCTCGCAGACGGTGCCGGTCGCCGGTGCGGCGCTGTGGCAGGGCACCCTGTGGCGCACGGCCGGGCCGGGCAGGATCCAGGCTTTCGGTCTGGAGAGCCAGTTCTACGCGACGCCGCTGAAGCGGACCGTCAACACCGGTGCGTCCTGCGCACCGAGCGAGATCCAGGTGGCGCAGCACTGGCTCTACTGGAGCTGCGGCAGCGCCGGACCGGCCGGTGTCTACGACCTGAGCACCAACGCCGGGATCTCCGTCCCGGCGGGCCCGGTGCTGCTCGGCGACGGCTACGTGGTGCGGCACGACGCCGCGTCAGGCCGGCTGCAGCTGACGGACCTGCACACCGACAGCGTCGGGGCGACGACCACCCTGGCCACCTTCCCGGCGAGCGGTCCGAGCGGCGACGACCGGCACCTGACCTGGACCGTCGACCGCACCAGCGGCGACGTCGCTTACGCGGACTCGGCCAATGTCGTCCACGTGCTGACCCCGGGCGTGCCCGCCTCGGCGGTCAGCGGCGGCGTGGGCACGTCGATGCAGGTGACCGAGCCCGGAGCGAACCTGCAGATCGGCGGCATGCTGAGCCGTCCGGTGGCGTCCTGGCACCTCGTCATCCGGCGCGCCGGCACCGGTCAGCAGGTACGCGTGCTGACCGGTGGACCGACGCCGGCTCTTTACGAGACGACGTGGAACGGGTACACCGACTCCGGCGCGAAGCCCCTGGACGGCTGGTACACCCTGCAGCTGTGGGCCACCCCGGCGGACGACCCGACCGCGCCGGCGACACCGGTCGTCGGGGCCACCGCGTCGGTGCTGGTCCAGCAGGGCGTGCAGACGTTCCACTCCTTCAACGACGACGGGCAGCCGAGTCTCTTCGCCCGGGTCGGCGCGGACACCCGGCAGAACGCCGCCGGGGACAGCCTGGTCTACGAGGGCGACGGCAAGGGCGGCCTGTTCACCCAGGGCATGGCCATCTCTTCCCGCCTCGCCGCGAACTACGGGACCGTCAACGCGCTGATCCCGTTCGGCGACCTGAACGGCGACGGCCAGAACGACCTGCTGGTGCGGATGAGCAACGGCACGCTCGGCTACTTCTCCGGCCTGCCGAACGTCAACAACCCGGCCGCGGCCAGGCCGATCACCATCGGTCGCGGCTGGACCATCTACAACCAGCTGGTCTCCGTCGGTGACCTGAACCACGACGGCCACGACGACCTCGTCGCTCGCGACAACTCCGGCGTGCTCTGGTTCTACGCCGGGAACGGCCACGGCGGCTTCGCCTCGCGGGTGCGGCTCGGGGGCGGGTGGAACGCCTACACGAAGATCGTCGGCGTCGGTGACCTGAACGGCGACGGCGTGGGCGATCTGCTGGCCGTGGACGGCAAGGGCTACCTCTGGCGCTATCTCGGCAACGGCCACGGCGGCTTCGGCGCCCGGACGTTCCTGGGCTCGGGGTACTGGATCTACAACGCCCTGGTCGGGGTCGGCGACCTCAACGGGGACGGACGCAACGACTTCGTCGCCCGCGACCCGTCGGGTGTGCTCTGGCTGTACCGCGGCGACGGCCGGGGCGGCTTCGCCGGTCGGAGCCGGATCAGTGGGGGCTGGAACAGCTTCTCGGCGCTCTACTGAGACCGGCTCGAGGCGATGAGGGGCGCGGGGAGACTCACCGCGCCCCTCGACGTTCGCTCGGGCGGGCGCCCGGTCAGGCGAAGACGATCATCGAGCCCTGGGCGAGCGCGCGGGTCGCGGCGGCGTAGAGGCCGATCCAGGCGTGGCGCTCGCGGGCGTACGGGCCCTCGTGGCCCGGCGGCGGGTAGGCCGGGCCCTCCAGGGTGGTCGGGGCGACCGGGCGGACCGGGACCGGGGGCAGCTGGTAGTCGATCCCGATGTGCGGGGCCACCGCCTCCAGCTCCTTGAGCAGGCGCTGGACCGAGCCCAGCGGGCCGCCGGTGGCCAGCAGCGCGTCGTCGACGACGGGCAGCTCGAAGTCCAGCGGGACGTACGCGCCGGCATGGTCGAAGTGCCAGACCAGGTGGCTCTGCTCGGCGGTGGCCTCGAACATCTCCAGCAGCTGCTCGTAGTCGCCGCCGAGCTCGTCGACCGGCGTGACGTCCAGGCCGGTCAGCTGCAGCAGGTAGGCGCGGCGCAGGAAGTGCAGCGAGTCGTAGTCGAAGGCCGCGACCGGCTCCACGTCACCACTGAGGCCGGGCATGTACGGGAAGACCGGGAGCTGCGGCAGACCCGCCGCGTTCAGTGAGGCGTTGTAGATCGCCAGGTCCTCGGCGAAGGGGTTGTCCGGGCTGAGCACCAGCAGGTCGACCAGGGGGACGAGCCAGATGTCACAAGCCAAGACTCTCTCCAGTCCAGGGGTGGGTGCGGTGGTGCTCCGGGTGGTCCACCCTACTGGGTCGTCCCAGGCAGCGGGTCGGGTTCACGCTGGCCCGGGACCTGCGAGAGCTCGGTCGGGAGCGGGCGTCCGCACAGGGCGGACATCTGCCGCAGGGACTCCTGGTTGTAGCCGAGGAGCATGGCGTGGACGCCGGACTGGTCACCGGTCTCGATGAGGTCGACCAGCTCCAGGTGGCGGGACCAGCAGAAGTCCGCCACGTCCTCGCGGCCGCGCAGGTAGCCCGCGGCGAAGATCCAGTACTGGACCCGGAGCCAGTCCAGGTAGTCGGCGATGCGGCGGTTGCCGGCGAACGCGCCGAGCTCGGCCCAGAAGCGGCGGTCGCAGCCGACGAGCACGTCCAGCCGGCCCGCGCGGGCGGCGCTGACCGCGGCGTCGGCGCGGCGGCGCAGGGAGGCCAGGGCCGCCGGGTCGAGCGCGGAGAGGCGGCCGGAGAGGCGGCGGAAGATGCCGTCGATGACCAGCGAGCGGGCCTCGACGATGTCGACGAAGTCGTCCCAGGTGAAGCGCGGCACGGCGAAGCCGCGACCGGGCTCGACGACGAGCATGCCCTGGGCGGCGAGGTCGACCAGCGCCTCGCGGACCGGGGTCGCGGAGACGCCGTAGAGCTCGGCGATCTCCTTGACGGTGAAGTGGCGGCCGGCGGCGAGGCGGCCCGCCATCAGCTCGTCCCGCATCGCGCCGGCGACCTGTTCCCGCAGGGAGCTGCGCTGGACGACCGGGGACCCGGTGGATCGGCGGCCGGTGGAGCCGAGGCCGAACGGCATGGCGCTTTCCTCCGCTCCGGTCCGTCGCATCGTGGTCGTGGTCGTGGTCGTGGTCGTCTGGGTTGGTCGTGATCCGTCCCGACCTGTGCGTGTTCCTCCGCATACTGCCGGTCAGGGCCCCCCAATGGTAAGGCCCCGCACCCCCCGTTCGGTGGGGGCGCGGGGCCGATAAGGTATAGACCAAATCACGGGCCGGTCACGGCCGAAGGCCTCTGGCGGGACCTCAGGCGGTGTGCCGGTCGGTGAGGGTCAGCACCTCGTCGAGGACGGCCAGGCCCTCCTTGGCCTCGGCCTCGGTGACGTTGCACGGCGGCACGACGTGGAAGCGGTTCATGTTGGTGAACGGCCACAGGCCACGCTTCTTGCACTCCGCCGCCAGCTCGGCCATCGGCGCGTTGGCGGCGCCGGCCGCGTTGTAGGGGGTGAGCGGCTCGCGCGTCTCGCGGTTCTTCACCAGCTCGACGGCCCAGAAGACACCGAGGCCGCGGACCTCGCCGATGGACGGGTGCCGCTCGGCCATCGCGCGCAGCTCGGGGCCGATCACGGTCTCGCCGACGTGCTTGGCGTTCTCGACGATGCCCTCCTCGGCCATGGCGTTGATCGTCGCCACGGCGGAGGCGCAGGCCAGCGGGTGGCCCGAGTAGGTCAGGCCGCCCGGGAAGGGGCGCTCGGCGAAGGTCGCGGCGATCTCGCCGCTGATCGCGACGCCGCCCAGCGGGACGTAGCCGGAGTTGACGCCCTTGGCGAAGGTCAGCAGGTCCGGGGTGACGCCCCAGTGGTCGGCGGCGAACCACTCGCCGGTGCGGCCGAAACCGGCCATGACCTCGTCCAGGATGAAGACGATCCCGTAGCGGTCGCAGATCTCGCGGACGCCCGCGAGGTAGCCGGTCGGCGGGATCAGGATGCCGGCGGTGCCGACGACGGTCTCCAGGATGATGGCGGCGACGGTCTGCGGACCCTCGAACGCGATCGTGTCCTCCAGGTGCGCCAGCGCGCGCTCGCACTCCTGCGCCTCGTTCTCGGCGTGGAAGTTGGAGCGGTACGGGTACGGGCCCCAGAAGTGCACGACGCCGGAGACGCCGGTCTCGTTCGGCCAGCGACGCGGGTCGCCGGTCAGCGCGATCGCGTTGGCCGTGGCGCCGTGGTACGAGCGGTAGGTGGAGAGCACCTTCTGGCGGCCGGTGTGCAGCCGCGCCATGCGGATGGCGTTCTCGTTGGCCTCGGCGCCGCCGTTGGTGAAGAAGATCTTGTCGAGGTCGCCCGGGGTGCGCTCCGCGATCAGGCGGGCCGCCTCGGAGCGGGACTCGATGGCGAAGGCCGGCGCGAAGGTGCAGAGCTTGGCGGCCTGCTCCTGGATCGCGGCGACGACCTTGGGGTGCTGGTGGCCGATGTTGGTGTTCACCAGCTGCGAGGAGAAGTCGAGGTAGCGCTTGCCCTCGAAGTCCCAGAAGTACGACCCCTCGGCCCCGGCCACGGCGAGGGGGTCGATCAGGGACTGCGCGGACCACGAGTGGAAGACGTGGGCACGGTCGGCAGCCTTGACCGCCTGGCCGAGTGCCGGGTTTGGGGAGATCGTCATGCGCGCCAGCGTATTTTCCGCCTGTCGCCCCCGGAACGGACAGCTTGTCTGGCGATCCGAGGGCAGGGCGACAGCTTGTCAGCCGAGCTCAGCACGGCATGACGTAGAGCAGGAACTCCGTCTTCTCGCCGTTGCGGTCGTAGGCGGAGCGAGCGCGGTAGTTGTCGTCCGCCGTGTTCCAGCGGATCTGGTACCAGCCACGCACGCGGCCGAGCCGGCGGAGCTCGGCGAGGATCGCGTCGACCGTGCCGCCGCCGCGGTGCCCGGGGTCGACGAAGAGATCGTGCAGGAAACCGCGGGTGCCACGCAGCGGCGAGTGGTCCGGGCTGATGTGGGCCAGCCCGATGGCCCTTCCGTCAGCGTCACGCGCGAGCAGGCACTCGACCGGGTGGTTCTCGTCGTGGATCCAGGCCCAGGATTCCGCGAACCGCTCCTCCGTCAGTTCCACGTGGTAGAACTCGGCATAGCCGGTGAAGAGCTCCCGCCAGCGGGGGTAGTCGGCTTCCGTCGGGGCGGAGATGACGATGTCGCTCATGATGATGCCCTTTCAGCCCTGCGCCAGTCGGTCGGCCAGCCGCTGCTTGGCCTCCGGCCACTCGTCGATGTTCATGCCGAAGTAGACGCTGTCGCGCCAACTGCCGTCACCACGCTGCACCTGGCGGCGGAGCACGCCCTCGCGCTGCGCGCCGAGACGGGCGATGGCGGCCTGCGAGCGCTCGTTGTTGATGTCCGTCTTCCACTGCACCCGGCCGTAGCCGAGCTCCTCGAAGGCGTGGGTGAGCAGCAGCAGCTTGGCCTCGGTGTTGGCGGCGGTGCGCCAGTGGGAGCGGGCGTACCAGGTCCAGCCGATCTCCAGGCGCTCGTCCTGCTCCTGGATGTCCAGAAAGGTGGTCCAGCCCACGGGCCGCCCCGTCGCCAGGTCGACGACGGCGAAGGCCACGAACCGCTTCGGGCCGTGCAGCAGGACGTCGGCGTACTCGGCCAGCTCCTCGGCGCTGCGGGGCGCCGGGCGGATCCAGCGGAAGACCTCCGACGCGTCGGGCTCCAGCGCCTCCCACAGCGCGGGCACGTGGTCGAGGGTGAGCGGCTCCAGCCGGACGTGGCGTCCGGTGAGCACGACAGGAAGCGGGGTCTTCGAGGTCATGTTCGAAACATAGCCGCACTTTGCACTAGAAGCAATGAATATCTGCATTAGTACAATGTCTCCGGGCGCGAAAAAGCCCCCGTCCGGAAGGGCGGGGGCCAGTTCGGAAGAAGCTGCTACAGCAGCGAGTGCACCTGGATCGTCTCGGTCCGGCCGGGGCCGACGCCGATGGCGGAGATGCGGCAGCGGGAGAGCTCCTCCAGCGCCTTCACGTAGTCCTGCGCGTTCTTCGGCAGGTCGTCGAAGGTCTGCGCCTTGGTGATGTCCTCGGACCAGCCGGGCAGCTTCTCGTAGATCGGCTTCGCGTGGTGGAAGTCGGTCTGCGAGAACGGCACCTCTTCGACGCGCTTGCCGTCGATCTCGTACGCGACGCAGACGGGGATCTCCTCCCAGCCGGTCAGCACGTCCAGCTTGGTGAGGAAGACGTCGGTCAGGCCGTTGATCCGGGTCGCGTAGCGGGCGATCGGGGCGTCGAACCAGCCGCAGCGGCGGTCGCGGCCGGTGGTCACGCCGCGCTCGCCGCCGATGCGGCGCAGCGCCTCGCCGTCCTCGTCGAACAGCTCGGTCGGGAACGGGCCGGAGCCGACGCGGGTGGTGTAGGCCTTGAGGATGCCGATCACACGGTCGATCCTGGTGGGACCGATGCCGGTGCCGGTGCAGGCACCGCCGGAGGTCGGGTTGGACGAGGTCACGAACGGATAGGTGCCGTGGTCGACGTCGAGCAGGGTGCCCTGGCCGCCCTCCATCAGCACGACCTTGCCGTCCTCCAGCGCCTGATTGAGCAGCAGCGCGGTGTCGGCGACGAACGGGCGCAGCTTCTCGGCGTAGCCGAGGTACTCCTCGACGACCAGTTCGGCCGGCATGGCCCGGCGGTTGTAGAGCTTGACCAGGATCTGGTTCTTGTCGTTGAGCGCCGCGTCGACCTTCTGCCGCAGGATGCTCTCGTCGAACAGGTCCTGGACCCGGATGCCGATGCGGTTGATCTTGTCGGCGTAGGACGGGCCGATGCCGCGGCCGGTGGTGCCGATCTTCCGCTTGCCCAGGAACCGCTCGGACACCTTGTCCAGGGTCCGGTGGTAGGGGGTGATCAGGTGCGCGTTGCCCGAGATGAGCAGCTTGGACGTGTCCACACCGCGGTCCTGCAGGCCGGCCAGCTCGGAGAGGAGCACGGCCGGGTCGATGACCACACCGTTGCCGATCACCGGGACGCAGTTCGGGCTGAGAATGCCGGAGGGGAGCAGGTGCAGCGCGTACTTCTGGTCGCCTACGACCACCGTGTGACCGGCGTTGTTGCCGCCCTGATAGCGGACCACGTAGTCGACCGAGCCGCCGAGAAGGTCTGTCGCCTTCCCCTTGCCCTCGTCTCCCCACTGAGCACCGACCAGCACGAGTGCGGGCACAGGCGTACACCCCTTTCGGGCGGGGCAAAACTCACGGCGGAAGGCCGCCGCACTGGCCCCGGATAGACCAAGCCCCTGGCGCAAAAGCGCAAGGGGCTCTTACACCGAGAGATTACCCGAGGAAGGACCACGGTGTCGGCTGAGCGTTCGGCGGGCGAGCCCGTGTTGGTCCTGGTCTCCCCTGCGGCGCTGGCCCTGGACGGCGAGTCGGTACGGGTCGCCAAGGACGTGCTCGGCGCTGCCCTGACGATGAAGACGGCGGTGCCGGAGAACCTGTCCGATCTTGATCGACTGCTGGCCCGGCGCGGCCGCAGGCGACCGGTTGTTATCGGCGACGACCGCTATCTGCAACAGGTGGTTCAACTTCTGCATCAGCAGGCCACACTGGACGAAGCCCCCGTCGCGGTGATCCCGGTCGGCCGCGGACCGCGCACCGAACTGGCCCGCGCGCTCGGCGCGGAGGTGCGCCCCGTCCAGGCCGCGCGCGCCGTCGTCCGCGGCGCGGACCGCCCGCTCGATCTGCTCGTCGACGACGGTGGCGGGGTGGTTCTCGGCGGCGTCCGCATCCCCGCGCAGCGTTCGCCCAGGGCGAACAGAGCTCCGTCCACCTGGTGGACAGATCTCGCCGGACTGGTCGTCCGGGCGCTGTCACGGCCGCTCCCCGCACCGCAACAACTCCGGGTGGAGGCGGACGGACAGGTGCTGGCCGATCCCTCGCACCCGCTGCGCGCACTGGCGCTCCGCAGCCACGACGGCGCGGCGGAGCTGCGCATCGACGCCTGCGTCCCGGTCCAGGCCCGCCGGGTCACGGTGGGCGGCTCGCTCTTCACCTACGAGGCGGACCACACCCTGAGCGCGCCGGTCCGCGAGCGCACCTGGACGGTGGAACCGGCCGCCTGGTCCCTGCGGGTGCCGCACCGGCCGTAGTCGCCGCGGCTCCCGGCCCCACCCCGGCGTCCCGCTCCCGGTCTTACTCCGCTTCCCGCTCCGGCCCTACTCCGGCTTCCCGGCGACCCGGAGGTCCGTGCCGGACCGCGTGACGGCATGGCGCGGCAGCGCCTGCGTGGCCGGGCCGCGCAGGACCGCACCGGTCGCGGCGTCGAACGCGGAGTCGTGGCAGGGGCAGACGAAGGCACCGTCCTTCGGTGGCAGGACCGTGCATCCGGCGTGCGTGCACGCGCCGGAGAAGGCGCAGAAGGTACCCGGCTTCGGCTGGACCACGAAGATCGGATCGCCGCTGCCGGGCGCGCTGAGCTGCACCGCGCCGCCGACCGGGACCTTCGAGACCGCGACGCTCACACCCGTGGCCGTCCCGCCTCCCGAGGGACCGCCCGACGGCCCACCCCCTGGCCCGCCCGGCTGCCCGCCCGTCGGTGCGGCGGCGCCCGTCACCGGCCCCCGGGACCGTGCGGTCAGCGCCCCCGCGAGCAGCCCGCCGCCGACCACGGCGAGGACGGCGGTCCCGGTCTCGAGCACCGCGCGCCGCCTGCTCTCGCCGCTCGCGAGCCGGCCCGAACGGCGGGCCCCCAGCCAGGCGTCGAGCGAGAGCGAGGGCGTCCCGGCGAGGAGCAGCGGGGTCCAGGCCGCGAGATACGCCAGGTCGTTGCCGAGGAAGTACGGATACGTCCGCCAACTGACCGTCAGAAAGAGGGTCAGGCTGAGCACCGCACCGCCGGCCGCCGCCATCCGGCCGAAGAGCCCGAGGAGGGTGCCCAGGCCGACCGCGAGCTCGCCGAAGGCGAGAGCGGTGCCGGTCACCGTCGGAGCGTGGCGGGCCAGGCGCAGCAGCGGCGCGGCGGGGCTGTGCTGGGCGAGCGCGGCCTGGAGCTGGGACAGGTACGAGGCGGGATCCCCGGCCCCGGCCAGGTAGTGCGGGTCGCCCAGCTTGACCAGACCGGCGTAGCAGAAGGTCACGCCGAGAAAGAGTCGCAGCGGCAGCAGCGCCTGGCGGCGCAGGGAGTCGGTGGGGAGCGTCATCGTCATGGTCGAGGTCGTCCAGGGTTCGTGTTCGTCAGGCGGTGAACGGCGCTCAGTCCGCCGAAGTGCTGCCACCGGAGGCGGACCGGCACGCGACCGCCGCCGCGCCGTCGAGCTGCGGGCAGAGCTTCGTCCGGGCGGACTTGTCGTGGAAGTTGACGTTCCAGTAGCTGACCATGCCGCCCACACAGGCCGGTCGCTGCCACGGCTGCGGCGCCGCCTCGCACTGGGCGGCCGTCCACCCGGGCCGGTCGATGTTGTACTTCATCAGCCGCGAGCCCGTCCCCCGGGTGCAGGACTGCTGTCCGCCCGCGGTGGGCGCGTTCAGACACCAGCTCAGCGCCTGGACGAAGCTCGCCGGGTGGTTCACGTAGTCGTGCGTCTGCAGGTAGTAGATCGGGGCGTAGAAGTAGCAGGCGGACTGGAAGACCGACGGCTGCTCCGGGCAGGGGTACAGCGGCTCCGCCGCCAGGCGCTGCGCGGGGAGCTGCGCCAGGGCCGCGGGGTCGTCCTCGTCGGGCTCGAAGAGCTGCATGAAGACACCCTCCGAGCAGGCCACCACCTGGTAGGTCTGCCCGAAGCGGTCGCAGAGCCGCTCCGCCTTCGACACGTCCAGATGCGAGACGAACATCGCGCCGTGCCCGATGCCGTGGATGCACGAGGCCGCCAGCTGTGGCGCGCACAGGGTGGTGACGGCGGCCACCGGGTCGGGGCTCTGGGCCAGCGTCTCCTCGACGATGCCGTGCAGGTAGCCGGAGCCGCAGACGTCGTTGCGGAAGGCGGCAGCCTTGCTGAAGCTGCCGTACTTCTTCAGCGCCGCATGCCCGAGGTCGTGCGCGACGGGGTGACAGAACCGGCTGACCTGCGGTTGGACCTCGGTGATGTGCTCCAGGTCGTCGAGGGCGACGCCGGGGTCGGTGCGGTTCAGCTCCGCGACGAGGTGGGTGCGCAGGGTGCTCTGGGTCCACAGCGCGGGCGTGGCCGGGACCGAGGGCGTCGGCGAGGGCCCGGTGGTCGTGGGCGGCGCGGACGCCACGGCCACCGGAACGGCCCACGCGGTCGTCGCGACGGCCCACACTCCTGCGGCGAACAGACAGAATGCGGCCAGGAGAGCGGTTGCTCTGCCCACGATCGTCCCCCTGCGACGTGCACCGATGCTTTGCTGCACGGAACGATGCCATCCGGGGGCGAACGAGTTCCGCCCGGGGCCCCGCTGTCGTCTAACCGTGACATCCGAGGAACACGGCGCTGCCCCCCGAAACGCCGCAATGGCAGACTGGCAGCCATGTCCATTCACGAGAACCTGCTCGGTGGCCCGGAGCCGACGCTCCTGCCCGAGGACGAGCAGCCGTACCAGCAGATGGCCGAGCAGTCCGCGTCCCCCGCGCAGATCGCGGCGGCGCACCCGACCTTCTCCCTGGCCTGGGCCCAGCTGGCGGACGAGTCCTTCGCCGCGGGTCGCGTGGTCGAGTCGTACGCCTACGCGCGCACGGGCTACCACCGGGGCCTGGACCAGCTGCGTCGTGCCGGCTGGAAGGGCCACGGGCCGATCCCGTGGGACCACCGGGGCAACCGCGGCTTCCTGCGCTGCCTGGCCGCGCTGGCCCGCGCCGCCGACTCCATCGGCGAGACCGACGAGGCGGCCCGCTGCTGGGCCTTCCTCAAGGACAGCAGCCCCGAGGCCTACACCGAGCTGAAGCAGTAGACGGTCAGCAGAACGAAGACGAGGGCCCCGGAACCGCCGAGCGGTTCCGGGGCCCTCATACATGACCTACTTCAGCTTGTTGCCCGCCGAGCGCAGCTGCTTGGCGGCCTCCAGCACGCGGGCGGCCATGCCCGCCTCGGCCAGCTTGCCCCAGGTGCGCGGGTCGTAGGTGTTCTTCTTGCCGACCTCGCCGTCGACCTTCAGCACGCCGTCGTAGTTGCGGAACATGTGGTCCACGACCGGGCGGGTGAAGGCGTACTGGGTGTCGGTGTCCAGGTTCATCTTGACGACGCCGTTCTCCAGCGCGGTCTCGATCTCCTCGACGCTCGAGCCGGAGCCGCCGTGGAAGACGAAGTCGAACGGCTCGGTCTTGCCGTACTGCTTGCCGATCGCGTCCTGCAGCTCGCGCAGCAGCTCCGGCTTGAGGACGACGTTGCCCGGCTTGTAGACGCCGTGCACGTTGCCGAAGGAGGCGGCCAGCAGGTAGCGGCCCTTCTCGCCCAGACCCAGGGCCTCGGCGGTGCGCACCGCGTCGTTGACCGTGGTGTAGAGGGAGTCGTTGATCTCGTGGGAGACGCCGTCCTCCTCGCCGCCGGTCGGGGTGATCTCGACCTCGAGGATGATCTTGGCGGCGCGGGCCTGGGCCAGCAGCTCCTCGGCGATGGCCAGGTTGTCGTTCAGGGTCTCGGCGGAGCCGTCCCACATGTGCGACTGGAAGAGCGGGTTCTCGCCGCGGGCCACGCGCTCGGCGGAGATCGCCAGCAGCGGGCGGACGTAGCCGTCCAGCTTGTCCTTGGGGCAGTGGTCGGTGTGCAGGGCGATGTTGACGTCGTACTTCGCGGCCACGATGTACGCGAACTCGGCGAGGGCCACCGCGCCCGTCACCATGTCCTTGCTGTACTGACCGCCCAGGAACTCGGCGCCGCCGGTCGAGATCTGAACGATGCCGTCGCTCTCGGCCTCGGCGAAGCCGCGCAGGGCCGCGTGCAGGGTCTGCGAGGAGGTGACGTTGATCGCGGGGTAGGCGAACTTGCCTGCCTTGGCCCGGTCCAGCATCTCGTTGTAGACCTCGGGCGTTGCGATAGGCATGCGAACCGCTCCTGTCGGGGTGGGCGTCCAACCATGGGGTGAAGGTGCTGACGCCGGACTTCGTCGACCGGGCACCGTGCGCCATTCTCGCACTGCGGTGCAACCCCTTCATCCCCTCGCTCGGCAGGTCACGGGGGGACCTAGGTCCCCCTCCGGACTTCCCGCGGTGCCGGGCGGGACAACGTGCGGTCACCCACGACCGCTACTCTGCGCGGGTGACCCAGAACCTCGCGCTCAACCTGAGCACCCTGCTGGACGCGAAGGCCCTGATCGCTCAGGTCGGTGCGTACGGACTGCTCGCGATCGTCTTCGCCGAGACGGGCCTGCTGATCGGCTTCTTCCTGCCCGGCGACTCGCTGCTGATCCTCGGCGGCGTCGCCGCGTCCGGCGCGGGCAAGGCGCTGCTCGGCACCCAGATGTCGATCGGGACGCTGCTCGTCGGCGCGCCGATCTGCGCGATCGCGGGCGCGCAGCTGGGCCACCTGCTGGGCGTGAAGGTCGGCTCGCGGATGTTCGACCGGCCGAACTCGAAGCTGTTCAAGCGGGACCACGTGGTCAAGGCGGAGCAGTACTTCAACCGCTTCGGCCCGGCGAAGGCCGTGGTCATGGCCCGCTTCGTGCCGGTGGTGCGCACCTTCCTGAACCCGGTGGCGGGGACCCTGGAGATGCCGGCCCGCACCTTCCTGGTCTGGAACGCCGTCGGCGGCCTGGTGTGGACCGAGGCCATGCTGCTGATCGGCTACAAGTTCGGCTCGTCGATGGCTCCGGTGATCGACAAGTACCTGATCCCGGCGGTGGGCCTGATCGTGCTGCTCTCGGTGATCCCGATCATCATCGAGGTGGTGCGCGGTCGCCGCGAGGGCGGCCAGGGCGGCGGGACGGCGCTGGCCGACGGACCGTCCGCGGTCCCGCCCGCGCAGGCCGCGGGCCGCGGAGGACGCCACCGCAAGCGGTGACGCCCTCGCGCGACGAATGCGCCTACAGGCCGAGGTCGCTCAGCTCGTAGGCGAAGAGGTAGGGCAGGCCCGCGTCGGCGATCGCCTGCGCGGCGCTGCGCTCGACGATGGTGGCGACGGCGACGACCTCGCCGCCCGCCTCACGCACCGCCTCGACGGCGGTGAGCGGCGAGCCGCCGGTGGTGGAGGTGTCCTCGACGACCAGGACCCGGCGGCCCTTCACGTCCGTGCCCTCGATCCGGCGCTGCATGCCGTGCGCCTTCTGGGCCTTGCGCACCACGAAGGCGTCCAGGCGCTGCCCGCGCGCCGCGGAGGCGTGCAGCATCGCGGTGGCGACCGGGTCCGCGCCGAGCGTGAGCCCGCCGACGGCGTCGAAGTCGAGGTCCTTGGTGAGGTCGAGCATGACCTGGCCGACGAGCGGGGCGGCCACGCCGTCCAGCGTCACGCGGCGAAGGTCGACGTAGTAGTCCGACTCCAGGCCGGACGAGAGGATGACTTTGCCGTGGACGACGGCCTTGGTCTTGATCTCTTCGAGAAGCGCGTCACGCGTAGTGCTCATGAGGCTCCAGCTTAGCTGCGGAGCTCAGCCGCGGCGCCACGACCAGGTCGTGGTGACCTCGAGAGGTTCGATCGGGGTGACCAGGTGGGGGGCGGTGTTGAGGCCGTTCGGGGGGCCCGACTGCGGTTCGACGCAGAGGGCGTCGGCCTGGTGGTCGAAGACCACCGCCCAGGGGCAGTCGCTGGTGATCCGCAGGGCGAGCTCGTCGCCCCAGGTCAGCGTGGCCTCGACCCCGTCCGGGAAGGCGAAGCAGTCGTCCCAGGGCCCCGGGGCCGGGTCGATGCGGCGGCCCGTCGGCAGGTAGTCCGCGCCGCGCTCCTCCTGCCAGGCGGGCGCGAAGTCCAGCGCGGCCTGCGGTCCGTCGGCGCGCAGCCGCTTGCGGAACCACGGGTGCCAGCCCGCCTGCGCCGGGAAGGAGTCCCGCAGCGCCTCCACCGAGATCGTGATCCTCAGCTGCTCCGGCGTCAGCTCGAACAGCTGGGTCACCCGGCCCGGGTAGGGCCAGGGCTCCGCGAGTTCGTGGACGAGGGCCGCGCTCACGCCCTCGTCCGTCGCGGCGGGCGCGGTCGCGACGCGCCAGCGTCCGCGCAACGCGGTGCCGTGGGCGGCGTGCGGCACCAGGTCGAGCGGCAGCTGGTGCCGGACCGGCCCGTTGTTGAACCGCCCCCGCTCCAGCCGGCCCGCCCACGGCGCCATCGGGAACGAGCCGTATCCGAAGACGTCACCGTTGGGATCCGCGACGTCCTGCGAGGTACGCAGCAGCTCCGTACCGCCCAGGCACAGGCTGCCGAGCCGGCCCCCCGCCCCGGGCAGGAGCGTCACGGCCGCGTCGCCCGCGGAGAGCAGGACGGGGGCGAGGTCGAGCACAGGTGGTCCTTCCTTCCGGAACGGTCGAGCCTTCCGGAGCGGCGGCGGGGAGGTCGTGCGGTCAGCGGGAGCGGCGCAGGGCGCGGGCGAGCAGCAGCGCGCCGCCGAGGAGGGCGACACCGCCGCCCACGAGCCACGGTGTGGGGATGCGGTCCGGCGTGAGGACCGGCGGCTCCCCCATCCGCGGCTCCGGGCCGCCCCACCGCGCCGACGCCCGCGAACGTGCGCTGCGCGCGGGCAGGGCGGGGGCGTAGCGCCCGCGCGGCGGGGCGTGGTCCACCTCCTCGGCGGAGCGGCCGACGATGTGCCGCCGCGCCGGGTCCGCGGTCGCCTCGGCCGGCGTGGGGAGGCCGTCCAGATCGGAGAACTCGGGCAGCGCGGCGAGGTCCTGCAGCTCCTCCTCCAGCGGGCCGAGGTCGTTCAGGTCGCCCAGTCCCTCAACGAGGAAGAACTCCGACGCGTCCGACGGCGGCTCCGGCACGGGCGGGACGTCCTCGTCGGCGCGCTCCGCGAGGTCCAGGCAGAAACGGTCCAGCAGTTTGCGGGCGGCGGTCTGGACGGACGCGCTCGACAGCTCCTCGATACGGCCGGTGCCCTGAAGGGACGTCACGAACAGGACCCGGGTCTCCAGGCCCGGGTCCGGCGTGTCCGGGTCGAGCCGCAGGAGGACCGTCCCGGTGACGCCGCCCGTGCCCACGGCCTGCCGGCCGTCGAGCGCGAAGCGGAACACGTCGGGATCGTCTCCGCCGTCCCCCGCGTCCCCACCGTCTCCGGCGTGACCGTCCCCCGCGTCGAGTCGGCGCAGCTCGCCCCGGTAGGTGATGGAGGTGCTGCCGATCCGCAGCTTCAGCCGCCCCTCGAGCGGGGTCCCGCCGTCCTCGTCGGGGGTGAACCCGGGCAGGCACACCGCGAGCAGCTCGGGCCGGCCCAGGGACCGCCGGAGCGCCTGCGGCGAGAGTGGTACCAGAACCTCATGCTCCATGCCGGCTGAGCCTACCCAGCCGACGGCTCCGAGGAACCGATTCGCACGCGGGGAAGTCGCACCGTGCCGGAGGACGCCGGGCGTCACAGCGGTCCCAGGAGGGTCGCAACCCGCGACGGCGTGCCGGTCGGCTCGGTCAGCGGCTGGACGTCCTGGAGCGCGGAACGGGGCAGCGTCGTGGCCGAGGCGAGGACGAAGTGCCAGGTGGCGTCGCCCGCCGGGAGCTCGCCGCAGGCGACCGCGTCCCGGCCGGCGGCCAGGTAGGCGTGCGGGGTGAGGCCCACCGCGCGCAGGGTGTCGGCGACGGACCACAGGTGGTCGGCCGCGTGGACGACCAGGCGCCCGCCGGGAGCCAGCATCCGGCGGACGAGGCCGTAGAACTCGCGGGTGTAGAGCTTGTCGGCCGCGTCCAGCCCGGCGGAGGGCAGATCGGCGACGATCACGTCGTAGGGGTGCTCCTGGACCGGCGCGGTGCGCAGCCAGCCGAAGGCGTCGGCGGTGACGGTCTGGACCCGCGGGTCGGCCAGCGCCGCGCCGTTCAGCTCGCGCAGCACCGGGTCGTCGGTGCCGAGCCGCAGCAGCACCGGGTCCTGTTCCACGACGGTGACGCGGCGGACCCCTGGCGCGGCCAGGATCTGACGGGCTGCCAACCCGTCCCCGCCGCCGAGGACGAGCACCCGGGCGCGGCGCCCGCCGCGCAGCGCGGGGCGGGTGAGGTCGGCGTGGTACGCGGCCTGGTCGTGGCCGCAGACGGCGAGCCGGCCGCTGAGGTAGAGCCGGGCGGCGTCCGCACTGCGGTCGGTCCCCCCGGCGCCACCGGTCAGGATGATCTGCTGGAACCGGCTCTGCGCGCTGACCCGGACCGGCCCGCCGTAGAGCCGCCGCTGCGCCGCGCGTTCGAACGCGCCGCTGCCGGCCCACGCCAGCGCGAGCACCACGACGACCACGCCGCTGCACAACCCGAGCAACAGCCGCACCCGGGGCGCCGGTTCGGCGCGGAACAGCCAGAACGCGATCAGCCCGCCGGCGACGGTGTTGACCACGCCGGTCAGCAGCGCGCCGGTCAGTTGACCGAGCGTCGGCAGCAGCAGGAACGGGAAGGCGAGCCCGCCGACCAGCGCGCCGACGTAGTCCGCGGCGAACAGGTCCGCGACGGCGCGGCCCGCCTCCTGTCGGCGGATCCGCTGCATCAGCGTCATCAGCAGCGGGATCTCCGCGCCGATCAGCAGACCGATCAGGGAGGCGAAGCCGACCAACGCGACCTGGTAGTGGCCGAGCCAGACGTAGCAGCCGTAGAGCGCGATCACGGAGAGGCCGCCGACCAGCGCGAGCAGGCTCTCGACCAGGGCGAAGGAGGCGGCCGGGCGCAAGGTGAACCGTTTGGCCAACAGGGAGCCGACGCCCATGGCGCAGACCATCACCGAGAGCACGACAGAGGCCTGGGTCACGGAGTCGCCCAACAGGTAGCTGCCGAGGGCGACCAGCTCCAGCTCGTAGACCAACCCGCAGGCGGCGCAGACGAAGGCCGCGAGCAGCACCAGCAGACGGGCGGCTCGGGGGGTGGGGTTGATCACGAAGAAACGCTAGGCGACGGACCCGTCCGGGTTCTGCGCCCGGACGGGTGATCCAAGCAGCATCACTTTGACGCGGCGGACACCTGAGCGGACATCCGGGTCAATCATCCGATGACCGCCCGACGAACGCGCGCTGCGGCCGGACCGTCCGGCGAAGCACGGGACCACTACCAGTCGCGGCGGCGCAGGGTCGAGCGCGTGCAGACCAAACGACCCTCCTGTGGATAGGCGTGCCAGGTGCGCCAGAGGATGCCCTCCTCGTCACCACCGGCGAGCAGCGCGGTGAAAGCGTTCGGGTCTCCGGGGAAGACTCCGGCCAGCCCGTGCGGGTGGTTCTCCACTAGGGCCAGCAACTCCTGGGCCCGGCAGTCGAAATCATGTTTCGTCAGTTTTTCGATGCGCGCCGCGAATTCGTACTCCCAGCCGCGCACCTGCTCGGCGGCCCGGGCCGGCAACGGGGTGCGGCGGCCCGGCATGCAGGCCACCGTCTCGACGCAGGCGTCCGGGCCCTGCTCGTTCCGGTCCAGGACGACCTGGTGGGAGGCGCCGAGAAGGCGCAGTTGGAGGCCGTTCGGGCCGAGGTCGAGATCGAGGACGGCGAGGGCCGGGAGCAGCCCGCTCCCCAGGCACCAGGCGAGATCGCCGGCACGGGTGTCGGTATAGGTCGTGTGGAGGGTGGTGAGCATTCTCGGCTCCGCGTACTCGGGTCACTCGACAACGCCGGGCGCCGCTCGGCATGCGCGGACACACCGCACCATGGCAAAGAAGTGACATGGCTACGGCATGAATGGCATGAACGGACCGAAGGGCACCGCGGCGGAGAGACATTCGGGGACTCAGGAAGCAGCGAAGCACGAATGCTCCGTGTCCGTAGGGGATTTACCCATTTTCGACACCGCTCCCCCATCCGGCCCGCAAATGGCACGAGTTCCCTGGCACGCTGATGGAGACGGCTTTGACGTGCCGTGATTCCCGGCGAACTCGGCGGCGATCTCCAGAACATGTGCCGGGCGATCATTCTGCAGGCATATCCGGCATTTTTCGGGCCGTCAGGATCACTCGTCCGTGTGCCACCCGAACGGACCCGTGTGTCGTCAGCCCCGAAGTGGACACTCACTCCTTCGACGGAGCTGGACGCCCCCGGCGAGAGGCCCGACAATCGGCACCATGAACGACCCCGCCGCGTCACGGCTTCCGGAACCGCGTACCGCGCTGCTCCGAATGGACGAGTACGCCGCCTCCGAACGCCTCTCGGACGTAGACCGGGAGCTGGTCGTCGACCGGCTGCGGGAGCACGCGGTGCAGGGGCGGCTCTCCCACGACACCTTCCTGCGCCGCATGGAGCTGGCCTTCGCCGCCCGCTCCCGGCACGAGCTGGACGAGCTCACCGCCGACCTGCCGACGGAGGGCCGGCTCACCCGGGCGCTGGCCCGGGCCGTCGGCACGCTCGCGACGCTCAAGGTGCGGCTGGACAACGCCTGGCGCACACCGCAGTTGCCGGCACTGCCGTTGCCGCGCGACCCGGCCGGCCCGGTGAAGATCGGCCGGCTGGCCGGCTGCGACCTGAAGCTGGGCGACGAGTCGGTCTCCCGGGTCCACGCCGAACTGCGGCTGGAGGGCGGCGTCTGGCTGCTGCGCGACCTCGGCTCCACCAACGGCACGCAGGTCAACGGCTGGCGGGTGATCGGCACCGTGCCCGTCCGGGCCGGCGACCGGGTCAGCTTCGGTTCCGTCAGCTTCCGGCTCGCCCTCGCGAGCGCGCAGACCGCACGGGCCTGACATAGGGGCCCGGGCCCTTCACCGTGCGCATCACCGGCGCGCTCCACGGCCCCTCCACCCGCGCGGCCTTCGCCTCCGGCCTCCAACCGGTCTTCCTCACCGCCGGCCTCACCGGTCTCGCGGCGGGCCTCCTGGTCCTCACCACGGTCCGCCGCCCGACCCCGGCGACCACGGCTACGCCGATGACCGCCTCGGCGGACGCTCCGGTGGTTGCTCAGCCCGACCCGGCGGGCGCCCGCTGACGCACCACAAAGGCCCGGCCACCGCACAGCTGCGACGGCCGGGCCTTCGGTGGTGGTGCGCGTTCAGCCCGCCGAATAGCCCTCGACGGAGGCGGTCAGGTCGAACGGGCTGAGGTCGCCGATGTTCAACTTGATCCAGCCGTTGACCACCGGCAGGTAGACCAGGCTCGCGATGTTCTGACCCGCCGTCACCGTCAGCGCGCCACCGTAGCTGCGGTAGTCGACGATCCCGCCGCTGTAGTGGGCGTTCAGCGCCGCGAGCCGCACGGCGACCGCCGTCGCACCGGCCGGGATGCCGGCGACACCGGCCACCTTGACCCAAACCGCTCCGTTGCCGGTGATCGGGCCCCGCCGGACGCCGAGTCCGGTCAGGGTGTCGAAAACGGGCGTGGACGCGACGGTGACCATCGCCTGGGTGGACGGAGCCGACGCGGCGGGAAGGTAGAACCCCTCCACCTCGGCGCGGACGTTGGTCCAGCCCGCCGAGTTGCGTACGGTGACCGTCCCATCCGGCGCCACCGGGACGAGCAGCGTCGTGGTGTGCCGCTGGCCTGGGTAGGCGTAGACCCCGTCGGCGCCGGGGCCCGCCCCGCGGCCGCCCTGGAACGTCAGCCGGCTGAAGGCGGTGGAGCCGGACGTCGTGACGCTCAGCTCGACCAGGGGCGACCCTTCGCCCGTCGCATAGGACCAGGTGGTGTTCGGGGCGGAAGGACCGGGGACAGCGGAGAACCGCATCGAGCCGCCGGGGCCGATCTTGGCAGGGTGCTGACTCTGTGTGGTGTCGAGTACGGCGAGCCACTGGGTCGGGTAGCCGATGGAGGCCTCGGGGACGAAGACGAGCCCCTGGGTGCCCGGGGTCAGCGTGGAGTAGCCCTCGACCTCGGCCGAGAGGTAGGCACGCCCGGAGAGGTTCGTCAGGTCCACGTAGCCGCCGGCCCCGACGGGCACGTCGATCAGGCTGCTGCTCGCCTGCCGTGCCGGGTAGAGCACAGTCGGCAGCCCCGGCCGGGTCCTTCCCTCCGCATAGGCCGTCACGGAGCCGGACATCCCGGCGCCGACCGCCGTGACGTTCAACCGCACAGCGGCGGCGTCGCCAGGCACACCCGCGACGCCTGCGACCTTCAGCCGCAGCGTCCGGCCTGGCCCGACGACGCTCCTGGACGTCCCGGTGCCGCGGTAGGTGTCCAGCGTGGTGACCGGCGTCGTCCGCGTGAACTGCGGTCCGACGCTGATGTTCTGCCGGATGCTCGCCGTCTGCCCGCCGGCGTCCGTCACCTTGACGCGGACGGTGTACAGCCCCGCTCGCGCGTAGGTGTGCGGCAGGTTCCAGCAACTGCCCGTGACCGGCTTCGAACCGTCCCCGAAGTCGGCCGTGCACGAGGAGATGGTGAACGGGGAGTGGAAGTCCGCACCGGCGAAGACGACGTTCAACGGCGCTGAAGGCTCGGCCCCGAGCCGGGGGTAGAACACCTGAAGGGGTCCGGGCGGATTGACCGTCTCCCACAGAGTGAAGGAGTGCTGAGTCCCGTCGGTCGGCGAGGTCTCTGTGACGGTCACCTGGTAGCGCTTGCTGCCACCGCCCGGCACGGCCGCGTAGGTGTGGTGGACCACGGGGGCCGTCGTCGTGGCCTCGGACGTCCCGTCACCGAAGTCGTAGGTGCGGCTGACGGTGTCGCCCCACGGGTTGTCATCAACGGCGGTGAAGGCGACGGTGGATCCGTAGGCGACGTTGTCGGCGGACAGGGTCGGGCTCTCGGCCTGGAACGGGTCCTGCGCCTCGAGCGCACCTCGGTCGTAGTAACCCACGCCCGTACCGGAGTTGGACACGAGCGGGTCGTCCACGCGAGCGTTTCCGCGAGCGTCGGTGGGCAGCTCGCCCGGTGCCAGGGCGTCGGCCGAGTCGATCTGCAGCGTGTTGGTCACGCGCGGGTTGCTCGCCCCCGTCCAGGCCCCGGCGCCCAGGTCATGCGCGCCCTGGCCGGACGCGGATCGGAAGGCGGGGACGTCGTTGATCGCCCGCCCCGCCCACTCGTACAGCGGACTGCCATTGACCGTGTAGCCCAGGTTGTAGTCGACCTTGGCGCCGACCGTGGAGTCCGCGACCACCGTGATCGGGCCGGCGAAGACATTGTTCTCGATCACCGTGCCGGTCGACGCATGGTCCACCGTGATCGGCGGCGCAGCAGCCGCACCGCCGTCGAGGGTGCTGCTGACAAGGTCAACCCCCGCCGCCGCGGACACGTGCACGCCCAGCGTCCCGGCGCTGATCCAGTCGGTCGTCAGGACGACGTCCGAGCTACCGGGATCGACCTGAACCGCGGTGCCCGCGTCGTAGAGGAACGAGCGGCTGACCGTGATCTGCGAGCTGTCACCGCCGATCTCCAGGCCCGTGGCGGCGGTCCCTGCCAGCATCCCGAAGCCGTCCAGGGTGACCGCGTGCGCGGAAGTGAGCTGCATCGTCGTCGCACTGAGGCCCTGCAGGCGGAGATCGTGTGCACCGGTGACCGACAACCTGGTCAGGTGCCCGGCCCCGGCGATCGTGATCGGCGCGCCCGGCGTCCCGGAGTGTGTGAGGTCGACGTCCCCGTACTGACCCCAACCCTGCACGTGCACCGTGTCGCCCGGCTGCGCGGCGTCCACCGCGGTCTGCAGCGAGCAGTATGGCTGTGCAGCGGTGCCGGGGCCGTTGTTCGAGCAGCCGGCGAGCTGGTTGTCCACATACAGGTCCGTGCCTGCCGCCGCAGCGGACGAGGCGGGCAACGTCAGCCCCGCCGCCACCACCGCCAGCACCAGCGCACCGGACAAACGCGCACGCTTCATAGCATCCCCCCACCCCTGATCAGCCAAGACGGCGCGGGGATCATGCCACAGCACGGAGGTGGCGCGAAAGCGGTATCCCGTGGCGGGATTTGAGCGGCTCGGCGCGACAGTGGCCAGGGGATCGGGATGCCACGGACGGACGCCCCGGGGCCCCGAACCCTGGGGCTCGGACATCCCCCTGGTGACCACCTCGATGACGCCAGCTCCGGGGTTCTGGTGACCCAGGCCACTCCGTTTTCACGCACCCGTTCACCGCTGACTGTGCCGGCGAGGCAGCCGAACCAACGGTATGATCGATGGTATGGCAACCAAGAAGTACACCGTGACCCTGCCTGAGGAGCTCGCTGAGGAGATCCGTTCCGAGGTGGGCTCCGGTGGCTTCAGCCGTTATGTCACGCGGGCGGTCGAGCGCCAGCGCGAGCGGGACCGGCTGCACGAGGCCGTTTCCTGGTGGGAGTCCGAGTACGGCCTCGTCACGGCCGATGAGCTAGCTGAGGCAGAAGCGGAACGCAGAGAGATCGAGCGAGCCCATGCCGAGCGCGAGGAGCGCGAGAAGAAGGCGCGGAAGGCAGCCGAGCCGTCCGGAGAGGCGGCGTGAGCGCGGGACAGGTGTACCTGCTCGACAGCGAGGGCCTCTCGCAGTGGGTGCGCGGCGAGCGTCGTATGGGCCTACGCCTCAAGGACGCGGACCGCTCGGACATCCCGGTGGTGACCACCTCCATGACCCTCGTCGAGGCGTATCACGGCAAGATCCAACGACCAGCCTGGCGGTGGGCCTTGTCGCGACTGCGGGTGGAACCAGTGACCGAGCAGATCGCCAGCGATGCCATCGATCTGCTTGAGCGCACCGGCCTGCACGGGCACAAGTACGCGATGGACGCCGTCCTTGCCGCCGTAGCCCTGCGACAGCCAGGCCGCGTCACGATCTTCACGTCCGACGAGGACGACATGCGCCGGCTCTGCGGCGACCGTGTGGTGGTCGTCAAGCTCTGACATCAGATACTTGCCCACCTGAGTCCGTAGACCACTTCACGTCATTACCGGGAGAACCCGTGACCGACAGCAAGAACATCAACAACCCCGTGGGCATGGGCGGCGGCCAGCGCAAAAGGCTTTCGCGCGCCGAAAGGCAGAACAACGGTCCGCACCGCAACCTCGACCGCCAGGGTGCGGCCGACCAGAAGGCGGAGTTGGTGCGCAAGATGCGTGAGAAGGCAGGCGCGGCCGAGGCTGCCGCGCAGCCGGGCGACGACACCGCACAAAGCTGACGCACGACCACCGCAGCGCAGCCCGGGTGGGCCTGGCTCGTGGCGGCGTCAGCGTTCGGCGAGACGCCGCAGCCGGTCGACCGCTTCGAGCAGGACGGAGTCCTGCTTGCAGAAGGTGAAACGCACCTGGGTGCGGCCCGCCTCCTTGTCGTCGTAGAAGACGGAGTTGGGGATCGCCACCACGCCACAGCGCTCCGGCAGCGCACGGCAGAAGGCGTAGGCGTCCTTCTCGCCGAAGGGGGCGATGTCGGTGGTGATGAAGTAGGTGCCCTGGGGCTCGAAGACCTCGAAGCCGGCCGCGCGCAGGCCGGCGTCGAGGAGGTCGCGCTTGCGTTGGAGGTCGGCGCGGAGGGTGGTGAAGTAGGAGTCCGGCAGGCGGAGGGCGTCCGCGACCGCGTACTGGAACGGGCCGGCGCTGACGTAGGTGAGGTACTGCTTGGCGGTGCGGACGGCAGCGACCAGCTCCGGGGTGGCCGTGACCCAGCCGACCTTCCAGCCGGTGAAGGAGAAGGTCTTGCCGGCCGAGGAGATGGAGACGGTCCGCTCGCGCATGCCCGGCAGGGAGGCGAGTGGGCGGTGGGCGGCCGGGGCGAAGACGAGGTGCTCGTAGACCTCGTCCGTGACGACGAGGAGGTCGTGCTCGACGGCGAGCTCGGCGATGGTGCCGAGCTCGTCCGCGCTGAGCACCATGCCGGTGGGGTTGTGCGGGGAGTTGAGCAGCAGCAGCCGGGTGCGCGGGGTGATCAGCGCACGCAGCTCGTCCAGGTCCGGGCGGAAGGACGGCGCGCGCAGCGTCAGAGGGACCCGGGTGGCGCCCGCCATGGCGATACAGGCGGCGTAGGAGTCGTAGAACGGCTCGAAGGCGATCACCTCGTCGCCGGGTTCGAGCAGGGCCAGCATCGCGGCGGCGATCGCCTCGGTGGCCCCGGCGGTGACCAGCACCTCCGTGTCCGGGTCGAACTCGAGGCCGTGGAAGCGCTGCTGGTGCTCGGCGACGGCGGCGCGCAGCTCCGGGATCCCCGGCCCCGGCGGGTACTGGTTGCCGCGCCCCGCAAGCACCGCGTCCGCCGCGGCCTGCGCGATCTCGCGCGGACCGTCGGTGTCCGGAAAGCCCTGGCCCAGGTTGATCGACCCGGTGGCCGTGGCCAGCGCGGACATCTCCGCGAAGATCGTCGTCCCCATGCCCGCCAACCGGCGGTTCAGCAGCGGCCTGTCGCTCATGACCGCAGCATAGGGGGTCGGCCCGGGCGGAAAGGAGGAGGCGGCTTAGGACCGTGGACCGAGGCCGTGGGCGGGCGCGGCGCCTAGCGTCGGGGCGAGGGGTTCGAGAGCGGACCCGGTCTAGGCGAGGAGCGGGCCGTGCGGGCGAGTGTGGTGCGGGAGTACGGGGAGCCGGAGCGGCTGCGGCTGGAGGAGGTGCCGGATCCGGTGCCCGGGGAGGGCCAGCTGCTGGTGCGGGTCGCGGCGGCCGGGGTGCAGTTCGTGGAGACGCAGGTGCGCGCCGGGGCCATGGCCGGGACGCCGCTCGCGCCCGGCTCGCTGCCGTGGACACCGGGGCGGGAGGTCGCGGGCGAGGTGGTGGCCGTCGGGGCGGGGGTGGACCGCGCCCTGCTCGGGAGCCGGGTCGCCGGGCAGACCCCGCAGGCGGGCGGTTACGCGGAGCTGGCGCTCCTGGACACGGCGGCGGCGCATCCGGTCCCGGCGGCGCTGGGGGCGGCGGAGGCCGTCTCGCTGCTGGGGACCGGCCGCACCGCGGTGGCCCTGGGCGAGCTGGCCGGGATCGGCCCGGACGACGTGGTGCTGGTGGAGTCCGCGGCGGGCGCGGTCGGGGCGCTGCTGCTCCAGCTCGCCCGCGCGGCGGGCGCGGCCCGGGTGATCGGGTTGGCCCGCGGCGAGCGCAAGCTGGCCCTGGCGCGCGAGTTCGGCGCCGACACCGTGGTGGACTACGGCGCGCCGGGCTGGTCGGCGGCGCTGCGCGACGCCGGGGTCAGCGTGGTCTTCGACGGCGTCGGTGGCAGCGTGGGCCGGGAGGCCTTCGAACTGCTGGGCCCGGGCGGCCGGTTCGTCACCTTCGGGTTCTCCAGCGGGGCCGGGACCAAGCTGGGCGAGGGCGAGGCAGCCGGACGGGGCGTCGAGGTGCTCTCCTACTGGGGCCCGCCGGTCGGCCCGCGCGGGCCCGAGACGCAGCTGCGGCAGACGCGCGAGGCCCTCACGGCCGCGGCGAGCGGCCGGCTGCGCCCGTTCGTCGGCGCCGCCTTCCCGCTGGCCGACGCGGGCGCCGCGCACCGGGCCATCGAGCGCCGCGAAACGGTGGGGAAGACGGTCCTGCTGCCGTAGACCGACAACACAGGCCGTACGACGGCAGGACGCCGGAGCATCAGCTGGCGGCGGCCGGGGCCGGGGGGACGTTCTTGAGCAACCGCTGAGCCAGCGTCAGCGCCTGGGCGCCGGTCTTGCTCTGGTCGTTGTACATCGTGGTGACCAGGAGCCGGCCCGAGCGGATGGCGACGAGCGTCTCCCCGCCCTGGATGTCCGGCGAGGTGAGGACCGCCTTGACCGCCTCGTCGCCCAGACCGGGCAGGGCGTTGAGCTTGACACGCATCGTGTAAGTGCCGCCGCTGACCTTGGCGGGGAAGGACCTGCACTCGGTGAAGACCTTCTTGAGCGCCGCGAACTCCTGAGCGGCGCGGGTGCCCTGGTAGGCGTTCAGCTGCTGGTAGAACTCGTTGCCGGCGGGGTCGGCGAAGTCGTTGCCCGCGGCGGCGGACGGACCCACCCCGCCCGCCTCCATCCAGTCGGTGCGGCCCAGCTGGTCACAGGCCTCCGTCTTGGCGACCGCCTTGTCACTCGGTTGTGCCAACCCCTCGCCGGAGTTCACCACGGCCTTGCGGTCGGACTTCAGCTTCGGGACCACGCTCGCGGGCAGCAGCCAGCCGGAGAGCTGGATGCCGTTCGGCAGGCCCGCGTTCGGGTCGGCCGGGGCGGAGGAGGGGGAGGGCGACGCGACGGCCGAGGAGGTCGAGCCCGCGTTCACGGTGGTCCCGCCGGGGGACGAACAGGCCGTCAGGGCCAGGGCCGTGCCGGCACAGAGGGCTGCGGCGAGGGCGCGACGGGGGTGCGTGGTCATGGTGGAACGCCTCTTCGGAGCCGGAGGGGTGGCAGGTGGGGGTGCCCACGCACGCCGAAGGCCCGTTCACGCGGCCTCGGGTGTACGGCGGGAGAAGGACAGCATCGCATCCCCCACGATCGTGGCGTCCACCGGCTCAGCCGACCCCGCAACGGCAGGAGCCCGAGGTCCCGGCAGGGACCTCGGGCTCCTCACTGGAGTCTGCGGCTCAGCCGACCGTCGTCGGCTGAGCGCCCGCGGAGCTCGCCGACAGCCAGTCGGACCAGCTCAGCGTGAACGCCGCGTAGCCGTTGTCGCCCGCGACCTTGCCGCGCGGCGAGCCGGTGATGGTGACCGGGTCACCGGGCTGGGTGAGGTTGAAGAACCACTTCGAGTCGTCCCAGGACAGGTGCACGCAGCCGTGCGAGCCGTAGCTGTGGCCCGGGTCCGGGTCGCCCGTGGAGTAGTGCACGTAGGTGCCGGAGTCCGTGAGGTGCACGTCCCAGGGCAGCGTCAGGTCGTAGTAGTTGGGCGTGCCCTTGGTGCAGTCGATGCCGACGCTGCAGGAGGTCATCCGGACGGTGGGCTCCTTGTCCAGGACGGCCATGGTGCCGTCCCAGGAGGGGAAGTCCGGGCTGCCGGCGTCGATCGGCATGGTCCTGATCAACGAGCCGTTCTTGTAGACCTTCATCGAGTGGCCGGGGACGTTGACCGTGGACTCGATGTCGGCGCCGACGGTGAAGCTGTGGTGGTAGTTGTGCGTGCCCCAGCGGCCGTTTCCGTCACCGACGTTGTTCAGGTCCGCGTCGATCGAGACCTTGGTGCCGGACGGCCAGTAGTTCTGCGGGCGCCAGTCGACCCGGCGGCTGCTGAACCAGTGCCACGCGCCGGTCATCGGGACCGAGGTGGTGACCTTCAGCGCCTGCTCGACGGCCTTGCGGGCGGAGGGGTCGACGGAGTGGGTGAAGACGATGGATATCGGCTGCGCCACGCCGACGGTCTCGCCGTCGACGGGGTACATCGAGTCCAGCAGCACCGGCGGACCGGCCGGGTGGGTGGGTGAGGGGCTCGCCGACGGGCTGGCCTTCGTGCTCGCGCCGCCCGACGGGCTGCCGCTGCCGCTCGCGAGCGCGGAGGGGGTCCCCTTGGCCGACGTCGCGGAGGCGGTGCCCCCGCAACCGCTGGCACCGAACGCGACCGCGCCCGCCAGCAGTGCTATTCCTATGCCGCTCTTGATACGGCCCCGCCTGATCCGCCCCACGCGCCCCACGCCACCTGCTCCGCTCGCGTCACTTCGCCATCACTGGATGTTTTCAACATGTCCAGAGAGACCGAACCCTACGCAAGCGGTTGCAGGCGTCATGTAAAGCAAGGGTCAAGATTAGGACTCGGCGGAGTCGCCGTCGGCCTCGCCGGGCTTGTCGTCCACGTCCTTGACCAGGCCGAGGCGCTCGTTCATCCACTGGTTGAAGGTGACGCAGGCCTGGACCCAGTTCACGACCATGGCCGCGAAGTAGTTGATGTTCACACCCATGCCGACGATCATCTGCGTCTCGCCGACGACGCGCAGCTCACCCTCGTCGGTGGTCTGGGTGTAGACCTTGGGCCACAGGGTCTCGCGGTTCCACTCGTCCAGCGCCTCGAGCAGCGCGGGCTTGGCCGCCAGCTCGTGGGCGTACGCGTAGAAGGCACGGACCGCGAAGAGCTCCTTCTGCTCGCCGCGGAACATGAAGTAGACCTGGAACTCCTCCCAGGGCGCGACGACGTCGCCCTCGGCGTCCTCGCCGTGCTTCAGCTGCATCTGGTCGAGCAGCTGCTTGACCAGCTCCGGGTCCGGGATGATCACCGGCGGCGGACCCTGCGGCGTCGACGGCTGCTGAGGCTGCCCGCCGAAGTTGGGGATGGCGGACGGGTCGATGGTCACGACAGGTGTTCCCTTCGGGGATTACGGCTTGCCTCTCTCATCCTGCCTCACTCCGGGGCGCCAAGCCCAGTGTCCCCCTACTCCACCAGATGGACATGGGCGCGGCAGCCCCCGCCGACCGCTCCTTGCCGGCCGGGCCACTGCCGCCCAGGTTTACCCCCGCTACCGCCGCCGGTGCAGGATCCAATTCAACCGCCCACCCGATGTGGCGAGTTGGCGCTCACGGCCATGCTTCCTACTGCTCACACGGAACCACCGCAAACACAGCAGAGGAAGGACGAATCGTGAGGAAGCTCCTGAACCGCCTGGCCGTCGGCGCGACCGCGCTGCTTGCGCTCGCGGCGGGAACCACCGCCGCGGCCGAGTCGGCGTCGGCCGCCCCCACGGGGGCCAAGGCACCGGCATCGGTCTGCTCCGACCCGACCTGGGGCGGCCGCTACTTCTGCGGCGGCGCCTACGGCAACGGCGAGACCTGGGTGAACCTGCCGAACGGGGAACGGCAGGTCTTCGTGGTCGGCACGAACCACCAGATGTACACACAGTGGATCTACAAGTACCACCACGGCTCCGGCTGGCAGTCCATGGGCGGCGTGCTGGACAGCTGGGTCACCGTGCGGCAGTACGACGGGGCCGCGTTCAGCACGGTCTCCATCGGCTCCGACGGGAAGGCCTGGGCCCGGGACCGCGGCCCGAGCGGGAACTGGACCGAATGGCACGCCGTGGGGTCGGGCTACTTCGTCTTCGACAAGAACGCGAGCGACCCGTCCGACTCGCGGATGACCTGGTTCTGGGCCAGGAACAACGGCGGGACGCCGCTGGTCGGCTCCGAGACCTGGCGGGCCGGCTCCGGCATGGGCTCGGAGAACGACTGCTACAGCAACAACGGCTGGCTGCCCAACGGCTGGTACAACGGCTACGAGCACAGCACCTACTGGAGCTCGATCATCCCGACGATGAACTGGGAGCTCAGCGACAAGGCGTGCAGCCGGGGCACGGTGACGCGCTCGGCCCTCTTCATCCACTCGAAGACGCCGTCCTCGTGGGCCCACGCGCCGAACCCGTACCACTCCAACGGGTGCATCCACCTGTCGCCGTCGGACATCCTCACAGCCGACCGGTACAGCCGGGCGCACGGCGGGCCGGGCTACGGCACGCACTTCTACCGCAACCTGGTGCTGGTCACGCAGTAGCCGCCCGGTGCGTCGGCCGACCCACGGGGGGCCGGCCGACGCACGGACCGCGGGGCCGCGGGGCCGCGGGGGTCAGCCGACGCTCGGCACGACCAGCCCGTGTTCGTAGGCGTGCACCACGGCCTGGGCCCGGCTGCTCAGGCCCAGCTTGGTCATCGCCCGGTTGAGGTGGGTCTTCACGGTGGCCTGGCTGACGTGCAGGCGCTGGGCGATGTCCTGGTTGTCCAGCCCCTTGGCGACCAGCCGCAGCACCTGGTTCTCCCGGCCGGTGAGCAGCTCCAGGTCGCGGCTCTGCTGCGGCTCCGGACGCACCTGCTCTGGGGCGAACGCCTCGATCAGCCGCCGGGTGATGTTCGGGGCGAGCAACGTGTCGCCGTGCGCCACGGTGGAGATCCCGGCGAGCAGCCGGTCCGGTCCGGTGTCCTTGAGCAGGAAGCCGCTGGCGCCGGCCTGGATCGCCTTGTAGACGTACTCGTCCAGGTCGAACGTGGTCAGGATGAGCACCTTGGGCCGGTGCGGGGAGTCCGGCGCGAGCAGGCGGCGGGTGGCGGCGATGCCGTCCAGGCGGGGCATCCGCACGTCCATGAGGACGATGTCCGGACGGGTGGCCCAGGCCAGTTCGACGGCCGCCTCGCCGTCCTCCGCCTCGCCGACGACGTCGAGCCCCGGCGCCGCGCGCAACAGGGCGGCCAGGCCGGCGCGGATCAGCACCTGGTCGTCCGCCACCAGCACACTCGTCATGGAGCCTCCCCCGACCCTGTCAGTGCTCCGTCATGGTAGTGCCGGGAAGGGGGAGCTCGAAGGCGATCTCGAAGCCGCCCCCGGCGAGCGGGCCCGCCGTGAGCGCGCCGCCGTACAGCTCGGCCCGCTCCCGCATGCCGAGCAGGCCCTTGCCGCCGCCGCCCGCCACCGCCCGGTGGACCTCCGGCACGGCGGGCCCCGCGCCGCGGCCCGAGTCGCGCACGGCGCCGTGCAGGACGCCGCCGCGCCGGTAGTCGAGGGTCACCTGCGCCGTCGCGCCCGGGGCGTGCTTGATGATGTTGGTCAGGCTCTCCTGGACGATCCGGTACGCGCACAGGTCCGGACCGGGCGGCAGCGCTACGGCCTCGCCCCGGCGCTCCAGGGCGACCTCGACCCCCGCGCCGCGCACCCGCTCCAGCAGCGCGGGCAGCTGGGCCAGGCCGGGCGAGGGACCGTCCGGGGCCGGCTCGGCGTCGGCGGGGTCGGCGTCGGCCGGGTCGGTGCGCAGCAGGCCGAGCAGCCGGCGCATCTCCTCCAGCGCCTCCCCCGCGGTGGCGACGGTGGTGTCGAGCGCCCGCTCCGCCGTCTCCCGGTCGCTCGGCAGCACGTAGCGGGCCAGCCCGGCCTGGACGCAGACCACGGAGAGGTGGTGCGCGACCAGGTCGTGCAGCTCGCGGGCTATCCGGGTGCGCTCCAGCATCGCGGCGCGCCGCAGCCGGTCCCGCTGTTCCTCACGCAAGCGCTGTGCCGCCTCGGCCAGTTGGCGGTTGCGCAGGTTGACCAGCCGGGCGGAGGCGCCGAACCGCCACAGGATCGCCGGGAAGGCGACGGCCTGCGCCACGACGGAGACCATCGAGGAGTCGTGCGTGCGCAGGCCGCCGAAGACCCAGACGGCGGCCATCGCCGCCCAGGCGCCGGCCGTGACGCGGGCCGGCCGACGCGAGGCCACGGTGTAGAAGGCGAGCATCGGCGCCAGGCTGTTGACGACCGGCCAGTACCCGAGCGCGATGTACCAGGCCCAGAGCCCGCCACAGATCAGCAGCAGGCCCAGCGGCAGCCGCCGCCGGACCACCGCGAGCAGGTTGATCACGCAGGTCAGCGCGACGGCGGTGAGATCGAAGGGGCGCCACTGGTTCGGCGTCGCGGTCAGCCCGCCGAGCAGCGCCAGGCAGGTCTGGATCAGCGCGATCAGCGCGTCCGAGCCGATCGCGACGACCGCGGACGGGAGGCGGCGCAGCGGCGCGGGCAGCGGGTCGAGCTGCGGGTCGGGCAGCGGCTCGGGCAGCGGCTCGGGCGAGGGCATGGGCGGCACCCTAGACACAGAACCGGCCCGTCCGCGTCCACCTGAGGTTTACCCCCGGTGCGGACGCGGACGGGCCCGGCCGTCACCCCTTGGCCTCAGCCCTTGCCCTCAGCCCTGCGGTCAGCCCTTGCGCGCCACCGTGAGCTGGTCGGCGCCCTCGTCGGCGTCGACCAGGACGGTGTCGCCGTCACGGACGTCGCCCGCCAGGATCGCGCGGGCGAGCTGGTCGCCGATCGCGGACTGGATCAGGCGGCGCAGCGGGCGGGCGCCGTAGGCCGGGTCGTAGCCGGTGATCGACAGCCAGTCGCGGGCCGCCTCGGTGACGTCCAGGGTGATCCGGCGGTCGGCGAGACGTCGGTCCAGCGCGGCGACCTGGAGGTCGACGATCCGGCCCAGCTCGGCCGTGGAGAGCGGCTCGAAGACCACGATGTCGTCGAGGCGGTTGAGGAACTCCGGCTTGAAGGAGGCCCGGACCACCTCCAGGACCCGGTCCTTCTTGGCCGATTCCTCGACCGTCGGGTCCACCAGGAACTGACTGCCCAGGTTCGAGGTCAGGATCAGGATGGTGTTGCGGAAGTCCACCGTCCGCCCCTGACCGTCCGTCAGCCGACCGTCGTCGAGCACCTGCAGCAGGATGTCGAAAACCTCCGGGTGCGCCTTCTCCACCTCGTCCAGCAGCACCACCGTGTACGGGCGGCGCCGGACGGCCTCGGTGAGCTGGCCGCCCTCCTCGTAGCCGACGTAGCCGGGGGGCGCGCCGACCAGGCGGGCGACGCTGTGCTTCTCGCTGTACTCGCTCATGTCGATGCGGACCATGGCCCGCTCGTCGTCGAAGAGGAAGTCGGCGAGCGCCTTGGCCAGCTCGGTCTTGCCGACGCCGGTCGGGCCGAGGAAGAGGAACGAGCCGGTGGGACGGTCCGGGTCGGCGATGCCGGAGCGGGCGCGCCGCACCGCGTCGGAGACGGCCTGGACGGCGGCGAACTGACCCACCAGACGCTGCCCGAGTTCGTCCTCCATCCGCAACAACTTCGCTGTCTCGCCCTCCATCAGGCGGCCGGCCGGAATGCCCGTCCAGGCCGCCACCACGTCGGCCACGTCGTCCGGGCCGACCCCCTCCTTGACCATGGAGGAAGTAGTGGACTCGGCGCGCGCGGCGTCCGTCGCGTCCGCCAACTCCTGCTCGGCGGCCGGGATGTCCGCGTACATCAGCCGCGACGCGGAGGCGAAGTCGCCGTCGCGCTGGGCGCGTTCGGCCTGGCCACGCAGGCCGTCGAGGCGCTCCTTGAGCTCGCCGACCTTGTTGAGGCTGCTCTTCTCCTGCTGCCAGCGCGCGGTCAGCGCGCCCAACTGCTCCTGCTTGTCCGCGAGGTCGCGGCGCAGCCGGTCCAACCGCTCGACGGAGGCGGCGTCGGACTCCTTGGACAGCGCCATCTCCTCCATCCGCAGCCGGTCGACGGAGCGCTGCAGCTCGTCGATCTCGACCGGGGAGGAGTCGATCTCCATGCGCAGCCGGGACGCGGCCTCGTCGACCAGGTCGATGGCCTTGTCCGGCAGGAAACGGGAGGTGATGTAGCGGTTGGACAGGGTGGCGGCCGCGACCAGCGCCGCGTCCGCGATCTGCACCTTGTGGTGGGCCTCGTAGCGGCCCTTGAGCCCGCGCAGGATCGCGATGGTGTCCTCGACGCTGGGCTCGCCGACCAGCACCTGCTGGAAGCGGCGCTCCAGCGCGGCGTCCTTCTCGATCCGCTCGCGGTACTCGTCCAGCGTGGTCGCGCCGACCATGCGCAGCTCGCCGCGGGCCAGCATGGGCTTGAGCATGTTGCCCGCGTCCATGGCCGAGTCTCCCCCGGCACCCGCGCCGACGAGCGTGTGCAGCTCGTCGATGAAGGTGATGACCTGGCCCTCGCTGGCCTTGATGTCGTTCAGGACGGCCTTCAGCCGCTCCTCGAACTCGCCGCGGTACTTGGCGCCCGCGACCATCGCGCCCAGGTCGAGCGCGACCAGGCGCTTGCCGCGCAGCGACTCCGGCACGTCGCCGGCGACGATGCGCTGGGCGAGGCCCTCGACGACGGCGGTCTTGCCGACGCCGGGCTCGCCGATCAGCACCGGGTTGTTCTTGGTGCGGCGCGACAGCACCTGCACCACGCGGCGGATCTCGTGGTCGCGGCCGATGACCGGGTCCAGCTTGCCGTCGCGGGCGGCCTGGGTGAGGTCGGTGCCGTACTTCTCCAGCGCCTTGTAGCTGCCCTCGGGGTCCGGGGAGGTGACCTTGGCGCTGCCGCGGACCTGCTTGAACGCGTCGAGCAGGGCCTTGGGGGTGGCGCCCTCGGCCTTGAGCGCCTCGGCGGCCGAACCGCCCTCGGCCGCGAGGCCGACCATCAGGTGCTCGGTCGAGACGTACTGGTCGTCCAGCTCGGCCGCGCGGGCCGCGGCCTCGTTCAGCACGGCGACGGTCTGCCGTGCCAGCTGCGGCGCGGCGACCGTCGAGCCCTGCGCGCTGGGCAGCGCGAGGGCGAGTCGCTCGACCGCGCCGCGCAGCCGCGCCGGGTCGGCGCCGACCGCCTCCAGCAGCGGTCGGGCGACGCCCTCGGGCTGCTCCAGCAGGGCGAGGAGGACGTGCACGGGCGTCACGTCCGGATTGCCCGCCCCCGACGCCTGCCGGATCGCCGCGGACAGGGCCTCCTGGGCCTTGGTGGTGAGCTTGCTGGCATCCACGTGTGTTCGGTCCTCCTCCGGTCGCACCCGGACTCTCGCCTATGTCTGCTGGATCCAGCATGACATAAGTTGAGTCTATTCCGCTCAACCTTGTGAGCGGTCCCGTCCGGGCCGTCAGGCCTCCCGGTGGTGCTCCTCGGCGTTCAGGTGATCGACGCAGACCGCGACGCAGATCAGCAGCGCGACGTCCTGGTCGTCGGCGATGTCGATCGCGTAGGTGTCGCGGATCGAGAACCACTTGCGGCTGACCGTGGCGATGCGGCGGCCGTCGCGCTCCATATGGAACTCGTGGTCGGTGAAGTTGCCGATCACCTCGATCTCGCCGCCGCCGACGCCGTCCTCCAGCTCGGCGAGGTACTTGTCGCGGAAGACCGTGATCAGCTTCTTCTTCACCGTCGCGATCTTGTGATCCTCCCGCTCGACGACCATGGCGTCGCGGACGGAGATCAGCTTCTTCTTGATCACGGCGTCGATGTGGCCGGTCGCGTGGTTCTTCAGCTCGAAGGTCTCCCGGATGCGCAGCGCCTTGCCGTCGACCAGGAAGGCCTTCTCGCCGTGCTCGGTGGTGATCCAGTGGTCGTCGCCGATACCGAAGACCCGCTCGCGCATCAGAAACTTCATCGCGCTGTCCCTCTTTCGCATGTGGCGGAACGTCATCGGCCATGCTGCCATCCGGGGACGATTCAGCCCATCACGACGGCACGCGGAACAGCTCCTCCTCGGACGTCCCCGCGTCCGGGGTGCGGACCTCGGCGCGGCCGCGGGCAGCGCTACCGTCTCCCGCATGACCACGCTGGAAGAGGCCGACTCAGCGGGCACACCGGGACCGCTGCTGGGCGCGGGCCGCACCGCCGACGTCTATGCGCTCCCCGGCGGCCGGGTACTGCGGCGTTACCGCGACGGCAGTGACGCCACCGGTGAACTCGCGGTCATGGCCCGCCTGTTCGAGCAGGGTTACGCCGTCCCGCGGGTCTGGCCCGGCCCGACGCGGCAGGACCTGGTCATGGAGCGCATCTCGGGAGCGACCCTCGCCGAGGCCGTCGCCGCCGGTACCGTCTCCGCCGACGCCGCCGGCGACGTGCTCGCCACCCTGCTGCGGTCGCTGCACGCCCTCCCCGCGCACCGCTCCACCGACCCGGCGGACCGGGTGCTGCACCTGGACTTCCACCCGTTGAACGTCATGCTGACGCCCGACGGCCCCGTCGTGATCGACTGGGCCAACACCATGGAGGGTCCGCCCGCCCTCGACCGCGCCATGTCCGCCCTGATCCTGGCCCAGGCGGCCGTCTCCATGCCCGAGTTCGCCACCCTCGCCCGCGCGGTCCTGCAGCCGTTCCTCGATCGGCTCGGCCCGCTCGACCCCACCGCCCTGGCCCGGGCCCGCGCCCTGCGCGCCGCCGACCCGACGCTCAGCGCGGCCGAGGTCGCGGCCCTGGACGAGGCGCTCGCCCTGCTCGGGCCGCTCGGCCGGCCCGCCTGACGGCTCAGCCGCTCCGCGAGGTGATCGGACGGCCGGTGGAGGCGTCGACAAGCTGGCGAGTGCCCAGCGGGGCGTGGAGGGTGGTGGAGACCTCGACCAGGGTGACGTACGGCGGGCAGATGCCGGAGGGGCGGGTCACGGTGAGGGTCAGGCGGACGTCCGTCGCGGATTCCTGGGCCTGGAGGGAGAGACGGCGGCAACCGCCGCCGAGCGTCTGGGTGGTGAGTTTGAGGCCGCCGTCCTGAACGAGGACGGCGGTGATCGGCACCTTCACGCCGGGGTAGGTCGGCGGCGCCGTGGTCGGCGCGGAGCCCGCGCCACCGGAGGGGGAGGAGGACGTGGCGGCTCCCGAGCCGGTCCCGGCGCTGCAGCACGTCAGCAGCGTGCCGGCAATCGCCAAGGCCGCCAGCCGCATCCCTTGCTCACGTCTCATGTCGTCCGCCTCATGCCTCTTCGATGCTCGCACGAACCATTCGGTTCCCCCGGCATTCCGAGGGCGGGGAATTCCGGGCCGCGCACCCCCGACTCCCCGGATGATGGCGGCATGGGAAAGACGTACGCACGCATCGACGGCCGGCTGCGCGAGTTCATCGAGGCGCAGCACCTCTTCTTCACCGCCACCGCGCCGCTCTCCGGCGACGGCACGGTGAACCTCTCGCCCAAGGGCCTCAGCGGCTCCTTCGCCGTGCTCGACGAACAGACCGTGGCCTACCTCGACTTCGCCGGGAGCAACGCCGAGACCGTCGCCCACCTGCGGGAGAACGGCCGCATCACGCTGATGTGGTGCGCGTTCGACGGTCCGCCGAACATCGTGCGGGTGCACGGGCGCGGCGAGCCCGTCTTCCGCGACGACCCGCGCTGGCCGGAGCTGATGACCCACTTCCCCGCCATCGACCCGGCCCCGCACGGCCCGCGCGCGATCATCGTGGTCACCGCGGAACTGGTCCGCGACACCTGCGGCTACGCCGTGCCGTTCATGACCTACGACGAGGACCGGCCGCTGCACCGCTCCCGCTTCGAGCGGGAGACGGACCAGAGCCTGGACGCCTACTTCCACAAGAAGGAGCACATCGGGCAGAGCCTCGACGGCCTGCCGGGACTTCCGCTCCCGCTCCCGCCACTGCCGACGTCCTCCTGAACCGCCTTCTCTTCCCTGACAATGGTTGTCAGGGAAGATCCGTAGCTTCCCTGCATGAGAACCGAACGGCTCCTCCTCGGCGCGGCCTTCGCGACGGCGCTCGGCAACAACGTCCAGCTGATCAGCGGGGCGTTGCTGATGATCCGCCAACAGCACACGATGCTCTCGGTCGGCTGGCTGTTCATCGCCGTGGCGCTGCCGCAGGCCCTGCTCTCGCCGTTCTTCGGACGGGTCGCCGACCGCTTCGACCGGCGACGCCTGTGGATCGGCTGCGACCTCTCCAGTGCCGGCCTCGCCCTGGCCCTGCCGGTCTGGCTCGCGGCGGGCGGCTCCACCGCCGTCGGCGTCTACGGCGCCAACTTCGCTCTCGCGCTGGTCAGCGCGCTGTTCCTGCCGGTCTCCGCCGCGTTGGTCAAGGAGCGGGTCGAGGGCGCCCGGCTGCGCCGCTTCAACGGCGGCTTCGAGACGGCCACCCAGGCCGGCATGCTGCTCTCCGCCACCGTCGGCGGCCTGGCCGTGCAGCGCTTCGGCGCGCCCCCGCTGCTCGTCTTCAACGCGGCGACCTTCGCGATCTCCGCGGTCTGCGCCGTCCTCGTGGGCACACGCCGACCCGCCCCGGCTCCGGCCCCGGGCACGCCGCTGCCCGCCACGACGACGGAACCGACGGCCGTCACCTCGCTCTCGCTGCGGCGGGTGATCGTCCTCTACGCCCAGGGCAGCGTCGTCGTCACCGTCTTCAACGCGCTGCTGCCCACCTTCGTCCTCGCCGAACTCCACCGGGGCGCAGGCACGTTCGGCGCGGTCGACGCGCTCGGCAGCCTCGGCTTCCTGCTCGCCGCCGCCGTCTACCGCCAGGTGGCCCGGCGTCACCCCGATCTGCGGATCGCGCTCGTGGGCTTCCTGGCCTGCAACGTCCTCATGGTGCTGCAGGGGCTCTTCGGGGTGCTCGGGCTCGTCCTGCTGGTCCCCTCCGGGGCCTTCGTCTTCGGCCAGGCCCGGATCGCCTCGCGCAACCTGCTGATGGCCACCGCGGACACCGACACCATCGGCCGCGCCTTCGGTCGCGCCAACGCGGGCGGCCTGGCCGCCACGATCGTGGCGATGCTCGTCGTCGCCACCGTCACGGACCACTCCGACGCCCGCTACGGCTTCGCCACCACGGCGCTGCTCGGTGCCCTCGCCACGCTCTCGGCGGCCCTCCAGCACCGCCGCGCCGTGCGACCGCGGGCGACGCCCGTCGTCCCGCAGGCCGCGGCCACCCCGGCGATCCTGGAGGGCGGCCGGGCCGTCGCCGGCAAGGCGCCCTCCGCATGACAGATCCTCACCGGGGCCGCTGTTCACGCACTGTGACGAAACCTAGTCTGGCTTCCCGGCCCACCGGAACGCTACCCTCCACCCGTCACAGCTGACTCGCAGGTCGCGCACGCTTTGCACACCTGCGACCTGGTCCTGAGAGGGATCCTCCCCCATGCAGATCCGCCCTGTCCGCACCGCGATAGCGGTCGCGGCCCTGGCCGGCGCCGCCCTGGTCGGCACCGCCCCCGTCGCCTCCGCCGCACCG
This sequence comes from Streptacidiphilus pinicola, assembly GCF_003258295.1. Lineage (GTDB taxonomy): Bacteria > Actinomycetota > Actinomycetes > Streptomycetales > Streptomycetaceae > Streptacidiphilus > Streptacidiphilus pinicola. Next base: position 20,242 of record NZ_QKYN01000082.1, on the reverse strand, counting down.
CAGAGCGTCGCGACGTCCTCCTGCCAGATCAACGCGTCGCTGACCGGCCTGGCCGGCAAGACGCTGGTCGCCGGCGGCGCGCCCGTCTCCGCGCACGTCTCGTTCACCAACGTCTCCGGCAAGGCGCTGTCCACCTTCGCCGAGGTCCTCACCGCCGGCCCGACCTCGGCCGGCCCCAACGACGCGCTCACGATCCGGGGTGAGCACGGCGGCAAGTGGATGACCCTCCCCTACATGGAGAAGGGCGTCATCGGCTTCCACATCTCGTCCCCGGGCGACGACCACCTGGTCGCGGGCAACGTCGACGCCGCCCCGCTGACGGTCAGCGTCCCGAAGGGCACGCCCACCGGCACCTACGCCCTCGTCGCCACAAGCATCGGCGACAACCTCGGCCCCGCGACCCACGCAACGCAGGGTCTCCCCGCCGGCTTCCACGGTTGCCACGGTGGCGTCTCGATCTCCGCAGCGACGTTCAAGGTCGTGGCCGCCGGCAAGCCCACCCCGGCCCCGAGCACGTCCACCGCTCCCGCGACGCCGTCGCCCAGCCCGAGCAGCACCCTGGCCGAAACCGGTGGCGGCTCCGACACCGGCCTGATCGCCGGCGGCGCCGCCGCGCTCATCGCCCTCGGCGCGGGCGCGGTCGTCCTCACCCGCCGTCGCGGCGGCCAGCACAACTGACCCGCGTGGCCCGCACCCGAAGCCGGGTGCGGGCCTCCGCGTCCACGAAGGGTCGGCTACTTCGTGACGGTGAAGTAGAGCCAGGAGGTCTGGCCGGGGACGATCGCGTCCTCCTGGGTGATGCTGCCGACGCTCACCCGGTAGAGCCCGCCGACGGTGAAGCCCTGGTCCAGACGCACGTCCTTGACGGGCTTTCCGTTCAACCAGCGGTTCCCGTAGTGGCTGTCGGTGTGCCACGTCCCGGCCCAGAACTTCTGCACGAGCGGCGAGACCGAGTAGACCCAGACCGCGGGGACCGCTGTGATGACGTCCACCGGCGTGGTGGCGTGATGGAAGACGGCGTAGGGGCCGCCGTGCAGGGTGACCGTCCGGTACTGGCCGGTCAGCTTCTGGTGCAGCACGGCCCGCACGTTCACCCACACCTCCGTCGAGGTGGCCGGCCACGTACCGGAGTCACCCGCGAAGCGTGCGTAGACGTTCAGCAGTCCCGTCGCCCGCACGGTGGCCTTGAACAGGCCGTGGCTGTCCACGTTCCCGCTGGCCAACACGTACACGGGCCCGGTGATCGGCGGGCTCGCGTAGATCGTCACGAACCGGCTGGAGTGCGTCGCCGCCAGGTGCGCGGTCAGCGTCACCAGGCCCCCGTAGTCGACGGTCGACGCACTCGCCCGCAGCCCGATCCACGTTCCGCTCTTCGCCGCGGAAGCCTGCGCGGGCCCGACCCCCACGCCCAACAGACAGGCCAACGCGGCGATCACCGTCACGCATGCCGTTCTTGCTCGCCGGATCCTCAACTTCTTCTCCCCCCAGGGTGAAAGTCCCGTCAGGGCCGCAGACGCGCGTGGAGATGCGCGTCGTGCCGGCCGTCATCGAGTTGCCAGACGCTGCGGCGGACGCCCTCCAGCACGAACCCGGTCTTCTCGGCGACCCGGCAGGAGCCGGTGTTGGCCACCGCGTGCCCGAGCTCGAGCCGTTGGAAGCCCGCCGCGTCGAAGGCCCAGGCGGTCATCGCCGCCACGGCGCGCGGAGCGACGCCCCGGCCACGCGCGGCCGGCACGGTCCAGTACGCGACGTGGGCCGTGCCGTCGTCGAAGTTCAGCAGCTTCAGCCCGGCGCGGCCCAACAGCTCACCGCCTACGGCGTCGACCACCGCCCACCCCACCTCCCGCTCGGCGGCCCAACCGGCCCGCCACGCGTCGAGCTGCTCCTCGGCCTCCGCGACGGAGTCCATCCCCCGCGCGTGCCACCGCCGCACCCCCGGATCCTGGTAGGCCGCCAGCACCGCGGGCGCGTCGTCGACCGCCCAGGGCCTCAGCAGCAGGCCGTCACCGGCCGGAAGAACGGGCTGCTCCCGCGAAGCGAGGGAACCGTACGGCACCGTCGGCGCGACAAGTGTGGGCACGCCGCGCATTATCCAAGCTCCCCGGCCACCCCCGCACCGGGAACGCCATCGGAGGCAGGGATGGCATCACGCGCACGCGTTCTGACGCTGAGTCGACTACGGGCGAGCGACCTTGATCCGCGAGCGTCCGGAAGCCTCAACCAGCTTCTCGATATCCCCGAGGTCATCCGTCAGGATGGGCGCATCGAGGTGCTCGATCGCCGCCAGAACGACGCTCGCGTCCACCACGTCGTAGCTACCCGCGCGCCGACACAGCTCGGCTGCGGCCTTCGCCCGCTCCTCCGTGAGGGTCAGAACTTCACAACCTCGAAGGACCCGGTGCAGAACGGCCGCCGCGGGACGCGTGTTCCACGCCTGGGCCAGCACGCCCGCGGGCACCAACGGTCGGACCCGCGCGACGAGCAACGTCTCGTGCTGGGCCACGAAAGCCCGGTCGTTCCTCTCCGCGGCGATCAAGGCTCCGGTGTCGTACACGATCGCGTTCACGCGCTCGGCCGCCCGGACTTGGGCAACCAGCCCATCAGCTCGTCCACTCGCTCCGCGGCCTCCCGGCGTTCCTCGGCCGTGAAGGCACCGTGCTCATGCTGGTATTCCGCCATCGCAGCAAGGCCGTCGAGCCTCCGCTGCTCGTTGGCGAAGTAGTCGACCAACGCATGCGTGACGACCGTCGAGATCTGCTGTTGTCGTTGCGCTGCGACGGCGCGAAGTGTGGCGCTGAGCTCCTCGTCGATGCTGATGCTCAGCTTGGCCTTGTCGCCCATATTCCAACCGTAATACAGGAGCCGCCCCGGCGGCCGCAGCTGCGCGTGGAATGCGCCCACAGCCCGATGCGGTTGGATGCAGGTATGGCATCACGTGCACGCGTTCGCGCCCCCGAGCTGGTCGGTAAGGGTGGCTGGCTCAACACCGGCGGCAAGGATCTGACCCTCGCGGATCTGCGGGGAAAGATCGTTCTGCTCGATTTCTGGACCTTCTGCTGCATCAACTGTCTGCACGTCCTCGACGAGCTCAGGGAGCTCGAGGAGGCGCACCGGGAGACGTTGGTGATCATCGGGGTGCACTCGCCGAAGTTCGTGCACGAGGCCGAGCACCAGGCCGTGGTGGACGCCGTGGCGCGGTACGAGGTGGAGCACCCGGTGCTGGACGATCCCGAGCTCGCGACCTGGAAGCAGTACGCGGTGCGGGCGTGGCCGACGCTGGTAGTGGTCGATCCCGAGGGGTACGTGGTCGCGCAGCACGCCGGGGAGGGGCACGCGCACGCGATCGCCGCGCTGGTGGAGGAGCTGGAGGCGGAGCACGGGGCCAAGGGGACGCTGCGGCGCGGGGACGGGCCGTACGTGGCGCCGAAGGCGGCGCCCGGGGCGCTCAAGTTCCCCGGGAAGGCCGTGCGGCTGCCCGGTGGCGGGTTCCTGGTGGCGGACTCCGGGCACCACAGCCTGGTCGAGCTGGCCGCCGACGGGGAGACCGTGGTGCGGCGGATCGGCGGTGGTGAGCGCGGGTTCGCGGACGGGAAGGCCGAGGACGCGCGGTTCAGCGAACCGCAGGGCGTCGCGCTGGTCGACGGCCGGCCGTACGACGTCGTCGTGGCGGACACGGTCAACCACGCGCTGCGCGGGGTGAACCTGGCGACCGGCGAGGTCACGACGCTCGCGGGCACCGGCCGGCAGTGGTGGCAGAACTCCGCGACCAGCGGTCCCGCGCGGGAGGTGGACCTGTCCTCGCCGTGGGACGTCGCCTGGTTCGACGGCCGGGTGTGGATCGCGATGGCCGGGACGCACCAGCTGTGGAGCTTCGACCCGGAGGCCGGGACGGTCCAGGTGGAGGCCGGGACGACGAACGAGGGGCTGGTCGACGGGCCCGCCGCCGAGGCGTGGTTCGCGCAGCCGTCGGGGCTGGCGACCGCCGCCGACGGGAGCCGGCTCTGGGTCGCGGACTCCGAGACGTCCGCCGTCCGGTTCGTCGAGGCCGGGACGCACGAGGTGCGCACCGCCGTCGGGACGGGGCTGTTCGACTTCGGGCACCGGGACGGCGATGCCACGCAGGCGCTGCTGCAGCACCCGCTCGGGGTGACCGTGCTGCCCGACGGCTCGGTGGCGATCGCGGACACGTACAACCACGCGCTGCGCCGGTTCGACCCGGGGACGGGCCAGGTCAGCACGCTCGCCACGGATCTGCGCGAGCCGTCGGGCGCGGTCGTGGACGGGGACGAGATCGTGGTGGTCGAGTCCGCCCGGCACCGGCTGACCCGGCTGCGGCTGCCCGAGGAGGCGGTGCAGGTGGAGGCCGCCGCGCACCGGACGCAACGGCCGGCGACCGAGATCGCGGGCGGCACGCTCGCGCTGGACGTCGTCTTCACCCCGCCGGCCGGGCAGAAGCTGGACGAGACCTACGGCCCGGCCACCCGACTGCTGGTCAGCTCCACGCCGCCGGAGCTGATCCTGGAGGGCGCCGGTCCGGACACCGCGCTGCGACGCGCGCTGACGCTGAACCCGGACGTGACCGAGGGCGTCCTGCACGTCTCCGCCATGGCCGCGTCCTGCGACGCGGATCCGGCGATCGAGTTCCCGACCTGCCATGTGCACCAGCAGGACTGGGGCGTGCCGGTCCGCGTCACCGACGGCGGTACGGACCGGCTGGCACTCGTGCTGGCAGGGATGGACGAAGGCTAGCCCCGACGAACGACAGCCTCAGCTCTCGAGGAAGGCCTTGAGGGCCGAGGCCAGCAGGAACGGGTCGTCCGCCCCGCACAGCTCGCGCGCGGAGTGCATGGACAGGGCGGCGACGCCGCAGTCCACCGTCGCGATGCCGAGGCGGGCGGCCGTGATCGGGCCGATGGTGGTGCCGCAGGGCACGGAGTTGTTGGAGACGAAGCTCTGCCACGGCACGCCCGCCTTCTCGCAGGCGGCGGCGAAGACGGCGCGGCCGGTCGCGTTGGTGGCGTAGCGGTTGTTGACGTTGACCTTGAGGATCGGGCCGCCGTTCGGCATCGGGTGGTGGCCCGGCTCGTGCCGCTCGCTGTAGTTGGGGTGGACCGCGTGGCCCATGTCCGAGGAGAGGCAGATGGTGCCGGCCAGCGCGCGGGCGCGGTCCTCGAGGGTGCCACCGCGGGCGAAGACGGAGCGGTCCAGGACGTTGCCGAGCAGCGGGCCCTGGGCGCCGGTGTCGGACTCGCTGCCGTTCTCCTCGTGGTCGAAGGCGGCCAGCACCGCGATGTGGTCCAGGGTGCCGCCGGCCGCTGCCGCGGCCAGCGCGGCGGTGCCGGCGTGCACGGAGAGCAGGTTGTCGAGGCGCGGTGCGGCCAGCAGCTCGCGGTCGCGGCCGAGGTAGGACGGCGGCTGCACGTCGTGCACCATCAGGTCCCAGCCGACCACGTCGGCCGCGGTGACGCCCGCCGCGGCGGCGACGTAGGAGATCAGCGAGCCCTCGTGGACGTCGCCGAGGCCCCAGATCGGGGTGAGGTGCCGCTGCCGGTCCAGCGTCAGCGCGTCGTTGACGCTGCGGTCCAGGTGGATGGCGAGCTGCGGGACGCGCAGCAGCGCCTCGTCGATCCGGACCAGCACGACGCTGCCGTCGCGCAGCGCGAGGCGGCCGGAGAGGCCGAGGTCGCGGTCGAGCCAGGTGTTGAGCGGGACGCCGCCGTAGATCTCGACGGCGACCTGGCGCCAGCCGTCGGTGCCGGTGTCCGGGATCGGCTTGACCCGCAGGTTGGGCGAGTCGGTGTGGGCGCCGACGATGCGGAACCCGGTGGCCGGGGTGGCGCCCTCGGGCACGTACCAGGCGATGAGCGCGCCGCCGCGGATCAGGTAGCGGCCGCCGAAGGCCGCGTCCCAGGCCGCCGTCTCCTCGACCTGCCGGAAGCCCGCCTTCTCCAGCCGTGCCGCCGCCTCGGCCACCGCGTGGAACGGCGAGGGGCTCGACTGCAGGTAGGCGATGAGGTCATCGGTGTGGCTGCGGTCGAACGCAGGCACGGCCGAGGGCGTGGCGGAAGGCGCGGCGGGGGTCAAGGCTCGCTCCAGACTTGCTGAGAATGTGCTGAGGGTGGGCCGATCTCTGCGGTCGAGCATAGGCCCGACGACGACAGGCGGTTGTTCCATCGCCGTCAAGGCCCGAGCGTGGGCCGAGCACGGCCCCGAGCGCGCGCCCGGACCTGGCCGCGAGCGCGGGCCCGGACGCACGAGGGCCCGGACCCCAGCGGGTCCGGGCCCTCAGCGCTCAGGCGGGCTGCTGATCGGCGGTCGGGCCGATCAGAACGCCTCCTCCGCGAGGTCCATGATCTCGTTGTCGATCCCCTCGGCGATCAGACGCTGGGTGTGCACGTTCGGCAGCACGTTGCGGGCGAAGAAGCGGGCGGCCGCGATCTTGCCCTGGTAGAACGCCACGTCCTTGTCGACGGCGCCCTCCGCCAGCTTGGTCTGGGCGACGGCCGCGGCGCGCAGCAGCAGCCAGCCGACGACCACGTCGCCGGAGGCGAGCAGCAGGCGGGTGGTGTTCTGGCCGACCTTGTACATGTTGCGGACGTCCTGCTCGACGGTGCCGAGCTGGGCCAGCATGGTGCCGACCAGGCCCTCCAGGTCGCCCGCGGCCGAGGCGAGCGCCTCGCGCTCGGCGGCCAGCTCCTCGCCGCCGATGTCGGAGGCGATGGACTTGGAGATCTGCTCCGACAGGGCGGTCAGCGCCTGGCCCTGGTCCTTGACGATCTTCCGGAAGAAGAAGTCCTGGCCCTGGATGGCGGTGGTGCCCTCGTAGAGGGTGTCGATCTTGGAGTCCCGGATGTACTGCTCGATCGGGTACTCCTGCAGGAAGCCGGAGCCGCCGAAGGTCTGCAGGGACTGGGCCAGCTGCTCGTAGGACTTCTCGGAGCCGTAGCCCTTGACGATCGGCAGCAGCAGGTCGTTCAGGCGCTCGGCGGCGGAGGCGTCCTCGCCGCGGGCCTTGAGCAGCTGCACCTCGTCCTGGACGGTCGCGGTGAACAGGACCAGCGCGCGCATGCCCTCGGCGTAGGCCTTCTGGGTCAGCAGCGAGCGGCGCACGTCCGGGTGGTGCGTGATGGTGACGCGCGGGGCGGACTTGTCCAGGAACTGGGCCAGGTCCGGGCCCTGCACGCGCTCCTTGGCGTACTCCAGGGCGTTCAGGTAGCCGGTGGAGAGGGTGGCGATCGCCTTGGTGCCGACCATCATGCGGGCGAACTCGATGATGCGGAACATCTGGCGGATGCCGTCGTGCTTCTCGCCGACCAGCCAGCCCTTGGCCGGGTGCTTGGCGCCGAAGGTCATCTCGCAGGTGTTGGAGGCCTTGAGGCCCATCTTGTGCTCGACGTTGGTGGCGTAGGCGCCGTTGCGCTCGCCCAGCTCGCCGGTCTCCCAGTCGAAGTCGTACTTCGGCACGATGAAGAGCGACAGACCCTTGGTGCCCGGGCCGTGGCCCTCGGGGCGGGCCAGCACCATGTGGATGATGTTCTCGGACATGTCGTGCTCGCCCGAGGTGATGAAGCGCTTGACGCCCTCGATGTGCCAGGAGCCGTCGGGCTGCTGGATGGCCTTGGTGCGGCCGGCGCCCACGTCGGAGCCCGCGTCGGGCTCGGTCAGCACCATGGTGGCGCCCCAGCCCTTGTCGACCATCAGCTGGGCGACCTTGGCCTGCTCCTCGGTGCCCTCCTCGAAGACGACGCCGGCGAAGGCCGGGCCGGAGGAGTACATCCAGATGGCCGGGTTGGCGCCCAGGATCATCTCGGCGTAGGCCCAGACCAGGGAGTTCGGGGTGGGCGTGCCGCCGATGGCCTCGGGGATGCCCAGACGCCAGTACTCGGAGTCCATGAAGGCCTGGTAGCTCTTCTTGAACGTGTCCGGTATCGGCGCGGTGTTGGTCTCCGGGTCGAAGACCGGCGGGTTGCGGTCGGCGTCGGCGAAGGAGGCCGCGAGGTCGTTCTCGGCCAGACGCGCGATCTCGGAAAGGATGGACTTCGCCGTCTCGACGTCCATCTCGGCGAACGGCCCGGTGCCGTAGACCTCGTCACGACCGAGCACCTCGAAGAGGTTGAACTCCAGGTCGCGGAGGTTGGACTTGTAGTGACCCATAGTCGTGAACCCTCAAACTCGATCGACGAGATCTACAGCGATCTACCAGTGAGACCTTCCACCTGCTACCAGCAGGTAGCTGCCATGATGCTACCCAAGGGTAACTTAGATCAACCCCCTGGGACCTGGCGTACGTCACATCGCTCGCTAGCCTTGACCTGTGTACGGCTACGAGCAGCCCCAGCAGGGGCCGAACCCCGGCTATCAGCAGCCCTACCCGGAGCCCTCCCCGCCCTCGCTGGCGGACGCGATCCGGGCCTTCACCTCGGGCGCGATGACGGTCGAGGACTTCCAGTCGATCTTCATCACCTCGAAGATCTACTGCCCACGCGGGGATCGCCCAGGATTCCTCGCGCTGCACAACACGCCCCAGCCGGTGATCCCGATGTTCAGTTCCCTCAAGGAGCTGCGCCGCTACGCGGGCAAGGACTCCAAGTTCTTCACCGTGACCGGGGCGGAGGTGCTGGACCTGCTGCCCACCGGCTACGGGTTCGCGATGGACATGGAGGGCGAGCACCGGATGGTCTTCGACGCCAAGGCGGTCGAACAGATGGTCGACTTCACCATGCGGAGGATGTACGGGTGACGGACGCGTAGGGGAGCTCGTCAGCGGGGCGGGAATTAGTTGACACTTCAACTTGCTTAGAGGTTCAACGTTCAACTACCTTGGACGTGTCGAGCAAAGCAAGGAGGCAGCCATGCCCGCTGTGACCGTAGAGAACCCGCTGGTTCTGCCGCGCGTGGAGACGCCGGACCCGGCCACGACCACGCCGCGCCCGGTCCTGGGCGTGGTCACGGCTCCGGAGGGGTTCGAGGGCGAGGGCTTCCCGGTCCGCCGCGCCTTCGCGAAGATCAACACCAAGTACCTCGACCCGTTCATCATGATGGACCAGATGGGCGAGGTGGAGTACGCGGCCGGTGAGCCCAAGGGCACGCCGTGGCACCCGCACCGCGGCTTCGAGACCGTGACCTACCTGATCGACGGCGAGTTCGTGCATCAGGACTCGACGGGCGGCGGCGGCCACCTGGGCGGCGGCGACACCCAGTGGATGACCGCCGGCGCCGGCATCCTCCACATCGAGACCCCGCCGGAGTCGCTGGTCATGAGCGGCGGCCTGTTCCACGGCATCCAGCTGTGGGTGAACCTGCCGGCCTCGGACAAGATGATCCAGCCGAAGTACCAGGACATCCACGGCGGCCAGGTCAAGCTGCTGACCACCGCGGACGGCGGCGCGGTCCTCCGGCTCATCGCCGGCGACCTCGACGGCCACCAGGGCCCCGGCACGACCTTCACCCCGATCACGCTGCTGCACGCCACGGTCAGCCCCGGCGCGCGGATCACCCTGCCGTGGCGACCGGACTTCAACGCGCTGGTCTACGTCCTCAACGGCGAGGGGACGATCGGCGAGGAGAACCGTCCGATCCACATGGGGCAGTCGGCGGTCTTCGGTGACGGCGACAGCATCGCGCTGCAGGCCTCCGCGATGCAGGAGTCGCGTTCGCCCAACATGGACGTCATCATCCTCGGCGGCGAGCCGATCAAGGAGCCGGTGGCGCACTACGGGCCGTTCGTGATGAACAGTCACCGCGAGCTGCAGCAGGCGATCGAGGACTTCAACTCCGGAAAATTCGGACAGATCCCCGTGACCCGGGACTAGTTCCCAAGGAGAGGGCCCCGTCCACGAATTCAGTGGACGGGGCCCTCGCATATCTGTCACACCTATGCACTAACGTTCACGTCATTCACACAGCATCACGGTGTGTCGAGCGTCTGCAGCGCTCTGCGCCGTGAGCGCACTTTCTTTGGCATGCGCACAGTCATTGGCGCGTGCTTTCTCTGGGGGTAGTACTTTCGTGAAGCTCCGCACCTCTGTGGCCACCGCTGTGGCCGCCACCGCCGCCGTCCTCGCCGTCGGCGCCGCCCCGGCCAACGCGGCCACCACCGCCAAGGTCAACCCGCAGCTGAGCATCTCCGCCAGCACCACCAACGCGACCTACGGCCAGTGGGTCACCCTCACCGCCCACCTGGGCAAGACGGCGTCCAACCGCACCGTCACCATCTACCGCAGCCCGGCGGGCGAGACGACCCAGGTCGTCAAGTCCGGCAAGGTCGACCGCTACGGCAACCTGCGCACCTCCGTCTGGATGGGCCGCAACACCGGCTTCACCGTCAGGTTCGCGGGCGACTCCCGCGACAACGCGGCCGCCCGCGGCGTCTACGTCCACGACGCGGCCGTCATGCACCAGTGGATGACCCAGGGCACCTACTCCGCCGGCCAGAAGCCGACCATCGAGGGCTACGTGTCCCCGAACAAGGCGGGCGAGTCGGTCTACGCCCACCTGCAGGTCTGGTACCAGGGCCGCTGGCAGACCCTTCAGGTCACCCCGAGCAGCTTCCAGCTGAGCTCCAACAGCAGCTTCAAGATCACCACCAGCGGCCTGCCGGCCGGGTACTCCTTCCGTCAGACGTTCACCTTCAACGGTGACGCCCTGAACGGCGGCTCGGGCTACCACTGGGTCTACTTCAAGACCGCCTGAACCACCTCGTAGACCGTCAGCGCAAGGTCGCGTAGAGCGCCGTCGCGTCGTCCTTGGCCTTGCCGCGCGGCCAGCGTGCGCAGGCCGGGTCTGAGGCTTCGGCGTCGCGGACCCGGCGCAGGAGTTCGGCCGGGCCGCGCTGGTCCATCAGACGCATCGCGTCGGGCCAGCCGCCCAGGTCGAACCGGTCGACGAAGCGCGCCGCCCCGTCGGTGAGCGCCGCGAAAGCGCGGAGCTCGGCGAGCGGGGCGGTTCCCGTCTCCGCGTGTTCCGCGGCGCGCGGTAGCGCGGAGGCGACCCACGGGCCGTGCCCGGTGTTGCGCGCGGCCCGGACGGCCAGCGCGTAACGCATGTGCAGGGACGCCCGCTCCGGGCTGCCGTGCGCGGCGGCATGGACCTGGCGGCGCAGCCCCTCCCCCGCCGGGAACGGCTGGTTGTCGCCCATGACGGCGTAGTTCCCCTCCCGGTCCAGCACCAGCTGGGAGTCGCCCAGCACCAGGTACTGCAGGCCGGACCCGTGCGCGCGGGCCGCCACCACCATGGCCGCGGGCGTGTTCGGGTGCGCGAGGTCGCACCGGGCCCCGTGCAGGGACGCCGTCTCGGCGATCGCGTCGCTCAGACACTGCGCCATCGTCCGGTCCGGACGGTCGACCAGACGGGCCAACAGGTGCACGCCCAGCCGCCGGACGAACCAGGCCGTGCCGTGCTCGCAGCCGTTCTCCATCGCGACCGGCGAGCTGCAGCCGTCCAGCAGCACGAACGCGTCCCCGCTGCTGGCGACGAAATCCTCCGAGGGGCGGTCGCCCCGTTGCGGTTCCCCCGCTATCTCCACGCGCATGCAGTCAGTGTGAGACGGCGCGGCGGGCAATGGCAGATGTTTGACGTACCATCACCCGCAATTCGGCTTGTTCGTACACTTGTCCCGAAAGCTGCTGAACTCTCCCACCGACTCCGCGGCCAGTACGGCGTGCCCGATGGCCCGGGTGACGGTGTCGGCCGCCGCGGCGTAGAGCTCGTTGAGCACGCCGGCCTCCACGTGCACGGCGAAGGCACCCGCTCCGGAACCGGCCGTGCCCTCGGGGACCGGCAGCGGGCGTGCGCCGGAGGCGAGGGCGAAGACGGTGTCGCCGTCGGAGAGCAGGTGGATCGGCCGCAGCGCCCGGGCCAGGCCGTCGTGCGCGACCCCGGCGAGCTTGTGGGCCTGCGCCTTGGTCAGCGTCGTGTCGGTGGCGACCACGGCGAGCGTGGTGTTGAGCGACGGCCCGTCGGCGGGCGGCGACGACGGCTCGGCGCGGAGGTCGGGGAACTCGCCCGGCCGGCCGAAGCGGATCGCGTAGAGCTCGCCCGTCACCGGGTCGACCGCGGATCCGACGGCGTTGACGGCCACCAGGGCCCCGAGGGTGACGCCGGAGGGCAGCCGGACCGAGGCTGTGCCGATGCCGCCCTTCAACCCGCCGACGACGGCGCCGGTCCCCGCGCCGACGTTGCCCTGCGCGACCGGCCCCTCCGTGGCCGCGGCGACCGCGGCGCGGCCCAGCGCCGCGTCCGGGCGGGCCCGCCAGTCGCCGCCCCGGCCCAGGTCGAACAGCGCGGCGGTCGGCACCACCGGCACGACCTGACCCGGCTCGGGGCCGACACGGAACCCGCGTCCCTGCTCCTCCAGCCAGGCCATCACGCCCCCGGCGGCGTCCAGCCCGAAGGCGCTGCCGCCGGTCAGCGTCACCGCGTCCACGCGCTGCACGAGGTTGCGCGGGTCCAGCGCGTCCGTCTCCCGCGTCCCCGGCCCCCCACCGCGCACGTCCACTCCCGCGACGGCCCCACCCTCGGGCGCGAGCACCACGGTGACCCCGGTCAGCGCACCCCCACCTACGCGGTGGGCGTGCCCGACCCGGAACCCGGGCACGTCGGTGAGGGAGTTGGTGAGCGCGGATTCGTCTGTCATGACATCAGCCTGGCACCCCTTCAGGGGCGTGCAACGTCCCTCGGCTGAAGAGCGACGCCGAGCGCCCTGAGTACGATGAAAACCATGGTCCCCAGAGCCACCGACGCCGCGTCCGATGACGCCCCCTCCGCGCCCGCGCTCGACGCGGGGGAGGCCGAACGCGTGGCCAGTACCCTGCAAGCGCTGGCGACCCCCTCGCGCCTGCGGATCCTGTCGCGGCTGCGGCAGGGGCCCTGCACGCCGAGTGAGCTCGCCGCCGACGTGGACATGGAGCAGTCGTCCTGCTCGCACCAGCTGCGCCTGCTGCGCAATCTGGGGCTGGTGGTGCGGGAGCGGCAGGGCCGGTCCGTGGTGTACGCGCTCTACGACGAGCACGTGTCCGCGCTGCTGGACCAAGCGATCTACCACGTCGCGCACCTGCGCGTCGGCGGCGTCACCGCGGCGGAGTAGTCCACGGGCTCGGCTCGCCGCGACGGACCGCGCCGGGCGCGCGGCGCGCGGGGCCGCCGGCGCGCCGCGAGGAGGCCAGCTGCCAGGGCACGCTGATGACCATGACGCCGGGCATGAACAGCAGCCGGCTCTTGAGCCACAGCGCGGACTGGTTGTGCAGCGGCTGCTCCCACCAGTGGCCGACCACGTACTCGGGGATGAAGACCGCGACGGCGTCGCGCGGCGACTCTTTGCGCAGACTGCGCACGTAGGCGACGACCGGCTTGGTGATCTCCCGGAAGGGCGAGTCGAGGACCTTGAGGGAGATGTCGATGTCGAACTCCTGCCACTGCCGTTCGAGCTCCGCCGCCTCCTCGCGGTCGACGGCCGCGGTGACCGCCTCCAGCACGTCGGGGCGGAGCGCCTCCGCGTAGCCGATGGCCCGCAGCGTGGCCTTGTGCAGCTTGGAGACCAGGACCACGCCGTGCACTCGGCCGGGCCGGGCCAGCGCGGTCTCCGGGTCCTCGACGGCCAGCTCGTCCGAGACCTCGTCGTAGTGGCGGTGGATCGCCTTCATATTGACGAAGAGGAAGATCGCGGCGACCACGGCCAGCCACGCGCCCTGGGTGAACTTGGTGATCATCACGATGACCAGGACCAGCGCGGTGACACAGGCGCCGAAGCCGTTGATGACCCGGGAGCGCTTCGCCGCCGCGCGCACCTTCGGCTCCGTCTCGCTGCGCAGCAGCTCGTTCCAGTGCCTGACCATGCCGATCTGGGAGAGCGTGAACGAGGTGAAGACACCCAGGATGTAGAGGTGGATCAGGTTGGTGACGTCGGCCTTGTAGGCGACCAGCAGGGCGATGTTGACCAGGGCCAGCGCCACGATGCCGTTGGAGAAGGCGAGCCGGTCGCCGCGGGTGTGCAGCTGGCGCGGCAGGTAGCGGTGCTGGGCGAGGATCGAGGCCAGCAGCGGGAAGCCGTTGAAGGCGGTGTTCGCGGCCAGCACCAGGACCAGCGCGGTGGCGGCCTGGATGTAGTAGAAGAGCACGCTGTGGTCGCCCCCGAAGATCGCCGCGGCGAGCTGGGCGATGACGGTCTGCTGCGGCGCGCTGCCGCAGTTGGGGAAGCCGACGAGCTGGCAGCCGTCGCTGGTGAGGTGGATCTTCGAGGTCAGCGCCAGCACGGTGATGCCGGCGAACATCACCACGGCCGTGATGCCCATGGCCGACATGGTCTGCGCGGCGTTCCTGCTCTTCGGTCTGCGGAAGGCCGGGACGCCGTTGGAGATCGCCTCGACGCCGGTCAGCGCGGTACAGCCGGAGGCGAAGGCGCGCAGCGCGAGCATCAGCAGCGCGAACCCGGTGAGCGTGTTGTTGTGGTCCGTCGGTTTGATCGGGTACTGCGCGCTGGAGGCGATCGGGTTGTGGCCGAAGGCCATCTTGACGAAGCCCGTGATCACCATCAGCAGGATGCCCGCGATGAACAGGTAGGTCGGCGTGGCGAAGGCCTTGCCGGACTCGCGGACGCCGCGCAGGTTCACCGCCGCCAGCAGCACGACGAAGACCACGGCCATCAGCACGCGGTAGGGGGCCAGCCCGGTGAACGCGGAGATGATGTTGTCCACGCCGGAGGCGACGGAGACGGCGACCGTCATCACATAGTCGACCAGCAGCGCGGCCGCGACGACCAGGCCCGGGTTGGCCCCGAGGTTCGAGGAGACGACCTCGTAGGAGCCGCCGCCGCTGGGGTAGGCGTAGACGACCTGACGGTAGGACAGCACCACGACGGCCATCAGCAGCACGACGCCCAAGCCGATCCACGGCGTCAGGTAGAGGAACGCGGTGCCGCCAATGGTGAGTACCAGCAGGATCTCCTGGGTGGCGTAGGCGACCGAGGAGAGCGGGTCCGACGCGAAGATCGGCAGTGCGATCCGCTTCGGCAGCAGCGTCTCACCGAGTTCCTCGCTGCGCATCGCCCGGCCGATCAGCAGCCGCTTCACCACCTGAGGGATGTTCACCACGAACCGAGACTAGGCGATAGCGGACATATTGCCCTTCCCGGCACGCTGCGGGCCCCGAGTCGGGCCAGGGGCCCCGCCGGGGTCGGCCGGCGGGGCGCGTCAGGATCGCGTAGGGGCGGCGGAGGGCGGCGTTAAGGGGGTGTCAGGATGGCTCGGCGGGGCTGCTCCGGGCGGACAGCATGGGGATGCGTCACACAGATGACCACCGCACAGCAACGCCACCCGGGAGGGGCCATGTCGGTACCGGCAGCCATCACTGAGGAGTCCGCACCCCACCCGATACCCGGGGCCGCCGACCCCGCGGAGAGGCATCGCCTGTCCGCGCTCGGCGGCCTCGCCGCGCTCTCGCTGGACGCGATGGCGTCCGTGGCGTACGGGCCCGAGGCGATCGTGCTGGTGCTGGCCACCGCCGGGGCGCACGGGCTCGGGTTCACCCTCCCGGTCACGCTCGCGATCGCCGCGCTGCTGGCGGTGCTGACCTTCTCCTACCGCCAGGTGATCGCCGCGTTCCCGGACGGCGGTGGCTCCTACGCCGTCGCCAAGGCCCACCTCGGCCACCGGACCGCGCTGGTCGCCGCGGCCTCGCTGGTCATCGACTACGTGCTGAACGTCGCGGTCTCGGTGACCGCCGGCGTCGCCGCGCTGACCTCCGCGTTCCCCGGGCTCTACGGGCAGCGGGTGTGGATCTGCCTGGCCGTCCTCGCGGTGGTCACCGCGATCAACCTGCGCGGCATCGCGGAGTCGGCCCGTGCCTTCATGATCCCGACGGTGGTCTTCGTGGCGTCCATCCTGGGCGTGGTCGTCGTCGGCCTGTTCCGCTCGCATCCGGTCGCGCTGCTCGCCACCGGCCACGCCTCGGTCGTCGCCTCCAACGCCACCTCCGTCGGCCTCCTGCTGCTGCTCCGCGCGTTCGCCTCCGGCTGCTCCGCGCTGACCGGCGTCGAGGCGATCGCCAATGCCGTGCCGTCGTTCAAGGCGCCCAGGGTCAAGCGGGCGCAGCACACCGAGATCGCGCTCGGCGGCCTGCTCGGCGTCATGCTGATCGGGCTGGCCGTGCTGATCGGCAGGTTCCACCTGCAACCGGTCGACGGCGTCACCGTGCTGGCCCAGCTGACCGACGCCGCCTTCGGCCATGGCTTCGCCTTCTACCTGGTGCAGTTCGCCACCATGCTGCTGCTCGCCCTCGCCGCGAACACCTCCTTCGGCGGCCTGCCGGTGCTGCTGCGGCTGCTCGCCCGCGACCACCACCTGCCGCATGTCTTCGCGCTCCGCGCCGACCACCAGGTCTACCGCCACGGCGTGCTGGCGCTGGCCGGCGCGTCGGCCGTGCTGCTGGTCGCCTCCGGCGGCGACGTGAACAGCCTCGTCCCGCTCTTCGCCATCGGCGTCTTCGTCGGCTTCACCATCGCCCAGGTCGGCATGGTCCGGCACTGGTGGCGCTCGCGCTGCCCGGGCTGGCGCGGCAAGGCGCTGATGAACGGCTTCGGCGCGCTGCTCACCGCGGCCGCGACGGCGGTCGAGACGCTGACCAAGTTCACCGAGGGCGCCTGGCTGGTCGTCACCCTGCTGCCGCTGCTGGTCCTGCTCTTCACCGCGGTGCGGCGCGGCTACGCCCGCATCGGCGCGAAGCTGGAGCTCGGCGTCGTCCCGGCCGCGCCGGAACCGCGGCACTCGCTGGTCGTCGTCCCCGTGGGCGCGATGTCCCGGCTGACCCGCGAGGCGCTGTCCGCCGCGGTCTCGCTGGGCGACGAGGTCGTCGCCGTGACGGTCGTCCCCGGCGAGGCGGACGAGGAGGAGCGGGCCGGGGCGGAGTCGCTGCGCCGCGACTGGGAGTTGTGGGCGCCCGGGGTCCCGCTGGTCGAGGTCGCCTCGGCGCGACGGGAGCTGGCGCGCCCGATCGTCGGGTACGTCCGCTCGTTGCGCGGCGAGGCCGGCGGCCACGCGTACGACCGGGTCACCGTCCTGGTCCCCGAGGTCGAGCCGGAGCACTGGTGGACCTGGCCGCTGCACAACCAGCGCGGAGCGCTGATCAGCCGGGCGGTCCGGCGCGGCACCGACGCGACGGTCTGCCGGCTCCGGCTGCGGCTGACCGAGTAGGCCGACCCGGGGGCGCTCCGCGTCGCCACGCTAGGGGCGCGTATGGATGCGTCGGGGCGGCGTATGGAACGCGTCAAGATTGCACGGGGCAACCGCCTGCCGCGGGTGAGATGGCGGGGTGTTCGAGGATTCCACCCCTGCGTCGATGCCGACCCCGCTGCTGTTCGTCGTCGCCTTCGGCGTCGCCGCCGTGGCGTCGGTGGTCGTGGGCGCGCTGGCGACGCCGAAGCACGCCGTGGTGGGGCTGGTGCTGGTCGGTGTCGCCTGCGCGGCCGTCGCGCGGCGGGGGAGGAACCTCGGGGCCGCGCTGGTGATCGCGCCGGTCTTCTGGCTCTGTTACGACGGGTTCGTCGAGCACCGGGACGGCGTGCTCGGCTGGGGCGGCTGGACGGAGACCTGGCGGCTCGCCGTCCTCCTCGCGGCGGCCGCGCTGCCGCTCCTCGTGCGGGGTGTGCGCCGGCTGTGGTCCGCGCGAACGCGCTTTCGTCGGGGGTCACTTGAGTGGTTCGAGCCGGAGATGCCGGAGCGCGGGCATCCGTCCGCCTGGAACTGACGCTCGCTCAGACTTCTTTCGCAGCAGGTCAGTTGCTCAGATGTGGTAACCAAACGCTCATTAGGTGCCGACCTCGGCCGAACGGGTGATTGGAGCAACCCCCTCACCAGGCGAAGAATGGATCCCTATTCGCTGAATTGCAGGTTTAATTTAGACAAACGCGCAGGTCAGAATGGGTGGAAGAAATTCTTACAGCCCTCTTGCCCGACCCCGGTGCTCTTATATGCTGTGCCCGCCGTGGCCGCATTGCCAAAAAATCTTGATTGCGATGCGGATACGCCTGTTACTTCATGCTTTCTGGAGAGGAAGCACAGGTGCCGGAGCAAGAAATGATCCAAATCGCCGTGGCCAAACCGGTGATCGGCGAAGCCGAGATCGAGGCCGCCGTTCGCGTCCTGCGCAGCGGAAACGTGGTGCAGGGACCGGAAGTCGCCGGATTCGAGGAGGAGTTCTCCCGACTCGTCGACGGCCGCCATTGCGTTGCCGTGAACTCGGGGACCTCCGCGCTGCAGCTGGCGCTGCTGGCGATGGGAATCGGGCCGGGTGACGAGGTCGTCGTGCCGTCGTTCTCGTTCGCGGCGACGGCGAACGCGGTGCGCCTGGTCGGCGCGGAGCCCGTCTTCGCCGACATCGAACGGGACAGCTTCTGCCTCGACCCGGAGGCCGCCGCCGCGGCGATCGGCCCGCGCACGGCCGCGCTCATGCCCGTGCACCTCTACGGCCACCCGGCCGCCATGGAGGCCCTGGTGGCGCTCGCCGAGCGTCACGGTCTGGCCCTGGTCGAGGACGCCGCGCAGGCCCACCTGGCCTCGCTCGGCGGCAGGCCCGTCGGCGCCTTCGGCACCACCGGCTGCTTCAGCTTCTACCCCACCAAGAACATGCACTCCCTCGAGGGCGGCATGGTCACCACCGGCGACGCGGCCCTCGCCCGCCGGGTGCGGCTGCTGCGCAACCAGGGCATGGAGCAGCGCTACGCGAACGAGATCGTCGGTGCCAACCTGCGCATGACGGACGTCTCCGCCGCGATCGGCCGGGTCCAGCTGGGCCGACTCCCGGAGTGGACCGAGCGCCGCCGGGCCAACGCCAAGGCGCTGGACGCGGGCATCACCACGCTGGTGACCCCGCCGGTCGCGCCGGGCGCCGAGCACGTCTACCACCAGTACACGGTCCGCGTCCCGGAGGGGATCGGCCGCGAGGCGGCGCAGCAGGCGCTCGCCGCGGCCGGCGTAGGCAGCGCCGTGTACTACCCGACGCCGATCCACCGGCTCACCCCCTACGCCTCCGAGGGCTCGTCGAGCGAGCGGACCTGGGACCTGCCGGAGACGGAGCGCGCCGCGGCCGAGGTACTGTCGCTGCCGGTGCATCCGTCGCTCGGCGAGGCGGAGTTGGACCGGATCGTGGCCGCCTGCAACACGCTCGGAGCCGAGCAGTGACCGCGGGAGACCGGCCGCTGCGGGCCGGACTGGTGGGCGTCGGCGCCATGGGGCGCCACCACTACCGGGTGCTGAGCGGACTGGCCGGCGTGGAGCTGGTCGGCGTGGTGGACCCGGCGGCCGACCCGGCCGGCGTGGTCCGGGGCGTCCCGGTCGTGGCAGACGTGCAGCAGCTGATCGCCCTCGGCGTCGACTACGCCGTGGTGGCCTGCCCGACCGCGCTGCACGAGGAGGTCGCGGTCGCGCTGGCCGCGGCGGACGTGCACGTGCTGATCGAGAAGCCGCTGGCCGACACCGTCGAGGGCGCGCGCCGCGTGGTCGAGGCCTTCGAGTCACGCGGACTGGTCGGCGCCGTCGGCCACATCGAGCGGTTCAACCCGGCGCTGCAGAACCTGCGCGGACGGCTGGAGGCGGGCGAGCTGGGCGAGGTCTACCAGGTGGTGACCCACCGCCAGGGCCCCTTCCCGCACCGGATCGCCGACGTGGGCGTGGTCAAGGACCTGGCCACCCACGACATCGACCTCACCGGCTGGGTCACCGGCCAGGAGTACGAGTCGGTGGCCGCGCACACGGTCTCCCGCAGCGGCCGCCCGCACGAGGACATGGTCGCCGTGGTCGGCCGGCTCAGCGACGGCACCATGGTGAACCACCTGGTCAACTGGCTCAGCCCGCTGAAGGAACGGCGCACCGTGGTGACCGGCGACAAGGGCTGCTTCGTCGCCGACACCCTCACCGCCGACCTGACCTTCTACGCCAACGGCGCCATCGACACCGAGTGGGAGGCGCTGCGCGCCTTCCGCGGCGTCGCCGAGGGCGACATGATCCGCTTCGCGATCCCCAAGCGCGAGCCGCTGCTGGTCGAACACGAGAGCTTCCGCGACGCGGTCGTCGGCAAGCAGGCGGACATCGTGACGCTGCGCCAGGGCCTGCGCACGGTCGAGGTCTCCGCGGCGGTCCTGGCCTCCGCCGAGTCCGGCGGCACGGTCAAGATCCCCTCAGCCCGGATACCCACCGCGTGAGCGCGCCGGCCATGTCCGACCAGGAGAGCGCCCCGCGGCCGTCGACGGCCGCGG
>NZ_QKYN01000081.1 GCF_003258295.1 Streptacidiphilus pinicola | reverse complement strand
GCCAGAAATGTCGACGCGGGTAAGGCAGTTGGGGCTGTCGTTGCCAGCAGGCGCACGGGAGCGGTCCAGGCGAGCCTCCGCCGGGCGGCACCGCCATGAACGCGCCATTTCGACTGCCGAGGAGGTTGCCCCCGGGGCAACATCAGTTAGGCAGTGTCCTCTTTGTGCCACCTCGCGGAGGCAGTA
This sequence comes from Streptacidiphilus pinicola, assembly GCF_003258295.1. Taxonomy (GTDB): domain Bacteria; phylum Actinomycetota; class Actinomycetes; order Streptomycetales; family Streptomycetaceae; genus Streptacidiphilus; species Streptacidiphilus pinicola. The sequence goes on along the minus strand of NZ_QKYN01000081.1, from coordinate 22,090 downwards.
GTGCTCGCTTGATCCCGGGTCGTGAGGCTGGGACTGCTGGCGGCTGTCCGAGCGTATTCGCAGGCCGGCGCCTTGCATACGGCGGTGCTGGTCCTGTGTCGGCTGAAGGACTGGGTGGCTTGGCTGATTGACGCCGACAAGGATGCCGGGGAAGCGACGGATCATCAGGTCCTGTCGGTGGCCCTTGCTACACCGGTTCCCAGAAGCAGCTCTGCGACGGGCAGATCTGCCGTCGAGGGAGGGGAACACTCATGGCACCCGAGGGATACCACCACGTTCGTGGGCACATCCGCCGCAACCCGCGCCCGCGGATGAGGAAGACCAGCGGCTGGGTGGTCGCCGCGGTCGTGGTCGGTGCCGTGTGGCTGTGGGGGCACGGCACGAGCAGCGCGTCGACCGGAACGGCTCCCACTCACCCCTCGTCCACGGCCAGCGTGGCGGCCAACCACTGATGGGCCGGCGATCACGTCGCTTCCGCGTGCGACCGCCCCGCAGGTTGCCGGAGTTCATCGCCTCGGCCGCCATCGCGCTGACCGCCCTCTCGTGGCTGGTCGACGCAGCACGGTGGTTCGCGACGTATGCGCTTCCCGTGCTCGCAGCCGTGGCTGCCCTGGCGGTGGTGGGTGCGGTCGTCGGGTGGCGGGTGGGGCGCGCGAAGCGGGCCGGCCAGCGCGAAAGGCTGGCGTTGCTTCGGTTCAGCCTGGCGCAGATCGACGCGATGGACGACAAGCAGTTCGAGTTCGCTCTGCGGGACCTGCTCATCCGCGACGGGATCCCGGCCCGCCAGGTCGGGCAGCAGGGCGACCAGGGCGCGGACGTGATCGGCCAGGACCCTCTGCGCGGACGCATCGTGCTGCAGGCCAAACACACCAAGGTCGGTGGCAAGGTCGGCGCCCAGGTGATGTACACCGTGAATGGCACGGCCGGTCCTGTCCACGGGGCCGCTGTAGCGGTCGTTGTCACCAACGGCTCCTTCACCCGGGATGCCAAGGCGTGGGGTGACAAGCACGGCGTGCACTGGGTCGACCGCGCGGCCCTCAATCGGTGGGCAGCCGACGGGACTGCGCTGCCGGAACTACTTCGCCTGCCGGTGCGCGGCCGCGTAAGGGCGCGCCTCAAGGCAGCATGAGCCCGCAACTCGGTGGCCCAGGGCGGCGAGAGGCTGAAGTAGGCTCTCGCTGCCGCGCTCCCGTCTCTCGGCCACGGCTTCAGTGTCGTCTACCACGACGGTGCGAGGCTTCGTTAAGCAGATGTGAGGAGCCGGTCAGGGGGCAGCCCGACCGGTCACTCCGATAGGCAGGTACGTCGGGGCAAGGTCACCGGCAACGGCTTCAAGGAGCTGCAGGAGGGCGAGCGGGTGACCTTCGACGTCGAGCAGGGCCAGAAGGGTCCGCAGGCCACGAACATCGTCCGCGGCTGGCACCAAGGCGGCCAGAACTACCAGGAGGCCCTGCCCATCACGGGCAGGGCCTTCGGCGTACCGTCCTGCGTATGAACGCTGACCGCCAGATGCCTGCCAGCTTCACCGAGCCGCCCGCGGACTCCGAGTGAGTGCCGAGCTTTGTCAGGCCTTCGACGAAGCTGGGGTACCGCGCGGCTACTACAACCGCTACGACCGGCCCCTCACCGACTGCACCTGGGCCATGTGGCCCGACGGCGACGGCTGGCACGTCTTCTACACCGAGCGCGGCATCCGGCACCCCGAGGCCCGCTTCGACGACGAGGCCGACGCCTGCCAGCAACTGTGGGAGTGGCTCGCCTGGGCCCGAAAGCCCAAGGGGTAGGCACTGCCGCCTGAGGCAGTGCGGCTCACCGCAGGTGCTGGTGGTAACAGCCCCGACCTTTCGGGCAGCCCGGATCAAACGGAATACCGCCTTGCGGTCGCCGCCGTTCGAGCCCGTATGATCGCTCGGCCACCTGCCTGACCTGGGCCTTCACCGGGGGATCCGATGTATCTGCTCCTGCACAATCTCGCGACCAACCGCTTCGCCCGTCTCGGCGCCGTGCTCGTGCTCGGCCTGGTCCTAGCCATCGTCATCGCGCTGAGCAGCCGGCACACCCACGCCCAGACGAAGACCACGGCCGTACCCGCCTGCGTCAGCCAGCCGGACACTGCAGCCACCCAGGACTGCGTGATCCAGTTGTTCAACTGGTGCAAGGTCAACGAGCCCACCGTGGAGGCGAGCAAGTGCGGCGCGGCTGTGCTCACCGAGGCCGCGATTCAGCGCGGACCGCGCGCTTAGCCGTGCTTGCAGCCGCTCGCGTCACCCCCAAGAGTGATCACCTCCGGGCAGTGTCAGTACGTCCTCGCCGTCATCCACCACGCCTGCCGCAGGATCCGGATCCTCGGCACCATCGCCCATCCGACCCATGCCTGGGTCACCCAGCCAACGCGGAACCTCCTGATGGATCTCGAGGACACCGGCCAGCTCGCCACAGTACGGTTGCTGATCCGCGTCCGTGACGCCAAGTACCCGGCCATCATGGATCCGGTTCTTCAAAGCGCCGGGAATGCCACTGTGCTGACGGGCGTCCAGGTGCCACGCACAAACGCGATCACGGAACGCTGGGTCAGGACGCTCCGGGGCGAACTCCTCGACCGGACCCTCATTTGCATCGAGGCCCACCTGCGTCGCGTTCTGCGGATCTACAACCAGCACCGTTCCCGCCGGGCGTTGGCCGGCGCCGGCCCTCCCCGCACGGCTCGAACCGCCCCAGGTCGAGCGCCTGGACATACGCCAACGCGACCGACTCGGCGTCCTCCACGAGTACGAGCATGTCGCTTGACCTGAACGGACAGGGATTTCGGCACCCACACCGTGCCGCCGCCGCGGGCTGCGACCACACTGCGACCACCAGGCGCGAAGACAACGAGAAGGCCGCTCCCACCTCTCGGTGGAAACGGCCTCCGACTTGCGAAAACGCTGGTCGGGACGACAGGATTTGAACCTGCGACCTTTTGATCCCCAGTCAGGTCTCCCTTTCCTTGGCCCAGTTCGGTATCGCTGGCCGAGTGCTCCCACTCAATAGGGGGCAGTTCGAGCCCCTTCGGACGGGCTTCAACCCCGTTACCGATGTGCCGCTCTGGGTCAGTTTGTGCTGGCAGGATGCGAACTGCTGCGGTTTCGTCGATGGTGAGGTGATCGTGATGCTCACCTGGTTCGGCCTCGGCCTGACGGACCCAGAGCCGAAGGGTGTCCTTGTAAATGCCCAGGTCGCGGGTGACGTGAGCCACCATGCGGCCGGCAGGGCGGACCACTGCGATCCGAGCGGATCAATTATGGCGAGATTGCGTGGCTGTTAGCGCGTGATTATTGGTCGCCGACAAGATCGTCCCAACGGCCAGGGCGCGGGGCGAGTCCTCTCCCGAGACGCCCTCGGCCGGGTATAGGGCGGGTTCCGCGAGGAGCCGATGCCGACTGAGAGTCTCCAGTCGGTCATCTCCGTCCACGTTCGATCAGACCGATTGAAGGAGCATCAAGTGACTGCATCCCTGATCAAGTTGGGCGACAAGATGCTGGCTCGGCTGGTGCCGGGCGCTGCGGCCAGCGGAGGCTGCGCCCCTGACGGCCAGACCAACTACTCGTGCAACCCTGCCACGGGCTACTTCGACGCCCAGTACTGCTACTACACAGGCGCGTGCAAGTACGTGTGCGGTGCGCAGTACCGGACCACCTGGCCCTGTATGTGACATGTCCGTTCGTCCTGCCTCGGGTGTTTCGACACCCGAGGCAGGGCAATTCCCTCACTCGGAGGCAGGCGGTGTTCTACCTTGTTCTGGCTTGTCGTTGCATTCTGGTTTCGGTTTTCGTGCTTTCGGCCGCCGGTAAGACCCGTCGGCCCGGACAATTCGTTTCGGCTGTGGGCACATTCAGGCTGCTCCCGGCCGCACTGGTGAGGCCGGCCGCATACGTCTTTCTTGCAGCCGAAATCGTCGCCGCGGGGTTGCTCTGCGTTCCCGCGACACTCTCGATCGGCTTTCTGCTGTCCGCGGCACTCCTGCTCGCCTTCACCGGCGCGATCGCCCAGGCGGTGGTCCGTGGACTGAACATCCCGTGTCCTTGCTTCGGCGTCTCCGTGGCCCCGGTCGGTCTGCGGCACATCGTTCGGGACGTGTTCCTGGTATTCGCAGCAGTGGTCGGCATCCTCGGCCCACAGCACGGGACCCTGGCGGCCGGTGGCATTGCCGTCTCACTCGGAGCTGCGGCCGTCGTCGTGCTGCTGGTCCGGTTCACCGACGAACTCGCCGAACTGTTCGACCCCCGTTGAGTCACCGGGGCGACGCCCCCAGCAAGTTGGAAAGCAGGTCTGCACCATGCCCTTCGTCGTTGCCGCGCTCGTTCTTCTCGGGGCCGTCACTCTTCTCAATCTCGCGTTGACCCTCGCGGTGATCAGACGACTCAAGGCCCAGTCGGAGGCATCGTTCGCCTCCGCGCCGAACCTGGCTCCCGCGCCGGGGCCCTCGGCCGACGTGCAGGTTGGAACCGTGGTGCCGGCCTTCTCCGTTCGCGACCTGAGCGACGGCGAGGTGAAGAACACGCCGCAGAATGGGACGACCCTGTTCGCCTTCTTCAGCGTCGACTGCCGCGCTTGCTGGATGAACCTCGACCGATTCCTGGCGTACGCCCGCTCCTGTGGCCTCCCCCCGGAGCAGATGGTCTCGGTCGTCGTCGGCGACGCCTCACGAAAGCAGGACCAGATCCGGGAGATCGCAAGCGTCAGCCGGGTGGTGAGCGAGCCGACCGGGGGGACGGTTTCCTCGGCCTTCGGCGTCCATGTCTATCCGGTCTATGCACTGGTCGACACGGAGGGCGTGCTCGTCCACCTGTCCGGATTCGCGGAGCTTCCCCAGACAGTCGGCGTCTGATGACGGTCATCCGCCCTGCACTCTCCGGCGCTTCAACGCCTTCCCAGGCCGAGCCCGACGGTACCGGCGTACGGGAGCTTGCCTTCCGTGGCTTCACGGCCGTGTCGCTCGCCTGGCGCGCGGCGCCTTGGTTGGCGACGGGCTACCTCGCCGCCACTGTCATGGCGGGTGTGGTCCCCACCGCGGTTGCCTGGCTCACCAAGCTGCTGCTCGACACGCTGGCGGCCGGGGGAGCCTCGAACTCCGGGGCCGGCGCGGTGGGCTTGGCGGCCGGGATCGGGGCAGCGGGCATCCTCGCTGCCGTGCTGCCCTCCTACGCGTCGTATGCGCAGACTCAGCTGCAACGTACGGTCATGGCGCGCGTCAGCGACGAACTCTTCGGTGTCGTCAATACGTTCGACGGGCTGGCGAGGTTCGAGAACCCCGAGTTCCTGGACCGCCTGCGCCTTGCCCAGCAGGCGGGGGTGGCTGCACCGGAGCGCGTGCTGACCAACTCGTTCCGCACCGTCCAGAGCCTGGTGACGATCACGGGTCTGGTGGGCACGCTGGTGGTGATCAGTCCCTGGATGGCTCTGGTGGTGGCCGCTGCGGCCGTTCCGGGCATGATCTCCCAGATCCGGACCAGTCGGCGACGGGCCGCAATGATGTGGTCGACCACAGGGACGTCGCGTCGCCAGCTCGCCTACGCGATGTTGATGACCGATCAGCATGCTGTGCAGGAGATCCGCCTGTTCGGGCTGGGCGACTTCCTGCGGGGGCGAATGATGCGTCATCTCGGGCAGGCCAACAACGCCGCCCGGGAAGTGGACAGAGCCCAGCTGCGCGTACAGTTCCCGCTCGCGTTGATCGGCGCGGTGGTCAGCGGTGTCGGTCTGGCCTGGGCGGTGTCGCAGGCAGCGACTGGGAGACTGAGCCTCGGTGACATCTCCGTCTTCGTGGCATCCACGGCCGGAGTGCAGAGCGCGCTGGCCGGCACGGCCTCGAGCCTCGCCGACGCGTACCAGTCCCTGCTGGTCTTCGGTCACTACATCAGCGTCGTCGAGACACCGTCGGATCTGCCCCGGGCCGTCGAGCCGGTCCCGGTCGCACCGTTGGCCGACACCGTGAGCCTGCGTGATGTGTGGTTCCGGTATCACGAGAACGGCCCGTGGGTCCTCCGCGGCGTCGACCTGGAGGTGCCCAGGGGCGCCTCTGTTGCGATCGTCGGCGAGAACGGGGCTGGCAAGAGCACCCTGGTGAAGCTGCTGTGCCGGTTCTACGACCCTTCGCGGGGCGAGATCAGGTGGGACGGCGTCGATTACCGCCGTCTGGACGTCACGGAACTGCGGGATCACATGAGTGCCGTTTTTCAGGACTACATGGAGTACGACCTGACGGCGGCGGAGAACATCGGCCTCGGGGACCTGGCGGTGATCGAGCAGCGTCCGGAGATCGAGAGGGCCGCCCAGCAGGCGGAGATCCACGACCGGTTGGCGGCACTGCCTCGCGGCTACGACACCATGCTGTCCCGCGTGTTCTTCCCCGGCGTCGCGCCGGGTGATCCGGATGTTGGCGTGCGGCTGTCGGGTGGTCAGTGGCAGCGCGTCGCCTTGGCGCGCGGGCTCCTGCGCCGCGGTCGTGATCTGTTGATCCTCGACGAGCCCGGAGCGGGACTGGATGCGGAGGCGGAGCAGGAGGTCCACAAGAAGTTGCGCGGCATGCGGGACGGATCCACCAGCATCCTGATCTCCCACCGTTTGAACACGGTGCGCGATGCCGATCTGATCGTGGTCCTCGACGAGGGCCGCATCTCCGAGCGCGGCACGCATGCGGAGCTGATGGCCCTGGGCGGCCGCTATGCGCGGCTGTTCTCAATCCAGGCAAACGGATATCTGGAGCCGGACACCGCTCCCTCCGTGGCGGAGGCGCGCCGATGACCACGCTTCTGGCGGTCGGGATGGCTCTTGTGGTCGCTGGATGTCTTCTCCTCGGGCTCCGGCGGCTCCGCCGTCGGCTCGTGGTCATCACCGTGCAGGGCATGAGTATGAGTCCGTCCTTTGTGCACGGCGAGAGGGTCCTGATACGGCGCGGAGACCCGACCCGGCTCTGCACCGGCGAGGTCGTGGTCCTCGAACATCCGGACTCGGCGACCCAGGGAGAGGCGACCGGGGCCGGCCCGCAGCCGGGGGGCCGCAACTGGTTCATCAAACGCGTCGCGGCCGTCGCCGGCGAACCAGTCCCTGCATCCGTCGTCCGCTTGAACAGCATGCCGGGCGGGTCGATCGTTGCGCCCGGCGAGGTCGTCGTGCTGGGCGAACATCCGCACAGCGAGGATTCGAAGCAGTGGGGCAGCGTTCCTCTCGACCTCGTCCTGGGCGCCGTCGTGCGGAAGCTCTAAAGGGGGAGGCATCGAACTGTTCGGCCAGCTAGTAGGACTCCGTCAGGTCTGTTTGGATCTTGTTGTGACTGGGTGTCTGCGTTGCATGGGCAGGAGGCGGTGGCAGGTGGCGCAGATGCCGGTCCAGCAGTTCAGCAGGTCCTGGATGATGTCCAGGACCTGGTAGAACGTCAGGCCGGCGTCGGGGCTTTTGGGTGCAGCCGGTGCAAGGTGAGGAAGGCGTGGGCGGCGGTGGCGAGCGTGACGTGGTGGTGCATCCGCGCCAGGCGCGTCCTTCGAAGTGGTCCGGACCCAGGCCGTGTTTGAGCTCGCGATAGTCGTGCTCGATCCGCCAGCGGATCTTCGCCAGCCGCACCTGCTCGGCCTGGTCGGGCCACTCGACCAGCAGCCATTGCACGGGCAGCACCCCGTCCCCATTGCCGTCGCGCTCGACGGCGGCCTGCCGGGTCAGGAGCCTGACTCGCTTCGCGGCCGGGCAGACCCGCAGCGCCAGGAAGCGTGAACGCATCGGCCCGCGTGAGCCCGGACACCAGGTCACCTCGGTGAGCGCCCCACGTCCCCCGCGTGGGCCAGCGCTGTGATTCGCTGCGGGGTCTCGCGGTAGCGGGGCTGCGGCCTGCATCCGTTGCCCTTCCAGGGCGGGGCGGAGGGTTCGAAAGTCTCGGGGTGCGCGGTCAGGTCACCGCGGACCGAGACCACATGGGCCAGGTCCCAGTCGGCCAATCCCGCGCGGAACTCCGCGTTCTGGCCGTAGCCTTCGTCGGCCGCCAGTACCGGCGGCGTCTGGCCCCACCCGTTCAGTTGGTCGATCACGTCCAGGGCCAGCCGCCACTTCCCGGTGCCCCACGTCCTCCGGGAGCCGGTCACCAACGGCGTACCGCTCACCGTGGTGTCCAAGATCCTGCGCCATGCCACCCTGTCCACGACCGCGAACATCTACGCCCACCTCACGGCCCAGGCCGCCTCGACACCATCGACAACACCCTGGACCGGGCCGAGCGTGCCGTCCTGGCGCCCGTTGTCGCGCTTCATTCGATGCTGCGACCGCACTGCGACCACCGGGTGCGAGCACAATGAAAGGCCGTCCCCACCTCTCGGTGGACACGGCCTACGACCTGCGAAAACGCGGTCGGGACGACAGGATTTGAACCTGCGACCCCTTGACTGTCAGATCTCTCGCCGAGTGCTCCCATGCAATAGGGGGCAGTTCGAGCCATTTCGTCCGAGCTTCAACCCCGTTACTTATGCGACGCTCTGGGTCATTTGTGGTGGTTCGGTCTCGGCCTGACGGGCCCAGAGCCGAAGGGTGTCCTTGAGGATGCCCAGGTCGTGGGCGACGTGAGCCACCATGCGGCCGTTAAGGCGGACCACTGCGATCCGAGCGGATCAATTATGGCGAGATTGCGTGGCTGTTAGCGCCTGATTATCGGTCGCCGACAAGATCGGCCCAACGGCTGGGCGCGGGGCGAGTCGAGAAGGCGACATCCATTCGCCGGCGGTGGCTCCGTTCGCCAGTCGATGAATGAGTTGTAGAGCAGCCGGCGCTCTCTGAAAGTCAGAAACCTGATGCATCCAACAAATGCTGGATGCCTCGTCTCAGGAGGAATCATGACCATCATGCTCGAAGAGCTGGCCGTCCCCGCCGTCGACGACCTCGACTCCGAGTTCATCGACGAGTGGAACATCGACACGGCCGAGCTCGAGGTGCTGGACCACACCTACCCCGGCTGCGGTGGATGCAGCGGCCTCTGCAGCGGGGTTGGCGGCCGCCCCTGCTCCGGCTGAACGAAGCGTCATTCCACAGAAGTTCCAGGGGCGGAGTCGCTTGGAACTTGATGCCTCGTCTCAAGAGGAATCATGACCATCATGCTGGAAGAGCTGGCCGTCCCCGCCGTCGACGACCTCGACTCCGAGTTCATCGACGAGTGGAATATCGACACGGCCGAGCTCTACCCCGTCTGCAGTGGTGAGACCTCTAACGGCTGCGGTCGCCCCTGCTCCGGGTGATGAATGATTCGCCCCACTGAATTCCGGTATGTAGGCGGAGGCGGGGTCTTGGCTCGTTCTCGCACGACATGTGCGGGCCAACCCCGCCTTCGCATACCCTGAAGGGCCTTGACTTAAATGTCCCTGGCACAAGCTCAGACCGTCTTGCTGAAACTTTATCTCGACAAGGGATACCGACTCGCCCATAGGAGCGACCCTGCCCTCTTCGCGGAGCGGATGGGGCTGGACGGCACGCATGCCGGGATGGTGTCGGCTCTCTCCCCGGACGAACTCGACGACTTCGCCACCACGTTGGTGGGAAAACGTTGGCGGCTCATGAAACCCAGGACTCCCAAAGCCTGCGAGTGGATAGAGAATAACGATCCCGGACTTGTCGCTGAATTCGCGGAGCGATATCCGATGCGCCCGGGCGCGCCAAGCGAGTCGCAGAGCCTCGACCTTGTCGCGTTCCTGCGAGACTGTGCAGATTTCGATCCGGAGATCCCGGGAAGCCTCGCGGATGTAGCGGAGTTCGAGCTGATGCTCGGCCGGGCGCGCGTTATCGGTCATGGACTCCCCGTGGACCGCAGCGAGGTGACTCCCGGGCAGAGCGGGCTGCACTCGGAGTTCGCTTGGGATTCGTTGGTCTGGGTCCCTCGGCGGACTGCTTTCGCGAGATTCTCGCACGATGTTGTCGGTGTCGTTTCCGGCTCTTCGCCGATTGACTCTCCGGAGATGCCACAAGGGGTGGTCGTGAGTGCCCGGGCCAATGGCGTGATGCCGAGGGTGCTACGGGTTCCCGATTCGACTCTGCAGATTCTCGAATCGATTCAGGAGCCGACCGTCGCAGAGAGGATCGCGGGCGCGACAGGTCTCTCGCCAGTCAACATCCGAAGGACTCTCGTCAAGCTGTCGGACTCGGAGGTCATCGACAGCGCCTACATCGGACCGCCTCGGGACTGAGGGTGTGGAAAGGACAAGGGATGCAGGAGGAAGACATGGTGGACGTCAGCGTGCAACTGCATCACAGCGAGCCGTCGGCCGCCGGCGGATGTGAGGCCTGTCGAGCTTGCGGCGTCTGGAAGCTCAGTGCGCTACGGAGCCGTTCCGCGGCAGTCGACCCGAACGATTTGGACTGAAGATGAGTCAGCAAACCCCTGTCATCCCGGCCTATGGAGTGGGGATCGGGTACCGGATCCCGCTGGCTCAAGAGATCGACAGCCATGCCGACGCCCTTGACGTGGTGGAGCTTCTCGCAGAGCAGTGGTTCGGAAACGAGAAGGAGCTGTCGCGTGTCTGCGAGACGCATCGAACCGTCCTTCACGGCGTCGGGCTGTCCGTGGCCTCCGCAGGCGGCGTGAGCACGAGGCACCTGCGGGATCTGCGGAACCTCGTGGACCTGACGGAGGCCACGTACGTGAGTGAGCATTTGGCCCTCACCCGAGTGCCCGGACTCGACTCCGGACATCTTTGTCCCGTCCCGATCGACGACGAGAGTCTGCGCTGCTGCACACGGAACGTCCTGAGAGTCCAGGAGGATCTCGGCGTCCCGCTCGCACTGGAGAACATCACATTCAGCGTCGGTCTCTCGCGCGACCCGATCGCCGGCGCCGAGTTCCTGGCCGACCTTGCTCGGGCTACAGGCTGTCTCATCCTCTTGGACGTCGCAAACCTCTATATTAATTCGGCGAACCACGGCTTCGACGTGGTTTGTTATCTCGACCGGCTCCCCCTCGACCGGGTTGCCCAGATCCATCTGGCCGGTGGCACCGTCAGTCCGACGGGAAAGCTGATCGACAGCCACTCCGAAGCGATCGAGCAGCAGGTTTGGGACCTTTCCGTGGAGGTGGCGCGGCGAACCAGGCCATCCGCAGTGATCATCGAGCACGACGCGAACTTCCCGGCCCTGTCGGAGTTGATTAGCGAAGTCGACCAGGCGCGTGCAATATTCTTTCCTGCCAAGGTAGCAGGCAGTGTCTGAAGCCACCGTTATCTGCATTGTGGGGGCAGGCCCCATGGGCTCGTCCGTCCTCGAGCGGATCTGTTCCGGTGCAGCCGTCCGACGCGACTGGACCGGGAAGCGCTTGGATATCCACATTGTGGATCCGTATGTCGTGGAGGGTGGCAGCATCTGGCGGTCCAGCCAGGACCGCAATCTCTGGATGAACACACTCCCTGACAGCGTCGGTCTTTTCACAGACGAAACCGTTGAATGTGATGGTCCGATCAATCCTGGCCCTACTCTGTGGCAGTGGATAGAGGCCAGCAGGGAGGCCGACCGAGCTTCCGACCAGGCACGCGAGAAGTCCAGGGTGTCGAAGCGGGACAGGTGGCCCGCGCGATTCCTCATGGGCGAGTACATCACCTGGTTCAGGGCGCGGGCTGCGCAGACGGCTCCTGACTGGGTCCGTGTCATTGAGCATCGTGCAAAGGTTCTGGATATCACCCGCGGCCATTCTCCCGGTAGGCCAGAGCACGTCTGGCTGAGTGGTCGCAAGTCGCCCTTGGAATGCGATCGCGTGGTGCTGGCGCAGGGAAACCTTCCCGTGCTTCCTGACGGGAACGAGTTGGCGATGTGTGCGCAGGCCAGCAACCTGGGCGCCTCCTATGTCCACCCGAGGCACGTGGTCGACGAGTCCTTCGATCATGTGCGGGCCGGGGCGAGCCTGCTCCTGCGTGGGCTGGGTCTGTCGTTCATTGACCAGGTCCAGGTTCTTACCGTCGGACGCGGGGGAAAGTTCGTTCGAACCCCGGAAGGTCGATTGACTTACGCCCCGTCCGGGAGAGAGCCGCGGTTGTTCGCGACATCGCGAAGCGGTGTCCCCTTGGGGCCGGTACCGGTCTACAAATTCGATCGTCCACCGCTGTTGCCGGACAACATGGCTGTGACCGATAAAGCGGTGCGTGCGGCTTTGGGAGAGCCGGCAACGGCTTTCGAGAGGCTGACTCTCCTTATCGTCGCGGAGATCGAGCTCTCATACCTTCGGGAGATCAGTTCCCTCGCAGGCGCGTCCGAGTCAGCATGGCAGAGCCAGGCCGACTCCTACCTGCTGCAGATGCGCGAGACAGGGGAGCTCCCTGATACGCCGACATGCCCCCGGGTGAACGACGAGCCTTTTACGCCACGGAGCTTCGACAAGCCGATGGCGGGCCAGTCGTTCGAGAGCACAGCTGCGCTGCAGGATTGGATGATCGACTACATCAGCGGATCGATCAAAAGGGTGCTCAGTCCGGCCTCCAGTCCGCAACGCGCCATGCTCCGGGCCCTGTCCCGATCCGAAGCCGTCCTGCGCCGGCATTACCTTCAGAGTCAGGGCGAGGCCGCGCCGTTGGTCCGTAGCCTGCAGGATTTGCGGCACAAGCGACAGATCATGGCGGGTGGGCCACCTTGGCCGCGCCTGGAACAGCTCATCGCCCTGTGTCGTGCAGGTGTTCTGACCTTCCTCGGTCCGTCCGACGCCTTCGAATTCGTGCCGGAAGCCGGAATGCCATTCCGTCTCACTCCATCGGCGCTGGGGAGATCCTTTGGCTTCCTCCACGCCGTTGAATCAAGGATTCCCGCTCCCGGCGTCGAAAATGCTGACGACTCCCTGCGTTCGAGGATGTGGGAGCGCGGCGAGATAATCGACCGCAGTTTCTGGCGAACCGGCAGCACAGGAAGAGCAGGGCTTCAGTACCTGACCACGAACGGTGACGGCAACCCCTTGTCGGCCACTGGGGAGTACATCCTCACCCGGCACGTCGTGGGGGGGAATACCTCGGTGGTCGTGCCCCCCGGACTGCCGAGGGTGAGAACCAATTCAGGGGTCCTCCGTTTCACAGATCGAGTGGCGCAGGCGCTCCTGCGGTCGCTCGAGGACCCGACGTCAGAGTAGAGGATAGGTGCGGTTGTGAAGGCGACATTTCAGAACGAACTTTTCGCGGTCTTTGACGATTTCCTCTCCCGAGACGCCCTCGACCAGGTATGGAACGGGTTCCGCGAGGAGCCGATGCAGTACGTCAAGTCGCGCGCAGCGGTCCGCGTTTTCCGCCCCCTCGATGGTGAACCGCTGGCCGGTAAACCGATCTTCAATGCACCGCGCAGCAGCGGTGGCGACGTTCCGCTTTATCCGAGTGGGCGGCCGATCGATGCGGTGGTTGAGGCCATCGAAGGCGCAGCGGGGACTTTCGAGCCGTGGGTCGGGCGTAAGGGAACCGATTGGACGTGCTTTTCGGCCACGCCGTTCATGTACCCCATGGGATCCGGGCTCAGCTGGCACAGGGACAGCCGGGATCGAACCGGCTCCTTCGTCGCGTACGTCCACCCGGAGTGGCGTGACTCATGGGGTGCGGAGTTGCTGGTCGAGTCCGCAGCGGCGGAAGGCGGTTCCGCGGCGAACGCCGGATGGGGTCAGTACGTGACTCCGATGCCGAACCGCTTGGTCGTCATCTCCTCCCAGGCCCGTCACGCGATCAAGAAGGTCGACCTTCAGGCCGGGGAGAACTGCAGGGCATCGATCGCCGGATTCTTCCAGAAGTAGTGGGCGAGATTCCGACCAGTGGAGGTCTTCATGAGGGTGGTACGGCGACGGCTCGGACGGCGGGGGCCGGATTCTGAGTCGCCGACAGCGGTTTCGGTACCGTGGCGACGGCTCGCTGCACGGTTCCGGCCACAGCGACGGCGTCTGCTGCTGTCCTTGCTTCTGGCGCTTCTTGGCGTCGTGCTTGGCGTGGCCAACCCGTTGCTGTTGCAGCGGATCATCGACACGGCGCTGGTCAAGCACCACCCCCTCGAGCTGTCGCTGCTGTGCGGAATCATGTTGTTTGCCGTGGTCGCCGGCGGCCTCCTACTGATCGGCCAGGCCGTGCTGAACCAGCGCCTGGGACAGGAGTTGGTGCATGCCCTGCGCATGGAGGTGCATGACGCGGCACAGCAACGTTCTGTCGAAGACCTGAGTCGGGGCCCTGTTTCGGACGTTCAGGCACTCCTCTCCAATGACATCGGAGCCGTGAGTGACGTTCTCACTTTCGCGGTCCAGGCGTGTGTGACCGCGGGCACGACGCTGGTGGCCTCGACGATAGCCATGATCACTATGAGCTGGCAGATCACGGTCTTCTCGGTTGTGCTCTCCATCCTCCTCAACGTCCTCAACAACCGCTACGCACGCAGGCGCGCGATGCTCTCGCGTGCTCAGCACGGCCGATTGGCGGCCCTCCTCCAGACAGCCGCGGAGAACGTATCCTTGTCCGGTGCCCTCCTCGGGCGGACCATGGCTCGCGAAGCGTGGCAGCGTGAGCGCTTCGAGGCCTTGTCCGAGGATGTTCGCGAGCAGACGGTGGCGCTGCGACTCGCAGGACGCACGAGCCTGGCGGTCATCAACATCGCCCTCGGTGCCATACCGGTCTTCGCGTACTGGGCCGCTGGAACGGTACTGCCGGGGCTGTCGATCGGCTCCGTGATAGCCCTGACCGTCCTGCAGTCCCGGATCTCGATGCCCGTGCAGCAGCTTCTGCAGACCGCTTCCGATATCCAGATGACCGCCGGCCCCTTCGCGCGGATCTTCGGGTACCTCGACGGTGCCAACCGGTCCAGGCCAGTCCCGGTGACCACGAAACGGGCGGTGTCGGCCCTGGACGCGGTTTCGCTGGAGGGTGTCTCGTACCGATACCCGGACAGCAGCACCCCTGTGATTGATGCGCTCAGCGTTGAAGTGCCGGGAGGCTCCACGTTGTTCGTGGTCGGGGACTCCGGAGTCGGTAAGAGTACTCTGGCGCTATTGGTGAGCGGACTGATCAAGCCACTCGTCGGAGACGTGCGGGTCGGATGTCACGGCAAGACGTACGCCGCTTCGGCCGAGTTCGCCGTGCTGGTCTCGCAGGATCCTGCGCTGATCAATTCGTCGATCGGAGAGAACCTCAGGCTCGCCCGCGGCAGTGTGTCCGACGCGGAACTCTGGAGTGCCCTGGCCCTGGCCTGCCTGGACGACTTCGTCCAAGGGCTGCCGGAGGGGCTGGACACGCCGGTGGGCGAAGACGGAGCACTCCTGTCGAGTGGCCAGCGGCAGCGGCTCTCGCTCGCCCGTGCTGTCCTCGTCAACCCGCCGCTGCTGGTGATCGACGAGGGCCTGAATGCCGTCCCGCTGGAGCTGGAACAGCAGATCTACGAAAACCTGCGGGCGTGGTCACCGGAGAAGACCCTTGTCTTCGTTTCGCACAGGCTGCCGAGGCTGCGCGGAGACGAACTCGTCTGGCGGCTGTTGCCGGAGGGGGGTGTTGCTCTGACTGATGGCAACGCCGACTCGCGAAAGGTCCGGATCTGATGAGCGAACAACCGATGTTCACTGCCGGACATGGGTTGCTGCGCGTTGCCTTGTTGCCGAGGAACCGCACCGTCGACACGGAGAAGCCGGTTGACCTGACCGACGAGCCGTCCATGCTCGCCTATCTCGCAGCTCTCACTTCAGATCCCCTCCTCCGGGAGGCAGTCGATTTGGCCAGCCCGTCGCTCGGTCGCGCGTTCGATGTCGCGCTTGCCGGCGATCGCGTCTCGGTGCCCAAGCTGCGGAGTCTTGTGTTGTCGGCGTCCCGCTATGTGCTGCGGATGACCACGCGTGCCACCCCGTTTGGGTTGTTCAGTGGGGTCACCGTTGCCCGCTTCTCGGAAGAGCCGAGCAGCCCGCCCTCTCCCGAAGGTGCGTTCCGGGTCGTCAAGCCCGATACGGAGTGGCTCACGAACGTGGTGCGCGACTGCGAGATGGACCTGCCGATCCTTCAAGAACTGCGCGTGGTGACGAGCAATCTCGGGTACCAACGGGGTCATCGGTGGGTCATGCCGTACAGGGTGCAGAGTCGACGCGGCAGCCCCGAGGGCCGGCCCTGGATTACAGAGTCATCAGTACGGCTTACGCCGGCTGTACGCCATGCCCTGGTGAGCGCCCGCAGCCCGCTTCTCTTCCGTGACCTGGCACAGTGCGTTCAGAGCACTTTCCCTTCAGCATCATCGGCAACCGTCTCAAGTATTCTCCGGCAGCTTGTGGAGGGACAGTTCCTGCTCACCGAGCTGCAACCCCAGCCTGACGAGACGAAGCCGCTCGAGCACATCATTGGGGTCCTGGGTCGCGTCGGTGTGGCGTCTGCCGGAGGCGTTCTGGCGCGGCTGGAACAGGTTCAGCGGGAGCTGGACAGCTATGCCGCTTCTCCTCTGGGCGCTGGCCGCCGCCAACTTGCTGGGCTCAAGGCTCAGATGAGCGTGCTGGAGCCAACGCCGCACTCGGTTCGTGTCGATGTGGGCTTGGCTGACGAGGCGCATCTGCCCGCAGGTGTGGCTGCGGAGGCGGAACGGGCGGCATCGGTGCTGTGCCGCATGTCGCCTCCGAAGGAGGTGCTGCCCTCGCTTCGCAGCTATCACCAGGCCTTCCTTGAGCGCTACGGGGCTGACCTAGTGCCAGTCACGGACGTGCTCGACCCTGTAGCGGGACTCGGGGCTCCACAGGGGTACAAGTGGGCTCCCGGTCGCCTGGCCGACGTGCGCGGTGGGCAAAGCGTACCGACGGAGGCGACGTCGGTCCGAGAGACGGTTTTGCTTCGCATGGCCATGTCCGCCCTGAGGTCGGGCAGCCCGGAGGTCATCCTCGAGGATCGGGACGTTGAGGCGCTTGCACTTTCGCCCGCAGCAGTGCTGCCTCCGTCGATGGAACTCTTCGGTACCGTCGTTGCGGTGCCCGGCGACGGTGCCGCCGACGGAGAGTTCCGCCTTGTGCTCAATCCCCGCATGACCTCTCCGCTTGCCGGGGCGGCGGCCGGACGCTTCGTCCACATCGTTGGTGCAGAAGATGGTGCCGCAGGGTCGCTTGATCGTCATTTTCAGTGGAACGCGGGAAGCGACGCCCTGCGCGCCACTCTTGCCTATCGGTCACCCCGTCCGCGTACGGAGAGTCTGATGGCAGTTCCGGACGATCTTCCCTACAGGATCGCGATCGGGTGTTTCGCGGATGCCAGGGACCCTCGCATTCTTGCGCTGCACGACCTGGCGATTGGCGCGGACAGTGAACGACTGTTCGTGATGTCCAGGCGTCTTGGGAAGGAGGTCAGGCCCACCACCGTGCACCTGCAAAACCGCACCAACATGCCGCACGCGGCCAGACTCCTGCGGGAGATAGGCCTCTCAGGTAGCGGCCCGGGCAGTTCCTGGGACTGGGGATCCGCGAGGTCCGCGCCGTACCTGCCCCGTGTCCGGTATGGCCGTACGGTTCTGGCGCCGGCCCAGTGGCGAACGGACGAGGATTTCTTCAAGGACGAGGTGCTGACTGATTCTCAGTGGCATGAGCAGCTTCAGGAATGGCAGAAGCGCTGGCGTGTCCCCGGGCGGGTTCTGGCCGGAGTCGATGATCAGGTCATGGAACTGGATCTGAGTGTCGCCCTGCATGTTCGGCTGCTCCGAGAGGAAGTGCGGAGGCACTCGCGGGCCATCTTGTGCGAGACGTCCGAGGGCGCGGCAGGGGTGGACGGTGGACTTCATGCCAACGGCCAGTACGCGAGTGAGGTAGTGATCCCGCTGGCGACCCACGGAGCCGCGCAGTCGACGAGCGTCCGAAGGCGGCCCGTCGCGAGTATGAGTTGGTCTTCGGGCACCCGCTATCTCCCGGGTGGGGAGTGGCTCTACGCAAAGCTGTATGCGCCGCAGAGCATGCAGGATGACCTTCTCTCCGTTCAACTCGGCCAGTTTGCCGATCGCCTTCCTCGCGGAGTCGACCGATGGTTCTTCATTCGTTATCGGGATCCGGACCCGCACCTGCGCCTGCGATTCCACGGCGACCCGGAGCTGCTCCACCAAGTATTGCTTCCGGAATTGAAGGAATGGGCATCCGAGCTTACCGACCTGCGCCTTGCGGCTAGATTCGTACTCGACACCTACGAGCCCGAGACCGGACGGTACGGCGGGGTGGATTTGATGGGCGCGGCTGAGCGAGTGTTCCACGCGGACAGCGTCGCCACCCTCTCGCAGTTGGCGATGATGCGCCAAGGCATGCTTCGGGTGGACCGCTCGCTCCTCGTTGCCATGAACTACGTCGACATCGCGCGTCGATCCTGCCCCGGTGGCTCGTGGGCTTCATGGTGCATGGAGCAGTACGCTCCGGACGAGAGTCTCCACAGGAGCCTCAGACCGGAACGACAGGCCCTTCTCTCCCTATTGGGCAAGACCGGGGAACCGGGGGAGATGATGATTGAAGCCGGCACTGTCTTGACACCGGTGTGGGACAGACGAGGGAAGCTCCTGACTGCCTACCGCGACGATGCAGGGGGAAAGGCAGCCATCAGGAGCCTCCTGCATATGCACCACAACCGGTTCATCGGCATGGATCGCACGCATGAACGACGCGTCGAGGCCCTCGTTCGAGGAACTGCGCAGGCGCACCTGCGTCAACGACTCAGGCGGCGGGACTGAGTGCAGCGCTCACGACTTCTCCGTCGGAAAGGCCGAGGCTACCTCCGCGGCGAACTGTCTTGGATGCGTCAGAACCTCCTCGGCACGCACGTCGTCTCCGGCCTCACGATAGAAGACAAGGGCCTGGCCGAGGAGGTTTCCGCCTGCCGCGTAGTCGCAGGCTTCGCGCCGTATCTGGGTCGGGTCGTGCAGGCTGCCTGCCCCGCCGCTGGGCTGCTGACCTGCGGGCACGCGAGGCGCGTTTGGTAGCATCAAACGATGATGTTCAGGCTCCTGGGGCCTCTCCGGATTGAGGAGGGGGCGCCCGCCTTGGTCTCGTCTGTCAAGGTGCGGACGGTCCTTGCGGTCCTGCTGCTCAATGCCAACCGCACGGTCTCGAGCGACGCCCTCTACTCAGCCCTGTGGAGCGACGAACCGCCGACGAGTGCCCGCGCGTCGCTTCGCAACAATGTCGCAGCACTGCGTCGGCATCTCGGCGAACGAGGGCGACTGCGGGTGCGGTCGAGCGACTCCGGATACCTGATCCAGCTGGAGCCGGGTGAGCTTGACATCGAGGAGTTCGCCGCAGGTAGTAAGCGGGCCAGGGCGGCACGCCTGGCCGGGGACTGGGCCGGTGTCGTGGACGAGGCCACAGGGGCTCTGGCGCTGTGGCGGGGAGATCCGCTCGAGGATATCCCCGTAGGCGCCTGGTCCGAGCAGGCGATCGAGGGACTGCAGATCGCGCGCCTGGAGCTGCTGGAGTGGCGCTTCGATGCGGAGATCACCCTTGGGCGGCATCAGGGGCTGGTCGGCGAACTTGCCCACTGGGTTGAACTGCACCCGTTCCGGGAGGAACTCCAGCGTCAACTCATGCTCGCCCTGCACCGGAGCGGTCGCCGGGCGGATGCTCTGGATACCTACCAACGGCTGCGGCAGCGGCTGAGCGACGAACTCGGCATCGAGCCGACACCGGCCGTACAGCGGGCCTACCTCGACATCTTGCGTGACGGCTACCAGCCTGTTGGCTCGCTGACGCTGTCGGCCGGCGAAGACGCCCCCGCCTCGGTGGTACCACCGTCGGCACCCCCGGCCGAGAATGCTGCGGCACCTGCCCACCCCCGTGTTCGAACCACTCGTCGGCCGATTGCGGTGTCTTCGGGCCGGTCGGGCCGACTACCGGTCGACACCCGCGTGTTCACTGGTCGGACCGAGGAACTGAGCTGGTTGTTGCAACTGGGCCGTCGCGCCGCTGACGGCTCGGACTCCGGGATGGCCCTGATCGTCGGCATCGATGGCATGGGGGGAGTCGGCAAGTCAGCGCTCGCCGTCCATGCCGCCCACGAACTCAAGGGTGAGTTCCCTGACGGTCAGCTCTACATCGACCTGCACGGCCACACTCCAGGCGTCGAACCCCTGGCGGTGGCGGAGGCGCTCGGCCAGTTGCTGCGGTCGCTCGGGGTGGCCCCGGCACTGATACCCCGCGATCCGGAGGAACGGGCGGCGGCGTTCCAGGACAGGTTGGCCGGCACGCGCACGCTATTGGTGCTCGACAACGCCGCCGGCTTGGCCGAGATCCGACCTCTACTGCCGGGCAAGGCCGGCAGCCTGGTGCTGGTAACCAGCCGGCGTCGGCTGTCCGGGCTGGACGATGCCCATCTGCGCACACTGGAGCCCCTCCCCGACGCAGAAGCCCGGGCGCTGCTGTATGCCGTGGCCGGACCGGACCGAATCCCGCTGAACTCACCAGCTGTTACCGAGCTTGCCGCGTTGTGCGGCTCGATTCCGCTGGCGCTCCGTGTCGCCGCGTCCCGGCTGCGCAACCACCGTTCATTGCAGATCGAGGAGATCGTCGCGGAACTGCGGGACGAGGCCGGGCGCGCGGCCACCATTGACATGGTGTTCGCCTCCTCCTTGTCGGCCTTGCCCGCGTCGGAGCAGCGGCTCTTCAGGTTGCTTGGCCTGATCCCGGGGCCGGATTTCGACGCGACCGCCGTGTCGTGGCTGCTCGGCGACGACATCCGCAACGCGCGGTACCAACTGGAGTCGCTGCTCGACCACAACTTGCTGCAACAGCCCTCTGTCGGTCGATACCGCTTTCACGACCTGGCGCGCCTCTTTGCTCGTTCCCTCGCGACGTCCCTCGACGAGAAGCCGGGCACCGAAGCGGAGCCGGCACGCGCACGTCTCGTTGACTACTACCTCTACGCAGCCCAGGTGGCCGACCGGGTGCTGACCCGCCGGAACGTCCCGGAACCATGTCTCCCGCCCGCGCCGGAGCCGCTGCCCATACCTGACCTGCACGACGCCGAATCAGCTCAGTTCTGGTGGCGAGCAGAGTGGGCGAACCTCTGGGCCTGCGCCAACGACACCAAGACGATGCGCGGTCGGGCGGACGCTGTCGCCGGGTTCTCGACGGCCGTCGGCGCCTTCGCACTCCGTGAGGGCCACTGGCCTCAGGCTGCGGCCCTCCACCAGCAGGCCCTGGAGCGTGCACGCACGGGTGGAGACATCGAGGCGGAAGCCAGAGCATTGACGGAACTGGGCCGAACCCGGCTCACCCAGGGCGCTGTCAGGACCGCACGGGAACTGCACGAGCAGGCACTTCCTCTGTACCGGGACCGGGGGGACCGCTTCGGCGAGGCTGACTCCCTGTGGGAGCTCGGACGCGCCAGCCACATGGGCAACGACCACGAGGCTGCTGCAGCGCTTCACCAGCAGGCGCTTGCGATCTACCGCGAGCTGGGCAGCATACGAGGCGAAGCCAATGCGCTGTGGGCCCTAGGGCGCTCATTGCGGATGCGTGGCGAGCTCGACAGCGCGGCCGAGCACGGTCGGCAGGCACTCCTCCACTACCGGCGCATCGGCGACCGGCAGGGCATTGCGAACGGACTGTGGGACCTGGGCCGAGTAGCCGACCTCCGGGGTGACTTCGAGGAGTCCGTGCAATTGCTGGAAGAGGTTCTGGGCCTCTACGAGGAACTGGGCAGCCGCGTCGGAGAGGCCAATGCGCTCAGCTGCCTCGGGCGCGCCCTGCGGCGCATGGGCAAGCTGGACGATGCCGCGAAGCGACTCGAGGCTTCGTTGGTCCTGTATGAGGAGCTCAGCGAACCACACGGGCTCACCCTCTCACGGCACGACCTCGGGCTCGTTCGCTGGGGGCAGGGCGATCTGGAGGACGCGACCCGCCTGCTGACACTCGTGAGCGATACCTATCGGACCTACCGCGAGCCGGTCGGCGCCTCGCGCAGTCTGCACGAGCTCGCGCAGGTCCGGCGCGACGCGAACGACTACGCAGCAAGCGCCCGTTTGCTGGTGGAGGCTCTTGACCACTCTCGTGAAGCCGGCGACACGGAGCGCACAGCCGAGGTCCTCCGCCACGCGAAGCAGTTCGCCGCCGAGGCCGCTGCCGCATTCCCGACCGCGTGATCGCGCGGCGCTAGTGCTCTGACCGGAAAGG
>NZ_QKYN01000272.1:833-1214 GCF_003258295.1 Streptacidiphilus pinicola | reverse complement strand
GGGTATGTGAGCGGGCAGGCGGGGGGGGGGGGGGCGGGGCGGGGGGGGGGGGGCGGGGGCAGGGGGGAGGAGGTGGCGGGAGTGTGTGCGGGCGGTGCCGCGGGGGCGGGGCCGGCGGGGGACGCGGAGGGGGGGGTCGGGGACGGGGCGGGGGCGGGGCGGCGGGGGGGGGGGGAGGGGGGGAGGGGGGGGGGGGGGGGGGGGGGGGGGGGGGGGAGGGCGGGCGCAAGCACGACGTGCTCGACATCCGCTTGCGCGAGCTCGTGCGCGATCGACAGGCCCGCCTGCCCGGCGCCCACGATCACGACATCGTGTTCCTCGGGACGGGACTGCTGCGGCTGGTGTTTTGCAGGAACGGCCATGACGGATCGGGCGGCGTGC
>NZ_QKYN01000272.1:486-756 GCF_003258295.1 Streptacidiphilus pinicola | reverse complement strand
GCAGGCCCAGCAGACGGAAGACACCGGCGGCGGACAGCCTGAAGTGGACCAGTCCCGGCTGCACGATGGTGCTGCGCAAAGCGGTCAGCCAGCGGAAACGTCGGTCCGGCTCCTCGTCACGCGCCTGCCCGGCCGCCTCGCAGCCGTTGCAGACGCGAGCCACCGGGTCGAGCGCCAACACGTGCGTCGTCGAGTCCACGTCCGGGGTCGAGAGCGGACAGCCGAGCCTTGCCCAGGCGGATCACGGCGCGCAGCCCGCCGCGCGCCTGT
>NZ_QKYN01000272.1:0-194 GCF_003258295.1 Streptacidiphilus pinicola | reverse complement strand
TACTTGATGCGTTGGGTGGCGCGGTGGGTTTCATCGGGGGAGTAGCGGGCGTCGGAGACGATGACGAGGAGCCTTGCCGCGCCCGGCCGGGTGAGGTCGAGGCCGGCGGTGAGCGCGTCGATGGCTTCGGCGAGGCTGTGGCCCGCGCCGGTGGCCTGGAATTCGCTCACGTGGGCGGGGGCGCGGCCGGGGGC
>NZ_QKYN01000080.1 GCF_003258295.1 Streptacidiphilus pinicola | reverse complement strand
GCCGCAGGCGGCGTCCCCGGCACAGGTGGCCACCTCTGCCGGGGACGCCGCCTGCGGCGGGGCGGCCGTGGGCGCGTCGTTGTAGGCGGCGCAGATCGCCAGCAGGACGCCGACGAAGCCCATACCGTCGAAGCCCGCGTGGTGGGCGACGACGAGGAGTCGGTCGCCGCCCGGGGCGCCGCTGAGCAGGCGGAGCCGGAGGAGGGGGGAGGTGCGCAGGTCCAGCGGTTGGTCGAGGACGGCGCGGCGCGCCGCGTGCAGGTCGACGTCGGAGCCGTCGAGCACCGTCAGCGGGTCGACGTCCGGTCGGGCCGCGACGTGCCAGTGGCTGCGGGTGCGCCACGGCGGGGTCGGCAGGCGACGTGAGCGGGTGGCCGGGTGGGCGGCGAACGCGGTGTGGACGGCCGCGCGCAGGCGCTGCACGTCCAGCCGGCCCGTGACGGCGAGTTCGAGGTAGATCAGGTTCGGCTCGCCGCGTCGCTCCATCAGGTCGGAGGTCTCGTCGAGCGCGGTGAAGCGCGTCGGGCCCGGCCCCGTGGCGCTCATCCCGTCCTCCGCAGGACCAGTTCGGTGCGGCGGCGCGGCAGCGGCACGACGGGGGCGCGGTCGAGCAGGTCGAGGTCGCTGCGGCGGCGGATGTGGTGCACGACGGGACGGCGGGCGCCCGTCAGCGAGAGGCAGACCAGGCCGCCGACGCGGGTGATCCGGGCCAGCTCGTCCAGCACCCCGACGGCCTCGGGCCCGCGCGCGAACGCGGCGTTGCAGTAGGCGAGGTCGGCGGCGCCGTCCCGGACCGGCAGCCAGTACCCGTCGGCGACCACCCGCTCCCCCGGGTCCTCGGCGTCCGGCTCGGGGCCCTGGTCCGGACCGGGGGCGACGGCCAGGCAGCGGGCCCCCGCGGTGCGGAAGGCGTCGGCCCGCCAGACGTCCGTGCCGACGGCCACCACCTGACGGCTGGCCAGGTCCAGTAAACGGTCCAGCCGGCGCACCCGGTAGCGGGCGTGCAGCCGCCGGTAGACGGGGGCGTGGACGCCGTGCCGTGCGGCCGTCGCCAGCAGCCGCAGCACCGACGCCGGAGGCGCCTGCTCCTCCTCCGGCGCGCCGCCGTGGGTGTTCATGACCCCTCGCCGGCCGGCGGCGCGGCGGGAGACGGGACGACGGCGGGCTGCTGCGGGGCGACGGGGTCGGGCTGCGCACCGGCCGGCGCCTGGGCTCTCCGTGCGCGGGGGCCGCGCAGCCGCAGGCCGCCCACGCCCGCGAGGACGACACCGAGCGCCGTGAGCAGCCACGGCACCGGCCCCTCCAGCAGGGCGAGGCCCGCGGCCTGACCGGTGGCCTGCTTGATGAGCCGCTCCTCGGTGTCCTGGTCGGTGCGCAGGGTCACGTCGAGCGCGGTGGCGCTGTGGGTCGGGTCGCCGGGCATCTGCAGGGTGACGATCTCGTGGGTCGTCTGGGAGACGGGGGTGCCGGTCTCCTGGTCGACCAGGGTGAGCGTCTGCGGGTTCTCGTACCACTCCTCCGCCTCGACGGTGCCCTGGTCCGAGGGGAGGCCCAGCACACTCGCGGGCACCGCGACGGTGCCGACCCTGAGCTTCTTGATCTCCTGGGTGTAGACGTTGAAGGTGTGCCCCTCCAGGACGCGCGTGCCGTCCAGCTGGGCCGGGAAGGCCCGTCCGGCCGTCGGGTCCCACAGCTGGTACACCAGCGCGTCGGCGTGGAAGGGGAACTTGCGGAAGGCGTCCGCCCCCTGGCCGGTGTCCGCGCCGCAGCAGGGCACGTACCGGTTGCTCACGCGGTCGAAGGTCCAGCGGTGGACGCTCAGTTGCAGCGCCTGGCGGGCGTCGGCCAGGTCGATCGTCTTGGGGGTGTCGACGCGGGTGGTGATGGTCCACACGGCCGCGTGGTGCTTCCTGCCCACGACGGGATCGCCCTTGATGGTCTCGGTGACGGTGACCAGTCCGGTGCCCGGCCCTCCGGTGGTCGGGTCGATGAAGCGGCCCTGGCCGGTGGAGACGGTGGTGCTGTCCGGGTCCCACGGCGCGACGCGGACGGCCGACAGCACGGCGTCGTGCAGGACAGGGCCGGCGGCGACCAACAGGGCGCCGGAGGCCAGCAGGACGGCGGCGCTTGCGCGTTTGCTCAACGGGACCCCCTACAGGGCGGCCGGAACGATGGCGGCGGGGCAGGTGCGCGAGGTGTCTCCGGACCGTAGAGCCTGAGCTGACGGATCGTCAATAATCGTGCTGGGGCCAAAAATTTCCTGCTCAAGAAGAAGACTACCCGCAAGTAAGCAGTTATTGACGCCGTGTCATCAACGGCTTAGGGTTGGCGCGCCCTTCTCCCCACCTCGACGAAAGGCACACCGATGGACACCTCGGGCGTCCTTCGGCCGCCGTCCCGGGAGAACGACACCCGGGCCTCGACGGCCGCCCGCGCACATGTCGCCTTCCTGTCCCTGCGCGATCTGGCCAGCCCCGCCGCGGGCGGGTCGGAGCTGCTCATCGACAAGCTCGCCGCCGGGCTGGCGCGGCGCGGCCACCCCACCACCCTGGTCTGCGGCGGACCCGTGGGCTCCGGACGCCCTTACCGGGTGCGCCGCAACGGCGGCCCCTACAGCCAGTTCCTGACCGCGCCGCGCGCGGTCCGCTCGCTCGACCGGGTCGATCTGCTGGTCGAGGTCTGCAACGGCCTGCCCTACTTCGCCCCCGCCTGGTCCCCCCACACGCCCGCGGTCTGCCTGGTCAACCACGTGCACCGGGAGCTGTGGCCGCTGCGCTACCCCTGGCCGATCGCCGCGCTCGGCCGCTACGCGGAGACGGTGCTGCTGCCGCGCGTCCACCGCGGCAACCTGTTCGTGGCCGTCTCCGACTCCACCGCGCAGGCGCTCGCCGACATCGGGGTGGCCCGGGAGCGGATCCGCGTCGTCACCAACGGTGTCGAGGACGTCGCCGACCCCGCCGCGCTGCCGTCGAAGTCCGCCGAGCCGCTGTTCCTCGCGCTCGGACGACTCGCCGAGTACAAGCGGATCGACGTGCTGCTCAGACTCTGGGAGCGCGTGCGGCCCGTCACGGGCGGCACGTTGGTGATCGCCGGCGACGGCCCCGAGCGCGAGCGGCTGGAGGCCATGGCCGGGCCCGGCGTGCACTTCACCGGCCGGATCAGCGAGCAGCGCAAGCACGAACTGCTGTGCCGGGCCTGGGTGCTGCTGCATCCCTCGCAGGTGGAGGGGTGGGGTCTGGTGGTCACCGAGGCGGCGGTGCGCCGCACGCCGACCGTGGGCTTCCGCATCCCCGGCCTGACCGACTCCGTCGAACACGACGCGACGGGACTGCTCGCCCCCACCGAGGGCGCGTTCGCCTCAGCGTGGGCCGGGCTGGCCCTCGACCCCGTGCGGCGGCACGCCATGGGCGCCGCGGCCCGCGGCCGCGCGCTGGGCCTGCGCTGGCACACCACCGTCGAGCGCTTCGCCGCCGTCGTGGACGAGGCCCTGCACCGGACCGCCCCGGCCCCGCGCTGAGGCCGGGGCGGCGGGCGGTGCCGGCGGGCGCAGGGCCAGCACCAGCAGCGAGACGACGAGCGCGCCGAGCCGCAGGCCCAGCCGCAACGGGTCGGCGGGCAGCGGCTCGTGGAAGATGACGCCGCCCGCGACCATCACCAGCGCGTTGCCGGTGATGACCTGCGCGGGCACGAGCGTCGCCGCGCGCGAGCGCTGCAGGCCGATCTGCATCACGCCCAGCATCAGCACCGAGAACAGCGCGAGCAGCCACGGGTAGGGCAGTTCCGCGAGCACGACCAGCGAGCGTCTCCCGTCGCGTGCCGCGACGG
The DNA here is from genome assembly GCF_003258295.1 of Streptacidiphilus pinicola. Taxonomy (GTDB): domain Bacteria; phylum Actinomycetota; class Actinomycetes; order Streptomycetales; family Streptomycetaceae; genus Streptacidiphilus; species Streptacidiphilus pinicola. Next base: position 27,481 of record NZ_QKYN01000080.1, on the reverse strand, counting down.
CCAGGGCCTTGGCCAGCAGGCCGCCCGCGCCGTTCAGCAGCCCGACGGCCACGCCGTAGGCCGTCCCCGAGCGCTGACCGCGCGGCACCAGTACGGCGCCTGCGCCGACCGCCGCCAGGGCGCAGACGCTGAGCACCGCGAGCGGGTGCTCGCCGCGGCCGACGGGGTCGAGGTGCGGATCGTAACTGAGCACCAGCAGCACGGTGCTGACGCCGAGCAGACCCAGCATCGCCAGGTCCGCTCGGGCGGGGGTCTCGCGGTAGACCAGCGCGGACGCGGCGACCAGGACGGCCGGGCCGACGGCGAGCAGCGGCTGCGCGACGGTGATCGGCAGCAGGCCCTGCGAGACCACCTGCAGCACCAGCCCCGCCAGCACCAGCGCGAAACCCGCGAGCCAGGCGGGCCGCCCGAACAGCGACCGGAACAGCGCGACGGGCGCGCCCAACCGCAACGGCGGCAGCGCGCCGAGCGCCCGCTTCTCCACCAGCAGCCCGACGTTGTAACACCCCGCCGCCAACACGGCCGCCCCGACGCCGACGATCACGCCCCCACCTCCCCACCCGCCGGCGGCCCGCCGTCGGATGACTCGGGCGCGGGGGCGCCGGAGGGCTGCTGGGCTTGATGGGACAGGCGCGGGTCCCGCGCCGCCGCGGACGCCGGATTGCCGGCCCCTGCATCGGGCGCGTTGCCCTGGTAGGGGATGTGGCCGAGGAGGGGGGTGGGTTCGACCAGGGTTGGGGGGCCGCTCTCGGGACTGGCAGCCGGGTGTGCGGCCGGTGTCGGCACGTGGGCAGGCGGTGCGGGGGCCTCGGGCTGCGCGGAACCCGCCGCGCGGGCGCGCTGCGGGAGGGTCCAGGCGGCCAGCGCCGCGGCGAGCGCGGTGAGGGCGCAGGCCTGGGCCGCGGGGCCGAACGCGCCCTGACCCGGTGTCAGGCCCTGCTGGACGTCGACCGCGGCGATGACGCCCGCCGCCGTCATCGCGGCCACGGCGACCGCCGGGGCGACGATCCGCGTCCACGCGGGCCGCCACCACCACACGGCGGCGAGCACCACGACCACGCCCGCCATCGGGCCGCCGACCAGCGCCAGCACGGCCGCGCCGACCAGCGGTCCGGCGATCCAGCCGGGTGCCGGACGCTCCGTCACCGCCGCGAGCGCGCCGCCGGACCGTTCCCGCCTGCCCGCCCACACGGCCGCGGCCAGCACGAGCAGCAGCAGGAAGCCGCCGACCGAGAGCGCCACGACGTACCAGCTCTGGGGGGTGTAGGTCAGGTGGACGACTCCCCCGGCGCCGGCCGGGACGAGGAAGCCCTGCTGCCAGCCGTCGAGCGTGACGGCCTGCAGGGTCTGCCCGTCGAGGCTCGCGGACCAGCCGGGCGCGGCGTTCTCGTGGACCTCCAGGTAGGCCGGGGCCGGTCCGGCGGCGACCGTCACGCTGCGGTTCTCCTGGCTCCAGCTCCAAGCGCCCGTGGTCCGCACCGGCGTGCCGGGCGCGGTCTCGCTCGCTGTGATCGCGGCGCGCTCGGACGCGCCGACGATCGTCGCGTCGGTCAGGGCCAGGGACGCGCCCGGCGCGTCGCCGGGGGCGTCGAGGCGATGGGTTCCGGCGGGGAGCGCGAGGCGGCCGCCGGTGGAGCAGAGGGTGACCACGACCGGCTGCTGCGAGAGCAGCGCCCCCAGGGAGCCGGAGGCGGAGGTCGGGTAGGTCTGGCCGTCGATCGAGAGCTGCGGGCCCTGGCCGCAGGGGAGGTTGAAGGGGGTGGTCGGGTCGGCCTGCTTCTGCTGCAGGTCGCCCAGCGCCGGGAAGGACGCCTTGGCGAGGCCGAGGGTCAGCGGCACCTCACTGCCGGTGATCGGCTCGTAGGTGTCGACCTGCTGGATCCTCGGGAAGGTGACGGTGACCCGGTCGGTCCGCAGCGCCGCGAAGGCGACCTTGCCGTCGGCGCCGACGTCGGCGGTGCGGTCGCCCGCGGGGCTGCTCAGCTGGACGGTGAGCGGCGCGGCCGACAGCCCGCCGGCCGGTTGCAGGTCGAGCTCGGTGAGGGTGCGCTGTCCCTTCCAGGAGTAGCTGAGCTGCGGGGTGGTGCCGGGGGCGGCGATCCAGCCGTCGAAGGAGGTGGCCTGCACCAGGTTGGAGGCCTGGAACTGCGGCAGGTTCGCGATCGCGGGGCTGCCGGTGACGGTCAGTCCGCTGCCGGGCGCGAGCTTGTGGATCAGCGTGTCCAGGGCCGGGCCGGGGACGGGCATGGCGCTGAGCTGGGTGTCGAAGGTGTCGGGGGCGTCGAGGGTGAACTGCCGGGCCATCGAGGTCTCCGCGCTCTGCGGGCCGAGCAGGCCGGTCGCGCCGACGGTGCGGTGGAAGGCGAAGGCGACGCCGCCCGTCCCGTTGGTCGCGGCGTCGTGCGGCGCGGCCAGGTAGCGGGTCACCTGGACGCCGGGGACGGCCACCTCGCTGATGCCCGCGCCGAGGCCGCCGGGGACGGCGCCGTGCGCGGCCGCGATGGTGAGCGTGAGGCTGCGGGTGGACCCGGCGGGGACGGCCAGGTCCTGCGCCGAGCCGGTCCCGCTCAGGTCGTCGGTCACGCTGCCGTGGTCCGTACGGACCGTCAGCCGGCTGATCATCGGCCGCAGCGGGCTGTCGGCCAGCAACTGCACCTGGAGGGAGGAGGGCAGGTCGACGGGGTTCGCGAAGTCGATCCGCAGCCACTGGCCGACGGGGCTGCTCGGGTCCCCCTCCGTCCAGGCGGTGGCAGGGTCGCCGTCGAAGGCGTTGACGGGGTCGTACTGCGGAGACTGCAGCAGCCAGGAGCCGTAGCTGGAGGCAGTGACCGAGGCCGCGCCGTCAATGACGGCGGTGGTCTGGTGTCCCGTCACGTCGAAGGGCAGCCTCAGCTGTCGCGGGGCCTTGCCGCCGGAGCCGTCGGCGCGGTCGGACGGGTTGGTGCCGGTGGCGGTGTAGGTGTAGGAGACGTTGTCGCGGACCAGCCCGAAGGAGGTGTCCGTGCGGCGCAGTCCGTCGGTCACGACGAGCGGGCTGCCGGCGGGCGCCGAGCCGCCGGTGGTCGCGGACTGGCCGCTGAGCAGCGCGGCGCGGCCGTCGGCGAGGCCGCCGCCGGAGCCGTCCGGCGGGCCGCTGAGCTGCAGCAGGCTCTCGGGGCCGCCGCTCAGGCGCAGCGCGCCGCTCGCGGGCAGCACCGAGAACGGCGTCTCGGGCTGGAGCGGGGTCGCGTCGGCCTCGAAGACCTCGACCGCCGGGTAGCCGTAGTCCAGGGCGGCGACCTGGAGCGGGGTGTCGCCGCGCAGCGGCGTCGGCGGGATCACCGGCCCGAAGGAGGTGGCCAGGTGGAAGCCGGACTGCAGCAGCGTCTCCCGGTAGGCGGTGGGGTCGGTGTAGTCGAACTGGGCCGGGTCGAGGTCGTGCCGCAGCACGACGTAGCGCACGCCCGCGCGGGCCAGGTAGGCGGCGAGCCCGGGCTGGTCGGTGCCGGTGGCCATGGCCTGCTCGGCGGCGTCGAGGTACAGCTGCACGCCCGCGCCGCCGTCGGGGACGAGGGTGCGCTCGGCCCACGGGGACTGCGCGTAGGGCTGCAGCGCGTCGTCGGTGGTGCTGCCCCAGCTGTAGTCGCCGTGCGAGGCGGCGGGTTCGAGCAGCGAGCGTCCGCCGCCGCCGTTGTCGGCGAGGTAGGCGGCGGTCTGCTTCCAGTAGTCGGGCACGGACTTGAACGAGCCGCCCTGCAGCGTGCGGGCCGTCAGGTACGGCACGGCGCAGCCGAGCAGTGCGGCGGTGAGCACGAACGCGGTGACCGGCACGAGGATCTTGCGCGGCGCGGCGAAGGCGCGGCCGAGCAGGTGCGCGAGGCCGAGCACGAGCGGCAGCGCGAGCAGCGGTTGGAACTTGTAGACGCTGTGGAACGCCTCACCCGGTCCGCTGAGGAAGGACTGCAGCTGGTTGTGGAGGGGCCCGCCGAGCGTGCCGCCGTAGACGGCCATGGTGGCGACGGCGCCGCAGCCGAGCGTCCAGCGCAGCCAGCGCGCCTCGGGCAGGTCGCGGCGCGCCAGCCCGCCGAGGCCGAGCGCGGCGAGCGCGGCGCTGCCGGCCACGGCCCAGCCGGTGGTGGCCAGCACCCAGCCGGCGTTCAGGGCGGGCGTGCCGAAGTCGAGGTAGTCGAGCCAGTTGCCGGTGCCCCGCAGCGCCTCGGTGGCGGCCATGGTGGACGCGGTCGTGTGCGGGGACTCGATGTAGGGGAGGAAGTCGAAGCCGTAGCGGCCGAGCAGCAGCAGGGGCAGCCACCACCACGCGGTCACCAGCAGCACGGCGAGCATCCACCAGCCGAGCAGCCGGCGGCTGCGCCCGGTCCATTGACGGGTCAGCAGGTAGAGCAGCGGCGCGGGCAGCACGGCCAGTACCGAGACGGCGTTGACGCCGCCCATCAGCAGCACGGCGAGGCTCGACCGCACGGCGGCGCGCAGCGGCGACGCGTCCTCACGGGTGCCGTCGACGAGCGGCACGACCACCCAGGGCAGCAGCGCCATCGGCAGCACGGCCGCGGAGGTCGAGCCGACGAGCGCGGTCAGCGTGGGCCACAGAGCGTAGGCGAGCGCGCCGGTCAGCCGGGAGGCGGGCGTGCCGACGCGCAGCCGTTCGGCCAGCCGGACGGCGCCCCAGAACGCGGCGGCGACGATCAGCGACATCCACAGCCGCTCGGTGATCCACGGGGGCAGCCCCAGCCACTCGGCGACCAGGTAGAACGGTCCCATCGGGAACGCGTAGCCGATCGCCTGGTCCTGCAGGCCGCCGAAGCCGCCCTGTGAGCTCCACAGGTGCGCCAGCTGGCCGAGGAACCGGCCGGGTGCCAGCACCACGTCGGCTTTGGTGTCGAACACGATCCGGCCCGGGGCCTCCAGCAGCAGGCCGATCAGGGCGAGGGCCCAGAGGCCGACGAGCCAGCGGCCGCTCGCTCCCCCGCCGGCGCGCGGGCCGAGGAACCACTGCCGCAGCCGGGGCCCGCGCGGCCCCGCGCGGCCCGGTTCGGGCGCGGCCGCGGCCGGGTCGCCTGCGGTCACCGGACTGCTCACTTGGGCGGTAGTCACCGCGCTGCCTCCTCGCACTCATCGCCTGCGACCGTCCGGTGCCCCTTGCGGTCCTGATGGACCGTCAATAGCCTCGAAGCGCTGAGGTTTCCAGCTTTCTCACACGGTCGGTTCATTGGGGTGGTGCTGTGTTCTCTCGATCGACCTACACGACGCTCGGCGCGCTGCTCGCGGTCCTGCTCGCCGCCGGTGGTTTCTCGGCCGCGGCCGCCGCGGGCCAGGTGAGGCCCAACTCTCCGACTCCGCACCAGCATCATGTCCCGCTGGTGGTCTACGGGCAGGCGTCGTAGGCGTCGTAGTCGTAGGCGTCCCCGCGCGGCGTGGGCGGGCCTGCGGTCAGCGGCCCGTCCGCGACCGTGCGGACGGCGTCGGCGATGGCGTCCGGCCGGTCCACGGGCATGAGGTGCAGCGCACCCTCCACCTCGACGTGGCGTCCGCGCAGACTCATCCGGGCCTGCCCCCGGTACACCTCGCGGTCCGCGCCGGGCGCGGACAGCACCCGCAGCGGCACGTCGGGGAACGGCACACGGCGCCGCAGTTCGTCGAGTTCGGCGAGGAAGTCGCGCACCAGGACGCGCTCCACCAGCGCCTCGGTCAGGCAGTGGCCGGCTCCGTAGGCGGAGCGGTACGCGTCGCCGACGTCCGACTGGTCGCCGCGGCGCACCGACTGGGTGCGCATGCCGAGCCGTCGCACGCCGGGCGCCACGAGCTGGCTCAGCCCGGCGTACCGGAACGCGTGGCCCACCGCGCGCGCGGTGCGCACCCGCGCCTCACGGCGTCCGAGCACCTGGCCGGTGACGTTGGGGGCGTGCGCCTCCACCAGTACGGCGGCCGCGACCCGTTCGGGGTGCAGCCGGGCGAAGGCCTCGGCGTAGAGCCCGCCGAGCGAGTGCCCGCAGACCACGACCGGCCCGCGCACCCCGAGAGAGTCGAGCAGCGCGGCGGTCCAGGCGGCGCGCAGCGCGAGGCTGGGCACGCCCGGCGCGGGCTGACTGCGCCCGAGCCCGGGCCGGTCGGCGCGCAGCACGCGCAGCGTGTCGTCGGCGTCTTTCTTGGCCCGCAACTCGGCGACGACCGGGTCCCAGCCGAGCCACGACCCGCCGAGCCCGGACTCCAGCAGCACGACGGTCCCACCGGGTCGCGTCCCGCCCTCGTCAACGACGTGCACGGCGCGTCCCCACACCGGCAGAAACCGCCCCGGCGGCGGGCCGGGCGGGAGCAACGGCAGTGACAGCACAGCTTCCTCCCTGGACTCTCCCAGAACTGGGCTCCGATGGGCCATGGAAGCGTCGCAGGGAAGCTGACGGACTGTCAATAACTGTACGGGCCTGGGGAGAAACGGTGTTTTCCGGGCCTGCGGGCCGGTCTGACCGGCTACTCTCCGTGCTCATGGCAACTGAAAACGTGCAGGAGTCCCCGAACGACGACGGACACAGCCGCAGGCGCTTCCTGGCGGCGACCGGGGGCACGGTCGCCGGAGTGGTCACCGCAGGCACGCTCGGAGGAGTGGTCGGCGCCCTGCCGACGGCCGACAGCGCGGCCGCGGAGTCCCCCGGCAAGCGTGTCGCGGTCCTCGGCGGCGGGGTCTCCGGCCTCAGCGCCGCCCACGAGCTCGCCGAACGCGGCTACCGGGTCACGGTCTACGAGTACTACGACACCCTCGGCGGCAAGGCCCGCTCCATGGACGTCCCCGGCACCGGAACGGACGGCCGCAAGCCGCTCCCCGGGGAGCACGGCTTCCGCTTCTTCCCCGGCTTCTATCGGAACCTGCCGGACACCATGCGTCGCATCCCCTTCCCCGGCAACGCGACCGGCGTCCACGGCAACCTCCGCAACGGGACGGAGGAGTTGTTCGCCCGCGGCTCGGGCCGCCCGGACCTGCACTTCCCGCTCCGCCGGGTCACCACCCCGCCCGCCCCCGGCGACATCACCGCCACCTGGATCCGCGACCAGATCCTCTCGGTGCTGGACCTCGCCACCCACCTGCCCGCCTACGAGGCCGCCTACTTCGCCGACCGTCTGCTGGTCCACCTCACCAGCTGCGACGCCCGCCGCGAGGGCCAGTGGGAGAAGGTCGCCTGGTGGGACTTCATCCGGGCCGGCGAGATGAGCCGCGAGTACCAGGTGCTCCTCGGCATCGGCCAGACCCGCAACCTCGTCGCCACCCGCGCCGAGATCGCCTCCACCCGCACCGTCGGCCGCGTCATCATCGAGGCCCTCATCCTGTGGGGCCTGCTCGGCCGCGGTATGGACGGGGACGCGGACGTCGACCGGGTGCTCAACGCCCCGACCAGCGAGGCCTGGATCGACCCCTGGGAGAGGCATCTGCGTTCCCTGGGCGTCGAGTTCGTGCTCGGCACCGAGGTCCGGGAGGTGGTCTACGGCGGCGGCCGGGTGACCGGTGTGCGGGTGGCGGCGCGCGACGGCAGCCGCCCGCGCACGATCACCGCCGACCACTACGTCTCCGCCCTCCCCGTCGAGCACGCGCGCGTAACCTGGGGCCCGGCCCTGCGCGCCGCCGACCCGCAGTTGGCGCGGTGCGACTGGCTGAAGACGGACTGGATGACCGGCGTGATGTTCTACCTCCGCACGCCCACCCCGATCGTGCACGGCCACATCAACTGCCTCGACTCGCCGTGGGCCGTCACCGCGATCGCCCAGACGCAGTTCTGGGACGGGCGGGACTTCTCGCGCGACTACGGGGACGGGCGGGCGCACGAGTGCCTGTCCACGATCATCTCCGAGTGGGACAAGCCCGGGATCCTCTACGGCAAGACGGCGCGTGAGTGCACCAAGGACGAGATCATCGCCGAACTGTGGGCCCAGCTGAAGGACGCGCTGAACGACCCCGGCAAGACCACGCTCAGGGACGAGGACCGGCTCGGCTGGTTCATGGACCCGGCGGTGACGGGCCTCGGCGGCCCCGACCCGCAGAACCGGGAACAGTTGCTCATCCACCCCACCGGCACCCTCTACCACCGCCCGTCGGCGAAGACCGCGGTGCCGAACTTCTTCCTGGCGGGCGACTACGTCCGCACCGACGTGGATCTGGCGACCATGGAGGGCGCCAACGAGTCCGCCCGGCGCGCCGTCAACGCCCTGCTGGACGCCGACGGTTCAGCGGCCGCGCGGTGTCGGATCTGGGAGTTGTTCCGTCCGCCGGAGATGGAGCCGCTGAAGCGCGTCGACGAGGTGCGCTACCGGCTCGGGCTCCCCAACACCTTCGACCTGGGCTAGGACCCCCGCCCTGGCTCAGTCCGGTCGCCGGCGGGCGAGGTGGACGGTGAGGTCGGCGGTGATGTCGACCGTCCCCGGGAGCACGCGGCTGACCGCGTCGAAGGTCAGCTCCCGCTGTTCGGGCGGCAGTTGGAGGTAGGCCGAGACGGTCGACAGGTAGCCGACGAAGTCGGCGGCGGGGAGGGAGAAACGCCGCTCGACGTCGAGCTGGCGGACGTCGCAGAAGAGCGGGGAGCGCAGGAGCTCGGTGCCGGGCCACTGCAGCTCCTCCTCCGCGGGGGTCCCGTCGGGAGAGGGGACGTCGTCGCTCTCCAGGAACGGGGCGCGCGCCGCGCGCACGGCCTCGGCCACCGCCGGGTCGGCGAGCTCGTACTGACCGCCGAAGGACGCCACCACCCCCTCGGGTTCCAGCAGCGCCGCCACCCGCTCCCACCGCCCCTCGGGCCGGGTCCAGTGCAGGGCCGCCGCCACATAGACCAACCCGTACCGCTCGCCCGGCCGCAGGTCCTCGAACGCGGCCCGGACGGCCGTCACGTTGGCGGGCGCAGTCCGCTTCAGCTCGGCGAGCATCGCCGGGTCGGGCTCGGTGGCCGTGACACTGACGCCGTGTCCGGCGAAGAGGCGGGTGGCCTTGCCCGTCCCCGCGCCGATCTCCAGCGCCGTGCGGATCGGTCGGCCTGCGTAGGCCGCGACCACGTCGAAGACCGCCTCCGGGTAGCCGGGCCGGAAGCGTTCGTAGGCTTGCGCGATCGCGCCGAAGCTCAGTGCACGAGCAGACATGCCCAGCATCCTTGCACGAACGGCTGGGCGAGCAGGATTCAGCGGTCCTGAAGGCGCACGAGCGATCGTCAGGCCTGGATCGTCGGCGACCCGTCCACGCCCGGCAAGCCTCGGTCCACCATTCGAGCGTGGTCGAACCGCCCGGCAGGGTTCCCGCGCAGCCGCGAGTTCGGGAAATCGCGGCACTCCGCCGCGATCACTCCGTAGGGTCGAGAGCATGGTGGATCTCTACCCCCCGACCTATCCCTACGACAGCGGATTCCTCGACGCCGGAGACGGCAACCGGATCTACTACGAGCAGTACGGCAACCCCGAGGGCAAGCCCGCCCTCAACGTCCACGGCGGGCCCGGGTCCGGCGCGCCCCGGAAGCCCACGCGGGCCTGGGATCCGGAGCGCTACCGCGTCATCCGCTTCGACCAGCGCAACTGCGGCCGCAGCACCCCGCACGCCAGCGACCCGGCGGCGGACATGTCCCTGAACACCACACAGCACCTGATCGACGACATGGAGCGGCTGCGCGAGCGCCTCGGCATCGAGAAGTGGTTGCTGAACGGCGCCTCCTGGGGCTCGACGCTCGTCCTGGCCTACGCGCAGCAGCACCCCGAGCGCGTCAGCGAGATGGTCATCCCCGCCGTCACGATGACCCGCCGCAGCGAGATCGACTGGCTCTACCGGGGCGCCGGCCGGTTCTACCCCGAGGCGTGGGACCGGTTCCGCGACACCATCCCCGAGGAGGAGCGGAACGGCGACCTGCTGGCGGCCTACGCCCGGCTGATGGAGAACCCGGACCGGGCGGTCCGGGAGAAGGCCGCCGCCGCCTGGCTCGCCTGGGAGGACGCGGTCATCTCGAACGAGCCCAACGGCGTGCCCGGCATGTACAGCGACCGGGACGTCGACGGGCAGATCGCCTTCGTCCGGATCTGCGCCCACTTCTTCAGCAACGGCGCCTGGCTGGACGACGACCAACTGCTGCGCGACGCCCACAAGCTGGCCGGGATCCCGGCCGTGCTGGTCCACGGCCGCCACGACATGGGCAGCCCGGTGCAGACGGCGTGGCAGCTCGCGCAGGCGTGGCCGGACGCGCGGCTCCACATCGTCGAGGACTCCGGCCATGCCGGGAGCGACGCGCTGCAGGAGACGGTCCGGGCGGCCATCGAGGAGTTCAAGAACCGGTGACGTGATCCAACACGAGCGGGGCGAAGGCCTCACATGCCGTGCGCGGGGCACGCTCGGGGGCACACTGGCGGCATGAACGCGCCCGATCCCGCCACCGTGGCCGCTCGCTCCGCCGTGCGCGAGCGGCTGCGCACCGCCTACCTCCGCCCGCGCGGGGAGCGCCCCGCCTCCTCCGCGCGCGGCATCCACCACACGGCGCTGATCAGCAGCGACGTGGAGCGGACGATCCGCTTCTACCAGGACGTCCTGGAGTTCCCGCTCACCGAGCTGATCGAGAACCGCGACTATCCCGGGTCCTCGCACTTCTTCTTCGACCTGGGCAACGACAACCTGCTCGCCTTCTTCGACTTCCCCGGCCTGGACGTGGGCCCGTACGCCGAGGTGCTGGGCGGACTGCACCACATCGCCATCTCCGTCGCGCCCGACCGCTGGCGCAGGCTGCGGCAGCGGGTCGCCGACGCCGGCGTCGCGCACGAGGTACACAGCGAGGTCTCCCTCTACTTCCGCGACCCCGACGGCGCCCGCATCGAACTCATCGCCGACCCGCTGGGCGAGATGTACGGCAGTCAGATCCTCGATCCCCACAGCGGAGCCCCCGACCCGGCCCCCGACGCGGGCTGACCGCGCCGGCGCTTCGTCTACGGCTGACTTCCGGGCCCGGGCACGCTGTGGTTCGCTGGGGTGATGGTTCGTCATGTCCAGGGGTGCGAGTTCCCGTTCGAGTACGCGGGCGTGACCGTGCCCGGCACGGTGTGGACGCCGGCAGGCCGCAGCGGTCCGGTCCCGTTGGTGCTGCTCGGCCGCCTTCCCCTCGGGCCTCGCGGCGCCCGAGCGGGCACGGGCGGACGCCGCGAGGATCACCGCCCCGGTGCTGTTCCAGCTCCCGTGGGACGACGAGCTCTTCCCGCGTGCGGGCCAACTGGAGCTCTTCGACGCGTTCGGTTCCGCCACCAAGGAGCTCCACGCCTTCGCGGGCGGTCATCAGGAGACCCCGGAGCACGCTCCGGCCGCCTGGCTCGCCTTCCTCGGACGCCACCTCGCCTGACCGCGTCATGAGCGGTCAGGCGAGGTGGCATCCGTGTGAGGCGACGGGGTCAAGCCCGCCGGAGCAGTACCCGCGACAGGCCGGTGGTCACGACCATCAGCGCGGCCACGGCGATCAGGCCGACGTGCATGCCCGAGACCGAGAACGCCCCGCCCGGGCCGGACAGCAGGCCACCGAAGAGGGCGACGGCGAGCGCTCCGCCGGTCTGGCGCAGCGAGTTGAGCAGGCCGGAGGCCGTGCCCGCGCGCTCCTTCGGAACGGCGTCCATGAGCAGCGCGGTCAGCGCGGGCACGACCAGAGCACCGCCGGTGCTGAGCGGCAGCAGCAGCACGAGCACCAGCCAGACGGGGGTGTGCAGGGCCAGCGGCAGCATCGCCAGCATCGCCCCGGCGAAGACCAGCTGGCCCGCGACAATGACGGGGCGTCGGCCGATCCGCTCCGCGAGCCGGGGCGAGACCAGGTTCGTCGCCGTGACCACGGCCGACATCGGGATGAACATCAGCCCCGCCTCGACCCCCGACATGCCGCGGAGCTGCTGGTAGTAGAGGCCGAGGACGAAGATCCCGCCGTAGAACGCGGCGTTGACGGAGAAGCCGACCGCGAGCGGCACCGCGACCCGACGGTCCTTCAGCATGCCGAGCGGGACCATCGGCTGGGAGTGCCGGCCCTCGACCCAGCGGAACGCCACCGCCGACGCGACCGCGAGCGCCCCCGCGCCCAGCACCGGCGCGCTGGTCCACCCCAGGTGACCACCCTCGATCACCGCGAAGGCCAGGCCCGCCAGGGCCAGCACCGCGGTCAGCTGACCGCCGAGGTCGAGCGCGGCCGGGCGACGCGGCGAGCGCGGCACGCGGGCCAGCAGCACGAGAATGGCCGCGCCGACCGGCAGGTTGAGCAGGAAGACGGCACGCCAGCCGGCCGAGTCGGTGAGCAGTCCACCGAGCACCGGGCCCGCCGCCATGGCGACCGAGCCGCCGACCGTCCACAGCGCGATGGCCCGGGCCCGGGCGCGCGGGTCCTCGTAGGCCTGACGGATCAACGCGAGGGACGCGGGCATCACGACCGCGGCGGCTCCACCCTGCGCCACGCGTGCACCGACCAGCGCGCCGATGCCGGGCGCGAGCGCGCAGCCCAGCGAGGCGAGGGTGAACGCCGCGACGCCCCAGGCGTAGGCGCGGCGCGCCCCGGCGCGGTCGGCGAGGGCCCCGGCGGAGAGCATCAGCGCCGCGAACATCAGCGTGTAGGCGTCGACCACCCACTGCAGTCCGGCCATCCCGCCGCTGAGTGAGGTGCGGATCGCGGGCAGCGCGATGTTCACCGCGGAGACGTCGATGGTGATGACCGTGAAGCCCAGCAGCGAGGCCACCAGCGCGACGCCGGTCCCGCCCCGGGCGGTCCCCCCACCCTGCGCGCTCCCACCGGGAACGGTCCGGACCTCCCCCGCTGCTGCGGCGGGACGCGGGACGGACAGGGCCGAGGCAGATGTGCGTGGCATGGAGAACCCCCGTGCTGGACGGTCGTGTGTGGCGGTTTCGCGCGGGCGGCCTCGACGCGCCGGGGCCGCGGCCCGGTGTCGTACACCCCCTGGGCCCCGGCGGCCGGGCCGCCCGCTGCGAGATCAACTCTGCTCGCCCGCGTCGGCGTGCGGGAGACCGCGTTGTACCGGGGTGCCGCGTTCCAGGCACTGACACAGCCCCCCACGCGCGGCGCTCACCTGCCACAATGGCGTGATGGCTGCAACAGGGGACGCACGCGGGACGGAACTGGGCCGGTATCTCAAGGCCCGCAGAGCCCAGGTGCGCCCGGAGGACGTCGGCCTCCCGGCCGGCGCGGGCCTGCGCCGCACCCCCGGTCTCCGCCGCGAGGAGCTGGCTGCGCTCGCCGGGGTCAGTGTCGACTACTACATCCGCCTGGAGCGCGGGCGCGAGACCAACCCCTCCACGGCCGTCGTGGACGCTCTCGGCCGCGCGCTGCGGCTGCGCGGCGACGGCTACGAGCGCCTGCACGAGCTCGCGGAGCTCGCCTCCGGCCGCGTCTCCGAGCTCCCCGCCAGCGACGACACCTCCGTCCGCGAGTCGGTGCTGCGCATGCTGGAGTCGGTCCGCCCGCTGCCCGCGTACGTGGTGAACCGCCACAACGGCATGCTGGCCGCGAACGCGCCTGGCCGCCGGCTGCTGCCCGGCCTGTGGGACTGGCCGGAGGAGCAGCGCAACCTCACCCGCTATCTCTTCCTCCACCCCGTCGGCCGCGCGCTCTACGAGCCGTGGGAGGAGACCGTCGCCCTCTCCGTCGCCCACCTGCGCGCCGTCGCCGGCGGCGACCCCGACGACCCGGAGCTGACCCGGCTGGTCGGCGAACTGGTGCTCAAGTCCCCGGAGTTCGCGCGCCTGTGGGAGCGCTACGACGTCTGCGAGCGCGGCGGTGGCCAGAAGAGCTTCCACCACCCGGCCGTCGGGCCGATGACGTTGACGTACGAGGTCATGCGCCTGGCCCGCACGGGCGGTCAGCGCATGGTCGTCTACCAGGCCGAACCCGGCACCGCGCACGAGGCCGCGATGCTCCGCCTCGACACCGCCCCGAGCGACGCCGTCACCCTGACGGCGGTGGGAACGTGACCGGGCCGGCCCGGGCGATGCTGCGGGCCGCCGGAGCCGCGGACCTCGAGCACCCCGGCGGCACCCTGCTGGCCCATCTGGACCGGGTCGGCGCGCTGCTCACCACCTGGGGCGCACGACCCGCGCTGGCGACAGCGGGACTGTGCCACGCCTTCTACGGCACCGACGGATTCGCCGTCGCGCTGCTGCCGCTGGAACGGCGCGAGGAGCTGGTGCAGGCGATCGGCGAGGAGGCGGAGGCGACGGTGTACTTCTACGCCTCCTGCGACCGCAAGGCCTCCTACCGCCACCTCACCGACGACGACGCCGAGTTCACCGACCGCTTCACCGGCGAACGACTCCGCCCGGCCCTGCGCCAACGGCAGGAGTTCGCGGAACTGACGGCCGCCAACGAACTGGACATCGCCTCCGTCAGCCCGCGGATGCGCGCCCAGCACGGCGCCGCGCTGCTCGAACTCTTCACCCGCTGGCGGCCGTTGCTCTCGGATCCGGCCTGGGCGCACTGCCGGGCCGTGCTGGCCTGAGGCCACCCCTAGGTGCGGCTCAGCCCTCGTAGGACTGAAGCTCGATCAGATTGCCTTCGGGGTCCCGCAGATGAGCGGTCCGCATGGTCGGCCCCCACTCGGGGCGGTCCGTGGCCGGGATCACCGGCGTCCCACCGTGGGCGAGACAGGTCGCCAGCGCCTTGTCCACGTCCGCCACCCGCATCGCCAGCATGAACGCGTCCTGCGCCGGCCCACCCACGGCCGGCAGCTCGGCCGTCCCGGCCGCGGCGGCCATCGTGGCGCGGTCGTACAGCACCACGACGGCCTGATCGTCGACGTCCCAGTTGGCGTAGTGGGCCGAAGGGTCGCCCTTCTTCCGCACCGCCCCCGTCAACTCGGGCAGCACCGCGTCGTAGAACCGGAAACACTCCGCGAAGCGGGTGACCAGCAGGCGCGGGTAGAGGGCATCCATCTCGGCCTCCGATGTCGGTCGACAGGCGGGGGTCGCCCGTCGGTCGTGATCAACCTATAGGGACGCCCGCTCCGCCGAGGCCGGTTCCTCCGCGGGACGGGCGGCCGACGCGAACTCGAGGTACTCGATGGTCGCGCCGCCGGGGTGGCGGACCGTCATGTTGCGGCCCGTCGGGACGGTGTTGGGGCCGTCCAGGGTCTCGCCGGGCGCGACCTCGTCGAGGGAGGAGACGACCACGGTCGCGTGGGTGCCGCGGTAGGGGGCGAGGGCCTCCTCCGTGCCGGCGATGAGGAGGAAGCCGCCGATGCCGGCGATCTCCAGATCGCGGTAGGAGATGCGTTGGCGCGGCTGTTCGCCGGTGAGCGCGACGAAGGTGGGCAGCGCGACGTCGAGGTCGTCGACGTAGACGCGGGCGAGCGTGGCGAGCGTGGTCATGGTGTTCCCCCCGGAGCAACGGATGATCGTCATCCTCACGACGCGCCAAGTGCCCGGCGTCTCCCCTCCGCTAATCCCGTGGCGGCGTCGGCGGTCGTCTCCCGAGAATGGGCTTCATGGATGAAGTCGAGGTCGTCGTCGCCCATAACGAGCGGGCGACATTGCGCGTCGGAGACGTGTTCCTGAAGGTCGACGCCGATCAGGCGCGCACCGACGTCGAGGTTGCGGCGATGGCGCTCGCGCCCGTCCCGACTCCGGAGGTGCTCTGGCGCAAACCGCCTGTGCTTGCGCTCGCCGCGCTCCCGGGGCGGCCAATCGCGCGCCTCGGGGAGCCGTCGACCGCATCCCCGGCGGCGTGGGCCGCGGCGGGCGCGGCCGTGCGGAGGCTGCACGACGCGCCGCTGCCGCCCTGGCCCGGGCAGGGCCTGGACGCGATCACTGCGAGGCTCGACGGCGAGTGCGCACGGCTGATCACCAACGAGCTGCTTCCCGCGGACCTGGTACGGCGCAACCGCGAGATCGCGGAGGCCGCGCTGCGGCCGTGGACGCCGGTGTTCACGCACGGCGACCTTCAGGTCGCCCACGTGTTCGTCGAGGGCGACCAGGTCACCGGCGTGATCGACTGGTCCGAGGCGGCGCCGGGTGACGCCCTGTTCGACCTCGCCATCCTGACGCTCGGTCACGAGGAGCACCTCGGCGACGTCCTGGCCGGCTACGGTGCCGACGCCGACCGGGACGTGATCCGCGCGTGGTGGTCCCTGCGCAGCCTCGTGGCGGTGCGCTGGCTGATCGAGCACGGCTTCGACCCCGACCAGCCGGGCTGCGAGGTCGACGTGCTCCGAGCCCGCATGTGAAGCCGCCCACCCGCAGGGACAGTGCTCGGGGAGCGTGCGCTGTCACCGCGGACGGGCGGTCGGGGGGTGGCTGGTGGCCGCCAGGCCGCGGCTGTCCGGTTCACACGGCCTGGCGACCGGTCCAGGGCCTGGTCAGTGCGCGGCGGGGGCCGCGGAGGTGACCAGGAGGCGGTGAACCAGACGGGCCGCCGCCCGGGCGGTGCGGTGGTCGACGTCGAGCCCGGGGTTGAGCTCCGCGACGTCGACCAGCAGCGGCTTGCCGCTCGACGCGACCTTGGTGCAGACGTGCTCGACGATCTCGATCGGCACCCCGTAGGCGGCGGGCGCGCTGACGCCCGGGGCCGCGCCGGCCGGGAGGACGTCGAGGTCGATCGTCAGGTGGACGACGTCGCAGCTCGCGAGGAACTCCTCGACGAAGGCGTCCACCCGGTCGCGGTCCAGCGCGCCGCACTCGGTGTCGGTGAGGTAGCGCACGCCGAGCCGGTCCGCGGTGCGGAACAGCGTCTCGGTGTTGCTGGGCTGACTGATGCCGAGCACCCAGTAGTTGAACCGACGTCCGGCCGCCTCCTCGTCCCGCGCCATCTGCAGGAACGGCGTGCCGGAGCTGGGCCGCGGCGCGTCGCGCAGGTCGAAGTGCGCGTCGAGGTTGAGCACGCCGAGCCGCGCGCCGTCGCGCAGCAGCCCGCTGCCGGCGATGCCGAGGTAGCTGCCGTAGGCGACCTCGTGGCCGCCGCCGAGGACGGTGACGCGGAGGCCCTGGTCGAGCAGCGCGCTGACGGCGTCGCCCAGGCGGCGGTGGCCCGCCTCCAGGTCGTCGTCGGCGACCTCGACGTCGCCGGCGTCCAGCGCGGACTGACGCGACGGCAGGGCCATCGAGGCGAGCGCGGCGCGCAGCGCGCGCGGCCCGTCGGCGGCGCCCTGGCGGCCCTTGTTGCGGCGTACGCCCTCGTCGCTGCGGAAGCCGACGAACGCGGCGTCGCCGGGGGCGGCGGCGGACGGGTCCACGGTGACGACGTGGTGCCAGCGCAGGTGCTCGGCGCCGGGGCCGTCGTCGCGTCCCGACCACGGGGTCGGGGCCACGTCGACGGCTACGGCCGTGCGGGACGCCATCAGGCGTCGCCGCCCTCGCGCATCGGGATGCGGACGTTCAGGTCGTCGGCGACCTCGACCGCGTGGTCGTAGCCGGCGTCGACGTGGCGGATGACGCCCATGCCCGGGTCGTTGGTCAGCACCCGGCGGATCTTCTCGCCCGCCAGCTTGGTGCCGTCGGCGACCGTGACCTGACCGGCGTGGATGGAGCGGCCGATGCCGACGCCGCCACCGTGGTGGATCGACACCCACGACGCACCCGAGGCGACGTTGACCATGGCGTTGAGCAGCGGCCAGTCCGCGATCGCGTCCGAGCCGTCCAGCATCGCCTCGGTCTCGCGGTAGGGGGAGGCGACGGAGCCGCAGTCGAGGTGGTCGCGGCCGATCACGATCGGCGCGGACAGCTCGCCGGAGGCGACCATGTCGTTGAACCGCTCACCGGCCTTGTCCCGCTCGCCGTAACCCAGCCAGCAGATCCGCGCCGGCAGGCCCTGGAAGTGGACCCGCTCCTGCGCCATCTTGATCCAGCGGTGCAGCGACTCGTTCTCCGGGAACAGGTCGAGGATGGCCTGGTCGGTCTTGGCGATGTCCCGCGGGTCGCCAGACAGCGCCGCCCACCGGAACGGGCCCTTGCCCTCGCAGAACAGCGGACGGATGTAGGCCGGGACGAAGCCGGGGAAGTCGAACGCCCGGGAGTAGCCCGCGAGCTGGGCCTCGCCGCGGATGGAGTTGCCGTAGTCGAAGACCTCGGCGCCCTGGTCCATGAACCCGACCATGGCCTCGACGTGCTTGGCCATCGCCTCGCGCGAGCGCTGCGTGAACTCCTCCGGCTTCTCGGCCGCGTAGGAGGCCATGTCGTCGAAGGCGACACCGACCGGGAGGTAGGCCAGCGGGTCGTGCGCGGACGTCTGGTCGGTGACGATGTCGATCGGCGCGTCCATCGCCAGCAGCGCCGGGACGATCTCGGCCGCGTTGCCGAGCAGGCCGATGGAGAGCGGCTTGCGCGCGTCCCGGGCCTCGACCGCCAGGTCCAGCGCGTGCTTGAGGTCCTTCGCCTCGACATCGAGGTAGCGGTGCTCGATGCGGCGGGCGATGCGGGAGGGGTCGCAGTCGATGCAGATCGCCACGCCGTCGTTCATCGTGACCGCGAGCGGCTGGGCGCCGCCCATGCCGCCCAGGCCGGCGGTGAGGGTGATCGTCCCGGCCAGCGTCCCGTTGAAACGCTTGGCCGCGACCGCGGCGAAGGTCTCGTAGGTGCCCTGGAGGATGCCCTGGGTGCCGATGTAGATCCACGAACCGGCCGTCATCTGCCCGTACATCGTGAGACCCAGGGACTCCAGCCGGCGGAACTCCTCCCAGTTGGCCCAGTCGCCCACCAGGTTCGAGTTCGCGATCAGCACCCGCGGCGCCCACTCGTGGGTCTGCATCACACCGACCGGCCGCCCGGACTGGACCAGCATGGTCTCGTCCTGCTTCAGCGTCTGCAGGGTGCGCACCATCGCGTCGTACGAACGCCAGTCACGCGCCGCCTTGCCCGTGCCGCCGTAGACGACCAGCTTCTCCGGGTGCTCCGCGACCTCCGGATCGAGGTTGTTGTTCAGCATCCGCAGGGCGGCCTCCTGCTGCCAGCCCAGGGTGCTCAGCTGCGTGCCACGTGCGGCACGGATCGGCTCGGTACGGATCGTCATGTTCGAAGTCCTTGCTGCGTAACGACGTGATGGGAGAAGGAGCGGAGCGAGGTCAGTGCAGGCGGCCGGTGACGGACTCGGCGGCGGCCAGGGCGCGGCCGTCGGCGACGTACTGGACGGCGGCCTCGATCTCGGGTGCGAGGTAGCGGTCGGTGCCGGGGCCCTCGACGAGCTCGCGCAGGCCCGCGCGGACGGCCTCGGTGGCCGGGGCTGGGGCGAGCGGGGCGCGCAGGTCCAGGGCGCGGGCGGCGGTGAGCAGCTCGATCGCGAGGACGCGGGTCAGGCCGTCGACGGCGCGGCGCAGCTTGCGGGCGGCGGACCAGCCCATGGAGACGTGGTCCTCCTGCATCGCCGAGGAGGGGATGGAGTCGACCGAGGCGGGCGCGGCCAGGCGCTTGAGCTCGGAGACGATCGCGGCCTGGGTGTACTGGGCGATCATGTGGCCGGAGTCCACGCCCGGGTCGTCGGCGAGGAAGGCGTTCAGGCCGTGGCTGCGGGAGACGTCGAGCATCCGGTCGGTGCGGCGCTCGGCGACCGAGGCGATGTCGGCGACGGAGATGGCCAGGAAGTCGAGCACGCAGGCGACGGGGGCGCCGTGGAAGTTGCCGTTGGACTCGACGCGGCCGTCGCGGGTGACGACGGGGTTGTCCACGGCGCTGGCGAGCTCACGGTCGGCGACGGTCTCGCAGTGGGCGAGGGTGTCGCGGGCGGCGCCGTGGACCTGCGGGGTGCAGCGCAGCGAGTAGGCGTCCTGGACGCGCGTGCAGTTGGCCGGGTCGCGGTGGCTGGCGACGATCTCCGAGCCGGCGAGCACGGCGCGGAGGTTGGCGGCGCTGGCGGCCTGGCCGGGGTGCGGGCGCAGCGCCTGCAGGTCGGCGGCGAAGACGGCGTCGGTGCCGAGCTGGGCCTCGACGCTCATCGCGGCGGTGATGTCCGCGGTGGCGAGCAGGCGGCGCAGGTCGTGGGCGGCGAGGACGAGCTGGCCGAGCATGCCGTCGGTGCCGTTGATGAGGGCGAGGCCCTCCTTCTCCTTGAGCACGACCGGGGTGAGGCCGGCGGCGGCGAGCGCCTCGCCGGCGTCCTTGAGGTTGCCCTCGGCGTCGCGGACCTCGCCCTCGCCCATGACGGCGAGCGCGCAGTGGGCCAGCGGCGCGAGGTCGCCGGAGCAGCCGAGCGAGCCGTACTCGCGCACCACTGGGGTGATGCCGGCGTTGAGCAGGTCGGCGTAGGCCTGGGCCGTCTCCAGTCGGACGCCGGTGCGGCCGGTGGCGAGGGTGGACAGGCGCAGCAGCATCAGCGCGCGGACGACCTCGCGCTCGACCTCGGCGCCGGAGCCGGCCGCGTGGGAGCGGACCAGGCTGCGCTGGAGCTGGGCGCGAAGCTCGGTGGGGATGTGACGGGTGGCCAGGGCGCCGAAGCCGGTGGAGACGCCGTAGTGGGGTGTGACGTCGTCGGCCAGGTCCTCGATGACCTTGCGGCTCTGCTTGATCTCCTCCTGGGCGTCGAGGGCGAGCTCGACAGTGACCCCGAGGCGGGCGACAGACACGACTTCGTCGGCGGAGAGGGGGCCGACTCCGATGAGAACCTTGTTCATGGCATCTATGAAGCACCAGGTCAAGGGGGTCGCAACAGGGGTTTCGAGGGTGTTGTGTCTGGTATCCCAGACATATGAGCGGGGCACTGTCTCGGATCCCAGACGTTGCCGGGGCTACGCTCCGAGCATGTCCATCGTGCCCGCGGCCGCCCAGGTGCTGGCCGTCCTCCGGTATCTCGCCAGGCAGGCGGCGCCCGTCCCGGCCGCCGCGATCAGCCGCGACGTCGGCCTGCCCCGGTCGACCACCTACCACCTGCTCGACACGCTCACCGCGGACGGCTTCGTCGTTCACCTGCCGGAGGAGCGGCGCTACGCGCTGGGCGTCAGCGCCTTCGAGCTCGGCTCCGGCTATTCCCGGCAGGCGCCGTTCCAGCGACTGGCCCGGGTGCCGCTGGCCCGGCTGGTGGACCGCACCGGCCACAACGCGCACCTGGCCGTGCTGCACGGTCGCGAGGTGCTCTATCTGATCGAGGAGCGGGCGCCCGGCCGGGCGCCGCTGGTCACCGAGGTGGGCGTGCGGCTGCCGGCGCAGCTGACCGCCAGCGGCCGGGCGATGCTCTCGCTGCTGCCGACGGCGCAGGTGCGGGCGCTGTTCCCGGACGCGGAGGCGTTCGTGCAGCGCACCGAGGTGGGCGGGCCGCGCTCGCTGACGGCGCTGCGCGCCCGGCTGGTGGAGGTGCGGCGGCGCGGCTACGCGACCGAGGAGGGCGAGGTCACGCTCGGCTTCTCCTCCGTCGCGGCCGCGGTGACGGACCGGGCGGACCATCCGGTGGCGGGAGTGGCCGTCACCTTCGAGAGCGGGGCGCTGGACGAGGCGCAACGCGAGGTCCTCGCCCAGGAGGTGGCCCGGACGGCGCGGGAGCTTTCTCGAAGGGTGGGCGGCCGTTGACGCCCGCATGAGTGGGCTTATACATTCACGGCACCTCTGAATAGGTTGATGCAGGCAGTGTGCCGCCGGTCCGGCCCCTCCCGCCTGCGCGAAGGGAACCCGCCATGGACGCCCCCGCCCCCACCTCCGCGGTGCACGTCGACGAGAACCTCGACGAACACGTCTACAACAGCGTCCACCGGCTGCGCGCCGACGCCTGGTCCTCCTTGGAGGAGGCCACCCGGCGCCTCGCCACCCTGCCGCGTGCCAGTGGCGCGCGCGCCGACCTCGACGCCCGCGTCGAGGAGCTGCTCGACCTGCTCGGGCCGATCGAGTCCTGCTGGGCCTCCCCCGGCCGTGCCGCCCTCGACGAGCTCCGCTCGCTGCACCGCACCGGCGAGCGCCGCAAGCTGATGGAGCGCACGGAGGAGCTGGGCCGTGCCGGGTCGGGCGGCGCGCCGGAGACCGTCGACGGCCAGGACCCCGACCCGCGTCCGGTCTTCGAGGTGCTGCTCGTCGACGAGGTGACGCCCGACGAGGAGCGCTCGCTCCGCGCCCGGTTGCGCGAACTGCGGCGCAGGGACGACGAGTTCGCCTACGAGCTGGTCGTCGTCGACAGCTTCGAGGACGCCGTCATCGCCTCGCTGGTCAACGTGCGGCTGCAGGCGGTGGTGATCGGCCGTCGGTTCGCCGACCGGTCGCGGCACGACCTGCGGATGCTGCGGCGCTTCTTCGACGGCACGGCCGACGACGGCGGCGAGACGAACTCCTTCGGCCACCGGGTGCAGCGCCTGGGCGCCCGACTGGCCGCCATCCGGCCGGAGTTGGACCTCTACCTGCTCGCCGACGGCTCCGTCGAGGCGCTGGCCGGCTTCGTGGACCGGCGCTTCGCCCGGGTCTTCCATACCCGCGACGGGCTGCTGGAGCTGCATCTGTCGATCCTGGAGGGCGTGGGCCGCCGCTTCCGTGCGCCGTTCTTCGCCGCCCTGGAGGCGCACAGCCGCCGTCCCACCGGCGTCTTCCACGCGCTGCCGATCTCGCGCGGCTCCTCCGTCGCCGGCTCGCCCTGGCTGCCGGAGATGACCCGCTTCTACGGCATGAACACCTTCCTCGCCGAGACCTCGGCGACCTCCGGCGGCCTGGACTCGCTGCTGGACCCGACCGGACCACTGCGCGAGGCGCAGGAGTTGGCCGCGCAGACCTTCGGCGCGCAGCAGACCTACTTCGTCACCAACGGCACCTCGACCGCCAACAAGATCGTGGTGCAGGCCCTGGTCCGGCCCGGCGACATCGTGCTGGTGGACCGCAACTGCCACAAGTCCCACCACTACGGGCTGGTCCTGGCCGGCGCCCACGTGGTCTACCTCGACTCGTACCCGCTGGACGCGTACGGGATGTACGGGGCGGTGCCGGTCGAGGAGATCAAGCGCAAGCTGCTGGAGTTCCGCAAGGCCGGCACGCTGCACCGGGTGCGGATGCTGATGCTCACCAACTGCACCTTCGACGGCGTCGTCTACCACCCGGCCCGGGTGATGGAGGAGTGCCTGGCGCTCCACCCCGACCTCGCGTTCCTGTGGGACGAGGCCTGGTTCGCCTTCGCCCGGTTCCACCCGGTCTACCGCCCGCGCACCGCGATGGCCGCCGCCGGGACGCTGCGCGAGCGCTTCCGCGACCCCGCCTACCGGGCACGCTGCGCCGAGCAGCGCCGCGAGCTGGGCCAGGAGCCGGACGACGACACCCTGCTGACGACGCGTCTGCTGCCGGATCCGGACCGGGCACGGGTCCGCGTCTACGCCACACAGTCGACGCACAAGACGCTGACCTCGCTGCGGCAGGGCTCCATGATCCACGTCCACGACCAGGACTTCCACCGCCGGGCCGCGGAGACCTTCCGCGAGGCCTACATGACGCACACCTCCACCTCGCCGAGCTACCAGATCCTGGCCTCGCTCGACCTGGGCCGCCGGCAGGCCGCACTGGAGGGCTTCGGGCTGGTCCGCAAGCAGGTCGAGCAGGGCGGGCTGCTGCGCGACGCCGTCGAGGACCATCCGCTGCTCAGCCGCTACCTGCACTTCCTGACCACCCCGGAGCTGATCCCGGCCCGCTACCGCTCCTCCGGCGTCGAGCAGCCGCTGCGCGCCGGGCAGGCGGCCATGGCGCGCGCCTGGGAGGAGGACGAGTTCGTGCTGGACCCGACCCGGGCCACGCTCTCCATCGGGGCCACCGGCATCGACGGGGACACCTTCAAGCACGAGCACCTGATGAACCGTCACGGTGTGCAGATCAACAAGTCCACCCGCAACACGCTGCTCTTCATGACCAACATCGGCACCACCCGCAGCACCGTCGCCTACCTGATCGAGACGCTGGTCCGGCTGGTGCGCGGCCTGGAGGACGACGCGGACGCGCGCGGCCCGCGCGAGCAGGCGGCGCACCGGCGCCGGGTCGCCGAGCTCACCTCCGCGTCCGTGCCGCTGCCGGACTTCAGCGCGTTCCACCCCGCCTTCCGCCCCGGCGACGACGGGCGGGGCGGCGCGACGCCCGAAGGGGACATGCGCGCCGCGTTCTACCTCGCCTACGACGACGCGGCGTGCGAGTACCTGAGCGCCGGGGAGGCCGCGGCGGCGCTGGCCGCGGGACGGGAGCTGGTCTCGGCGACCTTCGTCACCCCCTACCCGCCGGGCTTCCCGGTGCTGGTGCCCGGCCAGGTGGTCAGCGCGGAGGTGCTCGCCTACATGGCGGCCCTCGACACCCGCGAGATCCACGGCTACCACCCCGACCAGGGCTACCGGGTCTTCACCGAGGAGGCGATCCGCGCCCACGAAGGCGTCGCCGCCCGCGCCGCGACCCCCGTGTGATCCTCAACTCCCCCTCAACAAAAGGTGGCGAGCGCATGCCACCACCGCGGCGGGGTACCAGGTTCCGTACGGACGCACCCGTGCCTCGGGCCTGGCGCCGTGGATCCGGGTCGGGGGTGTCGATTGTTCGGGGACAGCCGTGTACGGCGTGGCACGCTGCTGATCGCTGCGGCGGTCGGCCTGCTGGTGGGGCTCTGTCTCTGGTTCGCCCGGGGGCTCCCGGACTTCCGGGAGAACCTGCTGCTGAACATGGCCCCGGAGCTGGTCACCACGCTGGTCACGCTGCTCGTCATCCAGCCGGTGCTGACCCGGCTGGAGGAGGAGCGCGTCCGCGAGCACCTGCGGCTGGACTACCCGTCCTTCTGCGACAAGGTGGCGCAGACCGGTGACATCGTCTGTGTGCTGGACACCTTCTCCTACCTGCTCTCCGGCGCTACGGCGATGCGCTTCGCGGAGGCGGCGCGCAGCGCGATCCGGCGCGGCGCCACCGTCCGGATCCTGCTGCTGGACCCGGACTCCCTGGCGGCCCGGCAGCGCTCGCACGAGCTGAGCGCGGACGTGCGCCGCGAGGTGATGCGCAACCTTCGGGAGCTGCGCCATCTGGAGGCCCGGCTCCCGCAGGACCAGCGCGAACGGCTGCAGGTGCGCGTCTACGCCGCCGCCCCGTCGATCCAGCTCTACCGCTGCGGCGAGCGGATGATGGTCAGCTTCTACCCCGTGGACCGGCTCTCCGGTGAGGGGCAGCAACTGGAGGTGCGGGTCACCACGCCGCTCGGCTCCTTCGTCTCCGAGCGCTTCGCGGAGCTGTGGAGCCGCTCGCGCACCGTCAACGAGGTACTGACCCGGCAGGTTCAGTTCGTCGACCCGAACGGCGGGGAGGCGGGCGAGGTGATGTGGCTGGAGTACATCGACGACGACGGCGCCTGCTTCTTCAGCGACTCCCGCCTGGTCCTGGAGCTCGCCCGGCACCGGGACCGGCCGGTGTCCGTCCGGCTGGACGGCGACGCGGGCCAGGAGCACGAGCTGGCGCTGATCGCGGACGACGAGGGCGACCTGCTCGCGCGGCTGCGCGCCGGCTTCACGGAGAAGTACGGCGTGGACGCGGAGGTCTTCGTCAGGCTCGAAAGCGGGCCGCGTGCGATGATTGAGACCACGTCGGCCGCAACGGACGAGTGAGCGACAGAGGTTCAGTGCGCGTGGCAGTGGCAGTACAGAACAGTGATCCGCACGGTGATCGGCCGGTGTTCCGGGCCCTTTCCCTCCCCCACCTGGACGCGCTGCTCGCGCGCGCCGGGCTGGACGAGCAGGACCGGCTGCGGGCCAGGGCCGTCGCCGAAGTGCTGCCCTTCCGGACCAACTCCTACGTCGTCGACGAGCTGATCGACTGGGAGGCCGCCCCCGACGACCCGATGTACCGGCTGGTCTTCCCGCAGCCGGACATGCTGCCGCGCGCCGACGTCGACCGGATCGCCGGGATGCTGCGCGGTGGCGCGTCCGCGGACCGGCTGCGCGCGGACGTGCACGACATCCGGCTGCGGCTGAACCCGCACCCGAGCGGCCAGCTGGACCTCAACGCGCCGCGGCTGGACGACGGCGAGCCGGTGCAGGGCATGCAGCACAAGTACGCCGAGACGCTGCTGTTCTTCCCCCGCCAGGGCCAGACCTGCCACGCCTACTGCTCCTACTGCTTCCGCTGGCCGCAGTTCGTCGGCGAGCCGGACCTGCGGATGGCGAGCGGCGACGCGGAGGCGCTGCGCTCGTACGTCGCCACGCATCCGGAGATCACCAGCGTGTTGATCACCGGCGGCGACCCGCTGATCATGAGCAGCGCGGTGCTGGCCCGCTACATCGAGCCGCTGCTGGAGGTCCCGCACCTGGAGTCGGTGCGGATCGGCACCAAGGCGCTGTCGTACTGGCCGCACCGCTTCCTCACCGACCCGGACGCGGACGACCTGCTGCGGCTGTTCGAGCGGGTCGTGGCGAGCGGACGCAACCTGGCCCTGATGGGCCACTACTCGCACCCGCGCGAGCTGGAACCCACCGCGGCGCAGCGGGCGCTGCGCCGGGTGCAGGACAGCGGCGCGGTGGTCCGCTGCCAGGCGCCACTGATCCGCGGCGTCAACGACCGGGCGGAGGACTGGGCGGTGCTGTGGCGCCGCCTGGTCGCCCAGGGCGCGGTCCCCTACTACATGTTCGTCGAGCGCGACACCGGCCCGCAGGACTACTTCGCGGTGCCGCTGGCCCGCGCCCACGCGCTCTTCCGCGAGGCGTACGCGCAGGTCTCCGGCCTGGCCCGGACGGTCCGCGGCCCGATCATGTCGGCGACGCCGGGCAAGGTGCAGGTCGACGGCGTGGCGGAGGTCGCGGGCCGTCGTGCCTTCGTGCTGCACTACGTCCAGGCCCGCGACCCGGAGCTGGTCGGCCGCCCGTTCTTCGCCGCCTACGACCCGGACGCCCGCTGGCTCACCGACCTCAAGCCGCTGCCCGGCGACGGGCCCCTGCCGGGGCTGGGCTGAGGGTCAGTCCGCGCAGACGGACGGCAGGGCGCGGAGCAGGGCGGCGTAGTGGAGCGCGTCCAGGCTCTGCTCGTGCCGGGCGTGGACCGTGGCTGCGGTCAACTGACCCTCGCAGGAGGGCGCGTGGATGCTGGTCTCGGCGGCGGCGATGGCCTGGACGAGCTCGGCGCCGATGGTGTTGAGCTCCACCCGGATCGTCGCGAGGCTCGGCTTGGTGGTCGGGATGAGCGACGGGTCGGCGTCCCACTCGGCGTACAGGGCGCGCTGGACGACCTTGTTGGCCTCGATCTGGTCGCGGAAGATCTTCGCGACCGGCGCGGGGTCGATCCCCAGGGCGGTGGCCTGCTGCTCGGCGTCGGCGATCACGATCGCCTCGCGCGCCGGGTCGTCGATCGGGCTGCCCGTCCCGTACTTCGCCGCCGCCACCTGGTCGGCCACCTCGACCCGCTGCGCGGACAGCTCCGCGACCGTCGCGAGCGGTGTCGCCCTCGGCGCGGCCACGGCGGTTCCCGCTCCGATCCCGATGCCGGCCGTGGTGAGCAGCAGCGCCGCGCCGGCAGCCGCCGCCGTCGATCGCTTTGCGTTGATGAGCATGCGCACAGGAATCCCCCAGTCTTGTACGAAGCGTCGCGCCGATCCTACGGTCGTGCCTCGCCGCGACGCTTCGTACAAGACTG
>NZ_QKYN01000009.1 GCF_003258295.1 Streptacidiphilus pinicola | reverse complement strand
TGGGTGGGATGTCCGTCTGGGTTCGGTCCCCTGGTGGGGGTGTGGGTAGTGCCGGACGGCACTACCGGGACGGGTGGTGCTGCTACCGGGGGAAACGTGTCACTTCCGGGGGCGGGCGGCAGCCCGCCCCCACCCCTCATGCGCGCGGATGCGCGGCCCCACCATCATCGGGCGCCCGGCAGGGCGCGCGGGCCTCAACTCGCCTACCAATATGAGAAGTTGATGCGGCCGCCTCCGGATGGGGCCAGGTCACTGGCGGTCGTCGGGCAGGACGACGAAGGCAGGCGTGCCGTCGGCGTCCTCGGGGAAGTGTCGAAGGAGACGGTGTAGTCCCCGAGTTCGGCGTACCGACCCTGAATGAATGACAGGGGAGCCGACGAGGAGCGACGCCTCGTCCTTGCGTGTACGCGGCATGATGACCTCCGATGTGCGATTGATGCCGTCACGCATAAGGCGTTAAAGCGCGGCGTCACACCGGGATCGGCGTCCACACACTGGCGGCGCTGCCGCAACCATTCCGGACCGCCCACCACGGTGCCCGTCGACGTCCTCGCTCGCACGATCGCCCCGTCACAATGCCTCCGTGTGCCGACGCACCGAACCACCTCGGAACGTGTGGGACCTGTCGGACCTGTGGCCCACTCCGTCGGGCGAACCCTCACTTACGCCTCCGAGGTCGTCGAGCGCGGCTTGGACCGTATGGTGATGCGCACCGCGCATAATCCGTTCGCAGGGGGACTCCACACGCCCGGGAGCCTGTCGACGCGACCCACGCCCGAATGGCGCTCCCCGACCGGAGTGGGTCGGCCGCGTCGCGAAGATCGCGGTGCCGAGGATGGGCGCAGCGGGAGCTTGGCCCAAAACGAAGTATCTGGCCGGCCGCAAGCCATTGCTCGAATCGGGCCGGGGCTGCTGACCGCCTGCCAGTCGCACCAGGTGTCCCGTTCAGCGAAAGACAGCGGATGCACCCACTACTCCCCGCCCGAACGGCGAGTTCGGCAGTGCCGCTGCCCACTCTCCGAACTGAGAGCCGGGCGAATCATCCATCCGCGCCCGGCGACACCAGCGACTCGGCGCGCGGGACCGTCGTTCGCCTGACGTGCTCGGATGGCAGGGACGGCAAGCCAAGTGATGAGAGGTCACGGCGTGCCCATCGCGGCACGCCGAGGAGACAGTGTCCGAATATCACCATTCTATGACGTATCGTCACTGAACGTACGCCGACATTGACCCCTCGATCCGGTGACGACACCGGAGTATCTGCGATCGCAGCACTCAAGGTCCTCGCCACGACGCCAGAGCAGTAGGGAACACACGCCCACGAGGACCCTCCACCCCTGCAACGCCGCCTGGAGGCCCTCAGCATGCCCGTTCTCCCTCGCCGCCTCGCTCTGTCCCTCGCGACCACTCTGGCCACGGCGTCCGCCCTGGCCATGTCTGCTCCCAGCGCCCCTGCTGCCGGCAACTCGGCCACACGCCAGGCCGACGCCTGGCACGCAGTCTTCGCCCAGACCAACAGCCTGTCCGGCAACCAGATCATCGCCTACGACCGCGATGCGCGGGGGCGGCTCACCCAGGCGGGCACCTACGACACCCACGGCCTCGGTGGTCAGCTGACAGGATCCGTAGCCGACCACCTGGCCTCCCAGGGCTCGCTGACCTACGACCGCGAACACCGTCTGCTCTACGCGGTGAACGCCGGCAGCAACACCGTCTCGGTCTTCGCCGTCCGCGGTGACCGACTGAGGCTGCGCCAGGTCGTGGGCTCCGGTGGCCGTTTCCCCGTCAGCGTCGCCGTCCACGGCAACCTCGTCTACGTCCTCAACGCTCTCGACGGCGGCTCCATCCAGGGCTACACCGTGGACGGCGACCACCTGCACAAGCAGGACCGCTGGCACCGCTGCCTCGGTCTCGACCCGAACGCCGCCCCGCAGTTCACCAACACCCCTGGCCAGGTCGGCTTCGCCCGCGGTGGTTCTCAACTGGTCGTGACCACCAAGGCCAACGGCAACAACCTCGACGTGTTCGCGATCGACGACTCCGGTGCCCCGTCCGACTCCCCGGTGGTGACCAACCTCCCCGGCGCAGTCCCCTTCGGCTTCGTCCCCAACGACCGCCGCGGCATCTTCCTTACCGAAGCCGGCCCCAACGCCTTGACGACCATCGACATCCGCCGCGACGGGACAGCACAGCAGACGGCCTTCGCCGCGACCGGCCAAGCGGCCACCTGTTGGGTGGTCGCCATCGGCGACCTGCTCTACACCTCCAACGCCGGCAGCAACAGCGTCAGCGGCTTCCGCGCCTCCGACCGTGGCCGCCACCTCACCGCCCTGGGCTACGCCAGTACCGACCCGGGCACCATCGACGCGGCGGCCTCACCCAATGGGCGCTTCCTTTACGTCCAGACCGGAGTCAACGGCATCATCGACGAGTTCACCGTCAACCCTGACGGTACCCTGACCCAGTTCGGCTCCGTGAACATCCCGGGCGGCGCCGGCAGCGAGGGTATCGCCGCCACCTGAACCCCATGCGTGACGTGCTGATGGGCGGGACCGCCTACCAGCACGTTCGCGCTGTTCGCATCGACCTGCGTCTCCGATCCGCGCGGATCAGCGGTGTTCGGGGTTGTCGGAATCGAATCGGCAGCCGGCGTCCCACTCGGAGCGCTCGTTGCCGTGGGCGGGGATGCCGCCGGCGTCCTTCAGGAGGCGCGCAGCGCGAAGGCCATCGTCTGGCCTCGGGCCCATGAGCCGTCCCGCCGTGCCACCCCGCTGACCGAGGCAGACGTACCCGGCGTCGCAGCCGGCGAGGGACGCCGTCATGTCGGCCGGCTCGCCCAGCCTCGTTGCGGACGCGCCACGAAGCGCAGGTGCCGTGGGTTGCTTTTGGCGAGCGCGTAGCGGAGGAGCCGGTCGAGCTGTGGGAACGCGCTGAAGACCCGCACCGGCGCGGTCTCGTCTTGAATACCCCCCGGGGTGGACCCTGGCCAGGCGATCAGTGCGCCCATGCTTGTTACGATGCAGGTGAGAGGTCGTCACTGGGTCTCCATGGTGCACCGGGGCGGTGAGGCGCTGGCCGGAGGCCGAGGCGGAAGGCGCCGGGCCGCGGCCGGTACCGGGGTGTCGGGCACAGGCAGACATCAGGACAGGAGTGTGACGGTGGCTCCAACACCCCCACGGCTGATCGACCGGGGTGACCTTCTCGCGGCCCTGGACCGCGCGGTGGCGAGCAAGGTGACGATCATCTCGGCTCCGGCCGGCAGCGGGAAGACGTCACTGCTGCGCGCCTGGGCCGGCCGCCCAGGCCGCATGGACGGCCTCGCGCTTGTGCAGGTGCAACGCGACGCGCGCGACGCCCAGCAGTTCTGGCTGGCTGTGTTCGACGCGATCCGTCGTGCCACCGGCTCGAACAGCGGCGCGCAGGAGCCGACTACTGCGACGCCCGACTTCAACGGGCACGCGATGGTCGACCGGGTGCTGTCGGAACTCGCCGACGCTCCTGGCGGCGTTACGGTGGCCGTCGATGATCTCCACGAGCTGCACTCGCCAGAGGCGCTTGCTCAGCTCACTCGGCTGCTGACCGGCCTTCCCTCGAACGTACACGCGATCCTGACCACACGTCACGATGTGCGGCTGCGGCTTCACCAGCTGCGCCTGTCCGGCGAGCTGGCCGAGATCCGCGCGGCGGACCTGCGCTTTTCCGAGCGCGAAACCCGCGAATTGCTGGACGCCTCGGGCATCACGCTGTCCGCCGCAGGGGTGACGCTGCTGCACCAGCGGACCGAGGGATGGGCCGCGGGCCTTCGGCTCGCGGTGATCTCTCTGGTCGACCACCCCGACCCGGAGCGGTTCGTCACCGAGTTCTCCGGCAGCCACCGCACGGTCGCCGAGTACCTGCTGGCCGAGATGCTCGACCGCGAGCCCCCGGACGTCCAGGATCTGCTGCTGCGCAGCTCCCTGCTCGACCGCGTCAACGGCGAGCTGGCCGACCTGCTGACCGGCCGGCTTGGTTCGGAGCAGATCCTGCTGGACCTGGAGGACGCCAACGCGTTCGTCGAGTCGCTCGACCCCGGACGTGTCTGGTTCCGCTACCACCACTTGCTCTCCGATCTGCTCCGGCTGGAACTGCGCCGGACGCTTCCCGCAGAGATCCCCGCGATGCACCGCCGGGCCGCCGCATGGTTCACCCAGCACGGCGAGGTGGCCGAGGCAATCCGGTACACCCAGGCGGCGGGCGACTGGCGGGAGGCGGCCCAACTGCTCACCGACCACGCGTTCAGCCTGACCCTCGACGGCCAGGCGCAGACCATGCAGGCCCTGCTGCAGGCCTTCCCGCCCGGCGAGGACCACACCGAGCTGGCCCTGGTGCGCGCCACCGTCGACCTCCTCCGGGGACGCCTGGACCAGGCAGCCGCACATCTGACTGTGGCCGAGGCGCATGCGCAGAGCGCTCCGCCAGGCCGCCGGGGCCGCCTCCAGGTGGCGGTCGCGGCGCTCAACCTGTCGCTGGCCGGGCGGCGCGGCAACTTCGACAGTGTCGTCGATCAGGCCAGGTTCCTCGCCTCCCCGCTGACGGGGACGTCCGACGAGGCCATCGCCCTGGGCAGCGACCTGCGGGCGGTGGCGCTGATGAATCTGGGGACCGTGGAGGCCTGGTCGCAGGGACTGCCGGACGCCGAACGCCACCTGCAGGAGGGCGCCGAGCTGGCCCGGGAGATCGGTCGGCCGTACCTGGAGGTGGGCTGCCTCGCGCAGCTCGCCTTCGCCTACATCTTCCACAGCGCTGCCACGCCGAAGGCCGATGCCTTCGCCACCACCCAGCGGCGCTGCCGAGAAGCGATCGCGCTCGCCGAACGGTACGGCTGGGGCACGGAACCGGTGATCGCTCCGGCGCTGATGACCCTCGCCGGCACGATGGTGATGCTGGGGGAGCTCGACGAGGGCGAGCAGTGGTTGCAGCGCACCGAACAGGCGCTGCAAACGGACACCGGACCGGACATCAGGCTGCTGCTGCACCAGACGGCCGGGATGCTGTACGCCGGTCGCGGCCGCCGCCACGAGGCGCTCGAGGAGTTCGGGGTGGCGGAGGACCTGGCAGCGCGGCTGGAGGGATCGCAGGCGTTGGCGAGCCAGGTGACCGGCTGGCGGCTCGCCACGCAAGCCCGTCTCGGGCGGCTGGGCGAAGCCCGCGCCGACCTAGCGGCGCTCGACGACGAGCGGGCCGGCTCCGGTGAAGTGCGCAACGCCCTCGCTGCGATCTGCCTCGCTGAAGGCGATCCAGTCGCAGCCCTGGACGCGCTGCACGATGTGCTCGACGGCACGGCACCGGTCCTCGGCTACGCCACGCTGATTGAGGCGCACCTCCTCACCGGGCTCGCCCACCGCGAACTCGGCGACCAGAGTGCCGCGAACCAGGCGGCGGAACAGGCGCTGGCCCTGGCGGAGCCGGACCGGCTGGTCCTGCCGTTCGCGATGACCGGGTCAGCGGAGCTGCTTGATTCGCTGCCCCGGCACGAGACCGGGCACGCCGCACTGCTCGCCGACATCCTCGACCTCCTCCACGGCTCGTCCCCGGCGGCCGAAGAGCAGTCGTCGATGCCGCCGACGGAGGCGCTCAGTCCGACCGAACTCAGAGTGCTGCGCTTTTTGCCGACCAATCTGACCCGGCCCGAGATCGCCGGCGAACTCTCCGTCTCGCCGAACACCGTCAGTACGCACCTGCGCAGCATCTACGCCAAGCTCCAGGTCCGTGACCGGTCCTCGGCCGTGCAGCGTGCCCGCGAGCTGCGCTTGCTCGCCGACCGCCGCACGCGCTGACCGGTCACCGGATCCGGGTGAGGCGAGGTCACCTGCCTGCGCTCGACCATGGCGTCATGGACTCGGCACCCTCCCGGTACGTCATTCGGATCGACGGGCACCTCGGCACCACCGTGCTGTCCGCGTTCCCGGCGTTGACGCCGCAGCACTGTGGCCCGCACACCCTGCTCACCGGCCTGCTGGACCGCTCCGCGCTCTACGGCGTGCTGGCCGAGATCGAGGCACTCGGCCTGGACCTGCTCGAGATCCAGAAGCTCGGGCCCTCCAAGGACCGCTGACCGCCCACGGCGCCGTCGATGCCACGTCAGCCCAGTACGCGGTCGAGATGGAAGACGCTGGGCGCGTCGACGTGCGGGCTCCAGTGGGGACGAGGGCTTTCACCCGGCGATCCATCGCCGGCGCCCGGGTCGATGGGCTGCCAGGAGCCGGACCACCCGTTCAGGGCTCGGGGGGTAGGGGTAGCGCAGGCCGTGACCGTAGCCGTAGTGCGATCGGGGAAGTCGTTCGAGAATCACCCGAATCCGGTGATGGCGTCTCACCGTAGCCGACGTGAATGTGGGACTCGTTCCGATCCGGATCCAGGAGTTCAACTGTCATATCGGCATGACCACCATGTTCGCTCAGATGGGAGTGCTGCCGGACTTTTCGTCCGCATCCGCGGCCTTCGCGGCCGAAGGGTAGGGCCCGAGCGGCTTGGATGCGTCGGCGTCCGCGTCATCCGGCGTGACCGATCGCCGGACTCCGTGAGGCCCTCGCATCGTCCCGGCACCGAGCCCGAGCCGGGTCCCTGTCGCCAAGGCCCGCACGGCCGCCAGGAAGGTCCTCCGAGGCCCAGGGAGAAACCGTGACATCACCAACCTCCGGCGCGGACAGCACCGCTGATCGGTCTGACGACGCGACCACCTCTCATCCGACGTCGGTCCCGCACCCCACGAACGGGCGTGCAGCCTCACGCGGGACCAGGGCCGACGGCGGCAGCAGACGCCTCGACCTGGCTCTGCTCGTCATCGCCAGCGCCCAGCTCATGGTCGTGCTCGACTCCACCATCGTCAACGTGGCGCTGCCGCACGTGCAGCGCGCGCTCGGCTTCTCCGGCTCCGGCCTGGAGTGGGTGGTCAACGCCTACGCGGTCACCTTCGGTGGACTGCTCCTGCTCGGCGGCCGAGCCGGTGACATTCTCGGGCGGCGGCGGGTCTTCGTCTTCGGGCTGCTGCTCTTCTCTGCCGCGTCCCTCCTCGGCGGGTTCGCCACCAGCCAGTGGTGGCTGCTCACGGCGAGGGCGGTCCAGGGCGTCGGCGGCGCGGTGATCGCACCGACCGCACTCGCGCTGATCACCACCAACTTTCCCGAGGGCGGGCAGCGCAACAGGGCGTTCAGCGTGTATGCGGCCATGGCCGGCGCCGGTAGCGCGGTGGGCCTGCTGCTCGGCGGCATCCTGACCACCTACGTGTCGTGGCGGTGGGTGATGTTCGTCAACGTCCCGATCGGGATCCTGGTGGCGGCCGCGGCACCGCGGGTGCTGGCCGAATCGCCCCGCAGGCCGGGTCGGATCGACGTGGGTGGAGCTGTCACCGCCACCGGCGGAGTCGCGCTGCTCGTCTACGGTCTGTCCAAGGCCGCGACCGGGGCCGACGGAGTGTCGCACTGGGGTGACACCCAGGTACTGGCCGCGCTCGCCGCGTCCGTCGTGTTGCTGGTGTCGTTCGTCTGGATCGAGCGGCGCAGCACCCATCCGCTGCTGCCGATGCGGGTCCTGGCCGATCGTAACCGGTCGGGTACCTACCTGATCATGCTGTGCATCGCCACGGCGCTGTTCGGCCTGTTCTTCTTCCTCACCCTGTTCATGCAATCCGTGCTCGGCTACAGCGCGATCCAGTCGGGCATCGCCTACCTGCCCTTCGCCGTCGGGGTCGTGGCCGGCTCCGCGCTCGCCGCGCCGCTGGTGGCGCGCGTCGGCGCCAGGCCGCTGATCCTAGTCGGCGCCGCCGCGGTCGCGGGCGGCACGTTCTGGTTCTCCCGGCTGACCGAACACTCCGGCTACGCCGGCGACCTGCTCGGCCCGTTGCTCGCAACCTCGTTCGGGCTCGGCCTGGTCTTCGTCCCGCTGTCCCTCGTCTCCCTGCACAACGTGGCCGAGCGGGACTCCGGCGTCGCCTCCAGCCTGCTCAACACCGGCCAGCAGGTCGGCGGCGCGATCGGGCTTGCTGTGCTCGGCACCGTCGCGTGGACCGCTGTCGCGAACAGCGTCAGGGCTCAGACCGCACACGCGGCAGCCGTGAGACCTGGCACCCCACCGCCCACGTCCGTCTACGACCACGCCCTGGCGGTCGGATTCTCCCGTGGTTTCGAGGTCGCGGCGGGCGTCGCGCTGCTCGCCCTGCTCATCGCGATCGCCACCATCCGCGTCGGCCGCCAGGAACTGGCCGGAGCGGCGCCCCAGACTCAGCCGACCGCAGCCGCACCCCAGCCGAGGGCATCAACGCCCGTAACAGCGCCGACCGGGACCGTGCAGCGCGACGACGAACGAGTGGCTCGCGCCAAGGCGGTCAGTCCTTGCCGGTACTGCTAGGAGCTCCTGCGATTTCCCCGCCCGTCGTTGTGAATCACCTGATCCCGTGATGCTGCTTGAACTCCGGCGGGCGTAGCCCGCATTCCGGTCAATCTCAGCGAGTCGAAGGAGCGAGGCCATGCCCAAGGCGGTCAGGTACGACGAGTTCGGCGGGATCGACGTCTTGCGGGTCGGGGAGGTGGAACGCCCGGTGCCCGGGGACGGGCAGGCCTTGGTGCGGGTGATGGCGGCCGGCATCAACCCCAGTGAAGCGGTCATCCGTACGGGGGCGTTGGCGCAGATGTTCCCGTCGACCTTCCCCTCAGGGCAGGGCAGCGACCTGGCCGGCGTCATCGAGGAGGTCGGTGCCGGGGTCGGAGGATTCGCTCCAGGTGACGAGGTGATCGGCTTCAGTAACAAGCGGGCCTCGCAGGCGGAGCTGGTCCTGGTCGAGGCGGACGACCTCACGCGCAAACCGGACCGGGTCTCCTGGGAGGTGGCAGGCAGTCTGTATGTCGCCGGTGTCACCGCGTGGGGAGCGGTCCACGCCGTGGGGCCCGAGAAGGGGGAGACCGTCGTCATCTCCGGGGCCGCCGGCGGAGTCGGCTCACTCGCGGTCCAGCTGGCGCGCCGCACCGGGGCCACGGTGATCGGCCTGGCGAGCGAGCGCAACCACGCGTGGCTGAGGAGCTACGACGTGATCCCCGTCAGGTACGGGGAGGGCGTCCTTGACCGCATCAGAGCCGCTGCGCCGGGCGGCGTGGACGCCTTCATCGACACCTTCGGGGACGGGTACGTCGAACTCGCCCTGGCCCTCGGCGTCGCGACCGAGCGGATCGACACCATCACCGACTTCGTGGCCGCCGCGAGGTACGGGGTGAAGACCGATGGAGGGACCGCAGCCGGACCGGGGGCGAAGGTACTCGCCGAGCTCGCCGGCCTGATCGCCGACGGACACCTCGAGGTACCGATCGCGAGCGTCTACCCGCTCACGCAGGTCCGCGAGGCCTACGCCGAGCTCGAACGACGCCACACCCACGGCAAGATCGTCCTCATGCCGTAGCCGGTTGGAGCGGGCGCCAGGCCCGCTGACCTCCGACGCACTGACTGGACGCCCCCCTCCGGTACCGCAGGTCATTCCCATACGTCAGAGCCGCCGCCGATCCACTGCACCATGTCGTCGGCCTCAAGGTCGAGCTCGTCCAGGCCGGCGCGGCGGCAGAACTCGGCGACGTCCCGAAGGCTGTGGGCCCTGCCCACCTCAGTGCCGAGAATGTCCACGCGCCGGAACGGCGGGTTGGCGTCGACGACGTGGTGGACAACGACGTGAGCGTGGTGGTGCGGCGCGCCGGAGGGCGATGGCTCGGTCATGCGGCCCAGCCTGCGACGCCTCCACGGTGACCGCATCTGCGTTCGGCCATGCGTCACTCGAACGGACGACGCCGTCCTCGCGCACGAAGCTGCAGCACGGCAGAGCCGTGAGCCGTCCGGGCTCTGCGCGCTTATCCCATCCGGTTGGTGAACTGGTTCTGGTCGAAATAGTCGCGCCAGGCGTTGATCTTGCCGTCAGTGACCTCGAAGGTCCCCATGACCGGCAGCTCGAACGATTTGTCAGCGAGTCTGAAGACGTCCACCCGCTCGGTCATGACGACCGGTCCGTTGGCCGCAATGTTGATGACACGGAATTCGATGTGCTCGATACCTGGCGGGCCAGGGCGAATGAACGAGCTGATGGTGTCGGAGATGGCATCTCGACCGATGGTCGGCTCGAGCGGGATGTTGTGGTAGACGGCATCGTCGGTGAAGAACGCTGCCAGCTCGGCGGCCTCGGCGTTGTCCGACCACGCCGCGCAGAACCTGCGCACCACCTCGATCGGGCTCTCCATCTGGTTCCTTCCGCGGTTGGTGTGAACGGTGTCCTGCGACGGGCCGCTAGGCGGTGAGGACGAGCTTCTCGTGCGCTGTGCCCGCTTCGAGGAGGGCGTGTGCCTGCGCCGCGTCCCGCATCGGCAGCAGTCGCTGGGCACGCAGGCGGAGTTGCCCGGACGCGAGGAGTGGCATCATCTGCTCGACCGCGTCGGGGGCGCGGTCCGGGGTGGGGGCGGAGAGGGCGACGCCGAAGTCGGCCGCGTGCTCGTCCGCGAGGGTGATCACGCGCGCGGGGCCGCCCGCGAGTTCGACGGCGTCGCGCAGACCGCCCTTGCCTGCGGCGTCGAGGACAGCGTCCACCTTGCCGACGTGCGTGCGTACCTGCGCGAGGAGCGCCGATCCGTAGCGGACCGGGATCGCGCCGAGCTCCTTCGCGAACTGCTCGTCGCGAGGGCCGGTGGCGCTGAAGACCGTAAGTCCCTGGGACACGGCCAGCTGGGTGGCGATCACGCCGACCGAGCCTCCGCCGCCGAGGACGAGCAGGGTCTCGCCGGAGGTGACGCCGAGTTGGCGCAGGACGCCGACGGCGGCCTCGGCCGAGGCGGGCAGCGCTGCGGCGTCGGCCCAGCTCACGCCGGCCGGTTTGGCGGTCCAAGCCGAGGTGAGGGCGTATTCGCCGTACCCGCCGAGCGCGGGCAGTTGGGCGGCGACCTCGTCACCCACCGACACGCCGGTCACGCCCGCGCCGAGGGCGTCGACGGTGCCGGCGGCCTCGAAGCCGAGAACGGCGGGGTCGGGCAGCGGGAAGACTCCTCGCAGGTCGCCGCGCCGGATCTTCAGGTCGGTCGGGCCGACCCCTGCCGCGTGCACGCGCATCCTGATCTGGCCGGGTCCCGGTGCGGGCAGGGCGACTTCCGACCACACGAGCGTCTCGGGTGATCCGTATCCGGTGAGCACTGCTGCGTACGGCATGGGTACCTCCTGCTCCTGGCGGTCCCCGCGCGATGATGTGGGGGCGGCACGCCTTGACGGTGGTCCTTGACAGAAAGCTTAGGTGAAATGTCACGCAATTCCAACGGTGGCGCGCCGGTGCCCGAGGGCGGGTGGCTCGACAGCCAACAGCAACGGGCCTGGCTGGCGTACATCCGGGTGCAGCTGCGGCTGACCTACGAGATGAATCGCCAGCTCCAGTCCGACAGCGATCTGTCCCTGCCGGACTACGACGTCCTGACGGCCCTGAGCGTCGCCGACAGGGGCCTGATGCCGATCAAGGTGCTGGCCGCGCAGATCGGTTGGGAGCGCAGCCGGGTCTCGCACCACGTGCGGCGGATGGCCCAGCGGGACCTCGTGAGCTGCAGCCTGTCCACGAGCGACAGGCGCGTGACCGAGGTCAGGCTGACGCGGCACGGCCGGAGGGTGCTCGAGGACGCGGCCGTGGGACACGTGGAACTCGTGCGCCGCCTGTTCTTCGACGGCTTGCCGCGCGAGCTTGAAGGGCCGCTCAGCCAGGCGCTGGAGAGCGTCTACACGAACATCATCGCGCAGGGCACACTGCCGCCGCCGGTGGACTGGCGCCCGCACGGTGTGAGTGACCGGCCCTGACAGGTCCGACTGAGACCGACCGGCCGGCCCGGCTCAAGGCTCAAGGGTCCCGGCTCGGCCGTGCACTGTGGCAGGAGGGCGGCTGGGACTTCGAGTGGTCCCTCCTCACCATCAACGGAGATACCGCAGCGATCGAGGGCACCGGCCGCTACAAGGAACTTGGCACCTTCGCCAATCTGTGGACCGTGTCGTTCGACAAGAACAGCAAGTGCACCATGTTCCGCATGTGGAACAACCCGGTCTGAGGCCCAGCCGTGCATCCGCGGATGCGTGCCCGGGGTTCAGCGCCCCGCCGCCGGGCGGCGCGGACCGGCGCGATCACAGCAGTGTGGCGGTGAGCATGTCGGTGAGCCAGCGCTGGTAGGCGTCGCCGTCCCAGCCGGCCTCCACGGTGAGTTTGGCGAAGAGTGCGGTCGTCGTGAGAGCCCAGCAGGCGTCCGTGACGTGGACGGGGTCGGCGCCCGGGCGCAGCACGCCGCGGTCGGCGAGATGGTCGACGAAGGCGCGGACCGACACGCGCCGCTCCTGCTCGCCCGTCGCCAGTACGGCGGCGCCCTCCGGGCCCGCCTGGGCCAGCAGTGTCGCCAGCGGCGTCACTCGCTCATGGATGGCCCGGACGGCGCGGGCGTACAGCCACATCTTCGTCGCGGGCTCGTCGGCGGCGCGCACCTCGCGTGCCTGCTCGCGGTCGATCATGGCCACCGGCTCGTCGTCGCCCGCCAGCGTGACGTCCCACAGCGCCTTGACCAGTCCCTCCTTGCCGCCGAACGTCTTGTAGACGGTCTCGGCCGAGACGCCGGCGCGGTCGGCGACCGCGCGGATCGTGGCGGCCTTGAAGCCGTCGGCGACGAGCAGCTCGCCGAACGCCCTCAGCACCGCCGCGCGGGTACGCCGCGCGGCGGCGGCGCGCCGGGTGGAGTCGTACGGCTTGCGGCCCGGTGTCGACGACATGGAGCATGCCCTCCAGGGATTAGATACAGTTGACTGTAGTCAAATATTTGACGCGCGCAGCAGTGAGGGAATCATGTCTCGTCGCACGCAGCCCGATCGAGTCCAGCAGGTCGCCCCAGCTGTCGAACGCCTCGGCGACGACATGGTCAACTTCTACCTGGTCGACCACCCCGACGGCCTGGTTCTGGTCGACGCCGGGCTCCCCGGCCACCTGGGACAACTGCGGGAACACCTGGCTCGCTCCGGCAGGTCCCTGCACGACATCAAGGCGGTCCTGCTCACCCATGGCCACCCGGACCACACCGGACTGGTGACCGCCGCCCAGCGGGCCGGCGCGGACATCTGGATTCACGAGGCCGACGCGGCGATCCTCACCGACGGACCCCGCAGTGCCATGCGCCACGCGAAGCCCG
This sequence comes from Streptacidiphilus pinicola, assembly GCF_003258295.1. Classification (GTDB taxonomy): domain Bacteria; phylum Actinomycetota; class Actinomycetes; order Streptomycetales; family Streptomycetaceae; genus Streptacidiphilus; species Streptacidiphilus pinicola. Next base: position 28,047 of record NZ_QKYN01000009.1, on the reverse strand, counting down.
AACGCTCCATGCTCCCGTACCTGCTGCGCCGTCCCGCAGCGATCAGCGGCCCGCTGCACCTGGCCCGCATGGGCGGCTTCAGCGGCAAACCGGTGCACGGCGCGCACACCTTCCAAGGCGACCACCACTTCGACGAGTTCCCCGGCCGGCCGCAGGCCGTCGCCCTGCCCGGCCACACCCAGGGCACCGTCGCCTACCACTTCCCGGCGCTCGGGGTGCTGTTCACCGGCGACGCCCTGGTCACCCGCGAAGACATGACCGGACACACCGGCCCGTCCCTGGTCTCCCGCGGCTTCACCCACGACGGCGCCGCAGCACTCGCCTCTCTCGACCGGCTGGCCGAGCTACCACTCGTGCTGCTCCTGCCCGGCCACGGCCCCGCCTTCGCCGACGGACCGCAGGCCGCCGCCACCCAGGCCCGCCACAACGGACTCCACTGAGCTCCGTGACACCCCCGACGACGGCACGGACAAGAAACGGACAAGAAACGGACAGGAAGGGCACACCATGACCAGCACCGCTCCCGGCGGCACCCTGACCCTCGCCGACGACCTCACCCTGAGCCGGATGGGCTACGGCGCGATGCAGTTGGCCGGCCCAGGGGTCTTCGGACCGCCCAAGGACCGTGACCAGGCTCTGACGGTGCTGCGCGAGGCCGTCGAACGGGGCATCACCCACATCGACACCAGCGACTACTACGGTCCCTACGTCGTCAACGAGCTCATCAGGGAAGCCCTGCACCCGTACCCGGCGGACCTGCACGTCGTCACCAAGGTCGGGGCCAGGCGCGACGAGACCGGCGCCTGGTTCCCGGCACAGCGACCCGCAGAACTCACCGCCCAGGTCCACGACAACCTCCGGCACCTCGGCCTCGACACCCTGGACGTCGTCAACCTGCGCATCGCCTCCTTCGACGGCCCATCCGACGACTCCATCGCCGAGCAGTTCGGCACCCTGGCCGACCTGCGCCGCCAGGGCTTGATCCGCCATCTCGGGCTCAGCGGAACCACGGACACCCAGCTCACCGAGGCACAGGCCATCGCCCCGGTGGTCACCGTGCAGAACCTCTACAACCTCGCCAACCGCAAGGACGACGCACTCGTGGACCGCTGCGCCGCCGAGAACATCGCCTTCGCCCCGTTCTTCCCCCTCGGCGGCTTCCAGCCGCTTCAGTTCCAGGCGCTCACCGACATCGCCACGGAACTCGAAGCTTCTCCGAAGCAGGTCGCCCTGGCCTGGCTGCTCCAGCGCTCGCTCACCACCATGCTGATCCCGGGCACCTCCTCCCGGGCTCATCTGCGCGAGAACATCGCCGCCGCCGACCTGTCGTTGCCCGCCGACGCGGTCGCCCGACTCGACGCCATGAGCCGGTAGCGCGCGGTTTCTCCACGGCGCGAAGCTGTGAACGTGGAGTGGGCCACCGACGCTGTTCGACGGGTGATCAGAGGGTGACGGTCTTGTACTCGAGGTAGGTGTTCAGGCCGGCGAAGCCGTACTCGCGCCCGATTCCGCTGGCTTTGAACCCCGCCGAACGGGCCGTCGAAGCCGACCGGCGCGCCGTTGATCGTGACGGTTGCCGGTCCGGATGCGGCGGGCGATGGCCAGGGCGTGCTGTTCGTCGGCGGACCACACCCCGCCGGACAGGCCGTACTCGGAGTCGTTGGCGATGCGCACGGCGTCGTCCTCGTCCTCGTAGGGGATGACGACCAGCATCGGGCCGAAGACCTCCTCCTGGGCGATGCGCATGGCGTTGTCGACGTCGCGAAGACGTAGTAGCCCTGCTCCAGGCCGCCCGGTACCTGCGGGCCTCCGGTGACCAGGCGGGCGCGTGGCAGACCGCCCTGTGGGGCACGCGGCGTTCACCAGGCTGACCGTCCAGCGGTTCCGCGCGCCCAACTGGCCGCCGCCGCGGCGCTGCTGATCCGGCTCCCCGCCGCCCGACACCTGCCGGCCCTGGCAGAGCTCGCCCTCATCACCGCCGCGCTCGTCGCGCTGAGCGCATCCCGTCAGGCGGACGATGCCACCCCTTGGTTGACCCCGGAGGATGCGACGCGTCCCTGAGCTGGGAGGCGACTGCCTCCACTCTGCCGTATCCGGCGCGTCCGGCGGGGTGCCTGACGGGGTGTGTCACAGGTCGGCGATCGCTCGTCCCATGCGTTCCACAGCCTCGCGCAGCACCGCCGGGGAGGTGGCGAAGTTGAGACGCACGCAGCCCGCACCGCCGGTGCCGAAGACGTGGCCCGAGCTGAGTGCCACCCGGGCCCGGTCGTGGAACATCCGCGCCGGACCGGCCAGGTCGCTGACCACGCCGGGTCCGTCGGCGCGGTCGTCGTGCAGGTCCAGCGCGGTGCAGTCGAGCCAGGCCAGGTACGTCGCCTCGGGGCGCCGGTACGTGACGCCCGGAAGGTGCCGCTCGACCAGGCGTCCGAGCAGGCGTCGGTTGGCATCGAGTCCCGTCAGCAGGTCGTCGAGCCAGTCGCGGCCGGAGCGCAGGGCCGCGGTGTGGGCGATGATGCCGAGGTGGCTCGGTCCGTGACTGACCTCCTCAGGCATGCGCCGCAGGTCGGCCGCGGCTTCCGGCCCTGCGAAGGTGACCGCGGCCTTGAGCCCGGCGAGGTTCCACGCCTTGGACGCGGAGGTCACGGCCAGGCCGTTCTCCGCGCCGGGGACACTGAGGAAGGGCGTGAAGGCGGCCCCCGGGAGCACCAGAGGCCCGTGGATCTCGTCCGACACGACCCGCACCCCGTGCGCGCGGGCGAGTTCCGCCACAGCTCGCAGTTCCTCGCGGGTGTGCACGACTCCGGTGGGGTTGTGCGGATTGCTCATCAGGAACGCCGCGCCGCGGCGGCCGTCGTCGCGTGCCCGGACGAACGCCCCTTCGAGGGTGTCCAGGTCGATGCGCAGGTCGGCGCCCAGGGGAGCTTCGACGATCTCCCTGCCATCGTGGCTGACGAAGGCGTAGAAGGGCGGGTAGACCGGGGAGCACACGACGACGGCGTCACCCGGGTCCGTGACCAGTCGCAGCAGTTCGACCACGCCCAGCATGACGTCTGGCACGATCGCAGTGTCCTCGACGCGCAGACCGTCCCAGTGCCAGCGCTCGCGCGCAAAGTCCGCGAGCGCCTCAGCGTAGGCACGGCCGTAGGGGTAGCCCGTGTCGCCGAGGTCGATCGCCTCGTGCAGGGCGGCCACGACGGCGGGGGCGAGGGGGACATCCATCTCCGCGACCCACAGCGGGAGCACGTCAGCGGGGTAGGCGCGCCATTTCATGCTGGTGCGCTGCCGCAACCGGTCGAGGCTCAGCTGGACCAGGGGGTCGTTCCTGGCGGTGTCTGCTGTGGTGCGACCTTCACTGTCCATACGGTCCATCACACTGCACCCGTGCGTCCGACCGGAAGCGGACCGCGCGCCCGGGACCACACCTGCCGGAGATCTCATCCGACCAGCTCAGGGCCGGGCGTGGTGGGCGGTGCGCCGCCGCGTCCGGGCCCGAGTGAGGCGGGACTCCTCCGCGGCCGAGCCACCGAGCCACCGAGCCACTGAGCCACCGACGAAGGCCCGCTCCTCCCGTGCATTCTGCTAACCCTGGAGGGTGGCCGAGACCCTGGCGGCCCGACGTCGAGCGACCGAGGCTCAAGTGCCTTGGGACGACAGCGTTGTCGTGTCCACCGCATCTGGACGGGGCGTGACAGCGGTCTATCGAGCGGCCTGCGATCCGGTGACGGCCGCGAGGGTGTGCTGACGGGCGACGGGATTGGGTGGGTGTTCGCGCCAGCGGGTTGCGATGTGGCCGTCCGGTCGAACCAGGAGGGCGCCGCCGACCAGGTCGTAGAACAGTTCGCGCGGGCCGACGACGCGTTCGCGTGGTGACGCGCCGTGGGGGCTCGGTGGCTGCCACAGCCCGCGACGCACCCTCCGCCACAGGGTCGGTTGCCCGGTCGCGGAGGCGACGCCTTCGTCCCTCATCAGATGTCGGGTCCCCAGTAGCGGTGTTCGCGCGGCGCTCGGCCCCGCCGCCGGGTGGTGCGTCGAGGAGGCGTACGGCCGTCAGGTGCCGTCCGCGGAGTAGGAGACGGCCTCCCACCGCTTCCAGGCCTGCAGCCGCTGGCGGTAGACCTCCGTGACGATCTCGTAGGCGAAGCCGGACAGCGGCAGGCGCAGCGGCGGCTCGGCGGCGTCGACGGCCGCGAAGACCGCGGGGACGGTGACCTCGGGCCCTGGCTGCGGGACGGAGCTGAAGTGCGCGGCGATGGCGTCGCGCTGCGGCTGGTAGACCGGGTTGGGCTCGGAGTGGGATGCGGAGTCGCCACCCCAGTCGGTGGCGTAGCCGCCGGGCTCGATGAGGGTGACCTTGATGCCGAACGGCGCCAGCTCCTGGAGCAGGGCGTCAGAGAAGCCCTCCAGGCCCCATTTGGAGGCGTGGTAGGCGCCGAGGCCGGGGAAGGCGGCCACGCCGCCGACACTGGAGACCTGCAGGAAATGGCCGCTGCCTTGCTCGCGCAGGAGCGGGATGGCGGCCTGGGTCACCCACAGGGCGCCGAACAGGTTGGTCTCCAGTTGTGCGCGGACCTCCTGCTCCGTCAGTTCCTCGATGAAGCCGAAGTGGCCGTAGCCCGCGTTGTTGACCACCACGTCTACGCGGCCGAAGTGGCGGTGCGCCTCCTGGACGGCGGCGAAGGCGGAGGCGCGGTCGGTGACGTCGAGCGCGAGGAGCAGCAGGGCGTCGCCGTAACGTTCGGCGAGGTCCTTGAGGGAGTCGGTGTTGCGGGCCGTGGCAGCGACCTTGTCGCCGCGGGCGAGAGCGGCCTCCGTCCAGGCACGGCCGAAGCCGCGGGAGGTCCCGGTGATGAACCAGGTCTTGCTCATGGGGATGTGTCCTTCACTGTTGTGCGAGTCGGCGCCTTTGCCCGCGACGCCTGCTGGTCCCGCGGCCCGGGGACAGATCCACGCAGTGCCGATGCCGTCTCCCGGAGGGCGGCCCCAGCCGAGGGGACGGACTCCGGACTCGGGTCTCCCGCCCGCTCGTGGACGGCTGGGCGGGGATGGCGTCCCGGGGATTGGTGCTCAGGGGGAGCAGGGGCGGGTCTCGGTCCAGTCGACCATGAGGCGGCGTTCGGCGAAGTACCAGTTGCCGTCGGCCTGCTTGACGAACTGGTCGAGGTAGCGGATGGAGGCGATCATGATGGTGCGCTGCGGGGGCTCGTCGCGGGAGATGTGGTGGGCGAGGCAGTAGCTTTCGCCGGTGGCGCGGTCGCCGTCGAGAGTGACGGTGCTCTGGCCGTTGAAGTGGGTGGTGGCCTGGTAGGTGTTCAGGTTGTCGAACACCGGGGCCAGGGATTCGCGGCCGGTCAGTTCCTGGGTGGGTTCGGCGGCGGTGGCGTCCATGTACACGAGGAAGCGTGTGTCCTCGGTGAACAGGGCCATCTGACCTTTCGCGTCGCGGCGGTCGGCGCAGTGGGCGTAGGCGTCGACGAGCTCGCGGATGGCCAGCCGGTCGGCGGCTTCCTGCGGCGCGAGGGGCGCGTGGGGGGACATGGTTTCTCCATTCGTATTCGGGTGCTTCAAACCGGGTATCAGTGGTCAGGGCTTGGTAATCCGTACGGTATGAGGCTCAGTCAGAGCCGCTGGGCAGACGCGCGGGTTGGTCGTGCGGTGGCGGTACGGGGCGGATGGGGGTCCAGGTGTAGCCGGTGCCGGCCTCGGTGACGCGGCCGAAGACGCCATCGGTGAAGTGGCCGGCGGCGATGACGGTGTCGGGGCGCTTGAGGATGCAGTTGCGCACCTTCCGAGCCTGGGCCGGGTCGACGTCGGTGGAGAAGACGCAGGTCGGCTCGGCCATCTCCACCGGTGCGTGGAAGATGTCTCCCGCGATCAGCACCGACTCGGCGCTCGCGCCGGAGGGGTCGCGGACGACGACGGCCAGGTGTCCGGGGGTGTGTCCGGCGGTGTCCTCGACGGTGACGCCCAGTGCGACGGTGTCACCGCCCTGGACGAAGTCGACGGCGCCAAGCAGTGGCCCCAGCGTGGCCACGGGGTCGGGCCCGCCCACCTCATGGGCTCCTTCGCCGGTGGTCCAGTACTGCCACTCCGGCTCGGCCATCAGGTGCCGGGCACCGGCGAACGTGAGACCCCTGGGCGTATTCGCGCCCTGCCCGTGCAACGTCGGTGCGACGTCGCTGGTCCAGCCGATGTGGTCCAGGTGCAGATGGGTGTACACCACGGTGTCGATGTCCTCGGGGGAAAGCCCTTCCGCGGCGAGGCTCTCCAACAGGCGGCCTCCCTTGACGTGGGCCAGGCCAGGGATGTCCATGTCCAGGTCGCCGATGCCGAGGTCGACCAGGATGTTCCGGTCCCCGGTTTGCACGAGGAAGGCGCCGAAGGTGAGGACCAGGTGGCCGTCCGTCAGGGAGCCGGGGTGGGCCGCCCAGTCCAGGCCCGGCAGCATGGTGTCCGGGTTGTGCTCGCCCGACCCGTCGACGAGGTAGGTGATCGTGGTCTCGCCGAGGGTGAGGCGGTCGGCCGCTTGCGGCATTGCAGTGTCCTTTGTGTGATCCAAGAAGTGTTGGCCCGGCGTGCGCGGCCACAAGCCCGGGTGGTGTCGGGTCAGCCGTCGAGGGTGCCCAGGTGCTCGGGGGCGAGCGACTCCGCTTCGTCGGTCGTCCCGTAGAAGGCGCTCATGCCCATGCGGCCGAGCGTCTGCGCCCCCACGGTCAGGCCCTCATTGCCCAGCGTGCGCTGTTCCATCACGATCCTCCGAACTAACCGGATAGATACCAACGTAGATCCGCCTCTTCTGGGAGTCAACCAACTGGATAGTTAGTTGTAGGGTTGGTTCATGCCGCCACGCGATGCCAACGCCACCAAGACCCGACTGCTCGACGCCGCCTTCGCCGAGTTCGCCGCCTACGGCATCGCGGGCGCCCGCGTGGACCGCATCGCCGAGAACGCCGGGGCGAACAAGCGGATGATCTACATCTACTTCGGCAACAAGGAGCAGTTGTTCGACGAGGTGCTGCGGCGGGCGGTCGAGGCCGGTATCGCGGCCGTGCCGTTCGACGTCGAGGACCTGCCCGGCTATGCGGGAGCTATCTTCGACCACCTGGTTGCCCGGCGGGACCTCATGCGCCTGCGCCTCTGGAAGCTCCTGGAACGCCCCGACGCCGACGGGCTCGAAGCGGAGGCCTTCGAGGGCAAGGCCGCCAGCCTGGCCGAGGCGCAGCAGCGCGGCGACCTCGCCCAGGAGATGCTGCCCGACGACCTGCTGACCATGGTCCTGGCCGCGGCCCAGGCATGGTTCTGGGCCGACGAGGGTGGCCAGCTCCAAAAGCCGGAACGCCTGGCACAGCACCGCGCGGCGGTCGTCGAGGCCGCCCGCCGAATCATTGAACCCGCCGCCGACTGACGACCGATCAGCCGCCGCGCTGACCAAGCACAACCACCACCCGGAACCGAACGAGAACAGAAGGAGGGTCACGGTGAAGGTCATCCTGTTTGGCGCATCGGGCATGGTCGGACAGGGAGTGCTCCGCGCCTGCCTGGAAGACCCCCAGGTGACGGAGATCATCGCCGTCGTCCGCCGGCCACTGGGCCGGAACGAACCCAAACTCCGCGAGGTCGTCCACTCGGACTTCGCCGACCTGTCCTCGCTGGAGCAGGACCTGGCAGGGGCCGACGCCTGCTTCTATACCCTCGGCGTCTCCGTGGCGGGGCGAAGCCACGCCGAATACGAGCTGATCACTTACACCTACACCGTGGAGGCCGCCCGCGTGGTGGCCGCCGGCAACCCGCACCTGACGTTCGTCTACGTGTCGGGAGAGGGAACCGACAGCTCGGAACAGGGCCGCACCTACTGGGCCCGGGTGAAGGGGAAAACGGAGAACACCCTGCTGGCCATGGACATGCGCGCCTACATGTTCCGCCCCGGAATGATCCAGCCCCTCCACGGGGAGACGTCCGGCACCACCTGGTACCGGCTCTTCTACAAGATCACGTCCCCGCTCTACCCGCTGCTGCGTCGCGTGGTACCCCGCTACGTGACCAGCACCGAGCAGCTGGGGCGCGCGATGATCGCCACCACCCGCCTGGACGGCGCCGGACCGCACATCCTCTCCACCGTGCAGATCAATCACCTCGGGACTGAACATATCGGGCGAATGACCTCATAAGACAGGCCGCCGGCCTGGGATGACGCCGCATCAAATCGTTAATTACGAATTTATTCTTGACGTGAGGATGGGTGTCCGGCACTGTCTCTCTCACTCCCCGGACCCGCTCGGAAGGGGAGCTCCTTCAGTCGACGACGACGGAGATTCGAGGGCATGTCAGATACGTTCCGCGCAGAGAGTCGGCGCCTGCCTGGCGCGCGCCGGTGGGCTACTGCGGCCTTGGCCGTAGGAATGGTTGTCGCGACGGCGGTACAGGCCGAGGCCGCAGGCCACGGCACCGCAAGGTCCGCTTCGGCTTCCTCGCCCGCACGACGCTCGGCGGCCTTGGTCCACCACTCGGCCAGTGCCGCCCAGAGCTCACCCGCTTCCTACGACAGCGGTCTTGATCCGACGCCCTACATGGGCTGGAACACGTACTACGCCATCGGCGGCAGTCCGACCGAGAGCTCCGTGGAGAGCGTTGCGAACTCTCTGGTCAGCACCGGCCTGGCCGCGGCCGGTTACAACTACGTCTGGCTCGACGGAGGCTGGCAGGCATCCACGCCCCGCAACGCACAGGGACAGCTGGTCGCGAACCCGGCCGAGTTCCCCGACGGGATCGCCGCGCTGGCGAGCTGGCTGCACGCCCGCGGCCTCAAGCTCGGCATCTACACCGACGCCGGCGTCTACAACAGCGCCGACTGCGGCCTCGGGAGCGGCAACTACTACCAGCAGGACGCCGACCAGTTCGCCTCCTGGGGCGTCGACGCGATCAAGGTCGACTTCCTGTGCGGCATCGCCGAGGACATGAACCCGGGCCCGGCCTTCACCCAGTTCAGCCAGGCGATCGCGAAGTCCGGCCGGCAGATGCTGCTGGCCGTGTGCAACCCGCTGACCTCGGCCTGGGGCACGTCGAACCCCTCGGCCTACTACGCCTGGAACAACTACACCTTCGGCCCGACGATCGCCGACTCCTGGCGCACCGACACGGACATCGCCTACGGGACCCCGACCGCCGGCGAGTTCGCGAACGTCCTGCGCAACCTCGACGACAACCAGGCCCATCCGGAGGCCACCGGACCCGGCCACTACAACGACCCCGACAACCTGATCCCGATGCGCCCGCTCTCCGGCGGGGGATACGAACTCGACCAGACCCAGTCCACCGCGCAGTTCGAGATGTGGGCCGAGATGGCCTCACCCCTCGTGCTCGGCTCCGACCCGCGCACCCTGCCGCAGGCCATGCTGAACACCCTGGCCAATCCCGAGATCATCGCGGTCGACCAGGACCCGCTGGACGTCCAGGGCGTGGCGATCGCGTCCAGTTCCACCGGCACCGTGTACAGCAAGGTCCTGTCGGGCACCGGGCGGCGGGCGGTCGTGCTGCTCAACCGGTCGAGCACCGCGCAGAGCATGAGCGTCCAGTTCGCCCAGGCCGGGCTCAGCGGGAACGTCGATGTCCGCGACCTGACGGCGCGGGCGGACCTCGGCTCGTCCACGACGTCCTACACCACCACCGTTCCGGCCGACGGCACCGCGATGCTGCTCCTGAGCGGAACCGACGCACTGCCGGGGACCGCTCTGGGCGGCCAGGCGAGCGCCGATCCGGCCCTGGTGCACGTCAGCGACGTGAACTCCGCGGCATTCGTCCGCGGCGCGAACGGAGCGCTGCAGGAGCAGACCACCACGAGCTCGGGAGCATGGTCCGGCACCTGGACCTCTCTGGGGGGCCCGGTCGGTGGGCAGATCGTCGGACAGCCCGCGGCGTACGCGGCGTCCAACGGATCCCTCGACGTGTTCGTTCTGGGCACCGACTCCCACGCCTACCGCAACACCTACGCGAACGGCTCGTGGAGCGGCTGGACCTCTCTCGGCGGCAGCCTCGCCGACGCGCCGACCGTCGCCTACACCGGCCCGACCACCTGGACCCTGACCGGCACCGGCACCGACGGCCAGATCTGGACCCTCCCCGCCGGCGGCAGTTGGAGTGCCGTCGCCGCGCCGACCGGCCTGTCCGTCTACGGCCGGCCTTCCGCGGTGACCGACGGCACCACCACCTACATGGCGGTGCGCACCAACGACGACGCCGTCTGGATCGACACCTCCACCGCCGCCGGCCAGTGGTCGGGGTGGACGAGCCTGGGCGGCACGGTCAGCGCCAGCCCCACGCTGCTGGAGACCCAGGGCCGCGTCTACCTGTTCGCGCGCGCGTCGGACTACACGACCTGGGAGGACAACCTGACCTCCGGCTCGTGGAGCGGATGGTTCCAGCGAAGCGAGTTCACCAGCGACAACTACAACGGCTCCTTCGGCGCCGCCGCCGGTGACAACGGCTACGCGTGGATCACCTACCGCGGCATCGACGGACAGGTCCACCTCATCGAGCTGTGACGCGCCGCCCGGGCCGCTGCTCGCGCACGCGGCGTGGCCCGGGACCCGCGCGGCCTCACACAACCAGCCCCGCCTGAACCTCCCACCCTCACCCCCACCCGGGAGCACTCATGTCCAGCCACACCATTTCCCGTCGCGGCCTGCTGGCCGGGGCGGGCGCCATCGGCGCCGGTCTCGCGCTCAGCGGCTGCGCCACGACCACCTCGAGAGCCGGCTCGGCCCAGCAGGGCGGCGCGATCACCCTTCAGTCCGACCTGTCCTCACCGCTCGCCGAGAAGGCGATGCAGGCACTCGTCGCCGCCTACAACAAGCAGAGCAAGTACACCGTCAACCTCAACACGGTGGCGGCCACCACCTACCAGCCGCTGCTGCCGACCTACCTGACCTCGGCGAACCCGCCGGACATCTACACCTGGTACGCCGGCCACGACGCCGCCCACTACGCCTCCAAGGGCCTGCTGCTGGACGTGGGCGGCGCCTGGTCGACGATGGGCAACTACCAGCCCGCCCTGAAGGCCCTCAGCACCGACGCGACCGGCAAGAAGATCTTCGTACCCACCGACTACTACTGGTGGGGCGTGTTCTACCGCAAGTCCCAGTTCGCCAAGTGGGGCCTGAGCGAGCCCAAGACCTGGTCGGACTTCCTCAACGCGTGCGCGACCATCAAGTCCAAGGGCGTGACCCCGATCGGCCTGGGCGCCGGGACTGGCAATGCCTGGGTGGCCGCCGCCTGGTTCGACTACTTCGACATCCGGCTCAACGGCGCCGACTTCCACCGCGCGCTGCTGCAAGGGCAGCACAGCTTCACCGACCGCAGGGTCGTCGACGTGTTCACGACCTGGAAGCAGGTGCTGCCCTACTTCGACCCCAACGGTACGGCGGTCACCTGGCAGGAGGCGTCGAACCAGTTGCTCCAGGGCCAGACCGCCATGCTGCTGACCGGTACGTTCTTCGCCGATGCCGTGCCGAAGGGCTCGATCGACGACCTGGACTTCTTCAAGTTCCCGGTGATCGACCCCTCCGTCCCGGATGCCGAGGAGGCGCCGACCGACGGCCTCTTCGCGAGTTCCAAGACGCACAACGCCGCAGCCGTGCTCGACTTCATGACCTGGATGGCGACGCCCGCCGCGCAGAACCTGTGGACGGCGACCTCCTCCGGCACGGTCATCCCGGCGAACCCGCAGGCCACCGCCCCGTCGACGCCCCTGGTCCAGAAGGGCAAGGCGATGCTCGACGCAGCCGACCAGCTGACCCAGTTCTTCAACCGGGACTCGTCCGACGCCCTGCAGAACACGGCGAACACCGCGTTGATCAACTTCATCCAGAACCCCGGCCAGCTCACCTCGATCCTCTCCACCTGGCAGTCGCAGGCGGAACAGGTCTGGAAGACCGCATGACTCTCCTGCACACCCAGGCGCCTGTCGCGCCCGCGGCCGCCCCGCTTCGGCGCGGGCGGCTCCGCCGCGGCGGGCCCGCCCGCACGTCCCCGCTCATCCTCGCGTTCGTCCTGGTGCCGCTGCTCGTGGAGTCGGTCAGCGTGTTCTGGCCGGCGATCCAGGGCGTCTACATCTCGCTGACGAACTGGAACGGCGTGGACGCGCCGAGCTTCGCGGGCCTTGGCAACTACAGCCGGATGCTTCACGACCCGGTGTTCCTGAAGGCGCTGGGGAACACCGCGATCTGGCTGCTGCTCTTCGGAGGCCTGTCCGCCGCCGGCGGCCTGGGCTGCGCGATGTTCCTGCAGCGCGAGCGACGCGGCATCGCCGTCTACCGTGCCGTGCTGTTCCTTCCGGTGGTCTTCTCGCTGACGGCCACCGCGCTGATGTGGCAGACGCTCTACCAACCGACCGGCATGGCCAACGGTCTGCTGTCGGCGATCGGCCTCGGCGGCTGGCAGCACGCGTGGCTGGCGAACCCGAACACCGCGCTCTACGCCCAGATCCTGCCGGCCCTGTGGCGCGAGATCGGCTACGTCATGGTGCTGTACCTGGCCGGCCTCAAGGGGATCGACCCCGCCCTGTACGAGGCCGCAAAGATGGACGGCGCCTCGGCCTGGCAGCAGTTCCGTCACGTGACACTGCCTCAGCTGCGCGGCGTCAACGCGGTGGTGGTATCGGTGATCATCATCGACTCGCTGCGGTCCTTCGACGTGGTCTGGTCGCTGACCCAGGGCGGTCCGTTCAACTCATCGCAGCTGCTCAGTACTTACATGTATCAGACCGCTTTCGTGAACACCGACTTCGGTTACGGTTGCGCTCTGGCCGTCGCGATCTTCGTGCTCGCCTTCGGCGTCATCGTCAGCTATCTGGTCCGCGCGTTCAAGGAGAGCGACTGATGGCCGCCACCGCCACACTGGGCAAGCGGATGCGCACCATCGGCTTCCACACCGGAGCCAGTGCGCTCTCGCTGCTGTGGTTCCTGCCGATCGCACTGATCCTGGTGATCAGCTTCCGTTCCACCGACGACGTGCTGGGCAACGGTCTCAACGCCCTGCCGCACTCGTTCGCCCCGGGCAACTACTCGGCTGCCTGGTCCGGGGGCGGGATGCAGCAGGCGCTGATCAACAGTGCGATCGTGAGTGTCCCGGCCGTCGTGGTGACGCTGCTGCTGGCCTCGATGGCGGCCTTCGCCCTCAGCCGGTACGAGATACCGCTGCGTCGGACGCTGATCCTGGTGATGCTCGGCGGCAACCTGCTGCCCCCTCAGATCCTCCTGGTGCCCGTGGCCAAACTCAGCCAGGTGTTCGGTCTGTACGACTCCCTGCCCACACTGATCGCGGTGGAGGTGGGCTTCGGCCTCGGCTTCTACGTGTTCGTCCTGCAGGGCTTCATGCGCACGATCCCCGCCGAGATCCAGCAGGCCGCACTGATCGACGGCGCGGGGCCCTTCCAGATCTACTGGCGGATCGTGCTGCCGCTGACCCGCCCGGCGCTGGCCGCGCTCGCTGCCCTGTCGTTCACCTGGGTCTTCAACGACCTGCTGTGGCCGATCACGGTTCTAGTCACCCAGTCCAAGATGCCGGTGACGCCGGCGCTGCTGAGCCTGCAGGGCCAGTACGTGTCCTACTGGAACGTGATCGCCGCGGGCTCGGTCATCGCCGCCATCCCGACCGTCGCCGTCTTCCTGCGCTTCCAGCGCCACTTCATCGCCGGCCTGAACCTTGGAGCCGTCAAATGACCCACCTGACAGCACCCGACGAGACGAGCGCGGACACCGCGCGACGCTGGACGCTGCGCGCCGCGACGACCTCCTACACCGTCGAGATCGCGGAAAGCGGCGCGTGGGCCGAGCTGTCCTCGTGGGGGCCCATCGGCGTCGAGGACGGCCCCTCCCCGCTCGCCGGACACGGCCGCACCCCGTTCCGCACCGCGGCCGACGCCGCACCCGCCGAGTACCTGCCCACCGGGCAGCGGCCCTTCGGTGGCGCGGAACTGGACGTGCGTCGGCCGGGGGGCGAACGCGGCTGCTGGTGGTCCTTCGCGGGCGAGCGGGCGGGGGCGGACGGGGAGCTGCGGCTGGCGTTCGCCGACGAACAGCTCGGGCTCGAGGCCGTGCTGTGTTACGGCACCGTACCCGGCACCGATGTGATCCGGCGCTGGGTCGAGCTCGCGAACACCGGCGACGGTGACCTGCTGATCGGCCGGCTGGACTCGGCCGCAGTGAACGTCGCCGTGCCGGGCGGCGCCCGGCTGACCTATCTTGTCGGCCAGTGGGTCCAGGAGTTCCAGCTCGAACAGATCGACCTCGCCCGCGGCGGGTTCGCCATCGGCAGCACCCAGGGCGTCTCCGGCCAGGACTACGCGCCGTGGATGGCCGTGCAGGACGCCTCGGATCCTGACGGCCCGACAACGCCGACCTGGGGCGTGGCCCTGGCCTGGTCCGGGTCCTGGCACATCGACGCGCAGGTGGACGCGGGCCGGCTGCTGCGGCTGCGCGTCGGCCGCGAGCCACACGAGGGCGAGGTGCTGCTGCCCGCCGGCGCCACCTTGGCCACGCCGCAGGTCCTGCTCGCGTTCAGCCCGCAGGGACTGGGCGGCCTGGCGCGGGTCTGGCACGCGCACGAGCGGCTGGAGAGCAGGCCGCGCAGCCTACGACCGCGGCCGGTGCTCTACAACTCCTGGGAGGCCACCGGCTTCGACGTCGAGCAGGACGGGCAGCTGGAGCTCGCCCGGATCGCGGCCTCGATCGGCGCGGAACTGTTCGTGGTGGACGACGGCTGGTTCAGCGACCGCCCCGACGACACGGCCGGGCTCGGGGACTGGGAGCCGGACCCTGCGGCGTTCCCCGACGGTTTCGGTGCCTTCGTCGACAAGGTGCGCGGCCTCGGGCTCGGCTTCGGGCTCTGGGTCGAACCGGAGGCCGTCAGCCCGGGCTCCCGGTTGCTGGCCGAGCACCCCGACTGGATCTACGCCGTCGAGGGCCGCCCTGCCACACTGATCCGCAACCAGCTCGTCCTCGACCTCGGCCGCGACGAAGTGCGCGCGCATGTCCTGGCCTGGCTGCGCAAGCTGCTGACCGACCATCCGATCAGCTACCTGAAGTGGGACATGAACCGTCCGCCGACCGAGCGCGGACGCCCCGGTGACCCGCTCCCGCGCGCGGCCGACCTCGACGCCGCCCATGTGGCCAACTACCACCACATCCTGAGCACGCTGCGCCGCGAGCACCCAGACGTCCTGATCGAGGGCTGCGCGGGCGGCGGAGGGCGTGCGGATGCCGCTGCCGTCGCCGCGACCGACGTCGTGTGGCCCAGCGACAACACCGGTCCGCAGGACCGGCTCTCCATCCAGCACGGCTTCCTGCACGCCCACGCGCCCCACGTGATGAGCTCCTGGGTGACCGACTCCGCCGGGTATTTCGACACCCGGCCGCGCTCCCTGCGGTTCCGCTTCGTGACCGCCATGGCCGGCGCCCTCGGCATCGGCGCCGACATCAGGAAGTGGACGCCCACCGAGCGCGACGAGGCCGCCGAGTGGATCGCCCGGTACAAGCGGTGGCGCGAGACCCTGCACCAGGGTGAGGTCCACCTTCTCGGTGCTCCCCGGGACGCCACCAGCGGCGTGCAGTACTCCGCCCCCGACGGCTCGCACGAGATCGTGCTGGCCTGGAACAGCGGGACGCTCAAGGGGCTGCCGCTGCTACCCGGGCGCCCGGACCGACTGCGGCTGGGCGGGCTCGATCCCGCCGCACGCTACCGCGAGGAGGCCTCCGGCGTGGAGTACGGCGCGGTGCATCTGATGTCGGTGGGGCTCCCCTGTCCCTGGCGCCCCGATTTCGACGCCGATGCGGTTGTGCTGCGGCGATGCTGAACGTGCGCGCCGTCGTCGAGCAGGCTGGTACCGATCCGTCGTGCCGTCGTTTCAGGACGAGCCCAGTCTCCAGCAATGAGGAGTCAGCAGCAGATGAGTGAGCCGCACAGTGCCGCTCCCACGGACCGACACGTCACCAGGGTCGCCGTCGTCACCGGCGCGGCGTCGGGGATCGGCGCGGCCGCAGCCGAGAGACTCGCGGCCGACAGCGCGGCCGTCGTCCTCGCCGACGTCTCGGCGAAGGGCGAGGAGGTTGCCGAGCGGATCACAGCCGGCGGGGGACAGGCGACCTTCGTGCAGGCCGACGTCGCGACCGAGGACGACTGGATTCGCGTCGTCAAGGCCGCCCACGTCTTCGGCCCCGTGGATGTCCTGGTCAGCAACGCATTCACCGTGGACGTCACGGCCGCGCACGAGACCTCGCGCGACTCGTGGGACCGGCAGCTGGGGGTCAACCTCACCGGTGCCTTCCTCGGCGTGCGCGCGGTCCTGCCCGATCTGCGCGAACGTGGCGGCAGCGTGGTCCTGGTCTCCTCCGTGCACGCCCGCTTCGGCCTGCCCGGCCACCCGGCCTACGCCGCGACCAAGGGCGCGCTGCTCGCGCTGTGCGGCCAGCTCGCCGTCGAGTACGCCCCGGGCATCCGGGTCAACGCGGTCCTGCCCGGACCGGTCATGACCGGGGCCTGGGACCGGGTCGCGGAAGCCGACCGGGAGCTGAGTATCCGCTCGACGCCGGCCGGCCGCTTCGGCACCCCCGCCGAGGTGGCTGCGGCCATCGCGTTCCTGGCCGGCCCCGAAGCATCGTTCATCACGGGGGCGAGCCTTGTCGTCGACGGTGGCTGGTCCGTCGCCAAGGCCTCGGCCTGAGACCTCAGTCCTGGCACCCGAAGGAAGTAAGGACGCAGCACATGTCGCTCTATGGAAACCGCGGGGTGCACGGCCAGACCGTGGACGCCATCGCCCGCCGCGTGCTCAGTGGTGAGCTGCCGGAAGGAACCACTCTCGACGTCCCCGCGCTCCGCGAGGAACTGGACGTCAGCATGACCGTCCTGCGGGAGTCGCTGAAGGTGCTGGCGGCCAAGGGCCTGGTGGACGCCCGACAGAAGCGCGGCACCTTCGTGCGCCCGCGCGCGGACTGGAACCTGCTCGATCCGGACGTGCTGCGCTGGCAGTTCAGCGCGGAACCGGACCTTTCGCTGTTGCGCAGCCTCGACGAGGTGCGCGGCATCATCGAGCCCGCCGCGGTCCGACTGGCCTCCGCACGAAGGACCGATGAGGACCTCGCCCGCCTTGACCAGGCCCTTACGGCGATGGCCGAAGCCGACCACGCGGTCGCCGAGGTCGCCGCCGACCTCTCCTTCCACCGCGCCCTGCTCGGCGCGACCCACAATGAGCTGCTCGAACGCATGCAGACCGTGCTCGAATCGGCGCTCGCCGCCCGCGACCAGCTGGTGCACAGCACCGAACACGCCACAGGCGACCCGGTGCCCAGCCACCGCGCGGTACTCGACGCGGTGCGCAGCCAGGACGCCGATGCCGCCGAGTTCGCGATGCGCGCGCTGCTGGAAAAGGCGGCCAGCGACGAACAGCGGGCACACCCCGGAACGGATGCCGAGTGAAGATCACGAGGATAGAGACCTTCCTGGTCCCGCCACGCTGGCTGTTCTGCCGCGTGGAGACCGACGAGGGCATCGTCGGATGGGGCGAGCCCGTGGTCGAGGGGCGCGCCGAAGTGGTGCGCACCGCCGTGGAGGTGCTCGCTGAGTACCTCATCGGCCAGGACCCGCTGCGGATCCAGGACCACTGGCAGGTCCTGACCAGAGGCGGCTTCTACCGGGACGGACCGGTGCTCTCCAGCGCCGTCGCGGGTCTGGACCAAGCGCTGTGGGACATCGCCGGCAAGGCGTACGACGCGCCCGTGCACGCGCTGCTCGGCGGTCCGGTGCGTGACCGCGTCCGGGTGTACGCCTGGGTGGGCGGCGACGAGCCGGCCGAGCTGGCGGACGCGATCACCGCGCAGGTCGAGGCGGGGTTCACGGCCGTGAAGATGAACGCCAGCGGCAGGATGTCGCCGATCGCAAGCTCGGGAGAGGTCGACGCCGTCGTCGCCCGAGCCGCTGTGGCACGCGACGTCCTCGGCCCGGACCGGGACCTGGCCATCGACTGCCACGGCCGGTTCACCCCGGCCACCGCCCGGCGGGTGCTACCCGAACTCGCGCCGTTCCGGCCTCTGTTCGTGGAGGAGCCGGTTCTGCCCGAGCATCAGCACGCGCTGGCGTCGCTGGTGGAGGCGAGCCCGGTGCCCCTGGCCACCGGTGAGCGGCTGTACGGCAGGGCGAGCTTCCTGCCCGTGCTGCAGTCCGGGGTGGCCGTGGTCCAGCCGGACCCGTCCCACGCGGGCGGCATCAGCGAGGTCACCCGGATCGCCTCACTCGCCGACACCTTCGGCGCGTTGCTCGCCCCGCACTGCCCCCTCGGCCCGATTGCGCTGGCCGCCAGCCTGCAGGTCGGCTTCGCCACCCCCAATTTGCTGATCCAGGAGCAGAGCCTTGGCATCCACTACAACAAGGATGCCGATCTGCTCTCGTACGTGGTCGACCCCGAGCCGTTCCGCTTCGTCGAGGGCCATGCCCTGCGCGGGCTGCAGCCCGGGCTCGGCGTGACGGTGGACGAGAGTGCCGTGCGGGCCGCCGACCGTGACTCGGCGCACAAGTGGCGCAACCCCGTCTGGCGCCACCGCGACGGATCTCTGGCCGAGTGGTGACCTCGTGAGCGAGAACTATCCCGGCAGCGAGGCTGTCCCGCTGTCCGTACGGGTCGATGCCACCCACGGCGGGCGGTGGACCCAACTGAGCGGCGCCGGGCGGGAATGGCTCTGGCAGCGCGACGAACCGCTGCGCGCACAGGTCGTCCCCGGCGACCGCTTCGTGGACGCCGGCGGACTGGAGGAGTGCATCCCGACGGTGCGTGGCACGCCTGACCATGGCGATGCGTGGAGCCGGGCATGGACCGCTGGCGACCCGGAAGGGTCCGAGCACGTCGTGCGTTGCCGCGACTTCGAGCTCAGGCGGCGCATCGATGCGGGCGGGGGAGTCGTCGTCGCCGACTACGCGCTCGTCGCTCGACCTGGCTATCGGTTCATCTGGGCCGGACACGCTCTGCTCGACCTCAGTGGCGACGCCGTGTTGGAGATCGACGGGAGCCCGCGAGCGCGCCTCTTCCCCGAGGCGGCACCGTACCTCGGCCGCCCCTGGCCTGAGGGCGCCGCCTGGGTCGAGGAGCAGTGGCCCGAACCTGCCGGAATCCCCCTGCACATCCTGGGACCCGGCGACGGAAGCGCCACGGGCGCCGTGATGTACCAACGCGGCGAGACGTCCTCGACAGCGACTGCTCGGGTGCGTGACGGCGCCGACAGCCTGAGCCTGCGCGTGCAGTGCGACGGACAACCGACCGGCATCGCACTGTGGCGCAACCTCGGCGGTTTCCCACCCGAAGGCCCGTACCGCAGCATCGGGGTCGAGCCGATGCTGGGCCGGGTCTTCGACCTGGCCGACGCCGCCGAAGGGGACTGCGCCGTCACCCCGGCATCCGGGGTGGTCAATTGGCGGCTGACCATCGCCGCTCACCGGAACGAGAACGGAGCCTGAGAACCATGGATCTCCCAGCGCTGCTGCGCGAACGGCGCCTGCTCGCCATCGTGCGCGGCCGGCACACCGAATCCGTGCTCCACACTGTGCTCGCCCTCGCGAGCGAGGGCGTCGACCTGATCGAGGTCTCGCTCACCTCGGCGAACGCCCTCGACGTCATCTCCCGTGCCCGCGCGGACCTGCCCAGCACCACGGTCCTTGGTGCGGGCACAGTCGTCACCGCCACGGACGCGCGGAACGCACACGCGGCGGGCGCCGGGTTCGTGGTGACCCCAGGACTCGGTGACGGTGTCCCGGAAGCCCGCGATCTCGGCATGCCCACGGTCGTCGGCGCGCTGACCCCTACCGAGGTGATCGCGGCGCGCGCCGCCGGCGCCGACGCGGTCAAGCTCTTCCCCGCCGCCTCGATGGGCGGACCTGATTATCTGCGGGCTCTGCGGGCCCCCTTTCCTGATGTGCCGTTCGTTCCCGTCGGAGGCGTGGACGCCGACGCGTTCCGGCGCTACCTGGACCTCGGCGCGCTCGCCGTCGGCGTGGGCAGCCCGTTGACCGGTGACGCAGCGGACGGCGGCAGCCTGGACGAACTGCGCGCCAGGATCCGCGCCTTCCTCGACACCGTCGCCGAGACCGCCGCATGACACAGCCCACGACACCGCAAAAGCCGGCCTCGCCGTGGACCGACCGGCTCGAACTGGGTGAGGGAGCACGCTGGATCGACGACCGGCTGGTCCTGGTCGACCTGCTGCGCGGACGCCTCCTTGCTCCGAACCCGACCGATCCGGCGATGGAAGTCCTGGCCGAACTCGGCACGCCGCTCGGCGCGGTGGCGCCCATCCACGCCAATCCGAACGCACTGATCGCGGCAGCCGGAACGGGCGTCTGCATCCTGACCGGCATCGGCACGGACGAACTGGACGTCGCCTGGATCGCCCGGACCACGACCGGGCCGACCGAGAACGGCTCGGACACCTTCGAGACCGCCGCGATGCGCGTGAACGACTGCACGGCCGACTCTGCCGGCCGATTCTGGTTCGGGACCATGGCCTACGACGCCGCCGAGGACGCGGGCTCGCTGTACCGGGTTGACCGCGACGGCACTCTCACCCGGGTCCTGGACCGGATCTCGATCCCGAACGGTCCGGCCTTCACCGAGGACGGCACGACCATGTACCTCGCCGACAGCGCGCGCCGCCTCGTACAGCGCTACAGCGTCGACGTCGGAACCGGCGCCCTGGGCGAGCCCGAGGTGTTCGCCGACTTCGCCGACTGCGGCGGCGGTCCCGACGGCATGACCGTCGACCTCGAAGGCGGGGTGTGGATCGCCTGCTGGGGCGCCGGAGCCGTGCACAGATATCTCCCGGACGGCACGCTGGATCGCATGGTCGAACTGCCCGCCGCACAGCCGGCGAGCGTGTGCCTCGGTGGCTCGGACGGGCGGCTGCTGCACATCACGACGGCTCACTACGGCATCGAATGTCCGGGTGAAGCCGACGGCGCAGTCTTCACCCTCCGGGTCGATGTACCCGGCTTCCCGGCGGCGTCCTTCCGGAACAAGGTGGAGCGATGACATCGCAGCAGCAGGAGGGGCCCACCTGGCGGCCTACCACGCGCGACGGCAGACACAGCGTGGCCTGCGTCGGCGAGACCATGGTCTCGTTCATCCCACCCCATGAGGCCACGCTGGAGGCTACCGACACCGTCGTCCTCGACACCGCGGGTGCCGAGTCGAACGTGGCGATGTACCTCGCCCGCCACGGCGTCGACGCACGATGGGTGTCCAGGATCGGAGATGACCCGTTCGGCCGTAGGGTGATCGGCCGCGTGAGCGCGGCCGGAGTCGACGTCTCGGGTGTGCCTACCGACTCGACACGCCCGACCGGACTGCTGTTCAAGAACCCCAGGAACGCCGCAGAGTCAGGCGGCACGCGGGTCTCCTACTACCGGCAGGGCTCAGCGGCGTCCGCCATGGGTCCCGAGGTGCTCGAAGAGAAGGCGCTGCGCACCGCGAGCTTGTGGCACTTCACCGGGATCACACCGGCACTCTCCCCGAGCTGCAGGCAGCTGGTGGAGACCGCGCTCGGCCAGGCCGACCGACCCCCCGTCAGCTTCGATGTCAACTACCGACCCGCCCTGTGGAACGAATCACCCGCGGACCTACTGAGCCACCTGGCGCAAGCCGCCGACATCGTGTTCGTCGGACTCGACGAGGCCCAGGAGCTGTGGGGAACCGCCATCAGCGACCCCGGCGACGTACGAAGTCTGCTTCCCTCACCGAAAATCGTGGTGGTGAAGGTCGCCTCGCACTTCGCCACGGCCTTCCTCGGTGACAAGCAGGCCACCGTCCCCGCACTGGCCGTCGACGTCGTCGAACCCGTCGGCGCGGGCGACGCTTTCGCCGCAGGATTCCTCGCCGCGCTGCTGCGCGCCGAGCCTGTCCACCGCTGCCTCCGCCTCGGACACATCACAGCCGCCTCGGCTCTCTCCGTGACCGGTGACCACGGTCCCCTCCCGGACGCCACGAAGATCGAACGGTTGCTCGAGGTCTCCCCGCAGGGATGGAGCGCGCTCCAGGTGCGCAATTCGCACCATCGTCTGCCAATCGAAGGAGAAGACCTCAGGGCGTCGGAAGAGATGAGCCCCTTCCGTGTCGACGACGGACCGCTCTTCGAGTACGCGGAGTAGGTCGAAGGATCAACTACCTCGGGACCTGACCACCCTCGTGTGGCGGGCCTGTCGAGGACCTCATCAGTGCAGGTGAGGCCGCATCTCGGTCGTTCAGGACGGCAAGCGGGCTGCGACGGTCATCCGACTCTCAGGCCTGCTCGTTGCGCGCTGCGACGCCTTGTCCGTGGTAGAGCTCGTCGTAGTAGTGGAGCACCAGCGGGCGGGTGAGCATGGCCTCGAAGGTCGCGGTGAAGCCGCGTTCGGTGCGCCAGGCGAGGTAGTCGGTGTAGTGGTGGGCCTCGGTCCACTGGGTCAGGCCGGTGACGTGATCGGGGTCGTTCTGGTCGCGCAGGATGCGGATGTCCTCGCAGCCCTCGTGCTTGAGGCTCTCGCCCAGGATGTCCAGCAACAGTTGCGCGACGTCGTCGCCGCGGCCGGGTTGGGCGAACAACTCGGCGGTGACCAGCGTGCTCATTCGGATGTTCCTTCTACGACGGTGACGGGCTCGGCCCGCCGCCGGGGAAGGTGCCGGCAGGGGCCTCGGTGGTGTGGCGGCGCGGCGCTGCCGGCGGGGCCTGCCTTCAGTAGGGCGAGGGCTGGTTGTGGACGATGACCAGCGAGGTGATCTTGCCGCCGGCGTCGGTGAGGTAGTTGGTGAGGACCAGTTCGTCGGGCAGGTTGGTCTTGTCGTAGGTACCGTCGTAGCGCGCCCGCACGATCGTCAGGTTGCCGTGGCGCGCGAGCTCCGTGACGTCCATGGTGACCTTGTCGCCGACGATCTCGCGGTCCAGCCAGGCGCGGATCGAGGCAGGGTCGGCGAACTCGCGGCTGGCGTCGTTGACCACGGCGTCGTCGGCGAAGGTCGCCATGATGGCGTCCGCGTCGAAGGCGTTGACCGCCTCGATGTAGGCGGCGACGACATCGGGCAGAACTGCGGGCTGGGCGTTGGTGTCGGTGGTGTTCATGGGGAATCTCCTCGTAAAGCCTCGGCGCGGTGCGGCGCCTACCACCGACCCTGGGCCCTACCCCCACGGGAGGGTCAACCGGGGACTGCCCGCTGGACCCTCCGGCTGGGGGAGGGTTGACACTGGTGCCATGCACACGGGCATGACGGTCGGCGAGTTCTCCCGCGCGACCCATCTGAGCGTCAAGACGCTGCGGCACTACCACGACGTGGGGCTGCTCGCGCCGGCCGACGTGGACCAGGGCACCGGCTACCGGTACTACTCCGTGGACCAGGTGCCCACCGCGCAGGTGATCGTGCGCCTGCGGGACCTGGACATGCCGGTGGCGGATGTGAAGGCGGTGCTGGCCGCTAAGGACGTGGGGACCCGCAACGAGCTGATCGCCGCGCATCTCGCCCGGCTGGAGGACCGGCTGGCGCAGGCGCAGAGCGCCGTCGAATCATTGCGTGACCTGCTGGCCAGGCCCGCGCACGGGTCGCACATCGAGTACCGCACCGTCCGTGAGCAGGTGGCGATCGGGATCCGCGAGGTCGTCGACCGCCAGGACCTGGCGGGCTGGTGGCAGGGGGCGCTGGGGGAGCTGCACGGGTTCACCACTGCCCGTCGACTGCGCGCCACCGGCCCGATGGGCGGGCTGTTCGCGACCGGGCTGGTCGAGGACGAGCGTGGCGAGGCGCTGGTGTTCGTCCCCGTCGACGGCGAGGTGCGCCCGGTCGGGCGGATCGACGCCGTGGTCGTGCCCGGCGCCGAGCTTGCGGTCGCGGTCCACCGGGGGACCCTGCAGACCATCGACCTCACCTACGGCGACCTGGGCACTCACGCCGCCCGCCACGAGATCGGCGTCGACGGACCGCTGCGCGAGTTCTACCTGCGCAGCCCGCTCGACGTGACCGGCGAGGACGAACTGGTCACCGAGGTCGGCTGGCCCATCTTCCGGGCGAACGGCTGATGGACCCGTTGGATTGGCGCCGCAGGACACGCCTCCTCCGGATGCAGGGCGCGGACGCCAAGTAGAGGATCTTGACGGCGTTTCTCCGGTCCCACGTTCCGCTGAACCACTCGGTGCCGCGCTGCGTATGCCTGTTCGAGGCCGACGACTGTCATTCAAGCCGGACCTCGACGCGTCCGGCGGTCGCGGTGTGTCGCCTGACCGGCCGCGACAGGAAGACTGGGCTCACGCCCGGAAGGGAGCCGCGCGATGGTCCTCGATGTGCGAGAGCAAGTCAGTTCCGGTGCAGCCGGAACCGACCGGAGGCGGCGACAGGAGAAGGGGTGGGCGGCCCTCCTGGTCGTCGTTTCGACCGTCGACCTCATCGTCCTGACGGCCGGGATGTGGTACGCCTCCATGCCGCTGTTGGGCTGTGTGGAGCTGATCTTGATGATCGGGTTGGGCACGGGCGTCGCCCTGCTGCGTCGGAAGGACGGCGACAGGACGGTACCTCCCTCCCCCCCAGGCCGCCGAGATCCTCGGCGGTGGCCACGAAAGCGGGACAAGTGCGCCCCGCCGGAGACAGACCAGCGCCCGCGGTTGCTAAGGGATAGGGCGGCTCGGTCAGGCTCCAGCCCCTGGTTGAGCGCCGGCCGCTGCGCCGCCGGAGCAGGCTCTGGCGACGCAGTCATTGATGCTCAGCTCCGACTGGTGTTCACGGTGGTTGGGCGCTGGGTCATCTCAGTGGCGGTAGCTGCCCTGGCGGAACTCCTCCATCAGGGAGGGGCGTGTGGGGCGCCAGCCGAGGTCGGTGCGTGCCTTTTCGGCCGTCGTGGCCTGGTCCAGGAGCAGGACTTCGGCGAACCAGTCACCGAAGCGGGCGCGGGCCTCCTGCTCGGAGCCCGGCACGGCGCCCGGCGCCCCCACGGCGACGGCGGCTGCCTCCGTCAGCTCGGTGACCGTCGGGTTCACCCCGTCGCCGACGAGGTAGTAGCCGCTGGCCGACTCGTTTTCGAGGACGGCCCGGAAGAACGCGGCGAGGTCCGCGACGTGGACGGTCGACCAGTGCTGCCGGCCGTCGCCGATGGTGATCAGGTTCCCGGACTCGTCACGGGGCGACCCGAGCAGGGCGCCGGGAAGCCCGCCGCCGCCGTCGCCGTAGGCGACGCTGGACACGACGACCGTCGAGCGGACGTCCTTCGCCGCCAGCGCCCGGGCCTCGATCGGCTCGCGCCACGCCACCAACGCGGGCGAGTGGAAGGGCGAATGCTCGGTGATCGCCAGGTTGGAGCCGTAAACCCAGAGCCCGCCGATCTGGGCGTAGGCCTTTCCGGTGCCGACGTACGCCTCCAGGACCGCGTCGACGACGGCGGAGTCCAGCTCCGCGCTGGTGGCGTCGCCCGGGCTCGCGGTGTGCACGGCCGCATCCGCAGCGGCGAAGGCGCGCACGGCTGCCGCCGTGTCTGTCAGGTCGAGCTGGACGGGCGCGGCGCCGAGCGCCTCGGCTGCCTTCGCGCTGCCGTCGTCGCGCACCAGCGCGGTCACCTGGTGGCCGTGCTGGACAAGTTCGGTGAGGATGTGCGATCCGACGAAGCCGGT
This sequence comes from Streptacidiphilus pinicola, assembly GCF_003258295.1. GTDB lineage: Bacteria > Actinomycetota > Actinomycetes > Streptomycetales > Streptomycetaceae > Streptacidiphilus > Streptacidiphilus pinicola. The sequence goes on along the minus strand of NZ_QKYN01000009.1, from coordinate 2,400 downwards.
CGCGCCGGTCAGTGCGATCTTCATCGCGCCTGCTCTCTGTACTGGACGCGCCGGAGGTGGCGAGCGTCGTGGACGGGGGATGCCTTCTGTTTCACGGCCGGGCCGGCTGCACGCCCGGTGGCCTCGGGGGCGACGGTGGCCGCGCCGAGGTTGACCACGGGAGGCCGACAGCGATCAGTGGGCGGGTCCCATCAACCGGGGCGCGCACTGCGAGGCGGCTGGTCCGGTCGAGGGGCGGCGTCGCGGTGTAGGTGCGCCCCATGCACGTGACGACGGTGGCGTGGCGGGTCGCCTCGCCGATGCCCAGGCTCCCGGCCACCGGGTTCCCCGGCCACGTCCGCGGGATCGGGCTCCACCTGTTGCGTTCCGTGACTCATCAAACTCACACAGTCACCCTAGCGAGTCGGATGGAGGCGGGCTCGTCCAGCTAGCCCCAGGGCGCATCCTTGACGAGCGACCGGTGCAGTAGGCAGTCGGGGGTCACGGCTCTTGCAGGTGGAACGCGGTGTAGCCGTAGCGGGTGCCGTTGACCTGCAATTCGAGGGCGTGGCCACCCGGATGGAGTCGGCGCGTGCTCAGCGGCACGAACTTTTGGCCGCGGGTCAGGGCCAGCTTCCCGCCAGGGGCGAGGTTGCGGGTGGTGAGCTTGTACACCCTGGGCACGAGCTGGCTGTTGGCCTTGCGGTAGTGCACCACGTAGTCGACAGCGATCTTGACCGGTGCGGCAGCGGTGTTTGTGATCGTCGCGTCGAAGGTCAGGGTCTCGCCGATGGTGACGCGCTCGCTGTGCAGGTGCGGGCCGTCCACGCTCAGATGGTCCGCCGCGCCGTAGCCGAGCAGTGCGAGCGCGTCGGGATGTGCTTGCTTGATCAGGGTGCGAAGCCCGTGGCGCACCACACCCGCCACTGCGTCGGCCGTGCCCGGCGTCGCGGTGCCGGTCCAGCGGCGGGCGGTGGTGACGGCCAGGGCGGGGTCGGAGCGGCTGAGGTCGTTGAGGTGGTTGGCCACGGAACGCCGCACGTAGTCGGACGGGTCGGCGTGCAGGGCGTCGAGGACCCCCTGGGTGGCGGCGGGGCGGGCCAGTAGCGCGGGCACACGCTTGGCCCAGGGCAGGCGGGGCCGGGTGCCCTCACTGGCCAGACGGCGTACCTGTGCGTCGTCGTGCCGCGTCCAGGTTTGTGCCATGGCGAGCGTGCGGTCCAGGTCGGTGTTGAGGAAGGTGCGCAACGCGAACTCGCCGGTCAGACGGGGCGTCAACCGTGCCAGCAGCGCCAGGCCCGCGTCGAAGGCCGCCTCCGAGCCGTCCGCGGTCGCGAGACTGGCCACGGCCTCGGTCACAGGCCAGATCATCCACCCGGTGAACGCCGGATCGTCCAAAGCCCGGGTGATGATCTTCTCGCTGGCCGACCACCCGGCGGGAAGGTCATCGAGTAGAGCGTCCCGCACCGCCCGGGCACGCTCGGACAGCGCCATGCCCGGCAGGCTCGCGGCGACCGCCCGGGTGCCCGTCCATCCACGCCGTGGCGCGACGCCAGTGAAGACCTCCGCCAGCGCTTCGACACACTCCACGCTGATCAACTGATCGGCGAACGGCACGCCGCTCTCATCTCCCTCATCGCCGACACCTCGGACACGCTCACGGTAGGGGCTCCCCTTACCGGAGAGTCAAAGCCACAGGCCGCGCGGAGGCCCGGTGGCGCCCTCGGTGGGCGATGACCATTGGAATAGGGACCAGACAATCCAGCGGGAGCGGCGATGCCGAGCACGAGCGGCCACGTCATCGCCTACGTGGGGGCATCCCGGTCTCAGGGCAGGCTCGGCGGACCCTAAGCGCCCACCTGCACCTTTCCGCGCCGTACGGTGACGTATCCGGCGGTGAGGAGCGCCAGCACGGTCGCGGCCTCGGCGAGGATGCTCACCAGTGCCTGGGGCGCGGGTTGCAGGCCGCGTTCGGTGAAACCGAAGACCCCGACGGTGCGGGAGGCGGCGAAGCCGGCGAGCGCGCCAAGCGCCGTACCGGTGGCCGCCAGGTGGACGAGTGCGGGAGGCCGCAGGAACCCTCCTGCCAGCAGCAGCGCCGCGAGACCGAAAGAGGCCGCTGCCTGGACCACGAACAGCACACCGACCACGTGCACATAGCGGTACCCGTCGACGTAGAGCTGGGCGTGGACGACGCCGCTCGCGGCAAGCAGCACTCCGGCTGCGCCCGTGAGCACCCGCACCGCGGGCGGTCGTCCCGCGCCCGCTGTGGGGGAGTGCCCGGCTGCGACCGCCTGCTCGTCGTTCATGCCAGCTCCTGGTCGGTGATGGCCAGCGCCGTGGTGCCCTGCCGGTAGGCGACGGTGCGGATGCCGAGGGCGGTGTGCAACTGCCGGGCGGGGAGGACCTGCGGGGTGGGTG
>NZ_QKYN01000079.1 GCF_003258295.1 Streptacidiphilus pinicola | reverse complement strand
ACCTGCGGTTCCGGTCGGGCGTCCATGACGCCGAGGACCCGCTGAGCGTCGAGGTGGCGCAGCAGCTGCTGACCGGGCCGCTGGCCGGGCTGGACGGGGCGGACCTGCGGCAGCTGGGGCGGGCGTTGCGGGAGGAGGAGCGGAGCGCCCTGCGGGAGGTGCCCGCGGAGCAGCGGCCCGCCGTGCGCCCGGCGGGTGAGCTGATCCGGGAGGCGCTCGCGGAGCCCGAGCGGCTCGTGCTGCTGGGCGGTCCCGCCGCACGCCGCGCCCGCGAGCTGGGCCTGCTGCTGCGCAAGGTGCGCGACCTGCTCCTCGGCGGCGCCACCGCCGAGGAGGCGTTGTGGGCGCTGTGGGAGGCGAGTGACTCCTGGCGCGAGCGGCTGGAGCGGTCCGCGCTGCGCGGTGGTGCCGCGGGCCGCAACGCCGACCGTGACCTCGACGCCCTCTGCGCGCTCTTCGAGACCGCGGCCCGTGCCGAGCTGCGCGCCGGCGGCCCGCGTGGCGCGCTGAACTTCCTTGCCGAGGTCGAGCAGCAGGACATCGCCGCCGACACCCTCTCCGGTCGGGCCGTGCGGGCCGACGCGGTCCGGCTGATGACCGCGCACCGGGCCAAGGGACTGGAGTGGCGGCTCGTCGTGGTCGCCGGGGTGCAGGAGGGCCTCTGGCCCGACCTGCGGCGGCGCGGCTCGCTGCTGGAGGCGGACCGGATCGGCCGGGACGGCATCGCGGAGCCGATGCCGCAGAGTGCGCTGCTCGCCGAGGAACGACGTCTCTTCTATGTCGCGGCCACCCGCGCCAAGGAACGGCTGGTCGTCACGGCCGTGCAGGCCGCGGCCGAGGACGGCGACGAGCCGTCCCGGTTCCTGCGCGAGCTGTACCGGGAGCGCCCGGACGGGACCAGGGTGCCCGAGGTCCGGGTGGAGGATGTGACGCACCGTCCGCGCCGGGCGCTCTCCGTGGCCGCGCTCGTCGCCGAGCTGCGGGCCACCAGCGTCGACCCGGCCGCCTCGCCACAGCTGCGGGAGGCCGCAGCCGAGCGGCTCGCCCGGCTGGCCGCGCTGGAGGACGAGGACGGTCTGCCGCTCGTCCCCGCCGCGAACCCGCACCGCTGGTGGGGCATGGCGGAGCTGACGGAGAACGAGGTGCCGGTGCGCGACCCGCAGCGGCCGGTCGAGCTGTCCGGCAGCGCGCTCGAGTCGGTGAACGCCTGCTCGTTGCAGTGGTTCCTGGGCCGCGAGGTGCGGGCGCAGGAGGTGTCCAGCGGGGCGCAGGGCTTCGGCAACGTCGTGCACGTCCTCGCCGACGAGGTCGGCGCCGGCCGCGCGCCCGCCGACCTGGACGTGCTGATGGCCCGGCTCGACCGGGTCTGGGACGCGCTCGCCTTCGACGCGCCGTGGAAGTCGGAGCAGGAGAAGGGCGAGGCGCGCGCCGCACTGGAACGATTCCTCGCCTGGCACACCGGGCAGCGGGGGCGGCAGCCCGTCGCCACCGAGCAGCCCTTCGACGTGGAGCTGAAGGCGGGCCCGTACGCGGTCCGCATCCGCGGCACCATGGACCGCGTCGAGCGGGAGGACGCGACCGGCGCCGCCTACGTCGTCGACTTCAAGACGGGCCGTCACACGCCTACCAAGGCCCAGGTCGAGGAGCATCCGCAGCTCGCCGTCTACCAGCTGGCCGTCCGTGAGGGTGCGGTGGACCAGGCCTTCGACGGGGTCCGTCCGGAACCCGGCGGCGCCGAGCTGGTGCAGTTGCGCCAGCCGGAGTCGCGGACGGTCGCGGACGCGCCCAAGGTCCAGCACCAGCCCGGCCTGGCGGAGAACCCGGCCGGGCCGGAGTGGATCGAGGGCCTGCTGGCCGAGGCCGCCGACCGGGTGCTGCGCGAGCGCTTCGTGCCCACGACCGGGGACCAGTGCGGCCACTGCTCCTTCCGCGGCAGCTGCTCCGCCCGCCCGGAGGGGCGCCAGGTCGTCGAATAGCCGGGCCCGGCGGCGAGCGGACGGGCAGGACCGCCGGACGCCGCCCGTCCGGTCGTGTCCGACCCGCGCGCTAGCGTGTCACCCATGCCCGGCCGTCTGACCAGTCCCGAGGAGCTCAAGGAGCTTCTCGGGATCCCGTTCACCGCGGAGCAGCTGCGCGCGATCACCGCGCCGCTCGCCCCCGCGGTGATCGTCGCGGGCGCGGGCTCCGGCAAGACCACCGTGATGGCCGCGCGCGTGGTGTGGCTGGTCGGCACGGGCCAGGTCCGGCCGGAGCAGGTCCTCGGCCTGACGTTCACCAACAAGGCCGCGGCCGAGCTGGCCGAGCGCGTGCGCAAGGCGCTGCTGCAGGCCGGCGTCGGTGTCGACGCGGAGCCCGTCGCGCCGGGCGTGGGCGCGGCGGGCGACGGGGACGGGGGCCTTGGCGAGCCCGAGATCTCGACCTACCACGCCTTCGCCGGCCGCCTGCTGAAGGACCACGGGCTGCGCATCGGCCTGGAGCCGGACGTGCGGCTGCTCGCCGACGCCACGCGCTTCCAGCTCGCAGCGCGTGTGCTGCGCCAGGCGCCGGGGCCGTATCCCGGCCTGCGGGACGGCGTCTCCTCCCTGATCGCCAAGCTGGTCAAGCTCGACGGCGAACTGGCCGAACACCTGGTCACCCCCGAGGCCCTCGCCGCGCACGACACCGCCCTGCTGGCCTCGCTGGACGGCGTCAGGCTGAGCAACGACGCGCTGCGCGCGGTCCCGGTCGCGGCGGAGGCGCGGCGCGAACTGACCGAGCTCGTGATCCGCTATCGGGCCCGCAAACGCGAGGCGCAGCTGATGGACTTCGGTGACCAGATCGCGGCCTGCGCCCGGCTCGCCCTGACCCGGCCCGAGGTCGGCGCGCTGCTGCGGGAGCAGTTCGCCGTCGTGCTGCTCGACGAGTACCAGGACACCTCCGTCGCCCAGCGTCTGATGCTCGCCGGCCTGTTCGGCGACGGCACCGGCCACCCGGTCACCGCCGTCGGCGACCCGTGCCAGGCCATCTACGGCTGGCGCGGCGCCTCCGTGGCCAACCTGGACGAGTTCCCGCACCACTTCCGCCGCGCGGACAGAGGGCGCAGTCGCCACGCGGATCGAGAGCACAGTCGCCACGCGGACAGAGGGCACGATCGGAACGCGGACAGTCAGCACAGTCGCGAGGCCGATGCTGCGCACGTTGCCGACGCCCCTCATGGCGCCGACGCTGCGCCCGCCGCCGCCGCCGCCGCCGCCGCCGCTGCGGCTCCCGGCGCGCCCGCCGCGCGGTACTCACTCAGCGAGAACCGCAGGTCCGGCGGGCGGCTGCTCGCGTTCGCGAACGATCTCGCCGCGCCGTTGCGCGCCATGCACGAGGGCGTCGCCGCGCTGCGGCCCGCGCCGGGGGAGGAGCAGGCGGGCGGGTTGCGCTGCGCGCTGCTGGAGTCGCACGCGTCCGAGGTCGCCTGGGTCGCGGACAGCATCGCCCACCTGGTCCGCACCGGTACCGCGCCCGGTCGGATCGCCGTGCTGTGCCGGGCCGGCCGCGAGCTCTTCCCCGACGTGCACGCCGCCCTGGTGGCCAGGGACGTGCCGGTCGAGGTGGTCGGCCTGTCCGGGCTGCTGCACCTGCCCGAGATCGCCGATCTGGTCGCCACCTGCGAGGTGCTGCAGGATCCGACGGCCAACGCGGCGCTGGTCCGGCTGCTGACGGGACCGCGTTGGCGGATCGGTGCGCGCGACCTCGCGCTGCTGGGCCGCCGCGCGCGTGACCTGGTCCGGGTCGCCGCCGGGGACGGGCGACAGGACAAGTTGGAGCAGGCCGTCGCCGAGGCCGATCCGACCGAGATCGTCTCGCTCGCCGACGCGCTGGAGTCCTTCCTCTACCCGGGCCAGGCGGGTGAGCCGGAGCTGCCGTTCTCCGGGGAGGCCGCCGCGCGCTTCCAGCGGCTGGCCGCCGAGATCCGAGAGCTGCGCCGCGTGCTGGCCGAGCCGCTGATGGACGTGCTGCACCGGGTGTTGACGGTGACAGGCCTGGAGGTGGAGCTTGCGGCCTCCCCGCACGCCCTCGCCGCGCGCCGGCGAGAGACCCTGTCCGCCTTTCTCGACGTCGCCGCCGGCTTCGCCGACCTGGACGGCGACCCGTCGCTCGGCGCCTTCCTCGGCTTCCTGCGCACGGCGCAGGAGTACGACCGCGGCCTCGACAACAACCTCCCGAGCGGCGAGGACACGGTGAAGGTGCTCACCGCCCACAAGTCCAAGGGCCTGGAGTGGGACGTCGTCTTCGTGCCCGGCCTGGTCAAGGGCGCGTTCCCGAGCGGCACCGGGCGTGAGCGGTGGACCTCGCGCCCGGAGGTGCTTCCACACGCCCTGCGTGGCGACGCACCCTCGCTGCCCGCCGATCCGGCCTGGACCTCGGCCGGGCTCAAGGCCTTCGAGGCCGCGATGAAGGAGCACGCCGCCACCGAGGAACTGCGCCTCGGCTATGTCGCCTTCACCCGCCCCCGCGCCCAGCTCCACGCCTCCGGCCACTGGTGGGGGCCCTCGCAGAAGCGCCCACGCGGCCCGTCGGAGTTCCTCACCGCGCTGCGCGAGTTCGCGGAGGCCCGGCCCGGGGTGGGCGCCGGCGGCAGCGGCGTGGAGATCGAGCACTGGGCCGAGCCGCCCGCCGAGGGCGAGCAGAACCCCGCGCTGGACCAGAGCGTCGAGCACGCCTGGCCCTTGCCGCTGGACGCGGACGCCCAGGCGGCGCGCCGCGCGGCGGGTGTGCGGGTGCTCGCCGGGCCGCGCGGGGAGGAGTCCGCGGCGCCGGAGACGGGGGAGGAGCGGCGGCTGGTCGCGTCCTGGGACCGCGACCTGGAGCTGCTCGCCAAGGAGCTGCGGCGCGCCCGCTCCCGGGTGCGCGAGGTGCCGCTGCCCGCGTCCCTGTCCGCGTCGCAGCTGCTCCGGGTCGCCGCTGATCCGGACGGGTTCGCGCGCGAGCTGGCCCGGCCGGTGCCTCGCCCGCCGCAGCCCGCCGCCCGGCGCGGCACCCGCTTCCACGCCTGGGTCGAGTCCCGGCTCGCGGTCGAACCGTTGCTGCTGCTCGGCGAGGACGAACTACCGGGCGTGGACGAGTCGGGCATTGAGGACGAGCGCGATCTGGCCCGGCTGAAGGACGCGTTCCTGCGCACCGAGTTCGCCGCGCGCACCCCGTACCGGGTCGAGGAGCCGTTCCAGCTGCTGCTCGGCGGCCGGGTGGTCCGTGGCCGGATCGATGCCGTCTACCGCACCGAATCGGGCTTCGAGGTCGTCGACTGGAAGACCAACCACCGGGAAACCGCCGACCCGCTGCAGCTGGCCGTCTACCGCCTGGCCTGGGCGGAACGCGAGGGGTTGGAACTGCATCGGGTGTCCGCCGCGTTTCTGTATGTTCGTAGCGGAACAGTTGTGAGACCCGAGGAGCTTCCGGATCGTGCGGGACTGGAGGCGCTGCTCGACACCGTTACGCCGAATGGGGAGCGCGTCCGTGGAGCAGCCACCGGGGCTTCGTGAAAGGACTGTGCAGGCTGTCCAATTCGCGCCTAATGTGGGGACGTTAACCGGTCAACATCGATCCGAGGTTGAACACTTTCTGGCCGCGGTCGGTGCCGTGGTCGGACGCCCACAGCTCTGCACGCCCCCGGGCCGCCCGCTCGCGCACCCGCCTACGTTCACGCACCCTCGTTGCACCATGTTGCACAGTGCCCGCAGGAGAGACGACGTTGACTGCCGCCGGAAGGTTCCGCCAGCTCCTCCGCAGGGGCCGGGGGGTGCTGTTGCTGCCCTTTTTCGGGGTCCTGCTGGTTTTCGTGCTGGACCGGGCCAGCAACAACCCCGACGTCACCTTCGAGCCGGCGCTGTCGGCGGGCCCCGCGCTCGCCGCCGTCGTCAGCAGCAACATCTGGTTCCCGCTGCTGGTCGGCGGCGTCACCATCGGTGAGGCTTTCGGTATCGCCGCCGAGGACCACACCATGTCCTCCTCGGTGCACACCGCTAGCGTCCTCGCCATCGTGCTGATCAGCGCCATCGGCGCGGGCAGCGTCATGCTGCGCAACCGCCAGGAGCGCGCCCTCGCCGACGCGCGCCTGGTCTCCGAGGTCGCGCAGCGGATCCTGCTCCGCTCGATCCCGGAGCGCATCGGCCCCGTCCGCGCCGCCGTCCACTACGCGGCGGCCGCCGCCCACGCCCGCATCGGCGGCGACCTCTACGAGGTGGTGCAGACCCGGTACGGCGTCCGCGCCGTCATCGGCGACGTGCGCGGCAAGGGGCTGGCCGCCGTCGAGACCGCGGCGGCGATCCTCGGCGCGTTCCGCGAGGCCGCGCACCAGGAGCAGGCCCTGGACAAGGTGGCCGCCTGGCTCGCCGACAGCCTCGGCCGCGCCCTGCACGAGAACGGCGAGGAGCATGAGGGCAGCGAGGAGGAGTTCGTCACCCTGGTGCTGGTCGGCGTCGGCGCGGACGCGGTCGTCGAGATCGTCAACTGCGGCCACCCCGCGCCGCTGTTGCTGCGCCGCGGCACGCCCGTCCGTTTCCTCGACCCGCCGTCCAGCGTCCCGCCGCTCGGCGTGCTGGAGCCGGAGGACGTCCACCCGCCGATCCTGCGCCTGCCGCTGCAGGAGGACGACCGCCTGCTGCTCTACACCGACGGCGTCATCGAGGCCCGCAACAGCTGGGGCGTCTTCTACCCCCTGGCCGAACGCGTCCCCGACTGCGCGACGGCCGACACCCCGGCGCTGGTCCTGGACCGCCTGCACGAGGACGTCCGCCGCCACGTCGGCCACCAGCTCGGCGACGACGCGGCGATGCTGCTCCTGCAGTACGCCCCGCTGCCCACCACCGGCGCCGCGCCCCCGAGCCGCTCCGTCGTCCACCCGCGCGTCTCCACCACCCAGGCCGACCAGCTGCCGCTGCTCGACCGGGGGGACCAGCGGGAGTAGCGGCTACAGCTCCGCCGCCGAGCCCGCGTGGTCCTCGTGCCCGTGCGTGATCCCGATCCGGCGCAGCTCGCCGTCCCCCAGTGCGTTCTCGATCTCCCGAGCGCGGTCCGCCGTCCCGGTGTCGATCAGGGTCAGCTCCCGCCCGTCCCGCCACAGGTAGGCCGCACCCACAGGGAACAGCAGCATCCGCAGTCGAGGCAGCACCGCGACGACGTCCATCGGGACCGCACTCGCTTCCTTGCCCGTGGGGGCCAGCGGCTCACCTGGACGAGGGGCGGGGGAAGCCCGGGAGCGACAGCTCCACCAGCAGGGGCCGGTGGTCGGAGACGCCCGTCGTGGGCGTCTCGATCCGCTGCACCGCCGTGCGCGGCACGCCGACCGTGAGCACGTGGTCGAACTGCACGGCCGGGCGGTGGGCCGGGTAGGTGGGGGTACGCGCCAGGTCGCGCCAGCCCTGGAGCCGGCCGCGCGGTGACGCGGCCCGACGCGGGCGACGGGGGCGCGGGCGCAGCGGCAGTCGGCCGCTGTCCATGACCGAGGCGCCGCCGAGCACCGTGCGGGGGACCGGGCCGATCAGGTTGAAGTCGCCGAGCAGTAGGTAGGGCAGCGGCAGGTCGGAGATCCACCGGCGCATGCCGGCCAGCTGGCCCATGTTCCAGCCCGGCACGAACGACAGGTGGGCCGCGACCACCGTGAAGGGCCCGGCCGGGCCGTCCAGCACGGCGGCGAGCGCCGCGCGCGGCTCGTCCGGGACGGGCGTCAGGCCGCGACGCCCGGCCACCCGCAGCGGCAGCCCGAACGGAGCCGCGGGGAAGCGCCGGGCCCGCCAGTGCAGCACCGGCAGGCGGGTGAGCAGCGCCGTCCCGTAGGCGGGCTGGTCCGCGTCGCGTCCGGCGTCGTCGGGGCCGTAGACGCGCAGCGTGGTCGCGCCCGGCGCGTGCACCCAGCCCGCGACGGGGGCGGGGTGGCCGACGACCGCGGCGGCGAAGCGGTAGTCCCGTGCGCCCAGCGCCTTCGCGCCGACGGCCGCCTGGTCCACCCGGCCGGAGCGCTCCTGGAACCGGTCGACCTCCTGGAGAGCGAGCACGTCCGCGTCGAGAGCGGCGATCGCGTCCGCGAGCGGCGCTCCCGGCCCGTCGCTCGGCCCGTCCGTCGGGAGGGGGCGGCCGGCACGGTCCATCGGCTGGCCGTGCAGCAGGTTGAAAGTCGCGACGCGCAGCTGGCTCACGGGACGAACCTACGCCAGTCGGGCCCCCTCCCGAGAACGGCGGAGGGCGACCGCTCGCCCGCGCCGGGCGCACCACCAGGCCGGGGGCTCCGCGTCGGGCGCCCCGCAGTGTGATCAAGGGCGCTTGCCGGGCGGGCGCGAGTTCGAACTAGAGTCGTTGCCATGAGCTCAGCCCAAGCCCCGGACAGCGTCGTCCGCGCCTACATCGACCAGCACCGCGCCGCCTTCCTCGACGACCTCGCCGAGTGGCTGCGGATCCCCTCCGTCTCCGCCGATCCGGGCCGGGCGGGAGAGGTGCGCCGCTCCGCCGAGTGGCTCGCGGCCAAGCTCCGCGAGACCGGATTCCCGGTCGCGGAGGTGTGGGAGACCGAGAACGGCGGCCTGCCGGCCGTCTTCGCCGAGTGGCCGTCCGGCGACGCCGGGGCCCCGACCGTGCTCGTCTACGGGCACCACGACGTCCAGCCGGCGGAGCGGGAGGACGGCTGGGCCACCGACCCCTTCGAGCCGACCGTCGTCGACGGCCGGATGTACGCGCGCGGCGCGGCCGACGACAAGGGCCAGGTCTTCTTCCACACGCTGGGCGTGCGCGCGCACCTCGCGGCCACCGGCCGAACCGCCCCGGCCGTCAACCTCAAGCTGCTGATCGAGGGCGAGGAGGAGTCGGGCTCGACGAACTTCCTCGACCTGATCCGACGTCGGTCCGAGCGGCTGGCCGCGGACGTCGTCATCGTCTCGGACACCGGCATGTGGGCCGAGTCCACGCCGACCGTCTGCACCGGCATGCGCGGCCTGGCCGACGCCGAGGTCAGCCTCTACGGACCGGACACGGACATCCACTCCGGCTCCTTCGGCGGCGCCGTCCCGAACCCGGCCGACGAGGCCGCGCGCCTGGTCGCCGCCCTGCACGACGCCGACCGCAAGGTGGCCGTGCCCGGCTTCTACGACGGCGTGTTGGAGCTGACCGAGCGCGAGCGGGAGCTCTTCGCGGCGCTGCCGTTCGACGAGGACGCCTGGTTGCGGGTCGCCAAGTCCCGCGGCACCCAGGGCGAGGCGGGCTTCACCACCCTGGAGCGGATCTGGGCGCGCCCGACGGCCGAGGTCAACGGCATCTGGGGCGGCTACACCGGCCCCGGCGGCAAGACCATCGTCCCGGCCGAGGCGCACGTCAAGCTCTCCTTCCGGCTGGTGGCGGGCCAGGACGCGGAGAAGGTGCAGCAGGCGGTGACCGACTGGGTCGCGGCGCAGGTGACCCCCGGCATCCGCCACGAGGTCGCCTTCCGCGGAGCCACCCGCCCCTGCCTGACGCCGCTGGACCACCCGGCGCTCCAGTCGCTCACCCGGGCGATGGGTCGGGCCTTCGGGCAGGAGATCCTCTTCACCCGCGAGGGCGGCTCCGGCCCCGCCGCCGACCTGCAGGACGTGCTTGGCGCGCCGGTGCTCTTTCTGGGCATCTCGGTGCCGTCCGACGGCTGGCACTCGATCAACGAGAAGGTCGAACTCGGCCTGCTGGTCAAGGGCGTGGAGACCTCGGCCTACCTGTGGTCGGACCTGGCCACGGGCTGGGGCCCGTCCGGCGACGGTTCCGCGGCCACGACCGCGGACAACTGATCAAGGGGGAGGGAACCGTGACGGTTCAGCAGCAATTCGTCCGGACGCTGCCGCTCGCGCGGGTCGGCGTCGACCGTGCCGCCGACAAGCGCTTCGACGAGCCCTGGCTCGCCGCAGCCTGGAGCCACCCGAGCACCCGGGTGCTGGCGGTCTCCGAGGGCAAGGCCTTTGTCGCGGACACCGAGCAGGGCACCGAGCTGGTGCTGCTCAGCACCTTCGACGCACCCGACGAGGGTGAGCGGCTCTTTCTCGGCTGCGACGAGGACGGCGTCGCCTACTTCGCTGTGACGTGCGCGCAGTTGCCGGGCCGCCTGGACAGGCCCGAGCGTCCGGCCGGACTGCGCGAGGTGGGCGGCCTGCTCGGCGCCCGCGACGCGGGCCTGCTCGTGCACGCCGTGGCGTTGGAGAACTGGCACAGCTCGCACGGCTTCTGCTCGCGCTGCGGGCACGAGACCGTGGTGGCCGCCGCGGGCCACGTGCGCCGCTGCACGTCCTGCGCGCGTGAGCACTACCCGCGCACCGACGGCGCGGTCATCATGCTGGTCACCGACGAGCACGACCGTGCGCTCCTGGGCCGTCAGGCCCTGTGGCCCGAGGGCCGGTACTCCACCCTGGCGGGCTTCGTCGAGCCGGGCGAGTCCCTGGAGCAGGCGGTGGCCCGCGAGGTCGCGGAGGAGGCCGGCGTCCGGGTCGACCTGGACACCGTGCAGTACGTCGCCTCGCAGCCGTGGCCCTTCCCGGCCAGCCTGATGCTGGGCTTCACGGCCAAGGTCGACCCGCGCGACGGCGGCGCGGAGATCCAGGTGGACGGCGAGGAGCTCGACGAGGCGCGCTGGTTCTCCCGCGAGGACATCGCGGCCGGCATGGCCGCCGGCACCACGCTGCCTCCGCCGGGCATCTCCATCGCCCGCCGCCTCGTCGAACTCTGGTACGGCCAGCCCCTCCCGGACACGCTGGTCTGAGCGGCCCTGCTGAGCCGTCCCCGGTCGCCGCGGTGCATCCTGCCCGCGGCGACCGCGCGCCACGACGTGGCCCCTCAGGCGGGCTCCTGCCCGCGCTCGGTCAGGTGGGCGCGCCAGGCTCGGCGGTCACGCGCCCGCTTCCCTCGAAAGCGTGACGGCTCGTCCGGCTTCCGCGGGGGCGGCCGTGGCGGCGTCCTCGGCGCGCTTGGGGTCCAGTGCCAGGACGCAGGTGACGGTCTTGCCGGTGAGGCGGACCACGACGTCCCAGCTCTCGGCGAGCAGCCGGACGATCTGCAGACCGCGCCCGCCCAGCGCCTCCTCCCCGGCCTCGCGGGTGGTCGGGAGGGCGGTGCCCTCGTCGGTGACGGAGACGCGCAGGCCCGACTCGGTCAGGGCGAGGGTGAGGTCGACCGGACCGCTCCCGTAACGCATCGCGTTGGTGACCAGTTCGGAGACGACCATCTCGGCGCTGTCGACGAGATCGGTCGCGCCCCAGGCGGCCAGCGCGGTGCGGGTGATCCGGCGCGCGTGCCGGACGTTGCGCGGATGGGGCGGGAAGGAGGCGACAGCCGCCCAGGCTCTCCGGTCGTTCATCGTTCATGCCTCCAGGGCAGGATCATGAGGGCGCGCAAGTAGTTGGGATAATCCGGATTGAGCCAGCCTTGACCGATGTTGGCTCGTTTCCCTGAGCCCGCGCAAGTCCAATGGCTACATTCTCGGGGTGAACATTTCCCGAGGGGTGGGGCAGGCCCCGAAATATCAGCGGCTGGCCGCGGATCTGCGGCGCCGAATCATGGACGGGGAGTGGCAGGGCGGCATGCCGCTGCCGGTGGAAAGCGAGTTGGAAACCCAGTACGGGGTTGCTCGTAATACTGTCCGACTTGCTGTTGATGTTCTCGTCAATGAGGGACTTCTGGTCCGCGTCCAGGGAAAAGGGACCTATCTGAAGGACCACACCGTCGTCGATCACCACGCCTATCGTGCACCGACCGTCGCCGTTCCAGGAACCCCCCTCGGCGGCGCTTCTTCGGCCTATGCGGAAGAAGCGCGGGCGGCCGGCCGGAAATTGACGTCCGACTTTCAGATGCTGATCGTAAGGGCCACCACTGACATCACCGAACGCCTCCGGCTCGCCCCCGGGGAGGCCGTGGTGCTGCGGCGGGTGCTGCGCTATCTCGACGGGGAGCCGTGGTCGGTCGAGGAGAGCCACTACCAGGTCCGCCTCGCCGCGGCGACCGCGCTGATGGACCCGGACCCGGTGCCGGGCGGGGACGAGGCCGCGCTCGCGGAGGCCGGGCACGTCGAGACCGGCTGCGTGGACGAGCTCTGCGCCCGGATGCCCAACCCGGAGGAGGCCCGCTGGTTCCAGGCGGGACCGGGTGTCCCGCTGCTGGTCCAACTGCGCACCACGCTCACGCAGGCCGGCCCGGTGCGGGTCACCGAGACCCGCTACTGCGCCGACCGCAACCGGCTGGTCTACTCGCTCGGCTCGGCCGAGGCTGTCGACCCGCTCGACCGGGTGCCCGCACAGGCGGACCGGCCCCGGGCGGAGTGCCCGGGGCCGGTCGGTTGACGGCGGTCGGTTGACGCGAGGTCAGCCGGAGCAGGTCAGGCGATGGCGGCCTTGACCTGAGCGAGGGACGGGTTGGTCATCACCGTCTCCGCACCCGTGGAGGAGAGCGCGAGCACCGTCGGTACCGTCTGGTTGCCGTTGTTGACCTTCTCCACGAAAGCGGCGGACGCCGGGTCCTGCTCGATGTTGATCTCGGTGTACTCGATGCCCTCGCGGGTCAGCTGCGACTTCAGCCGCTGGCAGTACCCGCACCAGGTCGTGCTGTACATCGTGACTTTGGCGGACATCCGTATCGCTCCTCTTGGGGTCTGTCCCGGCGCTTTCTCTGCCGGTAGCCCCAACGTGGCAGCGCGGGGTCGCATTCCCCGCGCCGATCGTTCGGGCCGGTCCGTCGTATCAGCTGACCGGCCCTGTGGACAACGTGGCCCGGGTTGTCCGTGCGGCTTGAGAGGATGGGCGGCATGCAGGTAGAGCTTCCAGGCACACTGCCCTCCCTCGCCGGTTCCCACGCGGCCGATCCGGGCGGGCGCCGCGACGCCGACGCCGTGCTGGCCGGGCTCGACCCGGAGCAGCGCGCCGTCGCCACGGCGCTGCACGGGCCCGTCTGCGTCCTCGCGGGCGCGGGGACGGGCAAGACCCGCGCCATCACCCACCGGATCGCCTACGGCGTCCGCAGCGGCGTGATGCAGCCGCAGCGCGTCCTCGCGGTCACGTTCACCGCGCGCGCCGCCGGTGAGATGCGCGGCCGGCTGCGCCAGCTCGGCGTCGAGGGCGTGCAGGCGCGCACCTTCCACGCCGCGGCCCTGCGCCAGCTGCAGTACTTCTGGCCGCGCGTGGTCGGCGGCGAGCTGCCGCGCCTGCTGGAGCGCAAGGTGCAGCTGGTGGCCGAGGCCGCCGGGCGCTGCCGGATCCGCCTGGAGCGCACCGAGCTGCGCGACCTGACCGGCGAGATCGAGTGGGCCAAGGTCACCCAGACCGTCCCCGAGGACTACGCCGCCGCCGCGGTCAAGGCCGGGCGGGAGACGCCGCGGGACCCGGCCGAGATCCGCCAGGTCTACAAGGTCTACGAGGAGCTCAAGCGCGACCGCGGCGTGATCGACTTCGAGGACGTGCTGCTTCTCGCCGTCGGTGTGCTGGACGACCGTGCCGAGGTGGCCGAGCAGGTCCGCGCCCAGTACCAGCACTTCGTGGTCGACGAGTACCAGGACGTCTCGCCGCTCCAGCAGCGGCTGCTCGACCTCTGGCTCGGCCCCCGCTCCAGCCTCTGCGTGGTCGGCGACGCCAGCCAGACGATCTACTCGTTCACCGGCGCCACCCCGGAGTACCTGCTCGGCTTCCGCACCCGGCACCCGGACGCCACGGTGATCAAGCTGATCCGGGACTACCGCTCCACGCCGCAGGTCGTGCACCTCGCCAACGGCCTGCTGGCGCAGGCGCGCGGCCAGGCCGCCCAGCACCGGCTGGAGCTGGTCTCGCAGCGCGACAGCGGCCCCGAGCCGGTCTACCTGGAGTACCCGGACGAGCCCGCCGAGGCGGAGGGAACGGCCAAGCGGATCCGCGCGCTGCTCGACTCGGGCGTCCGCGCCAGCGAGATCGCGGTACTGTTCCGCGTCAACGCCCAGTCCGAGGTCTACGAGCAGGCCCTCGCCGACCAGGCCATCCCGTACCAGCTGCGGGGCGCGGAGCGCTTCTTCGAGCGTCCCGAGGTGCGCGAGGCGGGCCTGCTGCTGCGCGGCGCCGCCCGCGCCGGCGGCGGCCCGGTCGACCCGCTGCTGGAGGAGACGCCCGAGCGGCTGGCCGACCAGGTGCGTGCGGTGCTCTCCACCCGCGGCTTCACCGCCCAGCCCCCGGCGGGCTCCGGAGCGGTCCGTGAGCGCTGGGAGTCGCTCGCCGCACTGGTCCGCCTCGCCGAGGAGTTCGAGACGGCGCAGCACGCCGCGCAGCAGCCGTCCAACCTCACCGCCTACGTCGGGGAGCTCGACGCGCGCGCGGCGGCCCAGCACGCTCCGGCCGTCGAGGGCGTCACCCTCGCCTCGCTGCACTCGGCCAAGGGCCTGGAGTGGGACGCCGTCTTCCTGGTCGGCCTGACCGAGGGCATGATGCCGATCACCTACGCCAAGACCGACGAGCAGGTCGAGGAGGAGCGGCGGCTGCTCTACGTCGGGGTCACTCGGGCCCGTGAGCATCTGGGCCTGTCCTGGGCGCTGTCGCGCTCGCCGGGCGGCCGCGCCTCGCGCAGCCCCTCCCGCTTCCTGGACGGCCTGCGTCCGGGCTCCGCGCTGCGCGGCGCCGGTGGCGGCCGGGGCGCGGGCGGCCAGGGCGCGCGCGAGGGCCGTGCCTCGCGGAGCCGCTCGCCGATCAAGTGCCGGGTCTGCGGGCGGGTGTTGACCGAGGCGGTCGAGCGCAAGCTGCGCCGCTGTGAGGACTGCCCCTCCACGATGGACGAGGGCCTGTACGAGCGTCTGCGGGACTGGCGGGGCCGCACGGCCCGGGAGCAGGGGCTGCCGGGCTACTGCGTCTTCACCGACGCCACGCTCATCGCCATCGCCGAGGAGCACCCGGATTCGCTCCAGGGGCTCGGCCAGATCTCCGGGGTCGGCCGGGCCAAGCTCGACAAGTACGGCGACGCGGTGCTCTCCTTGTGCGCCGGCGCCGATCCGTCAGGGGTCGAGTCCGCTGCTTCCGAGCAGGGCGGACGGGGGGACATCTCGGACCTCTGGGGCGAGCCGGCACCTCCGGTGACCCCGCTCGAAGACTCGCCGGAAAAATAGTTTGCGCGCGCAGTGCGGACCCTACTAGCGTGCCGAGCACGGTCGAGGAAACGAGGCCGAGCCCACTCAGGCATCACCTGAAGCGGGCGTTACTGCTGTGTGCTGTACAGCTCTCGAGCTGTACTGCAAGCTTGAGGAACTGACCATCTACGGGCCCGCGACGCCAGCGGACCCCGAGCACGCCGAAGGGAGGCGGACATTGTGAGCAGCATGACCAAACTGGCTGGCCAGACGGTGACCGCCGCGGACTTCGGCATGCGTGCCTTCGCTCTGCCCTGCGTCAAGGCCAGTGGTCTGTCCCTCGCCGGTGCCCGTGTCGACGCCACTCGTGTGCGCGTCACCGAGGCCGCCGACGCCGGTGCCACCACTGCCGCCTTGATCGGCAATGGCAATGGCTTTGGCGCCTGGGATGCCCGTCGTCTCGAGCGACCGCTGTCGGCATCCGTAGCGACCATCTCCGTCCTGGCGGGCGGCTATGGCGACGCGGCGGGTGCCGGAACCGGTGCCGAAGAGCAGCAGCCCGTCCAGAAGCAGCTCCACACGCAGAAGATCGCCGCAGCGGCGATGACGATCCGGGCCCTCCGCGGACCCGACCCTGGGATAGATCGAACCTGAGACTGCATCAGGTCGGCTTTCCAGGGCCGCGGAACCCGAATCGGGATCCGCGGCCCTTCTGTTTGCCCACAGGCACACAACAGAACCCAATCGAGCACACCGACTCAGACAGGAAGACGACGCGACCGTGTCCCCGGTGACCAGCCTGCACGCCCCGTCCGCACCCAAGGCCGACCACTTCGACGACTCCCACCCCCCGGAGGTTTCCCTGATGCAGCTCACCGCCTTCGAGGAGCCCGAGACTCTCGGCGCCCCGATCCCGTGCCGCTCCCTCGACCCCGAGGTCTTCTTCGCCGAGACCCCGGCGGACGTGGAGTACGCCAAGTCCCTCTGCGGCACCTGCCCCGTGAAGGACGCCTGCCTCGCCGGTGCCCTCGAGCGCCGCGAGCCGTGGGGCGTCTGGGGTGGCGAGCTCTTCGTCCAGGGCGTCGTCGTGGCCCGGAAGCGGCCGCGTGGTCGTCCGCGCAAGTCCGAGGTCATGGCGTGACCCCCGCAAGCGCACTGCGCAGCTCCATCAACGAGATCGCCGGCCCGGTGATCGATCCCAACCCTCTCGACGACAAGCAGGTCCCTCCGATGAACCGTCCCGCCGACGCACGTCCCCGCCCCGCACTGCACACCGAGTCTTCCCAGAACAGGACCCTCACCATGCAACTCATGCCCGAAGCCCTGGCCCGTGTCCACATGCAAGAGCGAATGCAGGAGGCCGAGCGCGAACGATTGCTGCGCGCGCTCCAGCTGAGGCGCCGCGCCGAGCGCGCCTCGCTGCGCGCCAAGCGTGCGCTCGCCTCCGTCGTGATGTGACCCGCCGGCAGTAGAGCCGACGACACGTCAGCACAGCAGAAGCGCACGGCCGGAACTGAACAGCTGAAACCGAACGAAAACTGATCGGGCCCGCCTCCCCCGGAGGCGGGCCCGAGGGCTTTCCGGCCGGCCGTAGCCGGTCCGGAGCGCCTCAGGCGATGGCCTCCTCGTCCGCGAAACCGGGCAGCCAGGCGAGCAGCTCGTCGCGGAACGGGGCGGTGGCATCGAGCTGGCACAGCACACCGATGGTGCTGAGTGTCACGCGGTGGATCAGCAGGTACGACGGGGGCAGGTTGAGCTGGCGCCCCAGCGCGTAGGCGGGCGATCTCGGGTCGCCGACCCGGGCCGCCTGGGCCCGCATCCAGCTGCGGGTGAACCGGAATTCGTCGACCGCGGCCGGCTCGATGATCGGCAGCACGTAGTCCAGCACCGCGTCCGCGTCCAGCTCGATCGTGGGCTTGACGAAGCCCTCCTGGCGCAGCATCTCCAGCACGCCGTTGGCGTCTCCCTGGAGCGCCAGGCGCAGCGCCGTCCCTATCGGCAGGGGCAGGCCCTCGGGCAGGCGGTCGACCGTGCCGAAGTCGAGGACGCCCAGCTGCCAGCCCTCCGCCGGGCCGTCGTCGACCAGCAGGCGGAAGTTGCCCGGGTGCGGATCCGCGTGCAGCAGCCCGGTGCGTGCGGGGCCGGCGAACAGGAAGCGGGCCAGCAGCCGACCCGCCCGATCGCGCTGTTCCTGCGTGCCGGTGGCGATCACCTCCGAGAGCGGGACGCCCTCCAGCCACTCGGTGACCAGCACCTGATCGGCGTGGTGCACCACGGCCGGGACCCGGATCTCCGGGTCGCCCTCGAACTCCTCGGCGTGGACCGCCTGGGACTCGGCCTCCAGGGCGTAGTCGAGCTCCTCGGTGACACGGTTGCGCAGCTCCGTGATCAGCGGCTTGACGTCCAGCCCCGGAATGAGCGGGCCGATCAGCCTGGCCATCCGGCTCAGCTGGTTGAGGTCCGAGAGCAGGGCGTCACCTGCCCCCGGGTACTGGACCTTGACCGCGACCTCCCGCCCGTCGTGCCAGACCGCCCGGTGGACCTGGCCGATCGAGGCGGCCGCGGCCGGCTTGTCCTCGAAGGACACGAACAGTTCCCGCCAGTTCGGCCCGAGCCGTTCCGCCAGGGCGCTGTGCACGGAGGCGGCGGGCATCGGCGGGGCGGCCTCCTGGAGCTTGGTGAGCGCGGCCCGGTAGGGGCCGGCCACCTCCTCCGGCAGGGCGGCCTCGAAGACGGACAGTGCCTGTCCGAACTTCATGGCCCCACCCTTGAGTTCGCCGAGCACCTTGAACAGCTGGTCGGCGGTGCGCTGCTGGAGTTCCGCGGCCACCACGTCGGCGGGCCGTCCGCCGATGCGCTTGCCGAGGCCGAGGGTGGCGCGTCCGGCTATCCCCAGCGGCAGGGCAGCGAGCTTCGCTGTGCGGGTCACTGCCTTGCGTGGAAGATCGCTCACGGATGCCTCCCTGCTCCCCGGACGCGCCACCCTCGGCCT
>NZ_QKYN01000271.1 GCF_003258295.1 Streptacidiphilus pinicola | reverse complement strand
CCTGCCAGCGCTCCGCGCTGCCCGGCAGCGCGGAGCGCTGGCAGGGCCTCGCGGAGCGCCTGCGGCGCTGGCGGGCACCCGCTGAGGGAGCGTCAGGGGGTCGTCTGCGGCTGGGTTTCCGCCTGGTCGAGCCGCTCGGCTCGTCCCCGGCCGCCGGAGACCTCGAGGGCGCCGGCGGGGAGGAGGACGAGGACCGCTGGTGGCTGGAGCTGCTGCTCTCCCCCGCCGATGAGCCCTCCTACGTCGTCACCGCCGAGGATCTGTGGGCCGGGCGCGCAGGCGCCGAGGTGCTGGCGGAGTCGGTGCCCGCGCCGGAGGGCGCGTTCGTGCTGGAGCTGCGCCGGGCCGCGCGGTCGCATCCACTCGTCGCGGAGCTGGCACAGGAGGCACGCCCGCAGGGGCGGTGGCTCGGCCGGGCCGAGGCGCTCGCGTTCCTGCGCGACGCCGCGCCCGCGCTGGCCGAGGCGGGCTTCGAGGTGCTGCTGCCGTCCTGGTGGCGGGAACCGCCCTCGCTCGGGCTGCTGTTGGCGGCCGCCCCCGCGCAGGCGGGCGTCGTCAAGCAGGAGAGCACCGTCGGGCGGGACGAGCTGCTGGCCTTCCAGTGGCAGCTCGCGCTGGGCGGCGAGCCGCTGACCGCCGAGGAGTTGGCGCTGCTCACGGCGGCCAAGGACACGCTGGTCCAGTTGCGCGGCCGCTGGGTGGTGGCCGATTCCGAACGGCTCGCCGCCGCCGCGGCTTTCCTCTCCCGCGAGGGCTCCGGGGAGATGGCGGTCTCCGAGGTGCTCGGCCTGATGCTGGACGCGCGCGAGCCGGCCGGGCTGCCGGTGCTTGCCGTCGAGGTGGAGGGCGGCCTGCGCGAGCTCATCGCCCGGCTCTCCGATTCCGACGCCAGTGTCCCCGAATCCCCCGAGCCGGTCGCGCTGCCGGACGGCTTCACCGCCGAGCTGCGTCCCTACCAGCACGACGGCGTGGCCTGGTTGGCGCAGCTCGCCCGGCTGGGCCTCGGCGGCGTGCTCGCCGACGACATGGGCCTCGGGAAGACCGTGCAGACCCTGGCCCTGCTCGCCGCCGAGTACGCCTCGGCGGCGGCGCCCGGCGCGCCTACGCTCGTCGTCGTCCCGATGTCGCTGCTGGGCAACTGGGAGCGTGAGTGTGCGCGCTTCGCGCCCGCGCTGCGCGTGCACGTCCACCACGGCGCGCGGCGCGGCGGGGCCGCGCGGGTGCGGGAGGCGGCGCTCGGCGCCGACGTCGTGCTCACGACGTACGGGCTGGCGGCAAGGGACTTCATCGCGCTGCGCGCGGTGCCGTGGCATCGCGTCGTCGCGGACGAGGCGCAGCACCTCAAGAACGCCGCGACGCTGCAGTCCCGGGCGGTGCGGGCCCTGCCCGCCGCGCACCGGATCGCGTTGACGGGGACGCCGGTCGAGAACCGGTTGGCCGACCTGCACTCGCTGCTCGACTTCGCGAACCCGGGCCTGTTCGGCACGGCCGAGCAGTTCAAGGAGCGCTACTCCGTCGCCATCGAGCGCAATGCCAGCGTGCGCGCGACGGCCCTGCTGCGCCGCCGCACCGAGCCGTTCGTGCTGCGTCGGGTCAAGACCGACCCGGCGATCGCGGCGGAGCTGCCGCGCAAGCAGGAGATGACGGTGCTGTGCAACCTGACGGTGGAACAGGCTGCGCTCTACCGCGCCGTCGTGGCCCGGCTGCTGCAGCGCATCAAGGGCTTCGGCTACACCCGCGACCTGGAGCGGCGCGGCTCGGTGCTGGCCGCGCTCACGCGGCTGAAACAGATCTGCGACCACCCGGCGCTGTACACCGGCGAGGGCGCGCGCGGCGGCGCGGTGCGCCTCGCGGGCCGCTCCGGCAAGCTGGCGCTGATCGAGGAGATCCTGGAGGAGGCGCTGGCCGAGGGCGACAGCACGCTCTGCTTCACCCAGTACGCGCAGTTCGGCAAGCTGCTCCAGCCGTATCTGCGGCGGCGCCTGGGCTGCAGGGTCCGGTTCCTGCACGGGGGCGTGCCGGAGCCGGAGCGGCGGGCCATGGTCGACGGCTTCCAGGAGGACGCGGAGCCGTCCGTCTTCCTGCTCTCGCTCAAGGCGGGCGGCACCGGCCTGAACCTGACCGCCGCCAACCAGGTGGTGCACCTGGACCGTTGGTGGAACCCGGCGGTCGAGGAGCAGGCCACCGACCGCGCCTTCCGGATCGGGCAGCGCCGCGACGTCCAGGTGCGGCGGCTGGTCTGCGTCGGCACGGTGGAGGAGCGGGTCGACGAGCTGCTGACCGCCAAGCGCGCGCTGGCCGACGCGGTGATCGGCGAGGGCCTGTCGGCCGACGCCGGTGTGCTGGAGGTGCTGACGGCGCTGGGCCCCGACGCGCTGGCGGAGGTGCTCTCCCTGGCGGAGGAGGCGGTGAGCGAGCTGTGAGCGTGCCACCGTGGTCGGAGCGTTTCCTCGCCCGGCTGGAGTCGCTGGGCATCGGCCTCTTCATCGACCAGATGCGCGAGGCGGGCGGCTCGGCCCAGGTGCGGGAGGTGTCCGTAGCACCGGGCTCCGCGCGGGCCCGGGTCGGCGGGGTGGACGTGTGGGCGGATCTCACCGTCTTCGACGCCGAGCAGTGGGGCCGCGCCGAGGAGGCGCTCGGACCGGTGCGCCACCGCCTGCTCGCCGACGAGCTGCCGCCGGACGTGGACGCACTGCTGGCCCGGGCCGGCCTGCCGCTGCTGCCCGCGCGCGCTACGGAGCTCACCTTGGACTGCGCCTGTGGCCGGACGGGTGGCCCGAACGGCGCGGTGTGCCGGCACGTCGCCGCGCTGCTGGGCGCGCTGG
>NZ_QKYN01000270.1:4736-4936 GCF_003258295.1 Streptacidiphilus pinicola | reverse complement strand
AGGCGGGCGAGGGCCTGGGCCGGGTCGAAGGCGGTGAGCGCCCGGCAGGGCTGGCCGTGGAGGGGGCGCAGATGCGGGAGCCAGGGCAGCCAGGACCACGCGTCGGTGCGCTCGTCCAGCGGACGGGACTGGTCGGCGGCGACGAGCACCAACTCCAGCCCGGAGGGCGCGTGCAGGACGGCGAGCTGGGCGAGCAGGCC
>NZ_QKYN01000270.1:0-4551 GCF_003258295.1 Streptacidiphilus pinicola | reverse complement strand
GGCCCGGATCGCGGGGCGGGGACTGCGGGGGGACGGCCGCGGCGGGCGCGGGCACGCCACGACGCCGGCCGAGCGCCTGCTGAGCGTGCTTCAGCAACCCGGACCGGCCCTCCGGACGACCCTCCGCCGGACGGCCCTCCGCGCGGCGTTCCCCGGGCCGCTCGCCCGGGCGCGTGGCCGGGCCCGGCTCGGCGTCGATGCGGAAGCCGCGGCCGTGCGTGGTGTGCAGGTGGGAGGCGTGGGAGCCGCCGGGCTCGGGCAGCGCACCGGTGCCGGAGGCGGTGTGGCCGCTGAGCGCGGCGCGCTCGGCCCACTCGGGGCGCGGCGTTCCGCCGCCGGCGCGGGTGGAGACGTGGACGGCGCCCTGGCCGTCCGGCACCACCTCGGCCCGGCCGAGCTGCGCCGGGACGGCCGCGACGACCCGCAGCACGCTCTCGCCGAGCTCGATCAGCGCGCCCGGGGTGACCGGGCGCGGCTCCTGGCCGACGGGCGCGCCGTCCAGGACCGTGCCGTTGGTGGAGCCGGAGTCGGCGACGCTGACCTCGCCGTCGGGGCCGACCTCGAGCGCGAGGTGGAAGCGGGAGACGTCCGGGTCGTCGACGGGCACGTCCGCGTCGGCGGAGCGGCCGACGACGACGCGGCCGGGGTGCAGCAGGTGGATGCCGCCCGCGTCGGGACCGGCCACCACGTGCAGGGCGGCGGAGGAGCCGGTGGGCTCGACGGCGTCGTCCGGGTCCGGGGCGTCCAGGCGCAGCACCGCGCCGTCGATCAGCGGCGGGTGGCCGAGGACGGCGCGCTCGTCGAGCCGGCGGCCCTGGGCGTACAGGTGCACGTGCGTCGCGGCGCGGCCCGCGCGGGCGCCGGGGCGTGCGCCCACCGCGCCCGCCAGCGCCGCCGCGACCGAGCCCAGCGTGGTGCCGACCGGCGCGCTCACCAGCACGTCGGCGGCGGGCGCGGCGGCATGCGCCGCCGACGCCACGGACGTCGGCGCGCTCTCGCGCGGCCCAAGCACGGTCAGCCGGATCTGCATGCGCCCTGCCCCTTCCAGCCCGCACGCGATGGTGGTCGCCACGGTGTCGTATGCATCCTCCCATCTGCCGCCGACAGTTCGCGCACGGCACCCGATCGGATGATCTTCGGAACGTATCGCGGCGCAGGAACGTCTGCATCCATGGACGGTCGAGCGGGGCGGCAGCACACGACGCGGTCCTTCGAACGCCGTTAGAGTTGCCGAAAACGCGAGCCCCCGCGGGCGCACAGCACTGCGGCAGGACGAGGAGCACGGGTTGCGGCCGGTTGGCAGTAAGTACCTGCTGGAGGAGCCGCTCGGACGCGGCGCCACCGGGACGGTGTGGCGTGCCCGCGTGCGGGACGACGCGGAGAACGCCCCGGTCACGCCCGGAGCGGTCGTGGCGATCAAGGTCCTCAAGGAGGAGCTGGCCACCGATCCCGACGTGGTCATGCGCTTCCTGCGCGAGCGCGCGGTGCTGTTGCGCCTGGTGCACCCGAACATCGTGCGGGTGCGGGACCTGGTGGTCGAGGGCGAGCTGCTGGCCCTGGTGATGGACCTGGTCGACGGCCCCGACCTGCACCGCTACCTGCGGGCCAACGGGCCGCTCTCGCCGGTGGCCGGCGCGCTGCTGATGGCCCAGATCGCCGACGCGCTCGCCGCCAGCCACGCCGACGGCGTCGTCCACCGCGACCTGAAGCCCGCGAACGTGCTGCTGGCCACGGTCCAGGGCCCGGCCGGCCCGGCCATGCACCCGCTGCTGACCGACTTCGGCATCGCCCGGCTCGCCGACTCCCCGGGCCTCACCCGGACCGCCGAGTTCGTCGGCACGCCCGCCTACGTCGCGCCCGAGTCCGCCGAGGGCCGCGAGCAGAGCGCGGCCGTGGACGTCTACGGCGCCGGGATCATGCTCTACGAGCTGCTGACCGGCCGGCCCCCGTTCCAGGGGGAGGGGCCGCTGCAGGTGCTGCAGGCCCATCTGTCGCAGCGCCCGGAGCGGCCGGCCTCGCTGCCGGAGCCGCTGTGGACGGCGCTGGAGCGCTGCCTGGAGAAGGACCCGGCGCGCCGCCCGACGGCCGTCACGCTGGCCGCCGCGCTGCGCACGGTCGCGGGCGGGATCGGCGTGCACGCCACGCCGTCCGAGATCGAGGCCGCGAACGCGGTGGGCGTGCTGCTCTCCCCGCCCGGCTACCACCCGGGCCTGGCCGGGTCGGAGGACCCGACGGTTCCGCGCGGGGTGTCGACCTCCGGCATGGACGGCGACGCGACGCTGCCGGGCCGGCCCGAGGACGCCCGCACGATGCTGCTCGGCCAGGGCGCGGGCGCCGCGGCCGCCGCCGGCGCTGCCGACCCGACGCAGGTGCTGGCCTCGCAGGGCTTCGTGCCGGGCGCCGCGGACCCGACGGCCGTGCTGCCGCACGCTGCCGCCGGGGGCGGCTTCGGGAACGGACAGGTCGCCGGGGCCGCCGATCCGACCGCGGTGCTGCCGCGGGGCGCGGGCGGAGGCCCTGGTTTCGGCGCGGCACCGGCGGGCGCGGCCGACCCCACGGCCGTGCTGCCGCAATCCGGCCCCGGTGCCCCCGGGCCGGACCGGACCACGATGATGCCGCCGACGGGCGCCGCGGCGGGCACGCCGGACGGCCCGCACCCGTGGCAGTCGCAGCTGCGGCAGGCCCGGGAGCGTTCGGAGCAGACCCGGATCGATTCCTACGGCGAGTTCCCGGTCGAGGACCCCTTCGCCGCCGGGCCGCAGGTCGCTCCGGCGCCGTATCGGGCGCCGCGCCCGGCGCCGTCCGGTCAGGCCCGTCCGCAGGTCGCGCCGCGGCCCTACCAGGAGCGTCCGCAGCGCGGCTACGAGGAGCGGGGTTACGAGGAGCGCCGCACTGAGCCCGCGCGCCGTCCCGAGCCGGCGCGTCGCCCGGAGCCCGCACGCCGCGCACCGGAGCGGGAGCGGGAGCCCGACTACGAGCGCGCGCCGGAGCCCAGGCGGGAGCGGGCGCCGCGTCCGCGCCGTCGGATGCGCATCCCCGGCATGGGCTGCCTGAAGGTGCTCGTCTTCTTCGTCGTGGTCGGCTTCCTGGTCTGGCAGTTCTCGCCGCTGCACGGGTGGATCGACCACGTGGTGAACGTCGTCCACGGCTGGTGGAACCAGGTCGTGCAGTGGTACCACGACATCACCAACACCGCGAACCAGGTGAACAAGGTGCGCAAGTCCATCCCGAAGGTCCCCTCGGGCGGCAACTGACGCAAAGCGGCGGAAGGGGCCGCAGGTTTGACGATTTGTCGACTCCTGACGGCCCGTCCACCCCCTGCTGTCCCCCAAACGGCTCCAAGCCGCGTACTTTGGTCGCTGGCGCGGCCGCGTTCCCGACTGGGGGACAGGCCTCGACTCGGGCCCCGCCCTGACCACCAGCCCCAGATCGCGCACGGAGCAGCCTTGGCACGCAAGATCGGTAGCCGCTACACCGCGCACTCGGTGATCGGCCGCGGCTCGGCCGGGACGGTGTGGCTCGGCGAGGGCCCGGAGGGCCCGGTCGCGATCAAGATCCTGCGCGAGGACCTCGCCTCCGACCAGGTGCTGGTCGGCCGGTTCGTCCAGGAGCGCACCGTCCTCACCAGCCTCGACCACCCGCGCGTCGTCGGCGTGCGCGACCTGGTCGTGGACGGCGACGACCTCGCCCTGGTCATGGAGCTGGTCCACGGCGCCGACCTGCGCTCCCGGCTGGACCGCGAGGGCCCGTTCACGCCGCAGGCGGCCGTCTCCGTGGTCGCCGACGTCGCCGAGGGGCTGGCCGCCGCGCACGCCCAGGGCGTCATCCACCGCGACGTGAAGCCCGAGAACATCCTGCTCGACCAGGCCTCCAGCCCCGGCCCCGGCGGCGCCCCGCGCGCCAAGCTCTCCGACTTCGGCATCGCCCGCCTCGTCGACGCGCCGCGCCGCACCCGCGCCACCCGGATCATCGGCACGCCCGACTACCTCGCCCCGGAGATCATCGAGGGCCTGGAGCCGCGCGCCGCCGTCGACATCTACGCCCTCGCGACGGTCCTCTACGAGCTGCTGGCCGGGTTCACCCCGTTCGGCGGCGGCCACACCGGCGCGGTGCTGCGCCGCCACGTCACCGAGACCGTCCCGCCGCTGCCCGGCCTGCCCGAGCCGCTGTGGAAGGTGCTGGCCCAGTGTCTCGCCAAGGCGCCCGCCTCCCGGCTGCGCGCCGCCGAACTCGCCGCCGGCCTGCGCGAGCTGCTGCCGGGCCTGGCCGGTCTGCCCGCGCTGCGCATCGCCCACCCCGACGCCCCGGCGGTCACTCCGCTGCCCGGCTACGACGGCGACGACGACGGGTACGAGGACGAAGAGGCGGTGGCGCCGCGCCGTCGCCGCGGCTCGGCCGTCCCGCTGGTCCCCGGCAGCGCGCCGGACTCCAACCGGGAGACCCACACCAACCTGCGCCGCCCCCGCCCCGAGGAGCTGACCGGCCTGGCCGAGGCGTCCCGCGCCCAGCGCGCGGCCGCGGTGGCCCTGGCCCTGTCTCTGATAGACATCT
>NZ_QKYN01000269.1 GCF_003258295.1 Streptacidiphilus pinicola | reverse complement strand
TGGATACTTGACCCCCGGCGTTCCGGCCCGTGTGCCTTCGCCGCGTGCGGCCAGCCCGTCCCACGGGGCGGCGTAGACGGGGTCGGTGCGGTCCCGGGGGGTGGGTGGGCTGGCGCCGCCGGGTGGGACGGGCTGGTCGTAGGCGGCGAAGGTGGCGGGCTCGAATTGCATGGGGCCAAGTGCGCCGGCGCTGGAGACCTCGTCGCGGGCGCGGCCGTGGTCGGATTCGACCTTGCCGATGGCGGCGAGCACGGTCCACGGCAGGGTGCAGGTGGCGGCGGCCTGCTGGTAGAGCGTCAGCATCACGGCGGGGATATCCGCCACCGCGCCACTGCTCAGCGCGGAGCCGCTGAAGCCTCCCAGGCCGCCGGTGGTAAGGGTGAGGACTGTGGCGAGGACGGTGACGGTTGCCGCGGCGACCAGGATGAGAGCGCCGCCGCAACCAGTCCCGACACCCACGGCCGTACGCGCGGCAACAGCGGTCACAGCGCGGCGGGCCTATCCGGCGGCATGTGCGGGGCCGAGGGGGTACGGGGCTGGCGGGCCCGCAACGGCCTCGGCGGCGTGCCGGCGCTGCGCCCCCTCGGCGTCCTGGCCGGGTAGGTCGGCGAGGCGCTGCCGGTGCGCGGGGCGGCCGACGCGCAGCCAGGCCTGGTCGGCCGGGTTGTGGGCGGGGCCGCCGGGGTGGGTGTAGTCGCGGGCGGTGGTGGCGACGTCAACGACCTGGAGGGCGGGGTGGGTGGCGAGGCGCTGGTGGAGGTGGGCTTCGCGCCGGACCGAGGGGACGGTGAAGAGGATCAGGGGGCGGCCGCCGAGGGCTGGGGCTGCGTCGGCGTAGGCGTCGAGCTTGGCGGCCAGGCGCGCGTGGGGTTCGGTGCCCATGTCGTACTCCAGGAAGAAGCCGACCGTGCGACCGCCCTTGCGGGTGAGCTGTCCGTGGGCGTCGGGGTGGATCAGGTCGCCCCAGGCGCGGGCGCAGCGGGCCTCTGACCACCAGGCGTCCAGGCGGCCCAGGTCGGCGCGTGGGCGTGTGGCCGCGACCAGGGAGGTGAAGAAGCTGGTGGCGCCGAGGTCGTGGGTGAGTGTGGGTGAGTAGGCGGTGCGGGTGAGCAGGTCAGTGCTCCAGCCCAGCGCGCTAGGGGTGGTGGCGTGGCGGGCGGCGACGACGTCGGCGCCAGTGCGGTCGAGCAGGTAGTGCTCGCAGGCGGTGCCGCAGGACGTGCGGGGGCGGAAGGAGTCCAGCAGCCCGAGCCGGTACAGGGTGAGCAGGCGCCGGTTGGTGTTGCGCAAGCTGTTGTTCCACAGGGCGTTGACGTGGGCGGAGGTCAGGACGGTGTGTTCGGAGAGCATGTCCAGCAGCCAGACGTCCCGCTCGGTCAGCCGGGTCAGCAGCGTCGTCAGGCGTCGCCGGCTGGCAGCCGGGGTGTGGGCGGGGCGCGGTCCTCCGCGCAGAAGCGGTGCGATGGCGGGGCCTCGACGGATGGCGGTCATGGGCGCGGTCCTTCCTGCCCGGTGCGGGCCGGTACTGGGCGGGGGGCGGGGCCGAAG
>NZ_QKYN01000078.1 GCF_003258295.1 Streptacidiphilus pinicola | reverse complement strand
GGGGTGGGTGGCGGGGGGGCGAGTGCGGGGGGGCGGGAGGGGGAGTGGGCGCCGGCGGGGGGACGGGGGGGGGGCGGGCGGTGCGCCGGGGTGGACGACCGGATCCCGCCGCGCCTGCTGCGCCGCTACGCGGACCGCAGCGATGTGCTGTTGCTGCCGGTCGAGCCGGGACAGGGCCTGCGGCGCCGCCACGTGGACCGGCTGCTGTCACGGCCACCACGGGCCGCGCGGCTCAGCTCTGGTCCTCCGGCGCCGCAGGCCCTGTCCCGGCTCGACCGGCAGCAACAGCACATCGCTGCGGTCCGCGTAGCGGCGCAGCAGGCGCGGCGGGATCAGGTCGTCCACCCAGGCGAACGGCCGTCCCGCCGCGTGTCGCGCGATCGGTGCGAAATCCCCGTCCGGCGCACCGGAGTTGGCGCCGCCGCAGGCCACCCACGGCAGTGCCGGAATGCCCAGCAGCGGCGCGATGCACTGGTTGGCCCAGGACTCCCAGGTGCTCGCCCATGCCAACTCGTAGACCTCGGACAGCTCCCGCAACCACGCGCCGTGCGCCGAACTGAGCAGCACCTCGCTGCGCAGCAGCCGGTGTCGCGTGTAGCCGCTGCCGGGGCGCGGGCAGACGGGGTTGAGCACGCCGTCCACGTCGAGATAGAGCAGCGGCTTGACGGTCGGGGCGACGGTGGTCAGTTGACGGCTCCTGAGATCCGGGGCGCAGGCGGAACGGGTGAGGCCTGCTGACCTGTTCGACGACCCTGAGGCCCGGGAGGTTGCAGCCTAACGGGGTTGCCCGCGACGGGTGCACGCCTTCGGACACTCCCGCGCGCCCGTGGCACGCGCCCCACACGCCCCGAGCGTCGACGCAGGTCAACCACGCACGGGTCCATGCGGAGGGCGCGACCGCCCCTGGGGAACCGTGGGAAGATCGTATCTGTGGGTTGACGAATGGTCACCCTGCGCAGCATGCTTCCGGGGCGGCCCCTCGTCGGACCACACCCCGCTCGCCGCTCCACCGGTGCTCCGCCCGCGCTGCACCCGCTCTCCAGCCCCACCGTGAACGATCTCTGAAGCGGCCCGTCCCGGCCGTTCGGGGCCCTGTGTCGGCCCGTGCCGTCCTTCCGCTCGACCCGTGGTGGAGACCCGTTGCGTTCAGAACCCCTCCGCGCCGCCGCTCGACCGGCGTTCGCGCACCGGGAGGAACCCGCTCTGGCCGGCGCGCTCGACGTGGTAGCGGCCCGCGCCAGGCGGCGTGCGCTGCGCGCCGGCGACCCGGAGGTCGACACCGGCCACCTGCTGCACGCGCTGCTGGAGACGGACGACTCCGCGCTGGGTGTCGCCGCGCCGCTGCCGATGCAGGCGACCCGCCTGATGGGGTACCTGGTCCAGCGGAGCATCGGCTTCGGCCGGCTGTGGCGGTTCGGCGAGGGTGTCGCCGACCGCGAGCGCGAGCGCTCGGCCGGGCTGGCCTGGAGCGCGAGCGCGAACGGCGCGCTGGCGCGCGCCTCCCGGGCCGGGGGCACGGTGCTGGAGCTGCTGCGGGAGCTGGCGACCGTCGCCGACTCCCGGGCGTCCGAGATCCTGCGCGGTGCCGGCATCGACCCGTCGGCGGTGGTCCAGCGCTGCCGCACGCAGGCCGCGGACCGGCTGAGCGGGTAAGCAGAAGCGCGGGGCTCCGCTCACCGGAGCCCCGCGCTCGCTGTCGTTCTGTTCGATGTCGGTGCCGCTTCCGGCCCGGGCCGTTATGCCGACTGGCCGCCGTCGACCGGCGGCGGGGCCTGATCGTCGGTGCCGAACTGCTTCTTGGCCTGGTTCTGGGCCATGTCGACCTGGCTGGCGTACTTTCCGCCGGTCTTGTCGTCGATCAGGTCTCCGGCCTTGTCCACGGCCTGCGAGGCCTTGTCCTCGTGGCCCTTGAGCATGCCTTTGACCTTGTCGAGAACGCTCATGGTGGAAACACTCCTCCCGGATGTGCGGTCTTCCCACCTTGCGACGGGTCGGCCGACCCCGCCACTCGGGTGGCGGCGTGTCGGGGCCGGTCGCACGCTGGGCTCATGACCGATACAGAGCCTCCGGTGCAGGTCGGACCGTATGCGGACGACCATCAGTACAGGCTGATCTCCTTCTGCGGAGCCCACCACGTGCCGATGTCCCGGCGCCAGTTCGAGGAGCAGATGGCCGAGGACTTCCCGGGCGAGGACCCGTACGACAGCGAGCTGGTCGTCTGGGCCGATCACCCGGGCCGGTGGCCGGGGGAGTGAGCAGGGGAGCGATCAGAGCGACCCAGGGGGAGCGACTCAGTTGAAGACGTCGTTCATGGGCTGCGCGTAGGCGTCGTTCTGTGTCATGGACGTCAGCCCGAGCGCCTGCTCGACGGTGCGGGCGGTGCTGTAGTGGTCGTAGCGGGTGGCGATCTGCGTCCCGGCCTTGACCGTGCCCGTGGAGCCGAGCACGAAGGTCGCGACCTGGTTGGTCTGGCCGGGGCCGAAGCCGCCGGGCAGGTTGTTGCCGTCCTCGTCCCAGGTGATCACCAGCAGTGAGCGCTGGGTGGTCCACGCGGGGGAGTTGAAGAGGGTCGGCAGGGTGTTCCTGAGCCAGGTGTCCCCGGCCGAGATGCCGCAGGACTCCATGTCGTTGCAGTCGTCGGCGGCGAGCCAGGCGAAGTTCGGGGTGGTGGCGGTGGACTGCAGGTCCGTCGAGAGCTGCGTCAGCGGCTGCCAGTGGGACTGGCAGTAGGCCGCGTTGTTCTTCACGTCGGAGAAGTACCCGAACGGTGCGTCGTCCGGGTAGTAGGAACCGTGCGTGCTGGTGTCGCAGTCGCCGTTGGCACCGTCGGTGTACTGCTTCCAGGTCTTGCCGGCCTGGTCCACCCGGTCGGCCAGGCTCGGGGTGCTGTACGTGCAGGTGGCGATGCAGTTGCTGGTGCCGCCGTTGCCGGCGCTCTGCCCGAAGGTGCTGCCGCCCGCGAGCGCGAGGTAGTTGGGGTCGGAGTTGTGCACCACGGCGTGGTAGTTCGTGAGCAGCGCCGCGTTCGAGGTGAGGCCATTCAGGTAGGGCGCCGCGGAGTTGCCGATGATGCCCGCGCCGCCGTCGGCGGTGTTGCTGGCGGCGGAGTAGTTCTCGTTCTCCATGTAGACCACGAAGACGTGGTCGAAGCCGGGCACGGTCGACGCGGGCGCGGCCAGTACGGGGGCCGGGACCGACGGGCTGACGGTCAGCGACAGGCCCTGCGCGTAGCCGTCGGTGGTGCCGCCCGTGGACCAGGTGAACTGCAGGTCGAGGCGGATGGAGCGGGTGCCGACCGGGAGGGCGCCGGACGCGGCGCGCTGCAGGAACTCGGTCCGGCTCTTGCGGTCCGTGGCCGTGACCGGCCCGATCTGCGAGGTGCCGAGGGTGGCGCCGGTCGCCGACCGGAAGGTGGCGACCAGGGTGGCGGTGTCGTTCTGCTTGCCGAAGCCGCCGAGCCAGCCGGAGAGGTTGTACGTCGCGGTGCCCGCGTCGATCGCGGTCGCCGCCGCGGAGACGTCCGCGGTCTGGCTGAGCGAGCCGTTGCCGCGGGTGCCGCCGGTGAAGTAGCCGCTGCCGGGCTGCGCGCCCGGGGTGGAGGCGCCGGGGAAACCGCCGTTGTTGGTGTAGCAGACGACGTTCGGGTCGCCGGAGGTGATGGTCCAGCCAGGGTCGGTGGTCTCGTCGTAGCCGGAACCGGAGCAGCTCGCGTTCTGGCCGCTGCCGTCCAGGATCAGGTTGGGGCTGGCAGCCGCGTGCGCCGCGGGCGCCGTGCCCGCGAGGCCGAGCAGGGCGGCCAGCAGGGCGAGCACGAGCGCGACGGCGCCGCGGCGTCCGGGGCGGGCCGGTGACGTGGTGGGCATGGCGTCCTCTCCGCTGAGGGGGTGCGGGCGCCCGCAGTGTGACGGGTCCGGGCCGACCCCGAGAAGAGGCCGGAGGCGAACGGGCGGCGAACTCCGCACGAGCGTTCCGTTCTCCCGCTACTGTGTCGATGCTCCGTCAAAAAGCGGCGGACACTGCAGAGAAGGGCGCAGACGCGTGAGCCAGGACTTCCTCGACGCCAAGATCGGCTGGGGCTTCGACCATCTCGACGCCGACGGGGACGGGCGCCTCACCGAGGCCGACCACCGGATCATGGGCCGGTCCGTCGCCGCCTCGCTCGGGCACCCGGCCGGGGGCGCGGAGGAGGCGCGGATCGTCGACGCCTACGTCTCCATCTGGCACGACCTGCACGCCCCGCACCTGCCGGAGGGCGTCGACGCGATCACCCGGGACCAGTTCGTCGGCTCGACCGGCTCGCTGGTCGACCAGCCCGACGCCGCCCGGGCCCTGCTCGGCGGGCTCGCCGAGGCGTTCCTCGCCATCGCGGACGCGGACGGCGACGGGCGGGTCGAGCTGGACGAGTTCTTCCTCTTCCAGCGCGGCCACTTCGCCGGCTTCAGCCGCGAGCAGGCGGCTGAGGCCTTCGCGAAGCTGGACCGGGACGGCGACGGCTGCCTGGACGCGGACGAGTTCGTCACCGCGATCGTGGAGTTCTGGACCAGCAGCGACCCGGCCGCGCCGGGCAACTGGTGGGCGGGCCAGCCCCGGTTCTGAGAGTCCCGGTTCTGAGAGGCCCGGATCCGAGGCCCGCCCGCCGGACGGCCCCGGCTCACTGCTCCCGCAGGCCCCACGGGGAGCCGTACTCGGTCAGCAGGTCCAGAAACGGCCGGGGCGGGAAGGCCTCGGGGCCGAGCACGCCCTGGCCGGACCAGACCCCGGAGGCGAGCAGCTCCAGCGCCACGACGGGGTTGATCGCCGTCTGCCAGACCACGGCCTGCGAACCGTACTCGCGCATCGACCACTGGTTGTCGACCACGTGGTAGAGGTACACCTCGCGCGCCGCGCCGTCCTTGACGCCCTTGACCCAGGTGCCGGCGCACGTCTTGCCGTGCATGAGCCCGCCCAGCGTCGCCGGGTCCGGCAGGGCGGCGGCGACCACGTCGCGCGGCGAGACCGCGACCGGGCCGTCGGCCGAGCGGACGGTCAGCGGCTCGGTGCGGTCCAGGCCGAGCGCGTGCAGCGTCTTCAGCTTGGCGATGAAGTCCTCGCCGAGGCCGTACTTGAAGGTGACCCGCTTGGCGTCCACCCAGCGCGGGACCAGCAGCACCTCCTCGTGCTCGACGTTGACGCACTCCACCGGGCCGATGCCGTCCGGGAAGTCGAAGACCTCCGGCTCGCTGAACGGCGCGGTGGTGAACCAGCCGCGGTCGGCCTCGTAGACGACCGGCGGGTTGAGGCACTCTTCGATGGTGGTCCAGATGTTGAACGAGGGCGCGAACTCGTAGCCGTCGACGGTCAGGTTGGCGCCGTCGCGGATGCCGACCTCCTCGATCTCGTCGAAGAGCTCGTCGGCGGCGTAGCGGGCGAAGACGTCGGAAAGGCCCGGCTCCACGCCGATGCCGACCAGGGCGAGCCGGCCCGCCTTCTCCCACGCCTCCGCCTGCTCGAACTGCTCGTCGCCCAGCTTGACGCCGGTGAGCGCGTGCGGCTGCTCCGGGTGCGGGCGGGACAGGGACATCGCCATGTCCAGGTAGTGCGCGTCGGCGGCGAGGGCCGACTCGAACAGCGGCATGACGAAGCGCGGGTCGGTCGCGTTGAGCAGCACGTCGCAGCGCTCGGCGCGCAGCAGTGCGGTGACGGCGTCCCGGTCGCTCGCGTCGACGCGGGCCGCGCTGAAGCGCGCGGCCTGCTCGGCGCCCAGGGCGGCGACCGCCGCCTCGGCGCGGGCGAGGTCGTAGTCGGCGACGACCATGTGGCTGAGGAAGGGGCGGCGGGCGGCGATCCGCGTGATCGCGGTGCCGACGCCTCCGGCGCCGACGAGCAGCACACGCATGGAGGGTCTCCTCGGTGGTTCGGGTGTGGTGGAGGTGTGGTTCGGGTGCGGTGGAGCAGGGCGGTTGAGCGGCCGCTGACCAGATGAAACGCCGCCGCCGTGGCGAAGGTCAACCACGTTGGCGTAAGCCCGCGGGGTTGGCTAGGCTGGCGGCATGGCGAAGACGGCGGTACCCGAGGAGCAACGGCGGCGACGGCGTCCGACCAAGCACGGCACGGTGCTGACCCACGAGCTGATCGTGGAGACCGCGCTGCGGATGCTGCGGGAGCACGGCGTACAGGGCCTCACCGCGCGCCGCCTCGGCCTGGCGCTGGGCGCGGATGCGAGCACCCTCTACCGGTATTTCGCCGGTCTGGACGAGCTGACCCGCGCCATCGCGGACGCGCTGATGCAGCGCGCCATGACGGGCTGGACGCCGGGCGGCGAGTGGCGCGCCGACCTGCGCGATCTCGGCCTGCGCATCCACGCCGCCTACCTCGCCCACCCGCAGGCGGCCGTCCTCGCGGCCAGCCGCGTCAGCGGCCGCGCGCACGAGATCGCCGCCGACGAGGCGATCCTCGGCGTGCTGCGCGGCGCCGGCTTCGCGGACCCGGCGGCCGTCCGGATCTACCACGTCTTCATCGACCAGAGCCTCGCCTTCGCCGCCCTGGACGCCGCGTCCCTCGCCCTCCCGGACGAGGCGCGCGAGGCGGACGAGGCGGTCTGGCAGGCGACCTACGCCCGACTCCCGTCCGGCACCCACCCCCACATCGCCGCTACCTCCGGCCTGCTGGCGCAGCGCATGAACGAGAGCGCCTACCCGGCCGCGCTGGACCTGCTGTTGAGCGCGGCGGCGGCCGAACTGACGACCCGTCCCTGACCCGCTACGGCCGAGCCTCGCCCAGCGCCTCCGCCAGTTCGCGCTGTGCCGCCTCGAGTTGGCGCTGGGCGGAGGCGAGGCGGCCGGGGTCCGGCTCGTTGAGGTGCCAGCCGATCTCGTGGAGCGCCTCGATGACGCCGCTGAGGGCGCGCAGGGCGGGGCCGTTGGCGGCCATGGTCTCGCGGTTGGTGTTGAGCACCAGCCAGTTCGATCCCGCGACGAGGTTGGTGAGGTAGATCCGCCGCCGCAGCGGCTCCTCGTCCTCGGGGGTTGCATGGTGTTCGATTTCCTCGCTGCGGTGTGCGTCGTCCGTCATGACAGCACACCCTAGGACGATCACGCTCCGGACCGGTGATCTTCTGCGTTCACCCTTTGCGCACAGGCGATTTGACGCACACTTGGGACATGGCGCAGACGACTCCGGACCCGGGCAAACCGTACGGCGGCCTGTGGACGCCTCCTGAGAAGTACCTGGCCCCCGGATGCAAGGGCGCGGAGCCGGGTGAGTCGCACAGCTGCACCGTCGGCGTCCGGGTGATCGGCGGCAAGCTGCACGGCTGCGAACACGAATGCCACGACGTGGAGGTGGCCCGACTCAAGGACATCTCCCGCCGTCTCGGGGAGCCCATCACCTGAGCCGGGCCACGGCGGGCGGGGGCGGGGCGGTCAGCCCATCTCCTCCAGGGACTTGCCCTTGGTCTCGCGGATGCAGAAGTAGACGAACGGGATCGACAGCAGCGCGAAGCAGGCGTAGATCACGTACGTCGCCGACAGGTTCCAGTCCGACATGGTCGGGAAGCTCACCGTGATCAGCCAGTTGGCGATCCACTGGGCCGAGGCCGCCACGGAGAGCGCCAGCGCGCGGATCTTGTTGGGGAACATCTCGCCCAGCAGGACCCAGACCACCACGCCCCAGGAGAAGGCGAAGCAGAGCACGTAGAGGTGGGCGGCGACCAGGGCCACGGTCGCCTGCGTGTCCGCCAGGTGCGCCGAGGTGCCCGTGCCGACGCGGTAGGAGAAGGCCCAGGCGGCCATGCCGAGCGTCACCGCCATGCCCGCCGAACCCACCAGCGCGAGCGGCCTGCGGCCGACGCGGTCGACCAGGACCACCGCGATCACCGTGCCGACGATGTTCACCAGCGAGGTGGACACCGAGATCAGCAGCGAGTTGCTCGCGTTGATGCCGACCGACTGCCACAGCAGCGACGAGTAGTAGAAGATCACGTTGATGCCGACGAACTGCTGGAACACCGAGGCGCCGATGCCGATCCAGACGATGGTCTGCAGCCCGACCCGGCCGCCCATCAGGTCCTTGAGCCTCGGTTTGTGCTCGGTCGCCATGACGTGCTGGATCTCGCCGATCCGCGCGTCCACGTCGGTGCCGGGCGCCTCGACGTCGGCCAGGACCTTCCTGGCGCGCGGCAGGTCGCCGGAGGCGATCAGGTAGCGCGGGGATTCGGGGATGGCGAGCGAGAGCAGCCCGTAGATCAGGGCCGGGATGGTCTCGGCGCCGAGCATCCACTGCCAGGCCTGGATGCCGGCCAGGTGGTCGTTGGGGTTGCCGCCGGCGGCCTGGTTCAGCGCGTAGTTGATCAGCTGGGAGATGAAGATGCCCAGCACGATCGCGGCCTGCTGGAACGAGGCGAGCCGCCCGCGGATGGCGGGTGGGGCGACCTCGGCGATGTAGGCGGGCGCGACGACGGAGGCGATCCCGATCGCGATACCGCCGATCACGCGCCAGACGCCGAGCATCACGATGTTGGGCGGGAACATGGTGCCGAGCCCGCTGGCGAAGAAGAGGATGGCGGCCAACTGCATCACCTTGATGCGGCCGAAGTGGTCGGCGAGCCAGCCGGCGCTCACCGCGCCGGCGGCCGAGCCGAGCAGCGCGGCCGAGACCACGAGTGAGGTCTCGCCGTTGCCCACGTGGAAGTGGTGCTGGATGCCGGTCACCGCGCCGTTGATGACGGCGCTGTCGTAGCCGAACAGGAACCCACCCATCGCGGCCGCGGCCGCGATGAAGACGACGTGCCCGAGGTTGCCCTCCGCCGCGGCGGTCGAAGATGATCGCGTGTTGGACAGTGGGGGGCTCCCTGGGTGCGCGGCGCTGATGGTCCGTCCGGCGAGCCTAGGAAGTTGCGTCCCGGGCGCGCCGCAGGCGCAGCCTTCCCGGTACGACAATCACCCGCCCGGCCCAGCCGCCTCCCTCGTGCGGCCGGACCGGACGGGCCGAACGGGGGATCAGTCGCGCCCGGTGCGGTCCAGGCGGGCCGCGACGGTCCGATCCTGGGGGAGGGCGCGGTCGAGCAGGCCGCTGCGGACACGGGCGGCCAGGGCGTCGTCCTTGTGGGCGTCGTACTTGGCCTTGGCGCGCACCTCGTCGATGGCGAGGCGCAGGAAGCGGATCGACGAGAGCATCCGCCCGAACGGTGCCTCGCCGGGCACGATCGGGCCCGGGGCCGAGTCCGGTTGGAAGCGCGCGTACTGGCGGGTCATCAGCGCGGCCTTCTCGGCGGGGTCGTCGACGACGGTGCCGGTGCCGATGAGGTGCACGGACGTGTAGTAGCTCGTCGGAACGCC
Organism: Streptacidiphilus pinicola; assembly: GCF_003258295.1. Classification (GTDB taxonomy): domain Bacteria; phylum Actinomycetota; class Actinomycetes; order Streptomycetales; family Streptomycetaceae; genus Streptacidiphilus; species Streptacidiphilus pinicola. The sequence goes on along the minus strand of NZ_QKYN01000078.1, from coordinate 5,325 downwards.
GTGGTCGGGGTCCGCGTCCGGGGCGGCGCGCCAGGTGCCGGGGATGAAGGCGTAGTCGTCGGTGACGGCGAGGGTCAGCCGGGGGTTGGCCGCGACGGCGTCCCAGAACGGGTTCGGCCGGGCCAGGTGCAGGACGACTTCGTCGCCGCCGTCGTACGAGCTGTGCTCATAGAAGAAGTGGGTCGGCAGGAGCGTCGGTGCCGCGCCGTCCGGGCCGTTGGCGGCGAGGGTGCCGAAGTCGCGGGCGGCGAGCCAGGGCCGCCAGGTCGCTTCGTCGGCCTGGTCCCACGGATGGATCAGCATGGTCCGTCCTCGATTGCGGTGGCGTTTGAACTAGTGCATAATTTGCTTTGTGCTAGGAGATTATCGGATCACGGCACGGCGTGCCAATGACATCGCGGGCGAGATCGAGGCGCTGGTGACCGCGGGCACCCTCGCGCCCGGTGCGGCGCTGCCGCCGCTGCGGGACCTCGCCGTCGAGCTCGGCGTCAATCCGAACACCGTCGCCGCCGCCTACCGCCTGCTGCGCGAGCGCGGCGTCATCGAGACCGCCGGCCGGCGCGGCAGCCGGGTGCTGCCGCGCCCCGCGCTGACCCCGCGTGACTACACGCCGCTGGAGATCCCCGAGGGCGTCCGCGACCTGGCCGACGGCAACCCCGACGCCCGGCTGCTGCCCGATCCCGCGCCGGCGCTCGCCGCGGCGGGCCGGGGCGGCGCCCCCTCGGCCGGACGCTACGGCGGTCCCGAGCTCGACCCGAGCCTGCTCGACGCCGCCCGGCACTCCTTCGCGGCCGACGGCGTCCCCGTCGACGCGATCGGCGTCGCCTCGGGCGCGCTGGACGCGCAGGAGCGGATCTTCCAGGCGTGGCTGCGCTCCGGCGACGCCGTCGCCGTGGAGGACCCGGGCTGGGGCAGCCTCTTCGACCTGCTGCCGGCTCTCGGGCTGAAGCTCCAGCCGATGCCGGTCGACGACGAGGGCCCCACGGTGGAGGGGCTGCGCGCCGTGCTCGACACGGGCGTCCGCGCCGTCGTCGTGACCGCCCGCGCCCAGAACCCGACCGGCGCCGCGCTCGGTCCCGACCGGGCGGCACAGCTGCGCGCGCTGCTCGCCCAGCACCCGGACGTCCTGCTGGTCGAGGACGACCACGGCCACGGCATCGTCGAGCAGACGTACCGCACGCTCTGCGTGGAGGGGGGCGGCGGGGCACCGACCGTGCGCCGCTGGGCCGTGGTGCGGTCCGTGGCGAAGTCGCTCGGGCCCGATCTGCGGGTCGCCGTCTTCGCGGGGGACCGGGAGACCGTCGACCGTGTACGCGGGCGGCAGCGGCTCGGGGCGGGCTGGGTCAGTCACCTGCTGCAGCGCACCGCGGCCGCGCTCTGGCACGCCTACGACCCGGCGCCGACGGTCGCCTCCTACCGCGCCCGGCGCGACGCCCTGCTCGAGGGGCTGGCCCGGCACGGCGTCGCGGCGCACGGCCGCAGTGGCCTCTACGTCTGGATCCCGGTCGCCGACGAGACCTCGGCCGTCGCCGGGCTGCTCCAGCGCGGCTGGGCGGTCTCGCCGGGGGCCCGCTACCGCCTGCACAGTGCCCCGGGGCTGCGGCTCACCGTCTCGACGCTGGATCCCGAGGACTGCCCGCGCCTGGCCGAGGACGTCGCCGCGGTGCTCCAGCGCCGTTCGGGCACGGTGCGCGGGGTCTGAATCAAGGGGTCGAGGGGTCTGAGCAGCCCGCTCTTGTGTGCCCGACCGACCGTTCGGTAGCCTGGAGTCACCAAAGACCCGGAGGGGTGGCTGCCATGACCGTTACCGACGGCGCGGGCGGGCCGGACGGCGCGACCGCGCTCGCCGCGCACTTCGACGCGACGATCGCGCACGACCAGCGCATCGAGCCGCGCGACTGGATGCCCGACGGCTACCGCGCCACGCTGGTGCGCCAGATCGCCCAGCACGCGCACTCGGAGATCATCGGCATGCAGCCGGAGGGGGAGTGGATCACCAAGGCTCCCTCGCTGCGGCGCAAGGCGATCCTCTTCGCCAAGGTGCAGGACGAGGCCGGGCACGGGCTCTACCTCTACTCCGCCGCCGAAACCCTCGGCATCGACCGCAGCGAGCTGACCGAGCGCCTGCTCGCCGGCCGCCAGAAGTACTCCTCGATCTTCAACTACCCCACCCTGAGCTTCGCCGACGTCGGCGTCATCGGCTGGTTCGTCGACGGCGCGGCCATCTGCAACCAGGTGCCGCTCTGCCGCTCCAGCTACGGGCCCTACGCGCGCTCGATGGTGCGGATCTGCAAGGAGGAGTCCTTCCACCAGCGCCAGGGCTACGAGCTGCTGCTGACCATGATGCGCGGCACGGAGCAGCAGCGGGCGCAGGTGCAGGACGCGGTGGACCGCTGGTGGTGGCCGTCCCTGATGATGTTCGGCCCGCCGGACGACGACTCGCCCAACAGCGCGCAGTCCATGGCCTGGAAGATCAAGCGCCACAGCAACGACGAACTGCGGCAGCGGTTCGTCGACATGACGGTCCCTCAGGCCGAGCGCCTGGGCGTCACCCTGCCCGACCCGGAGCTGCGCTGGAACGAGGAGCGCGGTCACCACGACTTCGGCACACCGGACTTCTCCGAGCTGATGCGCGTCATCAAGGGCGACGGTCCGTGCAACGCGCAGCGGATGGAGCGGCGCACCAAGGCGCACCAGGACGGCGCCTGGGTCCGCGAGGCCGCCGCGGCACACGCGGCCAAGAACCGTGGAGAGGAAGGATCGGCGGCATGAGCACCGAAGCACCCCGCGGCAGCGCGGGTTGGCCCCTGTACGAGGTGTTCGTGCGCGGCAAGCGCGGCCTCAACCACGTGCACGTCGGCTCGCTGCACGCCGCCGACGAGCGGATGGCGCTGACCAGCGCCCGCGACCTCTACACCCGTCGCAACGAAGGCGTCAGCATCTGGGTGGTCCGCTCCGACGCGATCACCGCCTCGACGCCGGACGAGAAGGACCCGTTCTTCTCCCCGAGCGGCGACAAGGTCTACCGCCACCCGACGTTCTACGCCATCCCCGACGACGTCCCGCACATCTAGGAGCCGGTCTTTCCATGAGCAGCGACGACGACCACGTCTACCTCTCGCTCGCCGAGGGGCATGCGGACGACGCGCGGTGGGCCTTCGGCACCGGTTTCGAGGACCCGCTGCACGGCGTCGACACGACCCTGCCCGAGGGCGTCGACGCCGCCGAGCTCACCGCGCTCTGCCTCGCGCTCGCCGACGACGCGCTCGTCGCGGCCCAGCGGCTGGCCCAGTGGATCACGCTGGCACCGGAGTTGGAGGAGGAGGTGGCGCTCGCCAACATCGGCCTCGACCTGCTCGGCCAGGCGCGCCTGCTCTACGCCCGCGCCGGTCAGGCGGAGGGCGCCGGCCGCGACGAGGACGCGCTCGCGTACTTCCGCGACCCGGCGGAGTTCCGCAACGTCATCCTCGCCGAGCTCCCCAACGGCGACTTCGCGCACAGCATGGTCAAGCTGCTGCTCCTGTCCAGCTGGAGGCTGGCCCAGCTGACCCGGCTCGCCGAGCACCCGGACCCGGTGCTCGCGGCCGTCGCCCGCAAGGGCGTCAGCGAGCTGACCTACCACCGCGACCACGCCGCGCAGTGGACCGTCCGGCTGGGCGACGGCACCGAGGAGTCCGCCCGCCGGATGGACGCGGCGCTCGCCGAACTGTGGCCGTACCGCTCGGAGTTGTACGCGGCGGCGGCCGAGACCCAGGACGAGGTCGAGGCGGTGCTCGCCCAGGTGCTGGACACCGCCCGGTTGGCGGCCCCGGCCGCGACACCCGTCTCGATGGGCCGCGGCCGCGAGGGCCAGCACACCGAGCACCTCGCCGAGCTGCTCGCGGAGCTGCAGAGCGTCGCCCGCGCGGACCCGGAGGCGACGTGGTGAGCACCGTGACCGCCCTCGGCACCCGGCTGACCGCGGCGCACGCCGCGGCAGCGGCCGTGCGCGACCCCGAGCTGCCCATGCTGACCCTCGCCGACCTCGGTGTGCTGCGCGACGTGCGGCTGGACGCGGACGGCGGCGTGACCGCCGTGCTCACCCCCACCTACACCGGCTGCCCCGCGCTCGCCGAGATGCGCGCCGACCTCGTGGCCGCGCTGCACGACGCCGGCTTCGCCGAGGCCCGCGTCGAGACCCAGCTGAGCCCCGCGTGGTCGACCGACGACATCACCGCCGCGGGCCGCCGCAAGCTCGCCGAGGCCGGCATCGCCCCGCCCGGCGCCGCGCCCAGGCGCGCGCCCGGGCCCGTCCCGCTGACGTTGGGCGCGACCCGCGTCGCCGACGTCCACTGCCCGCGCTGCGGCTCCGCGGACACCGAGGAGACCAGCCGTTTCGGCGCCACCGCCTGCAAGGCGTTGCGCCGCTGTCGCGCCTGCCGCGAACCCTTCGAGCAGGTCAAGGAGATCTAGTGCTGCGCACCAGCTTCCATCCGCTGACGGTGGCCGCGGTCGAGCCGCTGTGCGACGACGCCGCGGCGATCACCTTCGCGGTCCCGGACGAGCTCGCGGAGCGCTACGCCTTCCGCGCGGGCCAGTCCCTGACGCTGCGCCGGGTCGTCGACGGCCGCGACGAGCGCCGTTCGTACTCGCTGTGCGCGCCGGAGGGCGGCCCGCTGCGGATCGGCGTCCGCGAGGTGCCGGACGGCCTCTTCTCCTCGTGGCTGGTGCGCGACCTCAAGCCGGGCGACGTCGTGGAGACGCTCCCGCCGCTGGGCTCCTTCGTCCCCGACCTGTCCGCGCCGGCCCACCACGCCCTGATCGGCGCGGGCTCCGGCATCACGCCCCTGCTCTCCATCGCGGCGACCGCGCTGGCCGACCCCAAGGCGCGGGTCACCCTGCTGTACGGCAACCGCCGCAGCGACTCCGTCATGTTCGTCGACGAGCTGGCGGACCTGAAGGACCAGTACCCCGACCGCTTCCACCTCGTGCACGTCCTCTCGCGCGAGCCGCGCGAGAGTGAGCTGCTGAGCTGCCGCTTGGACGCGGAGCATCTGCGGGCGGTGCTCGGCGGGCTGGTCGACGTGCCGTCGGTGGACCACTGGTGGCTCTGCGGCCCGCTCGGCATGACCGAGGACGCGCGCTCCGTGCTGGGCGCCTTCGGCGTGGCGGGGGAGCGGATCCACCGCGAGCTGTTCTACGCCGAGGACGAGGAACCGCCGGCCCCGCTGACGCACACCGACGCGACGGTGGACGGCCCCTCCGCGCAGGTCGAGCTGACGCTCGACGGCCGCGTCACCACCCTCACCATGCCCCTCCAGGGCGCCACCATCCTCGACGCCGCCC
>NZ_QKYN01000268.1 GCF_003258295.1 Streptacidiphilus pinicola | reverse complement strand
GGTGGGGAGGGGGGGCGGGGGGGAGGCGGAAGGGGAGGGGAGGCGCGGGCAGCGAGAGCGGGGAGTTGGCCTGGGGGGGCGCGCGGCCGCGGCGACGGCCGAGGGGGGACGCAGCGGCGCGGCGGCACGGGGTGGGCGGGGCGCGCGGGCGGGGGGGGGGCCGCGGCGGCGGGGGCCGGCGCGCGGCCGGCCGCGGCGGGGGCGGCCGGGCGGGGCCTGGGCGTGACGGGCGGGGGGGCCGGCGCGGACCAGCCCGGGGAGCGGGGGGCGGAGGGGGCGCAGGGCGGGGCGGGGGGCGCGGGGGGCGGGGGGGGCGCCCCGGGCGCGCCGGGGCCGCCGGTGATCGCCACGAGCGCCATCAGCCGCCCCCCTTCGTGCCGGGGGCGGCGAGCAGCACGGCGAACTTGCCGCTCGCGGCCAGGTCCGCGACGGGCGCCGCCTGGTCGCCGGGGACGGCGACGTCGACGACGACCGAGCCGTCGGACGCCGAGGGCGTGCCGACGCTCACCACCCGGACGGTGACGGACTGCAACAGTGTCCCCGTGCCGCCGTTGCGGCCGCCGGGCGCGCTTGCGCCCGGCGTCGGCAGGGTCTCGGCCCCGGTGCCGGTGCCGGTGCCCTCGGCGGAGGGGGTGTAGACGAGGACCACCCAGGTCCCGGCCGTCAGGCCGGCCGACGGCAGCTGGGACGGCTTGGCGGAGACGCCGAGGACCTCCTGGCCCGCCAGTACCAGCGGGTCGTTGGTGAGGTCGGCGGCGGTGAGCAGCTGACCGGCCTTCAGGTCGGTGGTGGCACGCATGTCGAGAACGTGGCTGTCGGCGGAGAGCGGGTGCAGCGCCGGGTCGAGCGAGATCCGCACCTGCGTCAGGTCGTCGGCGGTGATCGGCTGCCCGGCGGGGACGTCGTGCGCGAGGGCGAGCACGGGGACGCGCTGTCCCGTCGTCAGGTACAGCGCGGCGCCGCCCAGGCCGCCCGCGGCGACGAGAGCGACGCCGAGAGCGAGCACGGCGGGGCGGCGCTTGCGCCGTTGCGGAGCGCGCGCGGGTGCGGCGGCCGGTCGTTGTCCGGCCGTGAGCGTCGGCGACGCGGGGGCTTCCACCGTGGTTCGCCTCTTTCCTTCGTCCGTTCGTGCCTTGCCTTGCATTGCCAGGGGGTGCGGGTTCCGGATGCGCTGGTCAGTTGAGGACCTGGATCTCCTTGACGGAGAGGGTGATCTGGTTGCTGCTCAGCACGTCGTCCACGGCCAGGTCGCCCTGGACGCCGGTGCTCGACGTCCAGTGGACGTGCCAGGTGACCTTGGCGGAGATCACGTAGGAGTCCTTGGCCGTGCCGAAGGTGTACGAGCAGCCGGGCACGAAGCCGGTCGCCGGGGCGAACGCCGTGCCCGGCCCGTCACAGGTGGTCAGGGGCTGGTTGTCGTCCCTCGTCCAGATCACCCCCGTGGACCAGACGGTGGCGGTGACGGACAGGCCGGGCACGCTGGCGGTCTTCGACTCGGGCTGGTTCTGCGGGACCCAGCTGTCGTCGTAGCCGTTCGGTCCGGTGCCGTCGATCCACAGCATGACGGGCGCCTTGACCAGGCCGTGCTGCCCGTCGCCCGGCGCGCTGCGGATGACCGGGTGGTTGCGCGGGATCGCGGCCGCCGCGACGGCGGCCAGCTCACCCGGCGTCATCTGGGTGGCCATCGGGGGGAGCGCCGCCAGCCAGAGCGTGACGGTGCCGCCGCCGGCGTTCAGCGCGCAGGTCCGGACGTAGACGGCCCCGTCGCCCGGCTGGTGCCCCTGCCACAGCGGGTCGCCCGCGGGCGGCTGGGGCTGCATCTCCATGTAGTAGCAGCCGTCCTGGCCGAGCCAGCCGATGCCCGGGATGTAGCAGGGCATCAGGTACTTGCCGAAGGTGCAGGTGCTGCCGCCCCCGCCACCGCCGCCTCCCCCGCCGCCGGATCCGCCGGGTGGAGTGCCGCCGCTGCCGACGCCGATGCAGATGTAGGTGTTGTCGCACGGGCTGACGTCCGCGTGCGCGGTGGCGCTCGTGCCGACCAGGCCGCCGAGGACGAGGGCGAGGATGACACCGGCCCGCGTCCACACCCTGGCACGGGCCGGTGCGCCGCTCAGCATGTCCGACCCGTCTCGCGTGTGACTTGACTGATCATCCAGGCTCCTCCGACGGTACGGACCGTCACCACCAGCGGGTAGCGCGTGAGTCGGTGGGCGGGGTCGCTGATCCGGCCCCCGTGCGCGGTCACCTGGTGCCAGCCGGAGACGTCCAGGCAGTCCCGCAGGGTCGCCTGCCGCTCCCCCGGCACGCCCTTCAACGGGCCGACCGCCGTGACGACGGGGTGGATCTGCGGCGCGCCGGACATCAGCAGCCCGGCGGCGTCGAGGCGCACCACGTCGGCGTAACTGTCACCGAGGGCCGCGCCGGTGGCGTAGGTGGACAGGTCGCTGCCGTCCGCCCGGCCGGTGGACATCGCGAGGACCTGGGCCGCCCAGTAGCCGCGGTAGGACCCGATGACCACCTGGGCGGTCGGTCCGCTCACGGCCTCGGCGGCACGCAGGCTCGGCGGTGGGGGCGTGACCTCGTGCGCGGGCGCGCCGTCGAGCGTCTGGGCGCCTCCGCCGGTGCCGCAGCCGGCGAGCAGCAGGCTCACCGCGCCGACCAGCAGCGCGAACGCCGCGGTGACCGTCGCGACCGGCCGCCGCGGTCGGATGACCGGTCGGGCCGACGTGTCGCGTAAAGGGTGGTTCAGGAAAGCGGGTCCCAGGTGCCGCATGGCTCCCCCCTTGCCGCCGATTCCCCAGTTGACGGTGTTCAGCACCATATGCCTCGTCCACCGCGCTGTCCCGGGTTGTGGCTGAAATTCTCCCTACGGTAATGCTCACGTCAAGAGCGCTCACAGGAATATGCCGAAGTCAATACCCAGGAAGCGCCGACCCACGCCGCGAATCCCCGCGCAACAGGCCGCGCAGCAGCGCGCGGTTGCGCAACAGCAGGCGACTGTCCGCCGGTGGCGCGCTCCAGCGCACGGCCGGCTCGGGCGCGCCCCGCACGCCTTCGGCCTGCGGCGCGTCGGGGTCGAGCGCGAGCAACGCCGGGTGCAGCAGCGCCGGGTCCAGCACGGCCGGCGCCCCCGCCAGACCGGTGTCCAGCAGCCTGCCGAACGCCTCCGCGAGTGTCCCGGCGAGGCCACGTACCGGAGTGCGCCCCCGGCGTGAGGGTTCGTAACGCGCCACCCGCCCCCAGACGGGGACGGTCTCCGCCGCCGCGCCGAGCCACGCGGGCCACTCCTGCCAAGCCTCCTGGTCCGCCGTCAGGTCCAGGACCAGCAGCGCCTCGGCGGCCGCGCCGTGCGCCATCGCGCTGGTCACCCACTCGCACGGCAGCCCGCGCCGCGCGGCGCTGTCGCGCAGGCTGCCCGCGACGACCAGCACCGGTCTACGCCGCCGCGCGTCCCAGGTGAGCTGCCCGGCGAGGTAGACCAGCAGCAGCCGGCCCTCCCTGGCGGTCGCCTGCTGGAGCGCCGCGAGCGCGGCGTTGGCGTCCGCCTCCGGATGCACGGTCGTCACCCGGCAGCGGCCCGGCCCCGCGTCCACCAGCGTCGACGTCACCGCCCGCCAGAAGCGCTGCGCTCCCTCCGCCGCACCCAGCGAGCCGCCGAACGCGCGCTCGCCGGAGCATTCGGCCCCGAGGAGCACCAGCTCCACCCCGAGATCCACGCCACCCCCACACACCCGAAATCCACACGACCGAAACCCACCCGACCCAACCCTGGAACCGCGCACACCTGGAAGGGGCGAGCCGGGTGCGCGCTCCGCGGCGGCGCCGTCCCCCTGCCCGCCCCACGCGTCCCACCTGCTCGCCCCGGCCCTGTACCCCCTGGCGGCGCACGAAAACCCGGGCTTCGGGGCTCTCCTCGACGGGCCCGTGCGCCCCACCCAGGACGGGACCTACTCCCCTGTTCCACCGACCCCGCGCTGACCGAGGCTGGATCCATGACAGCGAACGAGGAGCAACCGGAGGAGGA
>NZ_QKYN01000077.1 GCF_003258295.1 Streptacidiphilus pinicola | reverse complement strand
GGCGCCGCTAGCTCAGTTGGTTAGAGCAGCTGACTCTTAATCAGCGGGTCCGGGGTTCGAGTCCCTGGCGGCGCACCACCAAGGTGGTATCTGACCTGCGGCTTCATGATTGATCATGAAGCCGCAGGTCTTTTTTGTGCCCGCGGTGGGAGCGTGGTGGGAGCGCGGGCGCGGAGTGGGCGCAAATGATCAACGCCTCATCGCGTGCCTCGTCCCCGCTGCTACGAGTGATCTCGCCTGGCGCCTTCTCCGTTCCGCGGCCGGGGCCTCTCGCCGCTTCGCTGAGCTTGGGGAGGGCGGCTCCTTCATCGGTGGCGATTGGCAGCGCCGGCGTGGGGTCTGCGTCAACCGCCTGTGCGCTCGTGGAATGAGGCGGAGGCCTGCTACCAGGAGGCTGTAGTTGCCACGAAGTGTTCGTGTAGGACCATCCGGTCCAGCACCGCGTCCTCAGGGATGAGCAACCTCGTGCCGTGAAGCGCGCTGTAATCGGGGTAGCCGCGGAGGCAAGGGGCCACGCTGACGACGAGTTCGGGACTGACGGTCAACAGGCCGTTGTCCAGCAGACGGTGTATGTCTGCTCGAAGGATGAGTCCTTCCTCCACCCGATGCTGTTCAGTGGTGGCGAAGGGGCGAAGGTGCGCTGCTTCAAGCACCTCTGCCGGGGCAGGACCTGTCACGGCACAGACCGCTCCGTACTGACCCAAGAGCGCGCGTCTAAACGCGTCCTGGCCTCTCCGTGCTGCGGCCGTGGTTCGCCGTCGGCCGCCCGGCAGCACTCTGGAATTACGTCGCCCGGGAAGCCCCTCCCAGCCCTCGCCCGGCAGCCGGACGCCGCGGATGATCAGAGCCGCCATGAGCTCGCGGTAGTCCATGGCCTTGATCGACTGCTGGTCGGAGTTGCTGAGACTCAGCTCGGCGAGCCGCCCCTTGTCCAGGCAACCTTCCAGAGCCTGCCAGCTTCCGCCGTAGTGAGCTCGGTAGCCGGTCACTTCGATGTTCTCAACCTTTGGCAGGTCGAAGGCGCTCTTGCAAGGGCTGCACCAGTACCGAACCAGTTCGGTTGTCCGCTCCTTGAAGCTCGTGCTGCCACAGTTCGGACAACGGCTGCGGAGCTTGGACTGGTTGGGGAAGACCTCCAACTCCTCGATGTATCCCACTCCGAGAGCTTCACGACTGTCGCGAACAACGACCAGATCGCCCCGTGCGACGCGACGGTGGTTCCCAACGGTGGAGTCGTAGCTGTAGGACTCCTCCACTACGTCGTCGTAACCGGAGTTCCCCTGGAAGTCCCTGTCATCACCCACGACAAGGAACGACCAGGCTCTACCGCTCGTCCCTACGGCCGGATCCTCTATGCCCACCCCATCCATGCAGGGAGCATACGAGCGATGACTGACGCTTATTTGCGCGTGACTGCCGTTTGGCCTCCCCAGGCGGCCTCCGCGTCGCCCCAAGACCGCTGAGGGTCGAACCGCGGCGTCGCAGTCGATGCGCGCTCTTGACGGCCCGCAGGGGTGGCGGAACCGTGGGCCTCATGCCTCTTCACTTCATCGGCGCCGACCCGGTGGGCGGCCCCGCAGCGGTCTGGGTCGACACCGAAACAGGTGACATCGTCATCAAGGGCCTCAGGGCTGACCCTGACAACCCACGCGTTGTGCCGTTTCCGGGCACTGACCACATCGAGCTGCCTGACCGGATGAAACCGGTGCTGCTCGAAGCGGTCGACTTCGTCGAGTCGCTCGGCTTGGACCTGGACTGATCTACGACGAAGGCCGCGCTGCGTCCTGTGCGCTCGCGGTGCGGCGTTCAGGGTACGCGGGTCCAGCTCCACGGGCGCGGTCCTCTGTGTCCTTGCAGGCATTCCAGGCGCAGGTGCGCTTGATCGCGAGCCTGTGGGTGCTGGATGGCGGTCTGCAGGGCGAAGCACACGAGCCTTAGTTCGCGGATGTCCCGCAGGGTCGGCCAGCCGAGGACGTCGGTTCCCCCGTAGGCGTCGCAGAATGCCTGGTAGTCGACTGGGCTGAGCTGGGCGAAGGTGCCGCGCTCGATCGCGGTGCTGGTGAGGTCCCATTCCGGCGGGCCGACGGAGGTGTGCTCGAAGTCGAGCAGCAGGGCATTGCCGTCCTCGAGGACCGCGACGTTGCCGCCCCAGGCGTCGCCGTGGATGACGCACTCGGGAAGGCCGGGCGGCAGGTGCTGCCAGGCCTGTTGGAGTCGTTCGAGTCGGTATAGGAGCCACGCGCGGGGCTCGGCCTCCAGCTCCGCCTCCTGGATGCGGTCACGGAGCCGCACGAATGGGTCGACACGGCCGAGGTCGATGTCCTGCGTTACGGGGAGGGCGTGCAGGAGTCGAAGCAGGCCGGCAAGCTCGGCAGTGGTGCCGGGCCGGTGCGGTGGGTCAGACCTGGTGCCTGCTGATTGTCAGAGCGGGCTGCAACGATGGCAGCGTGAAGATGCCTCGGACGACCTGCACCAGGTGCGGTAGGAACGTGGCCGCGATACCGGCCGGTGTCGCCGGACGCTGGAACGCCGCCCGTCATGACGAGCCTCACAGCGGTGTGCGCGAACTCCTGGTCTCGTGTGCTGGGTCCCTCAAGCCAGTCGCGATGGAGGATCTCGTGTACCAACTCGCCTTCGACGAGTCTGGCGACGATGCCCTCACCATCTTCTGACCCGACTGTCCGGGCACTTCCTCGGGGCCGCAAGCAGCTGGAGGGGCCCTGCCTCGTCAACCGGGGTGACGTGTGAATCAGAACAGGGTGTCGGCTGCGAGATCTTCGATCCACTCGAGCTGAGGATCACCCCCGACGCCGTCGAAGTGAAGGTAGACGGCTTGGTGGTATCCGAGATGGCGTCGGTAGGCGCGAAGCTTGGCGAAGTCGTAGTCGCGCTCCTCCACGGGGGTCCAACCACGCTTTGCCTCAAGCGCCAGAAGGTTGGCTCCGCGCTGGTTGCGAGGATCGTGGAGGATGAGATCCGGGTATACGGGGCGGGTGCGAAATTTGCCCCGGCGGAGCAAGTAGAGCTCCTTCTTGAGGATCCCGTCCTGGTTGTGGCGAAGGTTGTATTCGACGTCAGCTCGCCAGCGCCTCGACCAGACCTGCGCGATTGCCTCGAGTTCCAACGCGATGCGGGCCACGACCGAGCGTTCACTTGCTCCCCCGCTGACGAGGTCGAATCGGTCGGCCCATACTCGGGCGACCGCATCCTGGAGTGCTTGACGGATCGTCACCTCGTCGTACCGGACTCTCTCCACCATGCACTTTGACAGGTGGGTAGGACATTGCCGAGAGGCGGTTCAGAGATGCCCGTGCTCGACCAGATCTTCTACTGCATCGGCGTAGCGGCGGAGGACGAGCCGTCCGTCACCATCGCTGTAAGCGAGGACGCGGTCGCCGGGGTTGAGTCCGGCCTCAGCCAGCAGGCCGAGGGGGAGCGCGACGTTGCCTTCCTCGTCGATTACTAGCTCACTGGGGGTGCGAATCACGGTGGTTCTCCGGCGAAGGCGCTGGCGGTACTCGGGGGAGAATGGAACCGTACCAGCGCCTCAGCGAGCGGCAGTCCTCACCGTGCGACCAGGACAAGGGCGTCAGTCGCCGATGTCATTCTTGCGGAGCGTGTTGCCGGCTTGGACGAACACCTCGGCCAGAGCGGCTGCGGCCCTGTGCTTGAGCTCGTCGACAACCGACTGGTAGGTGTCGCGGGTGAAGGTGCTCGAGGAGTGGCCGAGCGTTTCCTTGACGACGCGGGCGTCGACACCGGCGGCGAGGGCGTGTGTGGCGGCGCCGTGCCGCAGGTCGTGGAGCCGGACAGGCGGCAGACCGTGGCGTTCGACCAGGCTCTGGAACTGATCGGTGACGTGAGCCGGGTGGAGCGGGCTGCCGTCGGTGTCGGTGAAGACCAGTCCGGTGTCGATCCAGCCGGGGCTGTGGGCGAGGCGTTCCTTGCGCTGTTGGCGGCGGTGCTCGGCGAGCAGTGCGACGGTGGCGGGGTCAAGAGCGATCACACGTTGGCCGGCGTCGGACTTTGGCGGTCCGGTATGCGTGGCCCAGCCGAGTTGGACGATCTGCTGGCTGACGGAGAGGGTGGCGGACCCGAGGTCGAGGTCGACCCAGCGAACTCCGCACGCCTCGCCGCGCCGCAGGCCGGTGTGCACGATCAGCCAGTACAGGACGCGGAGCGGATGAATTGCGCTGGAGGCGAGGAACTGGGCGGTGAGCTCGCCGGTCCAGACCATGACGCTGGAAGGCCTTTCTCCGGTCGCACGCCAGCGGGCGACGCGCTCGGGCGTCCAGATCTTGGGCTTGGGACGCTTCGAGCCGGGGAGCTTCACCAACTTGGCTACATTGACGATCACGAGCTGCTCATTGGCGGCATCGGTGAGCGCGGCCCGCAGGGTGGCACGGATGCCGTGAACGGTGGCGGGTCCGGCAGTGCGCCGGAACGGCGGCATGGCGCGCAGCTTGCGCCGGGCGGCCTGACAGCCTTTCAGGTTCCGCTTCTCCCAGGCGCGCTTTCGGGCGCGCTCGACGGCGTGGCGGGCGGCGTTCTCTTCCTCGATGAGCTGGTTGTTCTCCTCGATGGCTGTGAACATGGCGTGGACGTGGGCCGCGCGCAGCCTGTCGAGGCGGCGGTGGCCGAGGTGAGGGAGCAGGTAGAGCCGGATGTTGGCTTCGTAGAAGCGGCGGGTGTTGGGGGCGATGTCCCGTTTGGTCTCCAGCCAACTGGTGAGCCATTCGCCGACGGTGGTGTCGGTCTCGACGGGGCGGCCGATGCTGATCTTCTTGCGCAGGTGTTCCGGATCCGGCAGGGGCTCCTTCTTCCGGAGCGCCGTGCGGATCAGTGTGGTGATGTCGGCGCGGCAGTGGTCGGGATCCTCGGCCTGGTCAGCGAGCGCGAGGAGGTCCTCGACGTGGCGCATGGCGTCTTCGGCGTCGTCGCTTGTCTGATGGCCTCCCTGACGCAGGTGCTGGCGGGGTTGGTCGGGGCTGGTGGGGATCTGGAGCAGCCACCACCAGGTGCCGTGGCGGTGGTTCCAGCGTCCACCGGGGCGGCGCAATTTGGGGCAGCTGGTGCCCAGTTCCCGGCGGCGGACGCGTCCGGCCGCGTCGTGGACGGGGTTGCCGCCGTCGTCGAGCATGGGGACTTTGCAGCCGCAGCGCTTGTAGATGCTTCCGGCCATTGCGACCTCATTCGCGTGGTCATGGTGTCCCGCCGGGCCTGCGGGCCCGGCGGGACACCATGGGTGGAGCCGGTTGCGTCACCAGACGAGGCTGCTGACGCAATCAGCGGGTCGATGGTCGATCCACGCTCTGCGCCCGCCCTGCTGTCAACGACATCGCCGCAGCTCACGGTTGGTGTGATGAGTCGGCGAGGCATGAGACGTCGACATGGCCGGGCGCGGACGTTTCGGCTTCGGAGACGCTCACGCCGAGGAACTGGAGTAGGACGGCGGTGGAGATGCGGTGCTGGTGGCCGACCTTGAAGGTGGGGCAGGGGAACTGGCTGCGGTGGACGAGGGCGTAGGCGGTGGTGCGCCCGACGCCGAGCAAGCGGGCTGCGGCGGTCAGGCTGAGGGTGGGTGGAAGGTCGCGCAGGTCAGCGAGGCGCGGGGTGTTGCGGCGGTGCCGGCCGCGCGGAGAAGTCGTCAGGTTGTCAGGAGCAGGGATCGCGGAAGTGCGGTGGTTGTGCATGGACCTTTCGGCCCGACGGGCGCCGCGAAGAACGTTGACACCCTAAAAAACGCATTTTCCGGGCCGATCCAAACGCGTGGTCAGAAATTCGACGTCAGTAATTCTTTTCGGGGTATGCCGGAAGGGGCGCCTCTGGGCGGGCCAGGCACCGGTCCGGGCGATGGGGCGGGGTGGACGGCGGTGTGCCGTTCTGGCTGGTCAGGCGCAGATCTCCGGTGCGGTTCCGGCGACCGGATCAGCCGCATAGGAGGTGGAGCGGAGGTTCGGCGGAGGTGCTTGGGAGGCGCCGACCTGCTGCTCGCAGCATGTCTCGCCTGCCCAGGCGGCCACATTGGCTGCCAGGGCCTCCTTGGCTTCGTCGAAGCTGCGCAGGCGCCAGCCGTTCGCCCCGGACGGGTGGGGGAAGCGTCACTCGATTGGACGGCCTGCCGATGGCCGAATCCGCTAGGCGGTTGGGCGGTTCGCCGGAGAGCTTGTTCATGCTGCCCACCCGCGCCGAGCGCAAGCTGGCCGGGGCGATCGCGTCGGGCTGACTGTCCAGCGACGACGTCGAATTGAAGTTCGAGCGTTTGGATCGGCCCGGAAATTGCGTTTCTTGAGGGTGAGAGACACGGCAACCGGCACCCGTCGTCGGCTGCGGTGTTCCCGGGGGTCCGCGCCGCGGACGTTGACACTTCGCACCCAGTAGGCCCTCCACGACTCCTTCGAGGGAGGTGAAGGTCCGACGGACTCCCCGGACTCACCGCAAGGCCGCGTCTCCCGTTGACCCAGGGGCGGTGGCATCGACCGGCGGCCACCACCGCTGGGCCGATCAGTCTTCCCTGACCCTCGCATCCTGGAGGTTCCGCATGCCCAGGTTCCGCATCCTGCGTCCCCGGCGCCCGCCCCGGGGCAGGATCCGCGCCGTCCTGTCCGCCTTCCGCCGACGCCTCGACGTGTTGCTGCACGTCGCGCGTCTCCACCCACCCTCTCCCCGCACTGGTACCAGGCTGCGAGGTGCAGGCCCGGGCTGCCTCCCGCCGGAAATCCGGCCCCAGCGCATCCGGCGCCGCCTCCTCGAAGGAGATCGAGCATGACCACGCGCCGCAACCCCGCCCCCGCGCCCCTGCTCCGCGGAGGTCCCCGAGTCGTCACGCCGCACACCGGGAGCCCTCGCGCGGGCCGACGACGTCAGCCTCTCGCCGAACTGCTGACCAGGCTCACCGAACGCGACATCTGGCTGCTGGAGATGCTCGCCGAGCACACCGTCCTCACCTCCGCTCACATCAACGCCCTGTGGGACAACAGCCTCCGCAACACCAACCGCCGCCTGCTTACCCTTTACCGCCTGGGACTGCTCGACTCCTTTCGCCCCCGCGCCGTTTCCGGCTCCGCCCCCGAGCACTACCTCCTTGCCCGCAACGGGGCCAGCATCCTCGCCGCCCGCCACGCCACGACCCCGGCTGCCCTCGGCTGGAGCCCCGACCTGATCACTCGCACTGCCTACTCGCCCACGCTCGCTCATGACCTCGGCGCCACTACTTTCTTCACCAGCCTCGCAGCCGCCTCGCGCACAAGCCCCCACCCGGAGCGAGTTGACGCATGGTGGTCCGAGCAGCGCTGTGCCCGCGTCTGGGGAGACCTGGTGCGCCCCGACGCGCACGGCCGCCTCCGCCGACCCGACGGCCCCACCGTCGCGTTCTTCCTGGAGTACGACACCGGAACCGAACCCCACGCCAGGCTCGCTGCCAAACTCGACGCCTACGCCGACGCCGCCCCAGCCCTCGGCGGACGCCCCCTCGTGGTGCTCACCCTCCCCAGTAGCTGCCGGGAAACCCACCTCCACCAACGCCTCGCCAGACACCCCGCCCTCCACGCCGTCGACGTCGCGACCACCGCGCGCGACCACATGCCGCCGGCAGCTGCCGCGCACGAACCCCTCGGCCCCGTCTGGCTCCGCCTCGGACGTCCCACCCACCGCCAGCGCCTCGCCGAGCTCCCCGCTGAGCACCCTGACGCTGCCGAGCGCCGCGAAGCGGTCGCGGCGCTCGCGGGCCCCGTCGCGCCTCATCCTTTCGGGCATGACTTCCTAGGCGCTTTGCGGCGCCCATGACGACCAGCGCAACGTCTGTCCGTGCCGCAGCCGGGGCAGCCCCGGTTGCGGCACGGGCCTCATCCTGGCCGTCGCGGCCACCGTCACAGCCGTCCTCGTCGCCCTGATGGCACTGGCCACCGGAGTGCTGTTCATCTCCGGCACGGGCGCACCGAGCGGCACCGTGGTCGCGGACATACCCTCCATGGTGCTGACGCTCTATCGGCAGGCCGCAGCCACGGGGATCAGCGGCGACTCTCCGGGATGATGCCGCGATACGACTCGTGTCTCGTGCTCGACACCGGCCAGGCCCCCCCTCAGGCCGCAGAGGCGGCCCGCCGCTCGACCTTTGCCTTGCCGTTCGGAGTGCCGTGCCGCGGGTGCAGCCTGGTCGAGCGAGCCAGAGGCGCCAGCTCGGGAAACAGAGCCTCGACATCGACGGGGCGCGGGGGTGTGCTGCGGGTCATGAACGGTCTCCTGACGGCCGGTCTTCAGGACGCTCTTTGCCGAGGAGGGATGGTAGTGGGCAGGCCGACAGTGCCCCGGAGGCTACGGCCAGTGCCTTTCTGTCCCCTCCGCGTCGAACCGGAGTGCCAGCTCACCGTCTGGCATCGACACGATGCGTTGCCCTTCAGGGCCGGTGATCTGCCATGCCACGAACTCGGGGTGGCTGCGGCATTTCAGATGCATGCCGTTGTCGAACACCAGTCGAAGGGTGCCGGTCTTGAACGCGACCGCGGAGAGGATCTTCGATCCGAACAGGGTCAGGGCTGGAGCGACGTCCTGCGTTTCTGGCGTCAGGCGGAAGCCGGGGTTGCTCTCTGTCCGTCCTGGCCCTTGCATCAGCTCAGCCGGTGTTTCGAGCGTGACCAGCCAGTCCGAGCTGAGCGCCAGCGTGAGACGGAAGTCCACGGTGATCTGTGTGATGGAGAGGCTACGGAGGTTCAAGATCCATCGATCATCGAGCTCCGTCGGCAGGGGCGAGTTGCTCACATCCCTCCCTCGGCTAGTGGCCATCGGTTTCTGCAACGAATTCTCGCTTCATGTCACTGGCCGTGCCGGCGAAAGCCGGACCGAGGTTGTCCGGCAGATGGGCGACCACGATGTCGATGGCCTCTGCCGCCGTGTCGGCCTCGTCGATCACTGTTCGGCGATTCGGGCCCGACACGCGGAACCGCCCGTCGCGGAGCGGGTCAATGAAGGGGACCACCCAGGTGAATGGCCACCCTGTGCAGGTGGAGAAGTGAAGACCCCAGTGGCTGGTGAACGGGTAGAGCTGCTTGAGCTTCGGTTCGGCATAAGCGGCTTCCACCAGGTCGCGGACTGCTGGGAACGGGATGTCGTCCCGCAGTTCTTCACGCAGGAGCCGCCACTTCACGGCAACGGCGTCGGCGGGACCGTGTTCGTGGGCTTCGGCGAGCTCGCCGAAGGTGAGGAACGGGCACAGCTGGCGCAGATCGTGCAGGGATGCACTTGCCCGCCAGGCGGCCGCAGCCTTCGCCACCTCGTGGAGGTCTTTCGTGGCGCCACGGACGAGTTCAACGCCGCGGCTCCACCCGCTCACGCTGAACCAGCGCTCCTGGGAGCCAAGGTAGATCGACAGCGGTTTGCGACCGTTGGACGCCCCGGAAGCGGCGGGCTCGCAGGGCTCCTCGCTGGCGCTCCAGACCTCGACCAGGTTGAGGCCGAGTTCGATGGTGACCTGCTCCAACGCAGCGTGCAGGCCGCCGGCGGCGGCCAGGTCCGGATACAGCTCGGGGTTGGGGCCATTGGGGGAGGTCGCGCTGCCGGAGGGTTTCAGGCTCATCGAGTCAGTCTGACGACTACCCGCACGCTGCGGTACCGGATTCACGAGAGGGCACGTTGTCGGAAGGAAGAGCTTCCAGAAGCAGCTCATGCGGTCGCCTACGCCTGCTCCCAGCTTGGCATCCCGATGGGTGGGGCGCGGAGACCCGCCGAGCCTTCGACTGCTCCGGCCTCACCCAGGCCGCCTACGCTGCCGCCGGCATCCAACTCCCCCGCACCGCTCAACAGCAGTACGACTCTGGACCCAAACCCCCACGCGGAGCCGCTATCGAGCCCGGTCGCCTCATCTTCTCCGGGAGCGACTCGCCCGCATCGTCCACGTCGGCATCGTCACGTCGCCCACCGAGATGATCGACGCCCCACACAGGTGCCCTCACTTGCTTCGAACGAATCGGAACTGACGTGATCGGAGACACCACGCCCGCCGGCCAAACCGTGACGATCGGCAACTGCTCTGCAGAACCTCTCGGTGCATGTGGCACGTTGCCGTCGATTCTCTCGAATTGGCTTGACTTGGCTGGGGTTTGAGAGCGATCGATTGGACCACGACCCGATTAGCGCGGTGGCCACCGTCCGGGTCGCCCCGGCCGGGGACCTACGACGGCACCACTGCGACCGGAGGTCCCGATGACCCTCACCGCTATTCCCGCTGTTCCTGATGGCCTCACCCCCAGCGCCGCCCGGATCTACGCAGCCCTGAACGCATCTCCCGGCAGCACCGTGGCCGAGCTGGCTCGCGCGGCCCAGACCGGCAAGTCCACCGCTGCCAACCTGCTCAAGCAGATGGAGCAGGAGGGTCTCGCCCGGCGAACCCTGGGTGGGAGCGATGGCAACCGCCGCTTCCCCGACCGCTGGTACGTCACCGCCACGTCCTTGGCGGACATCGAGGTGTCCGACGCTCCGGGCGGGAGCGAGGAGGGCGCCGACCCGTTGGGCACCAACGACGCCGACCAAGCTTCTGCCCTGTCCTTGGTGGGACGCGAAGACGAACTTCCTCGCGCGGACGACCTGCCCGACCGACACAAGGATGAGCAGGGCCCGGCTGGGGAACCCGACGCTGAGCCGCAGGCCGTGTCGGCCATCGCAACGGGCGAAGTATCCCCGAGCGGGCGACTCGGCCAGGGTGGGCTCAGGGCTCTGGTCCACGGCTTCCTCGCCGACCACGCCGACATGGCGCACTCGCCTACCAAGATCTCCCGGAAGCTGGGCCGTAGTTCCGGGGCGGTTGCGAACGCGCTCGTGACGCTGGTCAACCTGGGGCAAGCGGAGATGGTGACGGCAAAGCCCCGTACCTACCGGCTCGTGGCCTCTCCGGCACAACTGAAGTGAGCGGTGACCGGGGCGGGCCGGAACGACTGGCGCGTCCGGCCCGCCCCGGCAGCGGTGATCGGCACGCCGGTGGTGGCTGGCAGTATGAGGTGCTGTTCAGGTGTGACCGGGCCCCGTGGTGTCCGAAGTGGGGCAGGGGAGTGAGCGCAGAGCCATGTATGGGGCGCGCACAGCACCGGTCCGCCGCCCACGACGCGCTCACAGCGCCGGAGCCGGTGCTCGGCGACGCGCAGCGCCATGGCGCCGAAACCTCAAACGGCGTCAGCGTCACCCTGAAGCCCGAAGCTTCTGCGCGACACCGACGGTAGCCTCACCCTCGGTGGAGTTACGGCCGAAGACCGGTTCGACGGCTGGATCCGAGACGAAGGAGACGACTTATGGACCTGCGTGAAGCGGCGAAGACCGTGGCCGCCGATGTTCGCGAGAGCTACCCCGAACTCTCCGACCGTGAAGCCGTGCAGTACGCACGGGAAACGGTCACCGTCGAATCCCTCGACAACTCAGAGGGAGGGCACTACGACGAGTGGCTTCGGGTGCTTACCGCACCTGGCGGCGACGTGGACAGCGTCAACCTGTGAGGTGCCCTCGCGCTAGCGCCTCGTGGCCCGCTCGGTGAACCAGTGACCTGGCGAGCTCGGCTGCTACACGGGCGATGGGCGGTGAAGCTTCCAGGCCGCCGGGTCGGCGTGAAGGGCAGTCCGGGGCTCCACCCCCTTTGAGGGGAGGAGCCCCGTCGGCGTCAGAAGCCCTGGGTGATGGGTGCCACGGGGACGCGGGGTGCCCCGGGGCAGCACCAGTAGACCCGTTCCCCGTCCCGCTCGACGGTCATTGGGTGCCGGTGGCCGGGACAGGGCGGATACGGCGTGGAGCCCACGGCCTCCTGGGCCGCGTCCATGAGCGCCTGTGCGCAGCGCCATGATTGCTCGGCGGCGCTGCCGCCCTCATGTACGTGGAACGCGAAGTCCTGTCCGTCGACGTCCGCTTGGACGAGGAACGCGGGCGGCTGCCCCGACGGCTCTCCCCAGCCCGGAGCGAGGACGGTTTCAGTCGGGGAGACGGACTGGACGTTCACTGCAGGGCCGGTGAGTGGTCGGAGCGATTCGGCTACGCCGGCCAGGACGGAGAGCAGGAGCGGGGAGGGCTCAGCGAAGGACGACAAAGTTTCCGCCTATGTGGAGCACGGCCTTACCGGGGTTCCCGGCCACCTCGACCGGGAAGGTCAGTGTGTCCCACCAACTCAGCAGGTCGCCACTGGCCATGCCGCCCTGGGTACCGTGCAGGAGGTAGGAGACGCCGACGGTGTGGGGGGGCGTTCGCGCCGAGGTAGTGGCCGGTTCCCTTGTACCAGCGCATGCCGGCCTCGTTCATCGGACCGGCGGCGATCGCCTGCAGGGGCAGGGCGACCTTGTAGCCCCAGTTGACGTTGTTGTACTTGCAGTTGTAGCGGGTGTGGAAGGTGCCGTTGCGGTCGCTGAAGGTGTTGTCCGGCGCGGAGCAGTGCACCACCGGGTAGGTGGGACCCGGGTCGATCTTCTGCGGCTGAACCTTGGGTGCGTCGGGCCCCAGCTCCGCCTGGAGCTGGGACTGCAGGCTTGCCGCGGTCGTCGGCGTGACAGGCTTGTCGAGGGTGATGTCCAGGGAGGAGTCCCCGGCCTGGACGGATATTGATGAAACGGTGGCCTGCTCCGCGGTGGTCTCGGCCGCGGTGGCCGGTGTGACGATGCTTCCGCCCAGGCACAGCCCGATAGCTGCGGCCAGGATGAGTTTGCCCCTGCGCATGGATCCCCCTCAAGTTGTTGTGCCGCGCCCCGGCGAGCCCCTCTGGGGCCGGGTGCGGCCGAATGAGCAAGATCCTTTCAAGGGCTTGCGCTGGGCTGGTACCCCCGAAAGTCCGAGGAGGGGCTCCAGCTGGTGGTTGCCGGACCGGTCGGGTGGTGATGGCGTCCACCTCCGTGGACGCCGGTCGGCGGCGCGGCTGCACCAGGGCCGCCGCCGTTGAGCGACCGTCGGGGGCGAAGGCGTCTCGGCCGTCAGGTCCGCCGCTTCCGCCTCGGGTGTGGTCCGGTGTCAGTCGTGGGCGAGGGCGGCGCTGAGAGCGCCGACCAGCTCGGCGGGGATGTCGCGGTCCGCACCGAAGGGGCGAGCGGTGCCCTGCGGTCGGGGCGGGCCCAGATCCGCCACAGCTCGAGCTTCGGGCGGGTCCCCGGCTGGGGCAGGAATCCGGCGTAGAAGCGCTGGCAGGGGGAGAAGGTGTGGCAGTACGCGGAGTCGTCGGACCAGGACCACCCGGAGATGTCGAGGCGATCGAGGGCAGCGTCGGGTGCGCCCGGTCCGGCCAGGTAGCGGGGCGCATGGTCAGGAGGGGGAAGTCGAGGTCAGGCAGGCAGCCGGTGTTCGCGTTCATGGGGGGAGCCCACTTTCGCCCAGGGGCGGCCAGCTGGTCGCCCCTGGGCGGGAGTTGGGGTCAGGGCGGTGCACGTGGCGCGGTCGCAGCCGCAGGGGCGGGTGCAGGCGCACAGACAGGGGCGTGTGGCGCGCTTCCTGCGCTGTCTGGGCACCAGTCGCAGCCGCCCGGGGTCGGCGGCCCGTGTGTGCCGCCTAAGGCTCTGGTAGGCGTCGATGAGCCGGTCGTGCCGACGCGGGTCGGCCCGCGACCCCCCCCGCCCCGGCCGGGCGCGCACCGTCACACCCCGATGCCGGCCGACACCGTCTCGCGCTGGCTGGCCCGACGAAGGAGGGAGAAGGAGGGAGACGGGAGGGAGCAACGTGAGGCCAGGAGATACACACTGGTCGGACCGGGTGGGCGGCCGCGCGCGAAGACCGGGGGTTATAGGCTCCCCGGGTATGGAGTCGGGGCAGCTCCGAGGGCGGAGGCTTGCCGTGTGACCTGCGGTTTTCCCGGTCCCGGGGGTATCCCGTCTGTGGATGGACGGGGTCGTGGACACCCGTGGTGGATACGGATGATTGGACAGGGTGCCGGCCTTCGCTGGCCCGGCGGTTCGTCAGCGCGCCGCTCTGGCCCGGGCAGTGGGGTGGCCGCCCGCTCGGAGGAGGCGATGCAGCACCGCGGCGCCCTGCGAGAGGAGTGCAAGACCGGTCATGAGCAGACCGAGGCCAGGCTGGCCACCGGTGAACGCGCCAGCAGATCCGGGCGCCTGTAAGCGGACGCCGAGGCTGCGACGAGCGCCAGCACGACGACGGCGGGTAGCACGATGGCATCGGGGAGGCGGAACAGGGCCACATCGACGGTGCTCAGATCGGGACCGAGCACCGCCAGGACGAAGCAGACGGCTGCCGTCTCCAGCCGTAGCGGGAGCTGCACAAGCAGCAGGGCTGCGATCCCCGCGATCATGGAAACCACGACTGGCCACCTCGCTCTCAGCGCGCCGACGACGGCTGTCGTCGCCCCTTGTCGAGGTCCCTCTGGGTGCGCACAGAAGTCTTTTCGATCACCCCTGGCCCTTATCGCCCTGGTCAGGGTGTCGTGGTGCTCCGCCCAGCGTGGATCGGAGGCCCGTGGTGTTCATGCTCGTTCTGCTCGTCGTGCTCGACACGTTCCGGTACGGCCCTTTCAACGTCGCACTTGTCGCCCGCGGCACGCGCTCGTTCCTGAGCCCGGGCCGGGGGCGGCATCGCCGTCAGCGTCGGCACGCTCGCCCGGTACCTCGGTGGGCTGCGGCATGACCGGCCTGCCGAGCGGGCAGAGCGTGATCGTCTGCCGTTGGAACGCCGGAACCGTGCAGCCGGCCCGGCTCGCCCGCTTGCGGCTGCGTCCCGAGCTGCTGGGCCTGAACCTGAGCGAGGCCGTCGTGGATGACGTGCTGCTCGCGGCTTCGGAGCTCGTGGCCAACGCGACGGAGCACGCCGCCGGTCCGTACGAGCTGCGGTTGCTGACCAGCGGCGGCGAGTACGTCCTCGAGTGCCATGACAGCAGTCCGGATCTCCCGCCTATCGCGCTGCACCCCGTCGCGCCGCCTGAGGGCACCGGGCAGGTAAGGCCCGGCTTTGACCTGATGGGTGAGCGAGGACGCGGGCTGAGCCTGCTGAGCAGCTTGTTCCAGGGTTGCCTGTCGGCAAGGCGGACGCCGTCGGGAAAAGCGGTCTTCGTCGTCTTCGGGGCCCGTCTCTCGGGGTGAGCCGCACGGTGCGTGAGCCATGTGGCCATCGGTGCGCCGCAGTCACTCGAACCGGCGGCTCGATCGGTTCCGCCAACGCCGGCATCCCGGCGGGACCCGCTCTGGCGTCGATTCCCCTGTTCGGCGGATCCCGACATGCCCCTGCCCCGACCAGTAGGTCTCATGGAACCACGGGGGTGGAGGTGCTGCCCGAGACAGCTACTGCTGCCGAGGCGGAGGAGAGTGATGACCCCGCCTGCTTCTGGGAAGGCGCAGCGCTATCGCCTGTCGTCCTACGCCGCCGAGGCACGCCCCCTGTACGAGGCCAAGGACCCGGCGCATGACTTCGTGCACATCGAGCGCGTCATCGCGCGGGCCGAACTGCTGGCTGAGGGGACGACTCCAAGACAGGATCTGCTGTACTTCCTGGCTTGCTTCCACGGCCTGGTCCAGAAGATGGCGGACTCCTGCTTCCGTGAGCGGACCCAGCGCTTTCTGGAGGGCCTGGGTTGGACTTCCGTCGAGGCGGAAGAGGGCATCGCGGCACTGGAACGGCATCTGACCGAGCCGGTCTCGCCGGAGGAGCAGTTGGTGTACGACGCCAACTACTGGGAGGCCATGGGGCCTTTCGGTATCGCGAAGGCGTTCACGACCGGCGGGGCGCGTGGTCAGCGGGTCGAGGAGACGCTCCGGATCGCAAGGGCTTTTGTCGACCGTCCCGAGTTCCGGACACCCACGGCTCAACGTCTCGCCCCCGCTCGTCGAGCCTATGCCCACACCTTCTTGGACGAGCTGGAGCTGGAGCTGGACAGCCCTTGGTGCCGGACGATCAGTGAGTCGTCCGACACCGAAAGGGGTTGAATCAGTCGGTGGCTCCGAGTCGCGCCGGTGCACCGAACTTCTGGAGGACCTCGGGGACGGCCACGACGCCGTGCTCGTCCTGGAAGTTCTCCATCACCGCGAGCAGGGCACGGGCGGTGATGCCGGTGCCGTTGACCGTGTGAAGGAACTCGCTGCCGTGCTCGCGCCGGACACGGGCGTTGAGGCGCCGCGCCTGGTAGTCGGTGGTGTTCGAGCAGGACGTGACTTCCCGGTATCGCTGCTGGGCCGGGAACCATGCCTCAATGTCGTACTTCTTCGCGGCCGGGTTGCCCAGGTCCCCGACGGCGATGTTGACCACCTGGTACGGCAGGCCGAGGGCCTGGACGATCTCCTCCTCGATGGCCAGGATCTCGTCGTGGATGCGCTCGGTATCCTCGGGCAGGCAGAAGACGAACATCTCCACCTTGTCGAACTGGTGGACCCGGAACATGCCGCGGGTGTCCTTGCCCGCCGAGCCGGCCTCACGGCGGAAGTTCGTCGAGAAGGCGGTGTAGCGGGCCGGCAGCTCGGCCTCCTCCAGGCGCTCATCCATGTGAAAGCCGCCGAGAGCGACTTCGGAGGTGCCGCTGAGGTACAGCTCGTCCTTGTCGAGCCGGTAGAGGTTGCTCTCCTCGTTCGGCAGGTAGCCCGTGCCGTACATGGCCGCTTCGTTGACCAGCACCGGCGGCAGCAGGTAGGTGAAGCCCTTGCTGATCACGTGGTCCAGGACGAACCGGTACAGGGCGGTCTCGGCGAGAGCGACGTTGCCGACCCGGTACGCGAAGCGCGAACCGGACAGGCGCGCGCCGCGCTTCATGTCGACCCAGCCCGACTGCGAGCCGAGCTCCAGGTGGTCCTTGGGCGTGAAGCCGAACGTGGGGATCGAGCCCCAGGTCCGCACGATCTCACCCTCGTCCTCGCCGCCGTCGGGCGCGGTGGGGTGGGGGAGGTTGGGTAGGCGGTCGAGCAGGTATTGGCGCTTCTCGGCGGCCTGGGCGAGCTCGTCCTCGGAGATGCGCAGCTGCTCCTTGAGCTGCTTGAGGTGCTCGATCTGCTCGGGAGTCGGCGCTCCCTTCGGCTTGTTCTGAGATCGAAGCTGGTCCACGCGCTCGGTCAGTTCGCGCCAACTCGCGTCCACAGCGAGTAGGGCGTCGAAGTCGTCAGCCGCGCCTCGTCGGGCGAGGGCGGCACGGTAGGTCTCTGGCTCCAGGCGTGCGGCCTTCAGATCGATCACTTGCCCCATCATAGTGATGCGGCGGCCAGTCTTCGATCCGGTTCCTGATGTCAATGATCCACTCCTATTGACTGATTGACGTAACGTCACTCGCGATCTCATCAACGGCCGCGAACATCGCCTGGAGCGGTGCCCGCTCGCATCCGGTCTGCAGCTCGACCTGCCGGGCGGCCTGGTGCACGAGCATGGCGAGTCCGCCGACGACGGTCCGTCCGGCGGGCTGCGCGGCGGCGGCGAGTGGGGTGGGCCAGGGCCGGTAGACCACGTCCAGCAGCACGCCAGCCCCGGGCCGCCAGCCCGTCGCAAGGACGTCTGCCGCGCCGGGCGGCACGGTGGAGACGACCAATGGCGCGTCGAGATGTTCACGGGCCTCGGTCCAGGGGCGGACACGAAGGCGCATCCCGACCCGGCGTGCGATCTCCCGCACGATGGGCGCGCGGTCGGGGCTCCGCAGTAGCAGGGTGGCCGCCTTCGCGCCGAAGCGATGCGCGGCTGCGAGCGCCGAGCACGCTGTTGCGCCGCCGCCGAGGACGACGACGTCCTCGGCGGAGGGCAGGACCTGGCTCAGAGCGGCGGTCATGCCGTGAACGTCGGTGTTGTCGCCGAGGAGGCGGCCATCCCGGGCGCTGACGCAGTTGACCGTGCCCGTCTGCCGGGCGGTGTCGCCGATCTCGTCCAGCAGCGGGACGACCGCCTGCTTGAGCGGCATGGTCAGCGAGAATCCGGCCCATTCTCCGGCGCGGCATTCGTCAAGCCGACGGCCGAGCTGGCTGGGCGCGCAGTCGATCGCCTCGTAGGTCCAGGGCAGGCCGAGTGCGTGATAGGCGGACCGGTGAAGGACGGGCGAGAGGGCTCCACCGGTGGCTGAGCCCAGGAGGGCGAGTCGGGACATCGTGGTGGCTCCGGCTTCAGCTGAAGAGGTTCTCGTACTTCCAGTACTGGACGTCCCACTGGCCCGCCAGGGGATCCGTGACGTCGCGCGGGTCGAGCAGGCGGTGCCGGACCAGGCGGTCCTGCACTCCGGCGAGGTCTCGCCAGCCCTGGGACAGGAACGCGCCGACGTCGGAGAGGCCGGTGTCCGCGCGGGCTTCATCCAGCAGGCCGGCGAGGGGCGGCCGGGTGAAGCCACGGGGCGCTCTGGTGAGGCGGTGCAGGGGCGGTGCGTGCGTTCCGGCCAGGAGGGTCTCGGCCTCCAGCAGGTGGTCGACGACCTGCAGTTGGTACCAGCGGCAGGTGAAGTGAAGGCCGCGGCGCCGGGTCTTGTCGACCACGCGGAGCTTGCGCCACAGCACGAAGTTCAGGTACCTCCAGCGAAGGTTCTCCGTGGCCGACGTGTCCCCGGCCGGGTCGCCCCTGAGGCCGTGCGCGTGCAGCCAGCGCAGCGGCTCGGACACCCGCATGGAGTGGTCGTAGCCGGGACGCTGCGACAGGAGAAGGTCGTATCCGGTCTCGCCCGCGAGATAGACGGTCTCGCCCGCGTGCGCCGCGGCGCGGGCGGCGCCGAGGACCAGGGCGCCGGGCGCGCGCCGGCGCAGCAGGTGGATACGGCCGTGCCTGTCGGCGAAGGTATCCGACGCAGCGGTCAACGGCCCGTGCCAGTCGAGGCAGGGCTCCTGCCCGTCGCCCGGCGGCTTCTGCCTGTCCTGGTGCTCTTCGAGCGCTTCGGCGAGGTCCTCCGACCGATAGGGCGGGTGCGCGAGGACCTCGGCGAGCTGCTGCTGGGAGGCGAGCACGCGACAGGCGTCCGGTGAGTGCGCGAGGTGCCGGCGGGCGTAAGACTCACGCCACTTGGGATGAGGGGCGAAGCGCCCCGCACACAGGTACGCCGCCTCCAGACCGACGGTTGCCGCGCGGAACGCGGCGCGGACGGCCGGATAGGTGGTGCCCTCGTCGTGCAGCAGCCGCAGGGCCGTCGCCGTCCAGGTGGTGACCCGGGTCCACGCTTCGTCCTGGCGCGCCGCCAGGACGGCCGGCGGCCACGTCCCGGCGAGCCGGCGCATGCGCGCGTGGACGCCCCCAGGGTCGTGCAGGGGCCAGGAGTCCAGGAACCAGGCGAGCAGCCACTCGCTCTGCTGGTGCCAGTGATCCGGGTTCTCGGGGTGGTGGTAGAGGCGTGAGAGGTCGGCCCGGGGGAGACTCTCGATCTCGAAGCGCATGCCCTTGTCGCAGATGGGCCCGTAGAGCTCGTCGAGGCTGAGGCCGTCGATGAGGGCTCCAAGGGCCGCGGCGTGTGCGCGATAGTCCCGTTCGCGCCGGAAAACCAGGAACACGTCGAGGTCGGAGTGCTCGTCGGCGGCGCCGTAGGCGACGGACGAGGTGACCGTCGCGGTCAGCAGGTCCTCCACGCCCGGGAGGGAGGTGCGGATCGCGGGGAGAACATGCAGCTGGAAGGCGTCCGCAGCGGCGTCGCGAAGACGCACGGAGTCAGGCGAAGCAGTGATGGTGGTCATGGACGGCCCCTCAGTCGAGCGTCTGGTGGCCGATGGAGTACGAAAGGGTGCGCGGACGGGCGGCGACCGCGCCGAGCAGCAGGTGCCGCTCCTCGGCGGTGGGAACGTGCCACCAGTTCGCGGGAACGGGACCGGGCGGGCGCACCTGGTCGAAAAGGTCCCGCACGAAGAGCTGGTTGAAGCGCTGAGTGTAGTGGCAGCTGCGCACGTCGATGGCCATCTCGTCCCCGCTGTGCACCAGGGCGTCGTACGCACATCCGTTGCCGCACATCCCCCTGGCCGCGCACCCCTCGCAGTGCTGGTAGTAGATGGGAGAGCGCTTCCGCCAGCGAGTGACCACGGTGTCCCGGTATGCGTCGATGTCCAGGGTGCGCAGTGCGAGCTTGTCCATGACCAGGAAGCTCTTGCACGGGCCGACGTTGCCCTTCGCGTCGACGTTGAGGTTGGTCCCGCCGGCCGCGCCGCAGTCGTGGAAGCGGTACCGGCGTTCGACGAAGGGCTGCAGCTTGCGGTGGACGAGCTCCAGGAACAGGCCTCGGTCGCGGAAGGCCTGGTGGATCGCGTACATGCGGTCGGCGTAGCGGTCGGGGTCGATGAGCTGGGCGTAGTCCTGCTGCTCGGGAGTGGGTGGCTTCATGAAGTTCACGCCGAGACCGGTGGGCTGGTAGGTGTCGAGGAACCAGGCGATGATCTCCTCGGCCCGGTCGAGGTTGTGCTGTCCCAGGACCATGGACAAGGACACCTCCGCGCCGGCGCGCTGGAGCTGTCGGACACCGGCGTCGACCATCCGCCAGGAGCCGTGACCTCCGTGGTTGCGGCGCAGTTGGTCGTGGATCTCGGCGGGGCCGTCCATGGAGACGATGCACTTGACGTCGTGCTCTGCCAGGAAGGCCGCGTGCCGTCCGCGGATGAGGACCGCGTTCGTGCCGATGACGAACCAGAAGTTCTCGCCCGGGCGGGCCAGCCGCTCGGCGGTGGTCACGACGTGCTGGACCTGATGGAAGAACAGCGTCGGTTCGCCGCCCGTGATGTGGATGATCTTCGGGCGGGCGGGGTCGGAGTGGGCGAAGAAGAACGCGATGGTCTCGGTGAGGCGGTCGGCGTCGGTCGGCTCGGCCTGCGGGGCGAGCACGTTGGGGATGACCTTGCAGTACTGGCAGGAGAGGTTGCAGACGTCGGTCAGCAGGATGCGCAGGAGCGTAAACGACGGCTCGGTCTCCTCCTTGGAGTCCTCCTGAGCCATCAGCCGGCGGTGGAACGCCTCGGGCTCTCCCCCGGCGTCCACGACGAAGCCCTCCGCGACGAGCCTCGCCATCAGGTCTGATGCCGACGGGGTTCGTCCGGCCCGCAGGTCCTCGACGGCGTCGCGAAGTAACCTTCCGCCGAAGACCTGCTGCTGGCGCAGCGCGTGGTTGAGGCACCAGGCGCCGTCGCCGAGGTCGATCAGCTGTGTGTTGGACTCCAGTTGCGGGCCGTCTTCACGCGGTGCCACCGCCGGGAGGGCCTCGGCGTTGGCGTGGACCGCCGTCAGGACCGCGTCCGCCCCGGCGGCGAGTGCGGGCAGGCCGTCGCGCGAGTCACCGGATTCGGCGCCCGCTCGCCGCGGCCTCGGCAGGGGCAGTAGCACCGGGGTGCTGCCGCCCGCGGGACGGGGACCGCAGGAACCGCAGCCCCCGTCGTGGACGGAGTGAGGGGAGAAGGACTCGGTCATCGCTTTGCGCTCCTTGTCATGGGGAGTGGGCGCCCGGTGCCGGACTGGCGCCGGTCAGTTCGCGGCGCGGGTGACGACGCGGTCGTCGAAGACCAGGGCGTCGAGGCCGAGCGTGAGGAACTCCGCGACAGCGTCGGCGGGGCTCTCGACGATGGGGTTCCCGGCCGCGTTGAACGAGGTGTTGAGCAGGACCGGGACACCGGTGAGGGCGGCGAACCGCTCGATCAGCGTGTGATAGCGCGGTTGGATCTCAGGTCGCACCACGTGGACGCGCGCCGTGCCGTCGGCGTGGACGACGGCCGGGATGCGCGCGCGCCGATCCGGCAAGACCGGGACGGCCTGGAGCATGAACGTGGCCGGGCCAGCAGCAGCCGTCTCCGCCGGGCGGACGTCGAACCAGTCGCCTGCCGCGCCCGCGGTGACGCTCGGGGCGTAGGGGCGGAACGCCTCGCGCCTCTTGATCTCCGCGTCCAGCCGCGGTTTGGTGTCGGCGCGGCGCGGGTCAGCGAGGAGGCTGCGCTGGCCCAGCGCCCTGATGCCGTACTCGCTGCCGCCGTCGAACCAGCCGACAACCTGCCCGTCGGCGATCCGGGACGCCGCATCGGCGACGGGGTCTTCGGGCCGGGTGACCCGGACCTGGTCGCTCCACGGCGCGAGCGCGGCGTCGATCTCCGCCGTGGTGTAGGTGTGACCCAGGGAGCTGCTGGCCATCGTCCATCGCCCGTCGCCACCGAGCCGCCGGTGGGCCCAGAGGGCGTTGCCCAACGCCTGGCCCACGTCCGAGGCCGCGGGCTGGACGAAGAGACCGTCCAGGTCGAGCTCGCGGGCGATCCGGTGGTTGGCGACGCAGTTCAGTGCAACCCCGCCAGCCAGGCACACCGAGCGCAGGCCCGTCCGCTCGACGGCGTCGCCGATGAGTCGGAGAAGAGCATTCTCCAGTGCCGCCTGGGCGAGAGCAGCCACTTCGTGGTGCGTCCCGTCGAGCGCGGCCCCGGGTGTGCGCGGGGGAGCGCTGACACCCGCTTGCTCGTGGAGCCAGTCGGAGACGGCTTCGGTCTTGGCCCGGTGGCGCTGCGGCATACGGCATCTGAGGCGTCCGTCGTGCCAGGTGAACAGCTCGGCGTCGGTCCACTTGCCGGTCCCGTACGCGGCCAGCGCCATGGTCTGGCTGGCGTCGTGATAGCTGGGGAAGCCCAGCCAACGCGTGATGTAGCCGTACGCCGAGCCCAGAGACAGCTCGTCCGGACCGTCTCCGTGACGCCCCACCTGCTCCAGGCGCAGCCGTCCGTCGTCGCAGCAGTCCCACACGGTCGTTCGTTCCAGTGAGTTGCGCCAGTAGTCGCTGTGGAGCCGCGGGCCGAGGATGTTGCCCTCGTTGTCCGCCACCACGGTGACGGCTTCGCGGAACGGGCTGGGCAGGAAGGCACTGGCCGCGTGCGAAAGGTGGTGGGAGGGCACGACGACGACCTGGTCGTCACGCACCAGGACGCCTTCACGCCGAAGCGCCGAGGCAGCCCAGCGCGGTGAGGGCGTCAGCTCGCAGCAGATGCTCACCGCGACGGCGTCCACCGCGTCGATCTCGATGCCCGCCTCCACCAGGCAGTAGCCGACGGCCTTCCTGACTCCGCCGCTGTGCTTGCGCCGGACCAGCCGCTCCTCGGCGATGGCCGCCACGGGCACGCCGTCGCGGAGCAGGGCTGCCGCGCCGTCGTCCAGCCCGATGCCGGTGGAGGTACGCGTAAGGTTCACACCCAGGACGTATGAAGACACGTCAGACCTCCTCCGTCGCGAACTCGTGGACGGCTGGCAGGGGCGACACGGGAGCCGTGAGCGCAGGCGCGAAAGGCGCCAGGCGGTAGGGAAGGCCGCCCAGAGCCGCGGAGTACTCGGCCGCCTCCAAGACCGCGGTGACCGCCAGCAGGTGATCCGGGCCCGTGAGGCTGGGAACCCCCGAACGGCAGGCGGCCACGAACTCCTCCAACTGCACCCGTAGCGGCTCGCCGTACCCGGCGAGCGCACCGCGGCGGTCGCGTTCGCAGCCCGCCGTGAGCGCGGCGTCCGCAGCGGGACCCTCACCGCGGCCGCCGAGGAGCATGACGTCCCCGCCGTCGAGGTGTCCGTGCCGGTACCGCAGCACCCAGTCCTCCCCGAGCAGCCGCAGCGACCGCTTGGCCCCGGCGTGCCGCCAGCCCAGGTAGACCTCGCCCCGCATTCCGGAGGAGAAGGTCACGTCGATCGTCACCGTGTCCAGGTGACCGCCTCCGGGGAAGCGATGTCCTCGCGCGGCCACCTCCACCACCGGGTCACCGACCAGGTGCAGCAGGAGCGACACGTCGTGCGGACCGAAGTTCCACAGCACGCCGCAGTCCCCGCGGCGCTGCCCGCCCAGCCGCTCGCTCCGGATCAGCCACGGCGCGCTGGGCGCCCCCTCGCGCAGCCAGGCCGCCACGTTCCGGACGGGCCGCGAGTAGAGGAACGTATGCCCGGCCGAGAGTTGGACACCCTGCTCTTCCGCGGCACTGACCAGAGCAGTCGCATCCGCGACGCTCATCGTCGCCGGCTTCTCGACCAGCACGTGCCGACCGGAAACCAGAGCCCGCGCCACCAGTTCGCTGTGCGTGGTGGCCGGCGTCGCGATCACGACGGCCTCGACGCGCGGGTCCTCCAGGGCCTGGTCCAGGTGAGACCAACCCGTCACCGCGTGTTCACGCGCCACCTGTTGGCGCTGCGCGCGGTCCGGGTCCACCACGCCTACGAGGGCCACGTTCGGCGCGCCGACGGCCACGCGGACGTGGTTTTGTCCCCAGCGACCACAGCCCACCACGGCCAGTCCCAGCGGCCTCACGAGGCGGCCAGCCGGGTGAGAGCCCGCAGCGACGCCTCGACGCCGTCGAGGTCGCGGCGAAGATGCGACTCCAGCGTCACGGTGCCGCTGTACCCGAACTGACGCAGCCGCTCGAAGATCTGCTGCCACGGCAGCTCGCCATCGCCCACCGGGACGTAACGCGCACCGGACCGGTCCTTGACGTGCACGTCCGCAGTCGCGGTCAGCAGTTCGGCGGTCATGTGCTCCAGGCCGTCGGAGTCGCCGGCGAGGAGGCCGTTGCACGGGTCCGCGACGGCGCGCCAACCGCTCCGTAGCCCGAACGCCGTGAGTTCGGGGAGCGTCTTCACCCTGCAGACGAACTCGTTCTCGATGACGGGCTCCACTCCGTAGGGCCAGTCGGTCACGGCCTCCCGCATGGTGGCGAGCTCCGACGCCCCGAGCCGGCAGGGCCGACCGCCCGGCGATGGATCGAGGAAGGTGAAGATGCGAACCAGCGGAGCGGCGACCGCATCCGCGATCTGGCCGAGCCATCCCGCGACTGCGACGTGCTGTTCGAACACAGGTGGGAGCCCGATGAAGTGCGGGTCGACGAGGCCCGACTCATCCGCGCCAGGAGCGTGGCACTTGAAGAGTGGGGACATGATGCTGGACACCCCGACGCCGCGGCGGGCGAAGAGCTTCGCCAGCCTGTCGACCGCGGGTCGGTCGAGCAAGGCGACGTTCGTACCCCAGACCGATCGCACGGCGACCTTCCGAAGGCCGTGAGCGAGGGCCAGGCCGATCGCGTCTTCCGGGTCCTGACTTACCTCGTCCGTGATGAGGGACAGTTCCATGGAAACCTCGCAGAGTCGTGAGCGTGGGGTGACGCGGATTGGGGGCGTCACCCGGAAGAGGGCATGGTTCTCCAGCGCCTCTGCGGCGCCTGACTGCGCTCCCGGCGGGTCGTCGAGAGTGACGGTTAGGCCGAAGTGGGTGCTTCGTTCCGGCTGTCCGAGATCTGGTAGAGAGCCCAGACGACCTTGCCGGGGTCCTGCGGGTGCCAGCCCCAGTCGGGACAAATCGCGGACACGAGCACGAGGCCCCGGCCTTCTTGGTCCCGGGCGGTGGGCTGCCGCAGACGCGGAGCCTGCGGGCTCGTGTCGGTCACCTCGATGAGGAGGCCCCTGAGTACCTGACGCAGCGCCACGCGAACGAGCTCGTCCTTCGGGCTCGCGGTCACTGCGTTCGTGACGAGTTCCGTGAGGACCAGCTGCAGATCCGAGAGGACCTCCTGGTCGAAGATCTGCCCGAAGCGTTCTCGCAGCCATTCCCTGGCTGTCGGAACAGCTTCCGGTCTGACGGGCGTTTCGAAGACCAGGTCGCGGACCCAGCTTGGCGGTTGAGTGGCGAGTGATTCTTCAGCGCGGTGTACGGGCCCCGCTCGCGTTTTCAGATGCAGCGTGGTGCCGCCCCCAGGTACGGCAATGTGTCCCATGCGTACTCCGATCGCCCGGTAACAGGCCGGTGATGGTTGGGCAGGCCAATCCCGACTTCCAGCTGGCAACTGCGACCAGCCCTGCAGCGCCACTTCAGCAGCGCACACGGACCGCCGGAAGCCTTCATCGTGGTCAGGCGGGTCAGTGTCGGGTCAGCTTGGTCAGCAATGGTCAAACGCCCAGCCGATGGCCTTGCGGTTGTGCCAGCCTGGTAGTTGATTTGATGGTCAGTCAGGGAGGGTGTGCGCGATGGCGACACTCGCCGAGTACCTGGATCGGCTCGGATGGTCGGCAGAACGACTCGGTCGCGAGGTGAACCGGGAAGCCGGCCTGCACACCGTGAGCCGCAAGGCTCCGTACGCGTGGTTGAAGGGCGCCAAGCCACGCGGCGCCGTTCCGGAGATCGTTACGGCGATCCTGTCGACGAAGCTGGGCGAGGCGGTCACCGTACCGATGCTGTGGCCGCGTCCCGAGCCCACCGTCGAGCCGGCCGCCTTGAGCAGCCATTACGGACCATGGACAGGAGGCTCTCTCTGGTCCGGCCCCCTCCACGTCTTCAATGCCGCATCGGACAGCGCGAGCACCCTGCCCGGACTGCCCGGATACGCGTTGACCGCTCCGGTCCTCGACTGGCTCACGGTCGAACCCGTCGAGATCCAGGGCCGCGTCGTCGGCCGGCAGCCGGTGACTCCCGAGATGACGTACGTGCTGTCCGACCGAGTAGCCCAGTTGCGGCGACTCGACGACGTCCAAGGTGGCCCCTTGGTCCTGGACTGGGTCACCGACGACCTCCGGCGGGCAGCCACCTTGGCCAGAGACGGCTCGTACGACGCCGACACAGGCCAGCGTCTCCATCAGATCCTCGCCGAGCTCGCTCAGCTTGCCGGGTGGTTGGCCTGCGATCAGGACCTCACCGGCCTCGGACAGCGCTACCTGCTGACGGGACTTCGTGCCGCGCACGCAGCCGGCGATGCCGCCCTGGGCGCGAACATCGTCTCCTGCCTCAGCTACCAAGCCGCCTGGGCCGGAGAACACGGCGCCGCGCTCAGCCTCATCCGTGCCGCCCGCAAAGGGGCGGACCGGCCCGGACACGGATCGGTTCACGCCCTGCTGGCGACCCGGCAGGCCCGGGTCCACGCCCAGCTCGCCGACGAAACGGCGTGCGCTCGCGCCCTCGACGACGCGTCTGCTGCATACGCCGACGGTTCTCCCAGCGACGCACCAGCATGGGCGTACTGGGTCACCCCGGCCGTCCTGGCTGCCGATGCAGGACGAGCCTGGCTCGAGCTTGGCCGCTCCGACCGGGCTGAGGCCCACCTCGTCCGTGGCCTGAACCTGTTTGGTCAGGACCAACCGCGAAATCGCATGCTCCACAATGCCTCGCTCGCCGAAGCGCGCCTCGGCCTCGGTGACCTGGAAGGCGCGGCCGATGCGGCCTGCCAGGCGCTCGATCTGGGAGAACGACTGATCTCCGGCCGCGCCAAGGCGAGGCTCCGCACCCTACAGACCCGATTTGAGAGAGTGGATTCCAGGAGGGCACATGAGGTCGTCGACAGGGCGCATCACATCCTGCGATCCTCCTGACGGGTCCTCCGACGGAAAGGCGCCCATGCACGTTCGTCACCAGGTCTCTCTGGCCACGCTCACGACTCTGGAGATCGGCGGCCCTGCTGCCACTGTCATCCACCACCGAGACGCCACCGAGTGGGACGCCGTTGCTCGCCTCGCCTCTGCTGACGGCTTCACGCCGCTGACCCTGGGCTGCGGTAGCAACGTGCTTGCTGCCGACACCGGCGTCCAGGCTCCCGTGATCAAGATGGAGACGAGCGGCCTGACCTTCGAGGAGGCCCCCGGCGGTGACGCCGTTCTCGTTACGGTTCAGGCCGGCCACTTGCTGCAGGACCTGGTCGATACGGCGATTGCCGAGAACCTCGGCGGCCTGGAGAGCCTCACCGGCATTCCCGGCACCGTGGGGGCCACGCCCATCCAGAACGTCGGCGCATACGGCATCGAGGTCGCAGATACCCTCACCGCGGTCCACGCGTGGGACTGGCAACAGCGGAAGACGTTTCGGCTCGGAGCGGCCGACTGCCATCTCGGCCACCGCACCAGCCAGTTCAAGCACAGCGACCAGTGGACCATCCTCGCCGTTCAGTTCCTTCTCCCGCGCACCAAGCAGAGCGTCCCGATCACCTACGGGCAGGTGGCCGACGAGCTCGGCGTGAAGCCCGGCACCAGCGTTCCTCTTGCGGAGGCCGCAGAAGCTGTTCTGGCCGTCCGCCGCAGCAAGGGCATGGTCCTCGACCCCACGGATCCCGACCATCGTTCCGCTGGCAGCGTCTTCCTCAGCCCGCCCGTCAGCATCGGCCAGGCTGCGGCGTTGACGCGTCAGGGCATGCCGCTCCACCACTTCGCAGACGGCACCAACCGCGTGAGCGCCAGCTGGCTCATCAAGCAGGCTGGCTTCTCCCTCGGTGAGTCGCTCGTCCCCGGAGTTCGGATCTCCGCCAAGCAGTACACCCTGGTCACCGATGGCCGAGCGACTGCCGATGACTTCACGCAGGCTGCTGCCAAGATCGCCTGCGCTGTTGAGGCCCATACGGGCATCTGCCTTACGCCGGAACTCGATCTCTTCGGCGCACAGCCTCGCTACGTCCAGATGAGGGATGGCCGTCAGCCGTGAGAGGTTGAAGCGGGGGAGGCGTCCATGGTTCTGCCCCGTGTCTTGCGGGCGTGGGTCATGTCCAGCGCCGGTTGGCTGCGTTGAAGCGGGGTTCGGCTTCCGTCAGCGGGGGTGCCGTCGTGCCGCATCGCCTCGCAGCAGTACGAGTAGCGGCGGGTCCCTGGGGAACCGAATCGGTGCCTGAATAACTGCTCTTCACTCGGTCGAACGACCGCTAGGGAATCCGGACCGGCTCAGTTACTCGCGCGCACATGCTGGCCCTTTCCGGGGTCTCCCTGGTGTCGTGGGTCATGTCGATACGGACAGGAGCTTCCATATGTGCCATACCCATCTGCCACCACAGTCCTCGGGCTCCGTTGAGCGCGGGGCGCCCGGCTTGATGGAGTTCGGGCGTCGCGTGAATGGGGGCGCGCAATGAGACCGCACCTCCCTCGCCGTCGAACGGATGCGGATCATGAAAGGGGCATGCCGTCGAGGTCAGGCTGGCGCCACGGTCTCACGGCCCCGACCAGGGGACCGGTTCCCGATCCCGTGACGGTGACACCTGGTCTCCCGGACCGCCCGCTCCGGATAAGATCCCACTCCATGACCACTGCGCCCCCGCAAACCCCCCAAACCTCGCAGATCCACATGGTGGACCTGTTTGCCGGGCCGGGCGGTCTCGACGTGGCTGCGCACTGGTTGGGGCTGGCGGTCGATGGCGTCGAATGGGACGCGGATGCGTGCCAGACCCGCGAGGCAGCGGGTTTCCGGACAAGGCAGGGGGATGTCCGCGAGAGCAGTGCGGCTGATTTCCCGGACGCCACGATCCTGGCAGGCGGCCCGCCTTGCCAGACCTACACCCTCACCGGCAATGGTGACGGCCGGCGCGCCTTGGAGCTGGTTAAGGCGTTCGCCAAGCGCATGGCCACGGGCGAGGACGTCTCGGCTGGCCTGGCCAACCTGGGTGACGATTATCGCACCGGGCTCGTCCTCCAGCCGTTGAAGTGGGCATTGCACGCGGCGGAGCTGGGACATCCGTACAACACCATCGTGCTCGAACAGGTCCCGGGTGTGCTGCCCGTCTGGGAAACGATTGAAGAGGCTCTCGGCGGTCTCGGCCTCGGCTACCGGACTGTCTCCGGCGTTCTCCACACGGAGGACTACGGGGTCCCGCAGACGCGCAGGCGAGCCATCCTCATCGCTCGCCGTGACGGCGAGGCGAAACTACCCAAGCCCACGCACCACCGCTTCCGCCTCGGCGCTCCCCGCCCCGCGGACGGCAACGGACGCAAGACCTGGGTGACGATGGGGGAGGCGCTCGGCCGGAAGGACGAGTTCAAAGTAGTCTCCAACTACAGCACCGGTGGCAATACGGAGCGGCGAGGCCGGAGGACCTCGGATCAGCCGTCGTTCACGATCACAGGGAAGTGGACCCGCAACCGCCTGGTGACCCCGGATGCCAAGGAGCGTGATCTCGGCCGGTTCACGGAGGGCGAAGCGGGGCGCCTGCAGACCTTCCCGATGGACTTCCCCTGGGACGGCAAGGCCAGGGCGCAGCAGATCGGCAATGCCATTCCTCCGCGGCTGGCCGCCCATGTGCTGGCTGCCGCCTTGGGATGGGAGCTCGACGAGGCAGCGCTCGACGCCGCGGTGGACAGTCCGTGGGAAACGACCAAGGGGAGCAGCCCGCTGAAGCCGGCCCCCGCCGAATGATCGGAACGCCTCGTGCCTGTCCTTCCGGACAGGCACGAGAGGCCCTCTCGGCCCACGCGATCGTGACCCCGTTCAGCCTTCTCCCATGACGGTGGGTGCGGCTGTGCGGCGAACAGCAGGCCGGCTCCTGCGCCGTTCCGCGACAGCGGCAGCGACCTGCTCAGCGACGTCCACAGGGCTTTGATGCTCCCAGAACCTGAGCACCAACCAGCCCAGTCCCTCCAGATGGGCGGTGGTGTCGAGGTCGCGCTCGATGTTCCGGGCGAATTTCGCACGCCACTGCTCACTGTTACTCCCCGGGCGAGTGCCATGTTCGGGACAGCTGTGCCAGAAGCATCCGTCGATGAAGACCGCGACCTTCGGTCCCACGAAGGCGATGTCGATGGAGCGCCTGCGTTTCCCCGGGACGGCTACGTGGATCCGGTAGCCCACGCCTATCGCGCGCAGAGCCCGGCGCACTGCCACCTCGGGCCTGGTGTTCTGGGAAGCCTGGAGGCTCATCCTCACTGACACGTCTGGCGAGGACGGGGTCATCGGCATGCC
Organism: Streptacidiphilus pinicola; assembly: GCF_003258295.1. Lineage (GTDB taxonomy): Bacteria > Actinomycetota > Actinomycetes > Streptomycetales > Streptomycetaceae > Streptacidiphilus > Streptacidiphilus pinicola. The sequence goes on along the minus strand of NZ_QKYN01000077.1, from coordinate 38,809 downwards.
GTTCATCCTGGCACGTCCCGCATTGCGTCTGGTGGTCCTGTCGCCCTCCGCCCACTGCTCATGAGGGCCGCTGCCGCCCCGGTGCGGGGCACGACCGGACCGGGGCAGGGGCTGCGGTCGGGAGTACCGACTCCCCCATGGTGCGCGACGTGTCGGTGGCGCCTAGTAGCTTGAGTGCCGGTAGACAGCGGCGCATCGAGTCGGGCACCAGGTTCCGGATCGATCTTGAATCTCTGCGAGGAATTGTGGGCGATCCGAGGCTGGAAGCAGCCTGGAACCGGTTCCAGAACCTGACCGACGGGATGCTGCCGCACGAGGCGACTCAGACCATGCGGGACCTGTTCGTGCCCGAGGAGGTCATCGAGCAGTTGCTCCAGCGCCACGAGACCGAAGCCACGAGGATCGCCCGACTCGAGGAGCCGCTCGCAATCGGCCGCGAGAACGAGCAACGGTGGTACACCGGGGTCCGCACGAGCGACAAGAACTGGCCGGCCTTCGAGCAGCGTCTTCTGCGCAGCCTCAGCCGGGAAGAGGTCGAGAAGATCGACACGGCCTCGGACGTGGTCGCGGCCATGCTCGACCACCCCGCCACCCCCGCGTTCCGATCCCGCGGCCTCGTCGTCGGTCACGTCCAGTCGGGCAAGACGAGCAACTTCACGGCCGTGGCCTGCAAGGCGGCTGATCGCGGCTACCGCATGTTCATCGTGCTCTCCGGCGTGACCAACTCCCTGCGTCGACAGACGCAAACCCGTCTGATCCGGGACGTGGTCGACCTCAACCCGCCGCTCTGGCACCAGATCACCAAGCCCGAGCACGACTTCGTCCCTCCGCCCAACGCCCAGTCCTTCTTCGCCTCCAAGGACCAGCGGCTCCTCCTGGTGGTCAAGAAGAACGGACCAGTGCTGCGCAAGCTGCGTGACTGGCTGGAAAAGGCCCAGGAGCAGCTCGGAAACTGCCCGACCCTCATCATCGACGACGAGGCGGACCAGGCCACCCCGGCCACCCGGAAGATCAATCCGCTGATCCGGGACGTGATCGGACGCCTACCCAAGGTCTGCTACCTCGGGTACACGGCCACGCCGTTCGCCAATCTGCTGATGGACCCGACCGATGAGCAGGACTTCTACCCTCGGGACTTCATTGTCAGCCTGCCGCGCGGAAAGGACTACCAGGGGCCCGAGACTCTGTTCGGTCGCAATCCGCTCGACGGGGAGGACCCTGCGGACGTGCCGGGCGGACTCGACATGATCCGGTCGATCCCGCCCGAGGAGCTGGACGATCTGCGCCCGGTCAACCGTGCCGCTCTCGCGGACTTCACCCCGTACGAGACCCCGTCCCTCCGTCGTGCGGTGCTCTGGTTCTGGCTCGCCACAGCCGCCCGTCATGAGCGGGGACAGGCCGACCAGCACTCGTCCATGCTGGTTCACGCCCACTCGGACACGACCGTCCACGATGCCTACCGCCCGATCCTGGAGTCGTTGAAGGCCGAGATCGCCCATGGCCTGCGCGACGGCACCGGAGTGGTCGAGGAATTGCGGTCGCTCTGGGAGTCGGAAGTGGAACGGGTGGACCCGCTGGAATGGGACCGGGAGGTCACCAGCTTCGAGGCGGTCCTCGACCGTCTCGAGAACATCGTTTCGACCACGCGCATCGTCATGGACCACTATCGGAGCACCGAGCGGCTCGACTACGAATCCGGCCCGGTCAACGTCATCGCGGTCGGCGGCAACACTCTCTCGCGCGGGCTCACGCTCGAAGGGCTGGTCGTCAGCTTCTTCGTCCGCTCGTCGAGCGTGTACGACACCCTGCTGCAGATGGGCCGCTGGTTCGGGTACCGCGTCGGCTACGAGGACCTGCCGCGGATCTACATGCCCGACGAGACGAGCCACTGGTTCGCGCACCTCGCCACCGTCGAGGCCGAGATGCGCCAGGAGATCGACCGCTATCTGACCGAGCATCTGACGCCGCTGCAGATGGCTGTCCGGATCCGCACCCACCCGAAGATGCGGGTGACGGCGCCGGCGAAGTCGAAGAACGCCGTCCGTGCGGCGGCTGGCTACGGCGGAGCACTGGTGGAGAGCAGGTACTTCCCCTGCGGTCCGGACCAGATCGACTGGCACGATTCCAACGCTGCGGCGGCCCGCGCGCTCCTGACGGCGGCCCACAGGGAGGGCCGCATCGATCAAGCGGTGGCCTCCGAGCGGGCCCTCTGGCGGGAGGTCCCGCTGGACCCCGTGCTGGACTTCATCGACGCCTACAAGTTCCACCCGAAGACCGTGGACGCGGCTCGTGATCTCATGCGCGAATACATCGAGCGCCGGAACAAGTCTGGCGCCCTGTCCATCTGGAATGTCGGCGTGATTGGGAGTGCACAGGCTCCGGGCACCAAGATCGTGGAACTGCCGGGGGATCAGTTCGTCCACCCGGTGAATCGCACGCGCCTGTCCACCAGTGCGAACAAGCCGGAGGCCGACATCAAGACCCTGACGGGTTCGCGTGACGAAGCCCTCGATCTCCGGCTGGAGATCGGCCCCGATGAGCAGGTCAACCGTTCCCTACTTCAACGACTGCGCGTACAGCAGCAGCCCGAGCGCGGCCTGATCCTCTTCTACCCGATCGATTCCAAGTCGCCGGTGCCCGTTCGCCGAAAGAAGGGCGGGGAATTGGGCCCCCTGGAGGGCCGTGCGCCGCTCGACGCTCCTGGCGAGATCGTGTGGGGCGCTGCTCTGGTCTTCCCCGAACCCACCAACGGGACAGATCTCGCAGTGGAGTACGACTACGTTCAGGCCGATCTTTCACGCGCCTTCCCCGCGGCCAGCGAGGACGACGAGGAGGATCTGTCCGTGCTCGAGCAGGACCTCGACTCGAACGAGGGTGGCGCATGATCGAATCGGGAGGAACGAGTGCTTCCGCTCGGCTGCACTCGATGCTGGAACAGATGTGGATGCGCCTCGACCAGGAGGCGATCCGGCAACCGGACGCCCGCATGCTGTCCGCTGAACTGCAGATCCCCACCGTCCAGGGACTGCTCCGGCTAGGGAGAAGCGCGGAGGGACGTCGGCACCTCCTGGTGCCGATAGCCCCGGAGGACCAGCTGGACGACGACCGGCGCAGCGCCGGAGTCCACCTCGTCACACGGTCGCTCCTGCTCGGTGACGAATTGCCGGTCCGCTACGCGGACCTGTCGTGCCGGCGTGCTGACCTGCAGACGACGTTCACCAGCCTGGTCGCCGAACTGTGCGTCCAGATCGCGGCGGAGCCCGAGGGGCGGCCTGCCCGGATCGCGCGCACACTCAACGCCTGGCGGCTCCTGTTCGGGGGCACCACGGAGCGATGGACGCTGCCCCGACTCGCCGGGCTGTTCGCCGAGTTGGTCGTCCTGGAGGCGCTGCTCGACAGAGAACCTGGAGCCATCAGGCACTGGCTAGGGCCGTTGGGCTGCCCTCAGGACTTCCGGGGATCCAAGAGCGCCATCGAGGTGAAGGCGACTACGGCCGCCGACAACCGTGTCGTTCGCATCCACGGCGCGGACCAGTTGGAGACGCCGCCCGGCACCGCGCTCTTCCTGGCCTGGTTCCGGGTGGCCAAGTCGAGCGCGCCCGATGCCAGATCGGTGTTCGACGTACTCGAGGCATGCAGTCCCCGGGTCGAGGACCTTGAAGAACTGGAGACGCGGCTGAGGGCCCTCGGTCTGCCATCGGAAGGCGAGGGACCGGCTTCCGACATCCGGTTCGTCACGATCGAACAACGCTGGTATGAAGTGGGGGACCAGTTCCCGAGGATCACTCCAGGATCCTTCCTCGGGGGCGTGGTGCCAGTTGGCGCCATGGACCTGGAATACAGCATCGACCTCGACACGGTTCCGGCACACGCGGACCGGGAGCGGGTGATCACCGAGTTGGGAGCCGATATTTGAGCCGGCCAGGCTGGTACGCACAGCCCTTCCGCGCGGATGGCGGCATCACCGCCGATGGCCTCTTGAACCAGTTGGGTCGCCCGAGCCTCTCGCGGCTCTCCCTGCTGGTTCGAGAGGCCGCGCAGAACTCGTGGGACGCGCGCCTGCCCGAGCAGGAGGTCGTCCGTTTCCGGCTCGACCTGTGCACGGTGGGCGCCGGGCATGCCAACGAATGGCGCAGGCTGTTCACGAGCGCGGCGGCCCAGATCAGGGACCAGGACCCGATGTTCCGCCAGATCGCGCAGGCGGGGTCGATCCGGTACCTGGCGGTTTCCGACCGCGGCACCACGGGACTGGGTGGGCCCACACGCTCGGACTCAGGACGGACCGAGAGGCGGGAGTGGCTGCGGTTCGTCCTCAACAGCGGAGACCGCGAGGGAGTGTCGACGGGGCATCCCAGTGGCGGCACCTTCGGCTATGGCAAGGGTGCGTTCTACCGTCTGTCGAGGACGGGTTGCATCTTCATCCATACACGCTTCAGGCGTGAGGACGGCGCCTTGGAGTCCCGCTTCATCGGCTCCGCCATCCGGAAGGCGTTCTGGGACGGCGGAATTCAACGTACTGGCCGTCATTGGTGGGGGTTGCCTGAGAAGGACCATTGCGAGCCGCTCCGGAACGAACTCGCCGACGCCGCAGCGGGTAGCCTCGGACTGGCGGGGTTCGACGCCGACGAGACCGGGACGACGGTCATCGTGGTCGATCCTGACCTCACCGATCCATCGTTGCCGGATTCCGAGACGACCGAGGAGCTGACGGTCCAGGACGCAGGCATCCACCTCGCGGACGCCTCGGCATGGAACCTGTGGCCGATCCTCCTCCCGGAGCGTCGAGTCCGCATGACCGTGGCGGTCACTGCCAACGGAGTGACCGTCCCTGTGCCTTCCCCTGATGACGATGCGACCCTGGCCTCCTTCGCCGACGCCTACCGCAAGGCAATAGGCGGTCAGAGCGAGACCCTGGTCTGCGGTAATCCCCGCAAGGACCTGGGATCCTTCGCATACGACTACACTTACGGGGCAAGTGTCCTCTCGCCGGCGGCACGCGAGTTGGGCATCGAGGGGGCACCGCACCATGTCTGTCTGTTGCGCGGACCGGAATTGGTGACCCGCTACTACGCCGGCCCTGAGCGCTCGACCCCTGACGCGGGCTACGCGGGGGTCTTCAAGGTCGCGGACGACCTGGACGGGATCTTCTCCCAGTCGGAACCCCCGACCCACGACGTGTGGGAGTACAGGCAGCTGAAGGGTCGGGAAGCCACCTTCGTGCGTACTACGGGACGGCGGCTGAAGGATCGCTGCGACGCTCTGAGTGGGGCTCAGGCGAAGCGTCAGGTGAAGGTCGGGCGGTACGCCATGAGCTCTGTCTCTCAGCGTCTGGGGCACCTGCTCGCCGGCCCGGGGGGGACGGGAACCGCGGTGCTGGACACGACCGGTCGGGCAGGCGACTCGCGGACGCGTGCAGGAGCCTCTGGGGTGGACGCCGGAATGTCCGGGGGCGCCGGTCCCGATGGCGATGGGCAGGGCGGGGGCGGCATCCGGAGCGGCCGTGCCACCCAGGGCAGGCCGGGGGGTCCGACCCGACGGCCGACCCTGGTGTCGGAGCCGACCTTCGACGTCGTCGCCGGACGACCCGTGCTCGTGCAACGCGTCGTCGTCCACGGACCGGACCGGATCCAGGGCTTGGCCTACGTGCTCACCGGCGACGGGGCTGCCGAGGACTCGCCCCCGGTGGGCGCCGCGGTACCAGCGGTCATGGGATGGCGTACGGCCGACGGTGGGATCGTCCCGGGGGACGTCCTGCAGCACGAAGGTGGGCCCATGGAGGTGGAGCTGATCGTCACGGCCGTGGCCGACGTGGTCGTCGACATCAGCGTTGTGAGGCAGTCATGAGCGTGCGCGCCTGGCCGTACCGTCGCCCGGTCGACCGAGTACACGCCGAGAAATGGCAGTTGGGGGTCGCCGCGGGTGAACCGCTGCCGATGGCGTTGCCCGACTGGGACTACACGACGGACATCGCGATGAGCAGAGTCGTGCAGGTCGATCTCGCCGAGCTGCGCGAGGACTGCGGTCTGCCCGCCGACGCGGGGCTGCGCCTGTCCGTGCGCTACTGGCCATCCACCTCCCTCATCAAGCACGCGGCCTTCCGCGAGATCCTGCCGATGCGCGGCGACAAGGTGGCCTGCGAGATCCAGGTGGTCGCAGAGGGTTTGGACCTCGGTGGAGAGCTGACGATCGAGACGCTGCTGGAACTCGCCTCGGACCTGCCGTACTCGGACCCGTTCGTCGCGACCCGTGCCGGCTCCATCCTGTGGAGCGACCAGGCGAGGATGCATCTGGAAGGGTCGGCGGGCCTTCTGCCGGTCGCCCCGGTGTCGTTCCGCGAGGCAGGCCTTCCACCGGGCGCGGCCTGGTACGTCAGCATGGACGGTGGGGACTGGCAGCAGGCGGCGATGGGGAGTCTGCTCGTACTGCTGAACGAGGACAATCCCGAAATCAGACGTGCCCTGGAAGCGGAGAAGAAGGACGCCCCGGGTGACCTCTGGGGGCTTCTGGAGGTCGACATCGTGTGCGACCTCATAGGCCGCGCGCTCGACGACGAGGCGTTCCTGGACGAGCCGGCGGCGAGTCACGAGGACAACGGACAGGGCATCACCATGGCCGGCCTCGTGCGAGCCCTGATTCGAACGTACCTTGCACGTCCCGGGGAGGGCGTCGACCAAGCGATCAAGAGGCTTCACGACGAACGGCGTCGGGATCCCTCCCGGTTCCGGGCTGACGTTCAGAATGGCATCGGTTTCCCGAGGGACGGCCAGAAGTGAGTCTGCTCTACCCACGCTTGCTCCCGGCGGAGGCCAACCGCCTGTTCGAGGTGCTCCATCAGGTACCGAGCGGCGCGCACGAGAACATGGTGGCCTATCAGTCCACGCGCGCCGTGTTCGCAGCGACAGGGGGCCAACGCGCATCACGCGATGACCTGCAGCGGCTGCGGCTCAGCGTCCTGGCGGTCGCCCGCGCCCAGGGCTATCCCGAAGAACCGACCAATGCCCAAGGGGCGGCGTTCGACCGCGCTGTTGCGCGGGTGCTGCACGAGCAGTCTCTGCTGATCCCCGGAGAGGCTGCTCAGCGACAGATCTGGGCGTTCCTCGCCCTGGTGCTCCTGCCGGACGTCTGCACGTGGCGTTGGCCCGCGAAGCCGGGAAAGGGTTACACAGGGGACCGGTTCAAGAGCACCGACCTGACCCGGCACGCCCTCGGCCGGTTGTGGACCCGTGCGCACGTCCTCAGGGATCCGGACGCCGACGACCCCTACCACCTGCTCGCAGTGATGGGCGAGGCGGACCTGGACCAGATCATGGCTCGACGCTCCGCGCTCGCAGGATCGCCGGCTCTCGTGCGCTCGATCGTCCGCGCCCACGCTGAGGATCCTCGCGACGCGGATGGGGTGCCGTCCCGCACGGTGTTCCGGCAAAGCCTCATCAGGCTGCTGCGACTCACCGCGTTCATGGATCTGGACGCCGCGTCCGCCACCGACCTCTACGCCCTGGTCAGAGGCGTGCGTGCCGATACGCGCCGCGCCCTGGAGCACTGAGGGCCTCGCCACTGTGCGAGGCCCTCGTGTCGAATCTCGGGGATCGATCCCTGATCGATGAGCCGAATCAGTCCTCGGCCGAGATCGACCGGGGCTCGGCCTGTCCCTCGGCGAGCTGCTGCATGCGGCTGTCGTCCGGCGCCCGGTCACGCAGGATGTCGAAGTAGGCCTCCCACTGACGACGAGCCTGTCGTAGCAGCCCGGGCCAGTCCGTGGCATCCATGTCCTGGCTGCGCAGCGTTTGGACCTTGGAAGCGACGTCCGCCGCACGGTCGATGTGATCTGCGACCAACAGGCCCGTGACCATGCGGAACTGACTGTCGGACGCAATCACTGCTGTGCGCAGCCTCGTCACGTAGCGTTCGTAGCGGTTCAAGTGGTCCCAGTCGGCCTTCAGCCCTGGCCGCATGAACTCCACCACGAGCAGCTGCGACCCTGATGACAGCACGAGGTCGACACGTGCGTTCCAGGCATCCCCGTAAACCGCCTTCGCGACCTCCTTCACCAACGGGTCAATCCCGCGTTCGACCTTGAAGGTGTCCCACCGAGGCTGAATCAGCCACGGGTGTTCGGCGATGTAGTCCCTGACCTCGAGCTCCAGAGCGCGACGCTTGACACGTTCCTCCAGCCCCACGATCAGGTTCAGCTGGCTCTTCACACGCTCCGCGGCATGCAGGGCACTCATCACCTGGGACTGCATCAGGATGGCGACGAGCGCCTCGGAGTCCATCGTCTCTGCTTCTGCGAGCTCGTCGATGAGGCTCTTGAGGCGGCCCCCTTCCCAGGCGGTGAGCACGGACTCGGCCAGATCCGCGAATTGGTCCTCGTTCACCGCAGGCAGTTTGGCGAGCGAGAGGAGCGCCTTGTCGACGACCCTCCGCTCGGGCCGTTCGAGCTTGCCGAGACGCTGAGAGAAGGGGCGGATACGGTTCTCGATCGCCTCCTTCTTCCCGCGGGCGCGGAGATCCTGCCAGGTTCGCAGAAGGGCTTGAACCCTTGCCCTGCCCCACTCCAGCAGAGGCTGAGTCTCGTCCACGTCCCAGTTGACGCGCTGCCGCTCCGTCGAGATGAGGTCCTTGTCCTGCTCGTCCAGGAAATCTGCTTCGACGCGCCCTGAGAGATAGTGAATCGCGGTCTGGCCACCGAGGCCGCCCGAGAGGTTGAAGATGAACGGGCGCTGGGACAGCTTGTGATGGCTGAAGATGGAAACACCGGTCAGCTCGTCGTCACCGATGGGCTCCCGGTAGAAGACGAACCTCCAGCGAATCCGACTTCCGTCGGAGAGCTTCTCGACTCCCCACTCACCGTCGATCTCCAGCCCCGCGGGGACAGGAAGGTCGTACTCGGCGTACGACCGGGGGAAGGAGAACTCGATCTTCTCGACGTCCTCGATGTCGGAGATCGTCGCACCGTTGACGAGGACCTTGAAGTCGTCGGAGCGCTCCAGGAGCAGGAAGCGGCGCGCCATGCTGGTCCTGAAACGCTCAACGGGCGGCCGCTGCTTCAGACTGAGCCCCTGCAACGTGATGACGGTCCCGTGGTCCTTGGTCCGACTCGGATCCGCAGGCTCGTGCCGGATGAGTTCGACGGTCAACGGCTCGCTGTTCGCGTAGGACGAGGACCCGTCGATCAGTACTTCCGCGTCCAGTCGGAAAACCGTCCGCTCGCCGGTCTCCTTGCTGGTCGTGTCCACCTCGACGAAGCGCGCGATGCCGAAGCCGGCGAACTTGCCGATGCCCTTGCGCCCCATCATCGGCCTGCCAGCGGGCGTGCGGTCCGACTCCCTGTCACGACGTCGGTTGTACCCGACGTTGAGGTACCTGTCCTGGCACTGCTGGAGAGTCATGCCCTCCCCGTTGTCGCTGATGACGATGCGCGCCGAGTCGGACTTGACGTTGTCGGGGAGGGTCACGTCGACCTGGCTCGCGTCCGCGTCCCAGGCGTTCGAGACCAACTCTGCGATCGCCGCGACCGGCGACTGGTACATGTCTATGCCGAGATGTTCGATGACTCGGCCGTGGAAGCGGATCTCCAGGCAAGGTACTGCAGCGCTCACTAGCGCTCCTCCTCAGGAAGGAAGTTGAGGCGACAAAGGTAGTACGGAAAACGCTGCGAGTATCGGCACACGAAGATCACCGCCCGCGAACATCCACCGCTCCGATGCCTGCCGAGCCCGCGGTCTCCAGGTCTCAACGCCGGAGTCCGGGAGCGCGCCAACGCTGCAGGTGCCCAGCCAGCATGGTCGAGGCCGAGGGGCCTTGGAGCGGCGTCTGGATGTCTTTGTCCAGAGCGGCAGCGGTTCAGTTCCCTCACCCGGCTGACTGCGTGATCGTCTGCATGGCATGATCCGTTCGTGGACAATGACGCGATCGTCAAGTTGCCAGCCTGGAGCGGCCTGGCGAGTCCCGGCCAGCGGCCCGCCGTCAGAGGATTACTGCAGCGCGACCCCGACTTCCTCGTTGCGGCATCCGAGGTACTCGGCGGCAGCGCTCGTACACGGGCGCACATCTCCGTGACGAGTGGCCAGTGGCGCAGTGTCCTGGGAGAGGCGGACCTGTCGACTACTTGGGGTAGCCTTCACGGCGCTCTGGCGCATTTGTTGGAGGTCCTACAGGAGGACGGATCACAGGGCAGCAATGCGGAGCGGCGTCTGGCTCGCGCGGTCGATGAACTGCGCGCCGGCGTTCGAAGCATGGTCGCCGACGTCGACATCCTGAGGTTCCTGCCCCCCGAGACCGCCTACCCACCGCGCAGAGACTTGGCCCGGTACGTCAGTCTGGTCGGCCGCGTTGTCGCCGCGATCGCCGTATGCGAGAAGCAGGACTGGTCCGAGCCTGGCTGGCGTCAGCTGATCTCGTTGACGGGGCAGGCGTCCGCGGAAGTTCGCCAGTTGACCATCGATGAGGCCCCCGTCCTGGTGAAGGTCGAGGACGGCGCAATCCAGAGGGCAATCGGGATCGATGACCGGGAGCTCGTCGACGGCCAGGGACTGGCTTTCACTTCCAGGCTCGAGGCGGTGTGGTCTCGGGACGAAACCCACCTCGATCGTCGGCTTCGCGGTCAGTCAGCGCACCTCATCGACAGCTCTGTGGCGCTGAGCCCTTCGCTTCGGCGCCACCTGATAGTTCTGATCACGTCGTCGTTTCCTCTCGTGGCGAATCGCGTCGCGGTGGCCGCCAGGGACCTGGTCCTGGAGGCGCTCGGAACCGATGAAGCCGCCTTCATGGCCGCCTGGGAGGAGCAGTGGGCCGGGGAACGGACGATGTGGCAGGGGCATGCTGGCTTCTTCAAGGCGCATCGTGAACTTGAATCGAGCGATCGAGACGACGAGCACAAGCTTGAATCGGCGGCGAACGCCTACGTGCTCGCCGTCGAGGGCGACGCTCGGCGGACTGCGATCGCCGCGCTCGCATTTGCGGGCCAACGCCTCCCCGGCGACTCCACCCTGAGGCCTGTCCACGACGCGCTCGCGCGTCGCAAGGGAAGGTTGTTCGAGGCGCTGGCCTCGGTGATTGATGTTCCCTGGCGGAACGCAATCGCCCATCGCGACATCTGGTGGGATTCCGCTCTTGGCGCTGCGCGCCTCGGCGAAGATACCGTCACACTGGAGTCCCTCTTCATGGCAGCCGAGCGAGCCCGGGCAGTCTGCCAGGCCTTTCACCACGGAATGGAGGTCGCGTTCGCCATCGCCAAGCCACCGGTTCGAGACTGGCTGACAAAGGCACCTGAGTCCGCTCGCAACCTCGCCATCTTGGAAGCGATGGGGGGCTATGGCATCTCTGTCCACGACCTCCGGCGCTCCGGCAGCACCCTTGAGCTCGTGGTGCAGTCTCTCGATTCAGACAGCTTTCTCCGACTGTGTCTCGGGATCGTCCGATCTGCGGAGCTGGACCCTGCCATTTCGCATTGGTTGGTGTGGCAGCGAACACCAAATCTCACGCCGATATCCCTCGATCGCAACTGGGTTGAACGACTGCTGGCGGAGGCGACCGGGGGGACACTGCGGGCGCCCGAGGATATATTTCCTCTAACGGTCAACGCCTTGATCAACAGCGGTTCGCTCCCTGCGCCAGCCGTGCGCCATGTCATCGCCCTTGCTGCAGCGCAGGTGACTGGAGAGGCAGCGCGGCTGGGCAGTGAACTGGCAGCTGGCGACGAAGATGCCCAGGCCAGCTTGCATGAGTGCGTGGTGCACTGCCGCCGGGGTCTTGGCCTTGCTGCTGAGCTCAGCGGTGACGAGAGTGCAGGGAAGCTCGTTTCCCGGATCGACGGCATGTTGGCATCCGTGGAAGCCTGGAGCGCCGGCTCCATAGAGTCGCTGAACGCGGCACTGGCACCCGTGCAGGCGGTCTTGCGTGCTCGTAGGGCGATGGCGCCTCCCTGGTTCCAAGTGTGATGTTGCCGGCACACACCGGGAGGGAGCGCGACGGGCAGCCTGCCCCAACGCCTCGTCGAAGCTGTCCAGCAGCACGATCCAGACTCCGCCGTCGGCCAGCGGCAGTCAGGAGCTCTTGCGCATCGTGTCGGCGGGCGTCAGTCCGGCTGCGTCAGTGCGCTGATGAGCCCCATCCTGACCGGTCCGCTACGACGCAAGGTCAGGAAGGCCACGATCAACATGACCCTCAAGACGCTCGAAGAACTGCAGGCGGCCGACGAGAGGACCTTGGTGTTCAATCCGCTCGGCCTCGGTGGGCGGTCAAGGAATACCGCTGGGAAGCTGTCGGCGACCGCTGAAAACGGTCCGGTCTCGGCGGTCCACTTGTGGGCCAGTCGTAGTCTCGCTGGATGGTGTGTCATTCGTTGTCGTCGGTGGGGATGCGTCCGAGTTCGCGTCCCCGCATGCGGTAGGACTCGCCTTTGAGGGAGTGGACTTCGGCGTGGTGAACGAGTCGGTCGATCATGGCGGCGACGGTTTCGTCGCCGAGGACCTCTCCCCAGGATGTCGGAAGGGGAGTCAGGCGCGCTTGAAAGTCACCTCGACACCCGCCTCGATACCTGCCTCGGCAACGAAAGCCAGCGAGCCATTGGCGTGAACGCCGAGACGCACCGTGATTTCCTCGACTCGAAACTTCCGTCGAGGCTCAACTGAATCAGACTCCCCCGCCTCCTGCGCCATGGCCAGAGTAAAGATCTGCGAACAGATCCTGTTGTAACTTTCGGCGTCGAGTTGCACCTCTGCGAGTTCGATTGTCTTCTGAATTGCTTTTTCTGTAAAACTACTTCCTTTGTCGCCCCCGAAGTGAAAGGCGCGAACATCGACTGGCAAGTTGTCGTCTTCAATATCGGGAAAAGACTCTTCCGGAACACTCTGCCAGATTGGGACCATGATTGGCACCGTGTTCGCCTTGACGGGCTTTTCGTGACTAGTCACAGAGGAATCCCCTTATCTAGGCGGCATTCGCAGGCGCTTCCCATTGGCGCCTGGGGCTAGTATGCCCAAGCCGCGGCGAGGCTCACGCATTGCTAGGCCATTGGGGGAAAGCGCGCCAGTTGGGAAGGCTCCGGCTGGTGGTGGGGGCGCGGAACGACTACTCAGTCCAGCCAGCTGCTCGAAGCTAGCGGATGCACCGGGGTGGAGAGCGTGAGGGCGAAGACCCAAGGCTCCTCGGAGAGCGCTCTAACGTCGCGGGGGGTCATCATCGCGTAAGTCGTCGTGGAGCTTGCAGGCAACATTGCCGCGCCCACGTGTGCAAGCAGTTCGCGTTCCTCGCTGGTCGGCTCGTCGGCCAGGTGGATGAAGACGGCAAGACGTTGCTCGCTGGCGTCAGGCAGCGCCTCGAGCGCTTCCAGCAGGTCCGCGTCGATCTTGAGCTCGTCCACTTGACAAACCCCTAGAGGTAGGAGGCATCGATTAGGCCGAAGCCCCACTTCGTGTCGAAGTCATCTGGGGTATGCCCCGCTCTGACGCAGTGCACCCTCATGATCTCCTTCAGTTGCAGGGGATCAAGGGACGGCTGGCGCTCCAGCATAAGTGCAGCAAGCCCGGCGACAAAGGGGCATGCCATGCTGGTTCCACCCATGATCATGTAGTCGTCGTCGATGAGCCAGTCCGTCGTGGCCGTGTAAGCGTGCGACCGGCATGAAATGATCATCGCGCCCGGTGCGGCGAGGTCTGGTTTCGGTGCCCCGTCGCGTCGAGGTCCGTCACTGCTGAAGTCGGAGATCGCCCCGGGGGTCAGCGGAAGGCTCTTCTCGCAACCATCCTGACAACGCCAACTCGTTCGGGTGGTGTAGCTAGCGACCGTGATGGCGGATGTTGCCGCTCCTGGGGAACCGATTCGCATTCCGCGGACTACGCCAGGCCCGATGAACCTCACATCTTCACGGACTTCCCTGACATTGGCCAGCCATGCATCGACATAGACCGCCTCGGTTCCAACGTTCTCCAGGTGTAGCCGCCACTGGTACCCCGGCCTCGCCGACGTTGGGCGGATTGAGACCTTCATGTGATGGTGTTGGTTCCCCGGATCCTTCCTGGTCACCAGACGCGCACGGCCTTCGGGAAGCGTGTATGGATCTTTCGCGGGGGCTGGGGCGAGTGGTTCGACAGGTGTCGCCTGTCCAGACGGAGAGACGACGCTCATCCTAAGTTGAGCCTCCGCCGCGCACCAGGCCTCTATGTTGATTGGGAGAGCGTCAGACTGTACTGCGATTTCCTCAGAACTTCCCGGAGAGATATCCACGCCTGCGTGAATGTCGCGTTGTCCTTCGTTGCCTGCGGCACAGCACACGATCCGGCCTGGCCGGGCCCAGTAGTCGATCATCCGGGAGAGCGGGTCAGTTCCGTCATGGGCGTCGCCATGACTTCCCCAGCTCACATTGACTACGGCCGGCATGTCGAGTTGTCCTGCAATGCGAAAGACGTAGTTGATTCCTGCGGACAGGCCCAACGTCCCGGGCAGGGCCTTGACAACGATTATGTGTGCTGCCGGGGCCACTCCCATGAACTGTGAGTCCTGTCCGGCAGCGATTCCGGCGACGTGAGTGCCGTGTCCTTGCGAATCTGTTGATTTGAGGATTCCGTCACCGAGTAGTTCTTCACCGAAGTTACCTTCCGGCAAACCTTTTCCGGGCAGGGTCTGGTCCCAGATCCGATCAATGCGGCCAGAAAATGCGCGGTGTGTCGGGTCAATGCCTGTGTCGATAATTCCTATGAGTACGCCTTCGCCATTTCCGATGCCGTTCCCCCATCGAGCTCTCATCAGGTCGATGCCTATGCTCACGGCCGCAACATCGATACAAGCATGCACTTGATGAGAAGGGGCGATGTATTCGATCTCTGGATCGTCACTCAGGTCAGCCAAGCTCTCGAGTGGAACGGTTGCTGTTCGCACACATCCACCCCCGGCATGCAGGACTGCACCGTGGTCCTTGAGGTTGCTCAGCCTGGCTTCCGGGATGAACTCCAGGAAGACATGCATGCGAGGCATTCTGGCCGTGGTGTCCACTCCAGTGAGGCCACACAGTTCCGCCTCCCGCGCCGCACCTTCGGCCCCGTGCGCTAGGAACTCTTGGTAGATGAACTCCAACCCAGGGGCAAGCTTGTTGAACTTCATGATTGCCCCCAATTTGAACTGTTCTTCATGCACGCCCTGCGGATTCAATTGTCGTCGACTCGCGAGCGGCTCGCGAGCGGGGCAGCTGGCGCCAGACGTGCGCGCTCTTGATCAGCGGGTCCGGGGTTCGCGTCCCTGGCGGCGCACAAAGCACAGATTGCCCAAGTGGCAGCCTGATCAGGCGGTTGACCCTTCGCGAGTTGGCCGCCTTTTGCTTTGTCGGTTTGTGATGGGTGCGAGGTGGGGCCCTGCTGAGGCGACCGGTGCTGCTACCCGCGCGACTGCGGGGTGCTGACCTGCTGGTTCAAGCTGCGCAGGCCTGTTGGGTGCTGTCTGGTTTTGGCGGCCGGGGGTAGTCCTGTCGCGCGTCAGACTTTGTGGCAGGGCTCGTTTGTTGCGGGTCCTGCTGCTTGAAGGAGCCTGATCGATCATGGTGAGGCCACCGGCACTGCCGCCGGAGGAGAAGGTCCGGATCGTGCTGTCGATCCTGGCCGGTGAGATGACCGTCGCTGAGGCCGCGCGGCGGGCGAAGGTGTCCGAGCAGTCGATCGGGACCTGGAAGCGCCAGTTCCTGGAGTCCAGCCGGGCCGGCCTCGCGGGCAAGTCCGGCCCCAGCACCCGGGAACAGCAACTCGAAGCCCAGGTCGCCGACTTGACCCAGGCACTGGGTGAGGCGGCAGTCGAGCTGCGGGTGTGGAAGAAGTCCGCGGAGGGCCGGCTGGGCCCTTCGAGGACCTCGAGGTGATCCGCACCGAGGCGGGCATGCCGACCGCGAGGTTCTGCCGGCTCATCGGCGTGCCCGAGCGGACCTGGCGTCGCCACCAGGCCCGCGGCCGCCAGGGCGCGCAGGCCAGAGGACCGTGGCCGCGCCCGGCTCGCGAGAGCGTCCGGGAGACCGCCCGCCGACACGCGCTCGCGCACTCGGCCTGGGGCCACCGCAAGGTGTGGGCGATGTGCCGCCACGACGGCCACCGCGTCTCCCAGGCGACCGTGCTGCGGCTGTTGCGGGACGAGGGCCTGCTCCTGGAGGCGAACTACCAGCGGGAACGGCGCCAGCTCGCCGCCCGCCGCAATGCCGCCTTCGCGACCGAGCCGACTGGCCCGAACCAGGTCTGGCAGCTCGACTTCTCCGAGTTCGAGACGACCGGCGGCGGCATCTGGCGGCTTGCGGGCTGCCGGGACTACTGGTCGAAGTACGAGCTCGGCTGGCACGTGTCGCCCACCGCGAACCAGCACGACTACATCGCCGCGATCGAATCGGCACCGCCCCGCAGTGCGGCTGCCAGATGTCTCCGGTCTCTGGGTGGACCGGCACCAGCACCAGGTCGGCGGCTGGCTCGCCGAATCCTGGCCCCGCCAGGTCGAGCCGCTTCGCGCTTTCCCCGGTGGGTTGCAGCGCGCCGAGCGCCCGGCCGAGGAGTTCGGCGACCGGCCCGGGCGACACCTCGACCGCCGTGTCCCCGGCGGCCACCACGACCTGGGCGAGAGCGACGCCCGCCGGGACGTCCCGGTACTTGCTCAGCCGGTGCCACAGCGCGCCAGCGGCCAGCAGTTCCGTCCAGTCCATGACCGGCCGCTCCGGTGGGCCGGGCAGCCGCACCACCGCTTGCGGGACGAGCCGGACCACCTGCCAGCACCCGCAGTCGTCCATCCTCGTGCCGACCGGCAGATCGCAGCCCAGGCAGGCAAGGTTCGGCCCGTCTCTCCCGTCGATTCCCATGCAGTAGCCGCCGGCCCGTTCCAGGATCAGCCGGGTGCCGCGCAGGTCGCCGGGCGCGAGGAGGACAGTGCCCGACGGCCCGTCGGACAGCGCGCCGAACGGCGCGAAACGCCCCCGCTCCGCCGCCTCGCGCGCCCCGACCTCGTCCCACTGCTGCCACGGGGGCCCATACGGCTCGGGGTCGACGGCATACGTACCAGACTCCAGCAGAGGCGGGTGCAACGTCTCCCAATGCGTGCTGGCCAGGTGGATTGGCAACGCCACCTCCGACACCGCCGCGGTCAGCACCGCGCCACAGCCGGCACACCCGAACACCGCCAAGCCGTCCCCTCCCACCGCCGAAACCCCCGCATCCCACCAAGCAGGCCGACTGGCCGCAAGGGGTTTTCGGACCGCGCATGGCGCTCCGTGCTTCGGTGTCAGCGGGTCCGGCTAGGCTGCGCGCCGTGATCAGCCATCCAGTACCAGCTTGCTCCTGCTGCGGCGCTCCCACGCCGGACGACAAGCGCATCGATGTCAGATTCGGCCTCCCGGACGCCGTGTTCGGCGGTGACGAGCAGGGCCGACGGCACCCGGCGGACCTGCAGGCCCTGCTGCAGGCAGACGGGCACGGCTCCTTCGTCCGTTGCCTGCTGCCGGTCCGCCTCACGGACGGGATCGAGCTGGTGATAGGCACCTGGCTGCGGATCACCGACGCCGACCTCGCCCGCGCCGCGGAGGCGTGGGAGACCCCCGCCTATCGCGACCTGGTGTTCGAGGGAACCCTGGCGAACGCCACCCGCCCCTGGCAGGACCGCCTCCAAGACGCGCGGGTCACCGCCACCGTCCTGAACGAGGGCGAGATCCCGTATGTGACGGCGGCGGACAGCACGGCCGTCTCCGAGATCCTGACCGAGGAATGGGACCGCGACTACGTCCTGAGCCGCTTCGGCCACGCGCTTCCGGTGGCCGTTCGCACCCGCGTCGACGGGCGCTGGTCCATGGAGCGCACACCCGGCCTACAAGGCCGAGTCGTCGACGGCAGCCACCGTTTCCATGGCCCGGGCCGCACGGTCTTCCTCGACGCCCTGACGCGGCGCGAGCCGGACGCCGACCTTGAAGCCCAGCTCGCCGCGCTTCTCCAGGGCGCCCCGTCCGTACCGGCCGAGCAGCAGCTCACTGAGCGCGAACCGGGCTGCCTGCGGCATGCGTTCTGGACGACCACCGTGCGGGAGGGCAAGGAGCAGCACACGCTCTACGGCTTTGTCGTGGTGCCTGGCGCGGCCTTGGTCACCGGCTGCGTCTTCGACGAGACCGTGGACCTGGCGTGGGCTAAGCACGTCTGGCGCTCCATCCGCGTTGAGGACGGAGAGGAAACCACCCGATGACCCTGAACACCGAACACGCCTCCCCGGTCGACCTGCAGTTGCTCCGAGAGGAGTTCGGGGACGGCGGGCCGGAAGATGCTCTCGGCTGGGAGGCGGTCCACGCCTTCGAGGCACACAACGGTGTCGTGCTGCCCGAGCCCTACCGGACCTTCGTCGCCGAGATCACCGACGGCACATCGCTCGGCCCCACCGACTACGACGGGATCCTCCCGATCGGCGACCTGCCCGCCGACTGGCCGGACGCCCTCGCAGAGCGCGACCTGAGTATCCCCTTCCCGCTCACCGAACGATGGGTATGGGAGGAGGACGAGGAGGAACCCGACACGGACGCTGTCTTCCTGAACGGCTCCATCGTCCTGGGGACCGACGGATGCGGAATGAACTGGCATCTGATCGTGACCGGCGAGCACCGCGGTCACGTCTGGTTCATCTGCGGCGAGGGGGCCTCTCCCTTCGGCGCCGAATTCGGCGGCACCACGGGCCAGTCGGGCTTCGCCGGCTGGGTTCGTCACTGGGCCGAAGGCAAGCCGTGGTGCGACGTCATCGAGGACGGGTCCTGACCAACACCTTGCCCGTGCCGAGCGATTGGAGGCCAGCGAGCAGAATGTGCGGGTCAGAGCACCGCTCCGGCACCTGTTCACCGTCAGGGCAGCCCGAATCCGGTTGCGGAACCTGCGTCGACTGGACATGATCGGCCGCATGACGACTCTGTTGAAGGGCAGTGCCCTTTCCAGCCGGTGACCCCCGGCGGAACGGCCTTCGAGCCGGACCAACTCGTGGACGCATGGCTTGCCGCCGCACTCGCCGACCCGAGGGGGAGCGCTTACGGTGACGCCCGCAGCGCCCTGTTCACCGCCGTGCGCGAAGAACGCAACGGCCCCGTGGCCCGCCTGCTCTTCGGCTACTGCGAGCATCCTGATGCCGAAGCCCGCTGCCGGACCCTGCAGCTTCTGAACGACATGAGCTGGGGTGCGCAACCCTGGCACGTGGCCGCGGAGCATGCCCGATCGTGCCTTGCTGATCCGGACGGAACCGTCCGCCGCAGCGCGGCATGGCTCCTCGCGACCGCCGACCCGGAGCACGCCCTCGACATGGTCCGGGAACCGGACTCGCCCCTTGACCCGGTGGCTCGTCTCGCCCTCGTGGAGGCAATGTTCAGCTCGCACGGGGACCTCACCGGCGACGCGGCAACCACGCTCGCCGAAAGCCTGCGGACCGACCCGGACGAAGCAGTCCGACTCCGTGCAGCCCTCGCAGCGGTCCGCGTTGCTCCAGAGGAGCAGTGGCCGATGTGGGAGGACCTCGCACTGTCCTGCCTGCCGTCGGCCGGAGAGCGCCTGGGAGGCCCAGGCTCCAAGCTTGCCGTTCGTCCCGGCTGGTGGTGGTCGCTCGCGCTGGTCCGGCAGGACCGCGAGGAGGCGGCCTACAGCTGGGCGTCGCGTCTCGTCGCCCACCCGTCCTCGGTCGCTCGCCTGGCCGGCGCTGACATCGCCCGTGGGGCGCTGCGCCGTTGGCGTGGCGCGCCCGACCGGCTCTGCCTGCCTCTGAGCGCGGCTGTCGGCGACATCGACGCCAGGGTGCGCAGCGAGGCGGTGAGCAGTATCTGTGCGAGTCTGGACGCCTCCCGGCTGTGCGTGGACGTTCTGGCCGCGGTGCTGGAGGACCCGGGGATTCGGACCGAGGCTGCCATGGGTCTCGGACGGGTGGGGGATCAACGCGCTGCCGCTGTACTGAGTGGTCTCGTGAGAACAGGCTTCATGGCGCGCGGTTTCGTTGAGGCCGTCGAGGGCGTCATCCCGCCAAGCACCGACCCGGCGTTGTGGGTGGATGCTGCGCGTGAGGCCCTTCGCGCGGCTGACAAGCACTGCCCCGAGAACCGGTGGCACACGGGTTGTCCGCTGGCTGGGGCCCTGGCCGCCGCCGTCAGTCTGGGGGCGGCAGCCGCGCCACTGGTTCCCGAACTCGTGGCACTGGTGGACACGTCGGTGTCTTCGTCGCAGACGTGCCGCTCGTGGGTCCGCCGCCGGGCCCTTGACGTCCTCGCGGCTCTGGGACCAGCGGCTTCCTCAGCCGCACCGGCGCTGCTGCGCTGCCTCGAGCGGGAGGATCTGGCCGACACGTGCGCGGCCGTGCTCCTCGCGGTGACCGGAGAACGCACCCACGCCGAGCGCCGGCTCGACCAACTCCCGGACACCGTCCGGGCAATGCGCCGCGTCCTGCCGCTGATGGAGCGCCTCCACCTGTATGGCGGACTCGCACCCCGGCACGCGGAGCGGCTGAGCCGGATGGCGCAGGACCCAAGGCGTCTCCATCCACGCGCGATGCGCCTGCTCTGGAATGTGCAGGGCCCGGGCGTCGCGCCCCTGCTCCTCGACCTCCTACCGGACTACCTCACCGACGACGTGTTCGGCCTGGAGACCTGCGCTCTGCTCGGCGACATGGGTCCGTTCGCTCAACAGGTGGTTCCCGTAATCGAAGCGTTGGCGCACCGTTGCACACGGATCGGGGTGAACACGGGCGACGAGGACGAGGAACTCCGGATAGACGAGCACATTGCCCGCGCCGCGAGGTCGGCGCTGGAGCGGCTGTCTCCTGCGCACGGCGCCAGTCAGTGCTGACCGATGCCCTGTCCGTCCAGATAGTCGATCAACGCGGCTTCCTTTCGGAGCAGCCGGTCTCGGTTACCGGCAGGCAGCGCTGCAAGGGCGTCGACCAGGGCCCGCTCGCGGGGAACGTAGACCATGTTGCCCGAGTAGATCCGGCATCCCGAGCACCAGACGAACCCGATGCAGCGCTCGAAGCTGGAGGACCCGGGAGAGTGGAAGCGGTACTGGTAGGAGCGGACAGGCTCGTGGCATACAGTGCAGATCCAGCGGTCACCGTCGCGGACAGACCAGCCGTGGCCCGTCTTGCGCCAGGACTTTCGTCCGGCCGGTGCTCTTCAAGTTGCCATGCGGCCATTCTGCCCTCGGGCGGTGCCGAGGGACATTCGATTGCAAGGATCTGCCCACCGACCTGGGCACAGCCGTCGACGGAGACGGCCCTGCACCCGGAAGCGAGTGTCGGTGCCGGATGGCAGACTTCGCGCCATGTCCTTCGCCGATCTTTCCCTCGACCGCTGGCGCACCCTCGACCTGACTACGGCAACCCGGCAAGCCCAGGAGATCGCCCGCCGGGTCGCAGGTCGGGTCGTCCGGGTCGAAACGGTCGAACATCTCGGCGCCCCACTGCAGCGCGTCCTGATCGAGCGCAGCGGTCGGCAGTTCGCACTGATTCCGGGCGGCGTGGTCACGGTCGGCTTCGACCTGGACCGCTGGCAGGCGTCGCCTGAACAGCTGACCTGCTACCGCGGACCAGACCCTGGCGGGCGGGTTCCGCTTCGACCCCGATCCTCGCGCATACCTGGCCATGGTCCTCAGCCCGCGCCGAACCGTCACCGTGCCCGCCGTGCTCATGGCGGTGGAGAACGAGGCACTGCCCGCGCGGCCGGACGAGGTACCGGCGGCTCTCGCCGCCGAGGGGCTGCGGCTGCCGGGTCCGGATGAGTGGGAGCACGCCTGCGGAGCCGGAGTCGGCACGCTCTTCCGCTGGGGCGACCACTGTCCCCTGGACCGCTCGCCCTACGGGGACAAGACCGGACCGCAGCACCAGCCGAGCGCGTTCGGCCTGCGCATCGCCTAAGACACCTACCAGGCCGAGATGACCAGCGACCGGGACTCGGTGTACGGCGGCGACGGAGGAGAGTCGGTCTGCGGCGGCTACGGCAACTTCGTTGAGTGGCTGCCGCTGGCGACGGCCAACCGCAACCCCTCAATGGCCGAGTTCATTCACGGCCCCGAAGGCGAGGACATGTACGAGGACTTCCAGACCCGCCCGGTCCTCTACCTGACGTGATCAGAGCACTGCCGGCGAAGATCGCGTCGCCTCGGCTCAGGGCAGGTTCTCGCGAACCGATGCCCAGGCTTCGAGCTGATCCCTGATCAGTCCCGGGGGCAGGTGCAGCATCAGCCGGTCCACATGGGCGGTGAGGTTTTTGCAGCGGCGCAGCGTACCGATCTGCTCGATCGGGAGTTCTCGCCAGCCCCGCGCCAAGGATCCCGCCAGGTGTGGATCGAGCGGGAGCGCTGCGAGGGTGTCGGTGGCCAGGGCCTGCGGGTTCCAGTCGGGATCGGCGTCCGGGCCGAGGTGTTCGATGACCCAGCTCCGCAGCGAGAACTCCTGGTGACACATCCGGGCCTGCGCCCACGGGGTGTTGTCGTGGAACCGCTCGTTCGCCGCAAGCGCGAGCCTGGCCCAGCGCAGGCGGACCTCGCGTGGCTCGGTGGACCTATAGACCCGGGTCTGGGCAACCACGCGGACCCGTTCCAACTCCTGCCCGCGCGAAAGCCCAGCCATGTGAGCTTCGACGTCCTCGACGCTCCAGGAGCTGAGATTGAGAATCGGCTGCTGCATCTGGTGTCTCCGCTCAGCGCTGGCGCCTTGCCGACAAGAGAGTGCGGTGTCGTGCGTCGGCCTTCCGCTGTGCCCGCTGGCCCGGCGCGCCGATATGGCCTTCACCGTGCTCTTGGCTGTCGCTTTGACCACCTGCTCTCGGGACGTCCGTCTGGCCCATCGAGACGGACCGCATCCTCAGCCTGACGCCGTTACAGACTGACTCAGACGACTGTAGTCGGGCGCTGGCGAGCGAGCCGCTTTGGACTTGCCCATGGTCAAAGCCTCTGGAAGTAAAGGTGATTGGTTTGGCAGATCGTGGGTTGGCCCGGACCTAGGATGTGCGGACAGCATCTGGAGGCGGGGGCCATGGGATCGAATGGTGTGCTCGGACACTTGGCAGACATGTTCAAGGTGCTGCACAAGGAGGATGTAGCAACCGGGGCGCTGTGCTTCATGCTCCAGCGGCATCCTGCCATCCGCACGACACTGCTTTCTGTCCTCGCCGGCAGCGGGATTTCCGCGGAGGCGCAGGAGCAGATCCGATTCATGCCACAGGCCAGGTCCGGTGATGACAAGGCCGTCGTGGACATCGAAGGACGTATTGGTAGCCGGACATGGCTGTCCATCGAGGTCAAGTTGAACGCCCCGCTGCAACCCACCCAGCCAGTTGTCTATGCGGAGCGGCTTGAAGGTGGTGGTTCTCTCCTGTTCGTGTGTCCGGCTGTGCGCATTCCCCGGTTGCGCGCTGAGCTCATGGAGCGTTGTGCCGCTGTGGGGCTCGCGGCCCAGACCTCGCTCTGGGAGAGGGACGGGTACGGTGTCGAGTGGCTTGCCCTCACCGGGGGCCGCCGCGTCGGAATCACTTCGTGGCGTCTCGTTCTCGACCTGATTCGGCCCCCCGCGTTTGCGCCGGACCCCGGTCTGGCCTCAGACCACTACCAGTTGGAGGAGTTCGTGGCCACACACGAGCAAGAGCTGTGGTCCTGGGGCGCCGGCGAGCTGACCCAGGGCGGCTTTGGCCTGACCTTCGCGAAGGCGATCTACTCGACACGTGTGCTGTGCGGAATCGTTGCCGAAGAACTCGGCGTCCCGTTTCAACCGTCGTGGCAGACGACGCGTGCGTCGGACGCGTCGAGTCCAGCGCGGATCTGGGACTGGTTCGGAAGCCGTCAGAAGCTGCCGGGTGCTGACGCCGAGCTTGGGGTTTGTTTCGAACCGATCCAGAATTGGGGAGCATGCGCAGCTTCTCCCCTCCGCTTCGGTCTCACCGGCATGTCCGACAGCAGCGCAGAACGGCTGCGGCCGGTCTTCCGAGAGATGCACCGAGCAGCCCAGTTGATCTTCAACGAAGCTGGCCAAGACCTTGAGGCACCAGTCGACGGCTCCGATCTCACCTGGTGGATGCTGCCGTTCCCAGTGCGGTCTGATCGCACGGACCTCGAGATGTACCAGGACATGAAGGCAGCCGTGGAAGCGATACTCAAACCGCTGAAGGAAGTGCTTGAGCAGGGAAAGCCTGATCGGCTGGGCACGCAAGGACTGGCGACTACACTTTCGGAGCCCGCGGGCTGAGATCGCGCGGGCCGTCGACTGCAGCTCAACCCCGATCTTGCTCGGCCTTGATGTACGTGTCCCCGGCCATCTCTGAGGTCCGAGGTCCGGGGCATTCGTCTGGTAGAACGTGGACCGCCTCCGAATCGGGTGGTGGGAGCGTGGTGGGAGCGGCGGCGCCGGTCTTGGTCGGCACGCGATGGCCCCGATTGGACGGCATCTCGGCGGTGGCCTGGACAGATAGGCATTCGATGACGTCCCTGGTCAGTCGATGGCAGTGGCCGCACCTGACACAAATTCACTCTTAATCAGCGGGTCCGGGGTTCGAGTCCCTGGCGGCGCACCACCAAGGTGGTATCTGACCTGCGGCTTCATGACTGATCATGGAGCCGCAGGTTTTTTTGTGCCTGTGCTGGGAGCGGGGTGGGAGCACGGCACGGTGGGCGTAAGCGACAGTGCAGCACGGAGCGTGGCGCGAGTGCCGTGGATCGTGGCGGGCGCGGCGGTTCGGCGAAACGGTGGCATGGCACGCAGTTTGCGCCGGGCGGCGCGGCAGGCAGGCTGCTCTGACGGGCCTCAGGTCGCGGAGCCGGCGGCCGCTCCGGTGGTCAGGTCGGCGCCCCAGCGGGCGATGTCGGCTTCCAGGTCCAGGGACCGCATGTTCGACATCTCGTCAGCTGTCGGCCAGTCCTCGCGCGGCACTCGCCACATGACCTCGAACTCGTTGCCGTCCGGGTCCTTGGCGTAGAACGACTTGGAGCGGTGGTGGTCGGTGGCGCCGACGAGCGCGCCGCGCTCGCTGAGCGCCCGGCCGATCGCGGCCAGCTCGCCGAGGGTGCCGACCTCCCAGGCCAGGTGGTAGAGGCCGACGTGGCCGGGCTGGGGGCCCGGTGCGCCGGCGCCGATCGCGAAGAGGCCGAGATCGTGGTCGTTGAGCGTCTCGTCGGCGCTCAGGAACGCGGCGCGGCCGGGGATCTCGAGGGCGACCTTGAAGCCCAGCACCTCGGTGTAGAAGGCGACCGAGGTCGAGACGTCGCGGATGTAGAGGACCGCGTGATTGAGGCGGCGTACCGGCATGGGTGCCCTCCTTGCGAGGTTCAAGCGTGGACTGGTTCCCTTCGACGATACCAACTGGTTCGAATTTGAAACAAACGCCGAGGGTCCGCTCATCCGGACGGGAGCCGACTGCCCTCCCGGCGGAGCAGGCCGGCCTCGACGGCGCGGTCGGGATCGCGCCAGATCGCCATCGCGGTGTTCATGGGCAGGAAGCCGAGCCGGCCGTAGAAGGCCTCAGTGCCGGGGTTGGCGTAGAGGATGATCTTCTTGTGGTCGCGGGCCTGGTCCGCGAGTCGGCGCACGATCTCGGCGCCCAACCCCTGACCCTGGTGCGTGGGGTGCACCGCGACATGGCCGATGTAGGCGCAGTCCACCCCGTCCGCGAGGGCGCGGCCCGCCCCCACCAGCGCGCCGTCGGCGTACACGAAGCAGGCGTACCTGCTGTTGCCGTACACGGTCGCCAGCTCGGCCGCGGTGTTGTCCCCCAAGGGGGCCGCCCGGTAGAGGCGGCACAGTTCGTCGAAGTCCACGCCGTCGCTGCCGTACTGCCAGTCGTAGTCCTTCACAGGCTGTTTCTCTCTGCGCGAGGTGGGATGGGAGGCCTAGTCGAACCGCAGCTTGCCGCTGCGCTCCCGCTTCAGCTCGAAGAAGTCCGGGTGGGCGGAGAGCGTCCGGACCGCGTCGAAGAGCCGCGCCGCGTCCTCGCCGCGAGGGATGCTGTTCAGCACGGGCCCGAAGAAGGCGGTCCCGTCGATGTGCATGGTGGGCGTGCCCACGTACCGGCCCGCCGCCGGGTCCTTGCCCGCGTCGTGACTGCGCCGGAGCGCGGCGTCGTGGTCCGTCGAACGTGCGGCGTCCGCGAGTGTCTCCGGGAGGCCGAGCTCGGCCAGGGCCTCGACGGCGACCGCGTCGAAGTCCTGGTCTCCCTGCCGTGGATGCGGGTGCCGAGCGCGGTGTAGAGGTCACGGAGCACGTCGTCGGAGTGGTGCTCGGCGGCGGCGACGGCGACGCGGACGAGACCGAGGGAACGGTCGACGAGATCGCGGTACCAGTCGGGCAGTTCGTTGCCCTCGTTGTGCAGGTACAGGCTCATGACGTGGAACCGGACGTCGAGGTCGCGCAGCGGCTCCACCTCGAGGATCCAGCGGGAGGTGATCCAGGCGAAGGGGCAGGCGGGGTCGAAGTAGAAGTCAACGCGGGTCTGAGGCATGCCCCTAACGTAGTCAGTGGTTGGCCTGCTCAGGAGAGCCAATTCGACCGTGATCCATTGGTCCACTTTGTGGGAACCGGAGCGGTCGCGGCGCTCGTCCCACTCGTCAGCCACCCGTCAACACAGGCCAGTTGTGCCTCCGCGACGGGGTGGTCGTGTGCGAACACGCGTGATAACTTCGGCGCCCAACAGGCGCACTGGCGGTCGGGGGGCACGTGGTCGGGGAGCCTGGGCGGCTTTCATCGCTGAACAAGATCGTCGACGCACTCTGCGCGCTGCCCGCGCTGCGAGATCCCCAGCAGCGCTACGAGCTGACACAGGAGTTGGGCGAGGCGCTCGCGTGCGCGATCGAGTTGCGCGGCGACCGGATGCGGGACGACTGCCGGCAGATCGCCCGCGCGGCCCTGGGGCACCCGTCGGGGCTGGACCTGCTCGTCGACGTCGTCAAGCTGTTCGAGGGGCACGAGGCGGCGCGGGGGTTCCGTGAGGCGGTGGCTCCCGGGGCGCCGCCCGAGCCGCCGTCGATCCCGCTGGCGCCGGTCTTCCGGGACGAGGACCTGGACCGGGTCCGTGGCCTGCTGAGACGCGCCGAGGTGTGGGATCTGCGCTGGCTGCAACGGCAGTTGGCGCGCGACCTGACGCACGTCGTGCCGGAGCGCTCGACCGTGGTCGAGCTCTTCAACAGCATGCTGGAGCTGACAGCACAGCCGGACGAACTGCCGCCGGTGCTGCTGCTGGTGGAACGTGTGGCCGAGCGCGAGTCCCCGGCGTTGGCGGAGCTGCTGCGGGCCTGGAACGAGGATCGGGCACGTGAGCTGGGGGTTCTCGACGCGTTGCGGTCCCGCCGCGAGGAGGCGGCCGAGTTAGCCGCGAGTCCGATGGACGTGCCGCAGTGCCTGGTCATCATGGTCGATCCGGTCCGGGACGGCTCGGAGGACATCGAGGTGCGGCACTGGGTGAACCGGTTCCCCGACCGCTGGGCGCCACACCTTCAGGAGGACCGGCGGGCGACCCTGGCCACCCTGGAGGATGTCGTCGAGGGCATCATCCTCGCCACGGTCGGCAGTTGGGACACCAGACCCGGCGAGCCCGCCACCCACATCGAGTTCCTGCTTCCCTATTCCCTGCTCAACCATGACGTCGCCTGGTTCCGCCAGCGGGCGGGGGTGCTGGACACCGTGGTGATCGGGTCGCGCTACTGCGTCCACGTGCGCAGCCTGGAGCGGATGCGGATGTGGGCCCGCGACGGGCGGCTGCGCACCGACTGGCGGCAACGCTGGCGCAGCCTCGCGACCGCCAGGGCCCCGCTCTTCCCCGATCCGGACGCCTCACCGTCCGGATGGGGTGTCGAACTGATCGAGAATCAGCATCTCAACGCCGTGGTGCTGCATCAGCCACCGGTATCGGGACGAGGTTTGGCGGGGCTTCAGGCCGCCATCGCCCAGGGGGTCGGACTCGCGCTGTGGCATGCCAACGACGACTACTCCGCGTCGGCTCGTGGGATACTCATGGTGCTGTCCAGTAACGTGCCCCGACTGCTTCCCGAGCAGATCCGCTCCCTGCGTAGCAGGGCCATCGCGGACCCGGCCTCCGGCGAAGCGGTGCGTCATGTCGTCTGCCTGTGGGATGACCCGTTCCGTCCGGTGGAGTTGGAGGAGGAGCCGGCATGACCGAACAGCAGGCCTCGGCGCCGGACGCCGCGCCTGGCGAGGGGTGGTGGGCGTTCCGCGGCACAGGGCAGGCGCCTGCCGGCGAACCACCGGTGCTTCCCGATCCGCCGCCGTGGCGTGAGTTCGCGGGTGCGCCGCTGTGCGAGGCACCGCCGGGCGATCCGACGACGGCGGAGCGAAGGCTCGGCGGTCTGGACCCGCGGGCCACCCTCGGTCCGGAGGAGCTGGCCACCGTCAACGCCGCGGTGCTGCTGCGTCGCCCGCTGCTGGTGACCGGAGCGCCGGGGCTGGGCAAGTCCTCGCTGGCTCATCTGATCGCGCGAGAGCTCGGGCTCGGCCGGGTGCTGGAGTGGAACATCGTCAGCCGCTCCACCCTGCGCGGCGGGCTCAACGAGTACGACGCGATCGGGCGCGCCCAGTCGATCGCGGCCTGGCGAGCCGCCCGGGACGGCATCAGGGACGCCATCCGGGACGGCAGCCGGGACAGCGTACGGGCCGGAAGAAGCCCGCGCGACGGTGAGCCCGAGGCCGGGACGGACGAACCACCCGCGCTCGGTGACTTCCTGACGCTCGGTCCGCTGGGAACCGCCCTGCTTCCCTTCGAGCGCCCGCGCGTGCTCTTGATCGACGAGCTCGACAAGGCGGACCTGGACCTTCCCAACGACCTGCTGCACGTCCTGGAGAACGGCAGCTACGAGATCCCGGAGCTGGTCCGCAGTCGGGAGTCCCCGGTCAGCGTCTTCACCGACGACCCGGGCAGGCGCGCCGAGATCCGACACGGCCGGGTGGAGTGCCGCGCCTTTCCGATCGTGGTCATCACCAGCAACGGTGAGCGCGAGTTCCCGGCCGCGCTGCGTCGCCGCTGCCTCCCGCTGGAGATGCGGCCGCCGACCAGGGAACAGCTCGTCGCCGTGGTCGCCAGCCACCTGCGCCGGCGGCCGGAGGGGATCGAGAGCCTGCTGGACGAGTTCCACCGGCGCAGCTCCGGCGGTGGCACACACACGATCGACCAGCTACTCAATGCGGTGCACATGGTGGCGGGCGGCTATCGGCCCGAGGAGGATGACCGTACCCTGCTGGAGACGCTGCTCCGCGACCTTTCGAAGGGGCGCTGATGGAGGGTCTGCACAGGGAACGCGCCCCTGGCAGGCTGAGTTGGCGCGAGATCGCCGACGCCGCCTGGCTCGCCTCGGCGGTGCTCCGGAGCGCCGGTGACCAAGGCACCGGCGGTCAGAGCACCGGCGGTCAGAGCACCGGTGGCCAGGGCCAGGCCGGGCAGACGCCCGACGCGGGTTCCGGTCCGGACGAGGGCTCCGACCCCGTCGGCGGCGAGGCCTCGGACGACGGCGCCGAGGAGCTGCTGGCGGGCGCGGACGCGGCTCTGATCCGCCCCGACCCGGGCGACGCCGCACCGGGGGAGCTGCTCCTCGGACCGGGTGCTCCCGAGTCCCAGGCCCCCGGGGCCGACGAGTCGCCGGCGACCGCGGGCCGGACCGGGCCGCCGTCGGGCGAGGACGCGGCTTCGCACGACCAGGGACGCAGGGCGCTGCCGTTCCGGCTGGCGCGGCGTCACGGGGTCGCCCCGCTGGCGCGCGCACTGCGGGTGCTGCGCCGGGACGTCCCCGACTCCTTACGCCAGGAACTGGACGAGGAGCGCACCGCCGAGCGCGGGATGGCCGACGACCTCTGGCTGCCCTACACCCGGCGCCGCTGCCGACGCGCGCTCGAACTGCTGCTCTTCGTCGACACCGCGCCGACCATGGCGCCCTGGGCGCAGGTCGTCGCGCAGATCGCCGAGCAGGCCGTGTGGAGCGGCGCCTTCCGTGACGTCCGCATGCTGCGGCTGGAGGTCCCCGAGCACGGGGCGGCCGTGCTGCGGCACGCCGGAGGCGGCGTCGGCGACCCGAGCGAGGCACTCGGTCCGGCGGGCTCCCAGCTGTACCTGGTGGTCACCGACGGCCTGGCCCCGGGCTGGGCCGGCAGCGTGATGGACGGACTGCTCGGCATGCTTGCCCGCAAGGGGCCCACCGCCATCTCCCACGTGCTCCCCACCTCGTTGTGGCACCGGAGCTCCCTCGTCCCGCACCGGGCCCGCTTCGGGTCGGCCGGGTTCGCCGCCCCGAACACCCGGCTGCTGCACGACCAGCCACCCGAGCTGGAGGACCCGCTGAACCCGGCGGCCGCGCCGGGCCCGGGACGGGTCCCGGTGCCGGTGCTCAGCCTCAAGAAGGAGTCGTTCGCGGCCTGGGCCGCCCTGGTGGCGGGCGAGCCCGGGCTCCGGCTGGTGCTGCCCGGCGTCATGGCCGGCGCGCTGGCCCTGGGCAGCCCGGCGCCGGGGATGCGCGCGCCGCGGACCACCCGACCGCAGGACGCCCAGGCGGCGGTGCGCCGGTTCGCCTCGCTCGCCTCGCCCCCGGCTCGTCGCCTCGCGGCCCAACTCGCCGCCTCCGCCTTTCAGTTCGACGTCATCATGAGCCTGCAGCAGCGGCTGTCGCCGCGCACCGGGCCGTCCCAGCTGGCGGAGATCTTCATGGGCGGGCTCATCGACTGGAACCGTGAGGACACGCCCGGGCCGGACTTCGCCCTGGGCGTGCGCGAGGCGCTGCTCGCCACCACGTCCCGCTCCGAGGTGGCCGAGGTGGTCAGCACGCTCGCGGAGCTGCCCGCCGCCGGAGAGAGCGGGGCCAAGCTGCGGGCCGCGCTGATCGACCCGGAGGGCACGCCGCTGCCCGAGGCGGGCCAGCCGTGGATCACCGTGGAGAAGGCGGTGATGCGGGCGCTTTCCGGGCCGTACGCGGTGCGGGCGAGACGGCTGGCGGCATCCGTCGCGTCGGGTCATACCAAGCCTTCGACAGCAAACGCGCTGAATGCCGCAAATGTGCTAAAAGAGGGCGAGTCAGCTGGTGGACCGTCAGGAGTAGGTGCAGTGCCGCCCCTTGAGACAAGCACCGCGGTAGCGGAAAACATCGGATCGTCGGACCAGGAGAGGGAGAATCCGGTGGAGACCCGGTACGTGCGCACCGGTCAGCCCAAAGTGATGGGCAATGTGCCACCGAAGAATCCGCACTTCACGGGGCGGGAGGAACTGCTCGGCGCGGTCGCGGACCGGCTGCGCGGGGACGGGACCGCCGCCGTGCTCCCGCACGCCCTGCACGGCATGGGCGGCGTCGGCAAGACGCAGATCGCCCTGGAGTACGTCTACCGGCGGATGCACGAGTACAACGTGATCTGGTGGATCCCCGCAGAACGCGAGAGCCTGATCCTCGGCGCCCTGGCCGAACTGGCCGTGCGCCTGGGTCTGGAGACCGGCCCCCAGGCCAACACGGCCGTCCCGGCGGTGCGCGAGGCGTTGCGCACGGGCCAGCCGTACGACAACTGGCTGCTCGTCTTCGACAACGCCACCGACATCGACACCGTGCGTCGCTACTTCCCGATCGGCGGCCCCGGGCAGATCATCGTGACCTCGCGCAACCCGGAGTGGGAGCGCGTCGCCAGGCCGCTGACGGTGGACGTGTTCCAGCGCGAGGAGAGCATCGCACTGCTCCAGCGCCGGGCGCAGGCGCTCTCGCGCGAGGACGCGAACCGACTGGCCGAGGCGCTCGGTGATCTGCCGCTGGCCATCGAGCAGGCCGCGGCCTGGCACGCGGCCACCGGCATGACCGTCGGCGAGTACCTGGAACTGCTCGAGCAGCGGCGCCCCGGCATCCTGCAACTCGACCCCGCCCCCGACTACCCGCTGCCGGTCGCGGCCGCCTGGGACATCTCGCTGGAGCGGCTGTCGGCCGAGAACCCGGCCGCCCGCGACCTGCTCCAGGTCTGCGCCTGCATGGCCCCGGAGCCGATCCCGCTCAGCCTGCTGCGCACCCCCCGGAGCGTCGAGGTCAGCCCGCTGCTCGACCCGGTGCTCCAGGATCCGGTCAAACTGGGCCGGGCCACGCGCGAGTTGAGCCGGCTCTCACTGATCCGCCTCGACCACAAGACCGGCACCCTGCAGATGCACCGGCTGATGCAGGCCGTGCTCCAGGCCGGGATGGACGAGCAGCGCACCGGGGAGATGCGCCGCGCCGCCCAGGTGCTGCTGGCGGCGGCCAAGCCGGCCGGCTCCACCTCGGCGGCCGACCAGTGGCCCGCGTTCCAGGCGCTGCTGCCGCACGTCCAGGCCTCCGGGGCGGCCGAGAGCACCGACCCGTGGGTCCGTGAGCTGGTCTACTCGGTGGTCGACTACCTCTTCTACTGGGGAGCCCACGAGACCGCGGCCCAGCTGGCCCGCACTGCACTGATCGCCTGGCGGGTCGAATCCGGCGAGGAGGACCCGCTGGTCATCCAGATGACCAAGCAACTCGCCTTCCTGCTGCGCTTCCTCGGCGGCTTCGAGGAGTCGTTCACCCTGACGGAGCAGGCCCTCGAGGTCTCCCGCAGGGCGTCCGTGGCCGAGGAGGAACTGCTGGACTCCATGCGGCAGATGTCCATGGCCCTGCGCTACCGGGGCGACGTATCCGCCGGGCTCCGGATCGACCGGGAGGCCTACACCCGCGCCCGCGACCTGTTCGGCCCGGACGACCCCTCCGCGCTGATCATCGCGCACGACCTGGGCCTGGCTCTCAAGTTCGCGGGACGTTTCGGCGAGGCGCTGGAGCTGGACGAGGAGACCGCCCAGCAGCGCGAGCAGGTCTTCGGCCCGCTGGACGCGCGCACCCTGAACACCCTCAACGCCATCAGCGTCGACGTGCGGGAGTCGGGCGACTACGCGCGGGCCCGGCTGCTCCAGGAGGAGACCTACCGCAGCTACTGCACCGCCTTCGGCGTGGACAACGCCGCCAGCGTGCGCGCCGCCCGTGAGCTCGCGGTGTGCCGTCGGCGCGACGGGGACCTGGCCGGCGCCGCCGGGCTCAACGAGGAGACGCTCCAGCGCCTGCGCACCCGCTACGGCGACACCTACATCGACACGCTCAGCACCGCCATGAACGCGATGGTCGACCGACGGCTGCGCGGCGAGCCCGGCGCCGCACGCGAGATCGGGGAGGAGACCGTCAAGCGCTTCGCGGAGAGCCTCGGCCCCGGCCACCTGTTCACCCTGAGCGCGCAGGTCAACCTGGCGGCTACGTTGCGCGCGCTCGGCGAGGTTTCCGGCGCGACCCGGCTGGACGAGGAGGCGGTGGAGGGTTTCCGGCGCGCGCTCGGGGAGCGCCACCTGTTCACCCTGACCGCGGAGCTCAGCCGCGCCAACGACGACTACGCCGCGCTTGAGTTCGAGGCCGCGCGGGAACGCGACGAGGCGGCCCTGCGCCTGCTCGAAGCGGAGGCGGGCGAGGACCACCCGGTCACCCTCGCGTGCCGCGCCAACCTCGCGCTCGACCTGCGCGGCCTCGGCCGACTGGAGGAGGCCGACGAGCACCACGCGCAGGCGCTCGAGGGCCTGCGCCGGGTGCTGGGCCAGCAGCATCCCACCACCACGGCCGCGGGACTGCACCAGCGCATCGAGTTCGACCTGGCCGCGCTGCCCATCTGAGGCGCGGCGCGCCCGGAGTGGCGTTCCGGGCGGCACGGGCAGGCGGTCGTCGGCGTTCGAAGGTCGGAGTACAGAGGGGCTCATGGGTACAGCGGTCTTCGTACACGGGACGGGTGTTCGTGAGCCCCGCTTCTCCGCGCTCTTCCAGCGCGTCTGCGAGGGGCTCGGGGAGCAGACGCCGCAGCTGACGGCGGTGCCCTGCTACTGGGGCGGCGACCTGGGCGCACGGTTGCGGGCCGACGGCGCGTCGATACCCGGACACGCCCGCACACGCGGCGGGCCCGAGCCGGAGGACCCGGTCGCGCTCTGGGACGTGCTCTACCGGGACCCGCTCGCCGAACTCGCGGCCGCCGCAGCCGGCGCCGCGGAGCCCGGCGAGCTGCCGCCGGGGGCGGCGCTCCCCGGGGAGCGCCCGCGCAAGCTGCTCCGCGTCCTGGCCGATGCCCTCACCGCCGCCACGGGTCCCGCCACCGTGCCGGTGCCGGCCGAGCTGCGGGACGGAATGGCCGACGCCGCGGCCTCGTTGCAGGGCAGCGAACTGCTGCCGGGTGCGGACGAACGGCTCGACGACCAGGAGCTGGCCCTGATGCTGGCCCGCTCGGTGGTGGCCGCGGCCGTCGCCGCACAGTTGGACGAGGACACCGCCGTGGTCTGCGACGGCGCGGCCCGCGACCGGGCGGTGGCCGCCGCGGCCGGCGCCATGGGCGCGGCGGCGCCCGGTGCGGACCGGGCGCCCTCGCCGACCCGCCTGCTGCTGCGTCCGCCGCTGTGGCTGGCGAGCCGTCAGGCGGTACGCCGACGCCGGTCCCTGACCGACGCGGCTCATCCGTTCGCGGGCGACGTGCTGCACTACCTCGCGCGCGGCGAGCGGATCCGGGCCCGCCTTCGGGAGACCGTGCTCGGCGTGGAGGGCCCGGTCGTGCTGATCGGCCACAGCCTGGGCGGGATCGCCGCGCTGGAGACGCTGGTCGCCGAGCCCTTGCCGCAGGTCGAACTGCTGGTCACGGTGGGTTCGCAGGCGCCCTTCCTGTACGAGACGGACGCGCTGCCCACCCTGCCGTACCCCTCGGTGCTGCCCGAGCACGTGCCGCGCTGGCTGAACCTCTACGACCGCCGCGACCTGCTCTCCTACATCGGCGCGGGGATCTTCCCCGGACGGGTCGAGGACGTGGAGGTCGACAACGGCCAGCCGTTCCCCGCCTCGCACAGTGCCTACTGGAGCAACCGCGCCGTCTACCGCGCCGTCGCGGAGCGGCTGGCATGACGTCACCGGAGCTCACCCACGCGCTGATCGTGGGTGTGGAGCGGTACGCGGCGGGACCCGCGTGGGACCTGCCGGGGCCGGCCTCCGACGCGCTGCGGTTCCGGTCCTGGCTGCTGGGGCGCGGTGTCCCGGCCGCGAACATCGTGACCCTGCTCGCTCCACTGGCCGCCCCCGAGGAGAGGCCGGGCGCGCGCGAGGCCGCCCGCGAACAGGTGGCCGTCTACGAGCGGGTGCGTGACGCCGTCACCACCTGCTCGGCCCCACGGCAGGACAGTCTGCTGTGGGTGTGGTGGGGCGGCCACGGCGTGCTGGACCGCGACGAGCACCTGCGCCTGTTCTGCGCCGACGCGGGCGCGGCCGACAAGCGCAACCTCGACCTGGAGTCGGCGCGGCGCACCCTGGCGACCGATCTGAACCGCTGCTTCACCCGGCAGATCTGGATCGTCGACGCCTGCCAGACCTTCGTCGAGGACCACCGCTTCGTCGCCGACCTGCCCGGCGAACGGCTGCCTGCGGGCCGACGGGTGCCGGACTGCGAGCAGGTGCTGCTGGTGGGCGCCTCCCGCGGCCAGCGGGCCCTGAACGACCCGGACCGGCGCACCGGTCTCTTCTCCGACCTGGTGCTGACCGAACTGGAGCGGTCACCGGCCGCTGGGCCCTGGCCTCCCGAGCCTCGGCAGCTCTTCCGTGCTGT
This sequence comes from Streptacidiphilus pinicola, assembly GCF_003258295.1. Lineage (GTDB taxonomy): Bacteria > Actinomycetota > Actinomycetes > Streptomycetales > Streptomycetaceae > Streptacidiphilus > Streptacidiphilus pinicola. The sequence continues at coordinate 3,235 of NZ_QKYN01000077.1, read as the reverse complement.
CGACGCGCGGCTGGCGGAACTGCGCCGGCAGGGCAGCGCGGATCAGTTGCCCCGGATCGCCGTCCACGCGCCGGAGTCCGCGGTCGTCCCGTCCCCGTCGGGGTCCTTGCCCCAGGCCGTGCGGACGGTCGCGAGGGGAGAGGTCGTCGAGGCGCTGCTGGCCTACCCGCTGACCGCCGACCCGGTGCAACGACAGTCCCTCGTCGACGCGCTGAGCACGGACTGCGTGGAGCGGATGCCGCGGCACCATGTCCTGCGCACCGACGTGGTGATGATGACAGGTCACCTCAGCCGCACCCCCGCGTGCCTGTGGAGTCTTTACGATCTGGTCCGGATGCTCGACCCTGATGAGAGGCGCGGCAAGGCGCTCGAGGCCGCGGTGCAGCGGTGCGTGGGACAGCGCGGCGAGACCGGCTGACCGTCCGATCCAGGTTACCGGCGCGTCTGTATGGGAAGACCATGACAACGTCAACAGTGAGTGCGTGAAGGGGGATCGCACGTTGGGTGCACCGACTGCCGGGGACCGCATCGGGCCCGACGTCGTCATGGCCGACGTCATCGAATCGGGCGCCGTCCCATCGGATGTGCCCGACCTCGCAGGCGTGGCTCTCGCCGACCTGTGCGAGCTCGTGGCTCCTGTCGGTCATCCACGCCTGATGGCCCAGGTGCACCGACCGCGTGGCGGCGCCACGATGGGCGGCGAACCGGGCAGGGCGGAGTGAGCGAGGCGCCCGCGCTGAGCATGCCGGGCGCCTGGTTCGACGAACTCGCCGCCGGCGGGGGGTCTGCCGAGGCGGTCGGCTTCCTGCTGGAGGGCGAGCGCGCCCGCCGACTGCTGCTGCTGCGCCGACTGCTCGACCGGCTCCGTGCGGACGGCGACCTGCCCGGCGGCGCCGAGGCTGTGGACCGGTCGTGGAAACTCCTCTCCGCCGCGGCACGCGCTCAGCCGGCCGCTGCGGAACTGATTCTGATGAGTCCTCAGGTCGGCTCCTGGCTGGGCCACGCGCTGCGGAGACTGCACGGCTCATCGTCCGGGCCCCCGCTCCGGGTGGACCTGGGCCACCTCGCGGCCGTCGCGCTGGCGGCCTGCGTCCGGGCGGGGCTGGACGCCGACACGGAGATCCCGGTGCGCGACGGCGTGGTGCCGTTGCCGACCCTGGGCGTCGCGAGGCTCAACGATTCGAGGTCGGGCGGCCGAGGCTTGGGTGGGACGTCCTCGGGTGACTACGGGGCCGCTGTGGCGCGCCTGCGCGGCCCGGCGCTGCACCTCGACGACGGTCGGAGCGCCGTGGAGGTCCGGCCGTTGGACCGCGCGGGCGGATCGGCCTGGGACGCGCTGCATGTGCTCACGGCTGATGCTCCATCACCGGCTTGGACCTGGCTGGACGATGTCGACCCGTACCGGGATCTCGACGAGCCGATCGCGCCGCAGCGCCTGGACGACGCCGAGGTCGAGCAGTGGAGACGCCGCTTCGTCGAAGCCGTGGACCAGTTGACCGCACCGCCGGGCCGGCCGGGCGGGTTGCACGTGGAGCAGGTGCGCTGCATCGTCCCCTGGAACGTGGACGCCGCCCCCGGTCTCCCGTCGGCGGCCGACTACAGCGCCTCCACCGGGGACGCCTTCGGGGCGATGATCGTCGCGTTGCCGCAGGACGGCGCCTCGCTCGCGGCGACGATGGTGCACGAGTTCCAACACAGCAAGCTCGGCGCGCTGCTCCACCTCTTCCCGCTGCTGGAGGACTCGGGCCGGGAGGAGTTCTACGCACCCTGGCGCTCCGACCCCCGCCACGTCACCGGTCTGCTGCACGGCGCCTACGCCTTCACCGGCGTGGCCGGGTTCTGGCGCGAGCACCACGCCCGCACCGGCTCGCCCGAAGCCGCCTTCCGTTTCGCCCAGCGGCGGCTCCAGGCCCGCCTGGTGACGCGCACGCTGTCGACCCGGGCGCAGCTCACCCCTGTCGGCCGCCGGCTGGTCCGCGGGCTCACCCGCACGCTCGACGGCTGGCTCCGGGAGCCGCTTCCGGCCGTGATCCGGGCCCGCGCCCGTGCCGCGGTCAGACGGCATCGGGTCGAGTGGAGGCTGCGCAACCTGCGCTCCCGTCCCGAGGAGCGGCAGGCGTTGGCTCTGGCCTTTCACGCGGGCGGAGCCCCCGTGCCCGGATCGGCCTTCGCTCCGGTTCTCGCCGTCGAGCCGGCCCGGGCCTTCACGACCCGCCCGGAGCCCTCGGCCCTCGCGGACTGGCTGCTGGAGGCGGTCGCCCAGCGGCCCACCTACCGGCCCGTGCTGTACCGGCCCGAACGGCTCGCCGCGCTCGTCGAGGCGACCGGCTCCCCGGCCCGGCCGGCGGACCTGCACCGCCTGACCGCCTGGCTCGCGACGCGGGCCTGACGGCCCGCCGCCACCCACCGGCGCGCGTCACCCCCGCAGGTGGCCGAAGAGGCCGGCCAGGAGGCGGGTCGCGGCGGGGCTGGAGGTCACGGCACGGTTGAGCAGGGGGCGGTAGCCGAAGCGGGCGAAGACGTGCCCGGCGACGACGTTGCCGAGGAGGTAGTGGCGGGACCAGCGGCGGTGCACCTCCTTCGGGTAGTGGTGCAGGGCCTGCTCGCGGCGGGCGCCCGAGGGGCGGGTCAGGGCGAGGGCGACGGATTCCGCCGCGATCTCGCCCGCCTCCATCGCCTCGCCGATGCCCTCGCCGCTCCAGGGGCTGACCATGCCGGCGCTGTCGCCGACCACCAGCATCCCGTCGCGGTACTGGGGACGCCGGTTGAGCCCCATCGGCAGGGCCGCGCTGCGCAGCGGCGACTCCGCCGCGGCCTCGTCGAGCTTCCAGCCCTCCGGGAGGCGCTTGATCCACTCGCCGAAGCTGGCACGCAGGTCGATGGCGCCGTGCTTGCGGTGCGGAATACCGCCCAGGCCGAGGTTGACCCGGCCGTCGGCGAGCGGGAAGAGCCAGCCGTAGCCGGGCAGCGCCGCGTCGGCGCCCGCGAAGCGCAGGTCCGCCCACAGGTGCAGGAACTCGTCGTCGGCGAAGGCGTCCGTGCGGTAGTAGCGGCGGGCGGCCGTCGCGATCGGGGTGCGGTCGTCGCGCCGCCATCCGGTGGCCAGCGCGGTCCGCGCCGGCGCGCCGTCGGCGGCGATCACGACGTCGGCGCGGTACTCGGCCGACTCGCCGTCCTCCCCGACGGCGGTCACCCCGACGACGCGTCCGGCCGCGTCGGTCAGCGGGGCGGGCGC
>NZ_QKYN01000076.1:32201-32680 GCF_003258295.1 Streptacidiphilus pinicola | reverse complement strand
CGGGGGGCGATGGGGCCCACGCCTGTCGCGGCCCCGGCCGTCAGCAGCGAGATCGCCCCGCCGTACGAGCCTCCGGCGATCCCCACCCGCGGGTCGTCCGGCCCGTCCCGCAGCACGTCGGGCTGGTGCCCGAGCCAGTCGATCAGCCGGCTGACGTCCGCGACCTCGCGGTCCGGCGCGTCCAGCCCGATCGCCCCGGTCGACTTCCCGAAGCCGCGCGCCGACCAGGTCATCACCCGGTAGCCGTGCTGCGGGACGGGCCGGACGACCCGCGGGTGGGGATCGCCGGAGGCTCGTACGGCGGGGCGATCTCGCTGCTGACGGCCGGTTACGACAAGCGCGTGGACGCCATCGCGCCGCAGATCACCTGGTGGGACCTCGGCGACGCGCTGTTCCCGAACGGGGTGTTCAAGAAGCTCTGGTCCGGGGTCTTCTTCACCAGCGGCGGCGGCACGAGCTGCCGGTTCACCGCCCAGCTG
>NZ_QKYN01000076.1:0-32052 GCF_003258295.1 Streptacidiphilus pinicola | reverse complement strand
CTCAAGCACGACCGGAACGCGGACACCGGCCCCGCGTTCCGGGTCACCCGGACCGGCGGCGTCTCCGTCTCGGCGGGCCAGGTGGTGCAGTTCGGCGCGAACGCCGACCGCTACCCGACGCTGGCCGGCACCGCGCACCGCGCCGTGACGCTCGACGGCGGCTCGCAGGCGGTCGCCAACCCGGCGGGCGGGATGCCGCCCGCCATCTCCTCCGTGCCCGGGCTCGGCGGGGCGCTGTCCCAGCTCGGCGGGCTGGTCGGCGGGAGTCTGCCGCTGAGCCAGGACCTTCCCGGCCAGTACGCGGCGTTCCAGTCCGCGCCGCTCGACGGCGCGCTGCAACTGACCGGCGCGCCGAGCGTCAAGGTCACCGTCGACACCGGCGGCTCCGCCCCGGCCGTGCTGTTCGCCAAGCTCTACGACGTCGCGCCGGACGGCAGCTCCGTGCTGCCGCACCAGCTGGTCACCCCGCTGCGGGTCGCCGCCTCGGGCACGGTGGACGTGCAACTGCCGGCCGTGGACTACGACTTCGCCGCCGGCCACCGGCTCCGCCTGGTCCTGGCGGCGACCGACCTCGGCTACTCCTCCCCCGCCCAGCCGGCCACCTACCGGGTCTCCCTCCCGGCCGACGACCCGCTGACGCTGCCGACGGACCTGGCCCTTCGTGACGCCGCGACGCCGCTGCCCGCGTGGGTCTGGCTGCTGCCGGTCGTCGCGGCGGCCATCGCCGCCGCCCTGGTGCTGACGGGCGTCGGTGCCCGGCGGCGGCGCCGCGGGCATGCCCCGGCCGTCGACCCGGAGTTCGCGAAGCTGCCGCTGGTCGTCGAGGGCCTGTCCAAGCGCTACCACGGCTCGACCGACCGCTACGCCGTCAAGGACCTCTCGTTCCGCGTCGAACGTGGCCAGGTGCTGGGCCTGCTCGGCCCGAACGGCGCGGGCAAGACCACGACGATGCGGATGCTGATGGGCCTGATCCGCCCGGACGCGGGCCGCGTCCACGTCTTCGGGCAGTCGATCGCGGCCGGGGCTCCGGTGCTGTCGCGGGTGGGCGCGTTCGTCGAGGGCGCCGGCTTCCTGCCGCATCTGAGTGGCCGGGCCAACCTGGACCTGTACTGGCGGGCCACCGGCCGCCCCGCCGAGGACGCGCACGTGGCGGAGGCGCTGGAGATCGCGGACCTCGGCGAGGCGCTGGAGCGCCCGGTGCGGACGTACTCGCAGGGCATGCGGCAGCGCCTGGCGATCGCTCAGGCCATGCTGGGCCTGCCGGAGCTGCTGATCCTGGACGAGCCCACGAACGGCCTCGACCCGCAGCAGATCCGCGAGATGCGCGCTGTGATCACCCGCTACGCCGCGGGCGGGCGTACCGTGATCGTCTCCAGCCACCTGCTCTCCGAGGTCGAGCAGACCTGCACGCACCTGGTGGTGATGACGCAGGGCCGGCTGCTCGCCGCCGGTCCGGTCGCGGAGATCACCGGCAACGACGACGAACTGCTGGTCGGCACGGGCGCGATGGGCGCGGACGCGCTCGACGCGGTGGTCGCCAAGGTGGCGGCGCTGGACGGCGTCGCCTCCGTCGCACCCGCCACCGAGGAGCCCGGCCTGCTGGTCCAGCTCGACGGCCTGGCCGTTCCCGAGCTCCTCGCCGAACTGCTGCGCCTCGACGTGCCGGTGGAGCGGGTCGGCCCGCACCGCCGGCTGGAGGACGCCTTCCTGACCCTGACCGGAGACCGCGCATGAGCACCGAGACCGTCCCCGCCCAGGCAGCCTCCGGCTTCCGTCCCTCGCGCACCCTGCCGCTGCGCGTGGAGGCGCGCCGCCAGCTGTCGCGGCGCCGCACCTCGATCGTGTTCGGCGTGATGGTCGCGCTGCCCGTGATCGTCTGGGCGGCGCTGGCCGTCGGCGGCACGCCCTCCGGGCGCGACGGCAGCCCCTCGCTGATCCAGGCCGCGACCTCCTCCGGCGTCAACTTCGCCTTCGCGGTGCTCTTCATGGCCAGCGGCTTCCTGCTCAGCGTGCCGGTGGCGCTCTTCTTCGGCGACACCGTCGCCTCCGAGGCGAGCTGGTCCTCGCTGCGCTACCTGCTGGCCGCGCCGGTGCCGCGGGCGCGGCTGCTGCTGAGCAAGCTGACCGTCGCGCTGGGGTTCAGCGCGGTCGCGGTACTGGTACTGCCGCTGGTCGCGCTCGGCGTCGGCACCGCCGCCTACGGCTGGGGCGAACTCCATCTGACGCTCGCCGGCTCGCTGACGGCCGGCACGGCGACCGAACGCCTGGCGCTGGTCGCCGTCTACCTCTTCGTCTGCGAGCTCTCCGTCGCGGGCTTCGCGCTGTGGATGTCGACGCTGACGGACGCCCCACTGGGCGCGGTCGGCGGCGCGGTCGGCCTGGTGATCCTCTCCGGCATCCTCGACAACATCACCGCCCTGGGCTCACTGCGCGACTTCCTGCCCACGCACGGCATGTACGCGTGGGTGGACGTGCTGCAGCCGAACCCTGACTGGACGGGCCTGGCCGAGGGCGTGTCGATGGCGGTCGCCCTGGCCCTGGTCTTCGGCGCGCTGGCGTTCCGTCACTTCCGGGCCAAGGACATCGTCTCCTGAGCGCCCCGGCTCAGCCGGGCCGGTCGCCTTCCCGGCGCGGCTGGGCGCGGACGTGGATGCGTTCGCCCTGGGGGCCGAAGAGGCTGAGCACCTCGACGGGCGCGGAGCCCGTGGAGCCGAACCAGTGCGGCAGCCGGGTGTCGAACTCGGCGGCCTCGCCCGCCTTCATCACCAGGTCGTGGTCGGCGAGGACGAGCCGCAGTTCGCCCGTGAGGACGTAGAGCCACTCGTAGCCCTCGTGGGTGCGCGGCTCGGGCTCGCAGCGCTCGGGCGGGATGATCATCTTGAAGGCCTGGACCCCGCCCGGGTTGTGGGTCAGCGCCATGATCGTCGCGCCGTGCCGCCGCACCGGCTTCAGCCGCACCCGCGGGTCGCCGACCTCGGGCGCGCCGACGAGCTCGTCCAGCGGCACCTGGTGGGCGCGGGCCAGCGGCAGCAGCAGCTCCAGCGTGGGCTTGCGGTCACCGGACTCGAGCCGGGACAGGGTGCTCACGGAGATGCCCGTCGTCTCCGCGAGCCGCGCGAGCGTCGTGCCGCGCTTCCGGCGCAGCTCGCGCAGCCGCGGACCCACCAGAGCCAGCACCTCGGTGTCCTCGTTTGCCATATCGGCAAGGTTACTTTGCCGATCCCGCGGCCGCGGCGCACGGTGGACGCGACAGGAGGACGGGCGAGAGGAGACCGAAGGTGAACGAGGCGTACGACGTGATCGTGGTGGGTGGCGGCGCGGCCGGGCTGAGCGGGGCGGTCACCCTGGCCCGCGCGCGCCGCTCGGTGCTGGTGGTCGACGCCGGGGAGCCGCGCAACGCGCCCTCCGGTCACGTCCACGGCTACCTGGGCCGCGAGGGCACTCCGCCGGCCGAGCTGATCGCCGCGGGGCGTACCGAACTGGCGGGCTACGGCGGCGAGTTCGCGCAGGGCCGGGTGACCGGCGCAGCCAAGGACGGCGAGGGCTTCACCGTCACCGTCGCGGACGCGTCCGGCCGCACGGCCGAGGTGCGGGCGCGGCGGCTGCTGGTGACCACGGGCCTGGTGGACGAGCTGCCGGACGTGCCGGGTCTCGCGGAGCGCTTCGGCAAGGACGTGCTGCACTGCCCGTACTGCCACGGCTGGGAGGTGCGCGACGGCCGCATCGGCGTCCTCGCGACCGGCCCGGTCGCCTGGCACCACGCCGAGCTGTGGCGGCAGTGGAGCGAGCGCGTGATCGTGCTGCGCCACGGCGTCGACGCGCCGGACGCCGAGCTCGCCGAGCGGCTGGCCGCACGCGGCATCCACGTCGCCGACGGCCCGGTCGCGGCGGTCGAGACGGACGGCGACGGGCTGACGGGCGTGCGACTCGCCTCCGGCGAGACCGTGCCGCTGGACGCGCTCGTCGTCGCGACCGGGATGACCGCGCGGGCGGAGCTGCTGGAGTCACTGGGCCTGCGGGCGGTCCCGGTCGAGTACGGCGGCCAGGTCGTGGGCAGCCGCGTCCCGGCCGATCCGAACGGCGCCACGGACGTGGCGGGTGTCTGGATCGCCGGCAACGTCGCCGATCCCACCGCTCAGGTCGTGGTCTCGGCGGCGGCGGGCCTGCGCGCCGGAGCGATGATCAACGCGGACCTGGCCGCCGCGGAGACCCGCGACGCGGTCGCGGCCTACCGCGAGCTGGGGCGCACCCACTTCGAGCAGGACGCCTGGGAGGACCGCTACCGGGCCCGCCCGGCGCTGTGGAGCGGCCGGCCCAATCCGCAGCTGGTCGCCGAGGTCGCCGCGCTCGCTCCCGGCCGCGCGCTCGACGTCGGCAGCGGCGAGGGCGCGGACGCGATCTGGCTCGCCGAGCGCGGCTGGCGGGTGACCGGCACCGACATCTCCACCGTCGCCCTGGCCCGCGCCGCCGAGCACGCCCGCGCGGCGGGCGCGGAGCTCGCGGAGCGGATCACCTGGTCCCACGCGGACCTACGCGCGACCCCGCCGCCGGCCGGCTCCTACGACCTGGTCTCGGCCCAGTTCATGCACCTGCCGACGGAGCCCCGCCGCGCCCTCTTCGCCGCGCTCGCCCAGGCCGTCGCCCCGGGCGGCACGCTCCTGATCGTCGGTCACCACCCGCGCGACAAGCGCGACGGCGGCGGTCCGGGCGTCTTCCTCGACATGATGTACACCCCCGAGGAGGTGGCCGCGTCCCTGCCACCCGAGCAGTGGCACGTCCACACCGAGACCCGCGGCCGCGAAGCGGTGAACCCCGAGGGCGAGCGGATTACGCTGCACGACGCGGTGGTGCTGGCGAAGCGGCGTCAGTCTGACGCATTGTCAGCGCTCTCAGAGCAGTCCCTGCGGCTCAGCGACTGAAGTAGAAACCTGCGTCGAGGTCGGCCAGCAGGGTGGGGTGGGTCGGCTCCCAGCCGAGCAGTTCGCGGGTTGCCTCGTTCGGCATCCTGACGTCGATGCCGATGAAGGGGAAGGCCTTGAAGTGCTCGGCTGCTTGCTCCGCTGACATGCTGACCGCCTCGATGCCCAGGTGGCGGGCGACGGACTCGGCGATGGTGCGGACCGGGACGCCGGCCTCGGTGGCGCCGGTGACCTGGGAGCCGGCCGGGGCCTTCGCCACCGCGAGCGCCCAGACGCGGGCGACGTCGAGGGTGTGGCCCGCGGCCCAGGTGTTGGCGCCGTCACCGACGTAGCCGGCGACGCCGGCCTGGCGGGCGATCCGGACGTACTGCGGGATGAACCCGCTCCGGTCCCGCTCGCTGTGCGTGACGTTAGGGACCGCGACCAGGACGGTGCGCACGCCCCGCTGGGTGTACCCGTGGATGGCGAGTGCGACCTTGGCCCGGGGGTTGGGGTGGTTCACCAGGTCCTCGACGCGGCCCATGCCGATGCCGAGGAAGGCCTTGCCGGTGTCGACGAGTTCGCCGCAGATCGCGTGGACGACCTCTTCGTCCTGCGCGGTGACCTCGGCGAAGCGGCCGGACGCGATGCCCTCGTGCTGGAAGCCGAGGTGGACGATCGCATCGGCGTCGCGGGCAGCCTCGCGCAGGCCGTCGAGGTCGGTCAGGTTCCCGTGGCGGGCCTCGGCGCCCATCGCCCTGACGGCCGCGGCCGCCTCGTCGGAACGGGCGAGGCCGACAACGTCGTGACCTGCGCGGATGAGCTCGGGAACGACAGCGGAGCCGATGTGGCCGCTGGCCCCGGTGGCGAAGACGCGCATGAGGATCTCCTCGGGAAAGTGATGTGACTTGGTAACATCACGGTAGCACGGTGATGTTACCAAGTCACATCACCTAGGATGGTCCGCATGGCTCGATGGGAACCGAACGCACGGGAACGGCTGGTCCGCGCCGCGATCGAACTGTTCGCGGAGCAGGGATACGAGGCGACGACGGTCAACGAGATCGCGGAGCGGGCCGGAGGGCTGACCAAGACCACGTTCTTCCGGCACTTCACCGACAAGCGCGAGGTGCTGTTCGCCGGGCAGGAGATCCACGGCCGGATCGCGGCCGAGGCGATCGCCGGGGCGCCGGAATCGGCCACGCCTCTGGAGATGGCCGGCCTGGCGCTGGACGGACTCGCATCCTCGTTCACGAAGGACCGGCGGGACATCGGGCGGCGGCTTCGAGCGGTCATCGCGAACAGCGCGGAGCTGCAGGAGCGCTCCGCCTCCAAGCGGGCGGCGCTCTCCGACGCGATGGCGCAGGCGCTCCGCACGCGCGGCGTCTCGGACCTCATCGCCGATCTCGCGGCTGAACTGGGCGCGCGAGCGTTCTACGGCGCGTTCGACCGCTGGACGTCGTCGGCGGATCCGCGGACTCTCGTCGAGTACGCGCGCGAGGTGTTCGGCGAGTTGAAGACGGCTGTGTCCGCGCTCGAATAGCCCGCCTGACAGGGAAAAAGCACGACTAGACGCCTGCGGCAGCCAGCAGTGCCTCCGCGGTCGCGACGGCCAGACCGCCCAGCGGCTGGGCCTGGACCACGGCCCAGGCACTGGAGCCGTCGAAGGCGACCGTCAACTGCTGGGCCAGCAGGGCCGGATCGGGTGCGGCCGCCACCTCCGCCTCGGCCTGGACGAACGCGGTCAGGCCCCGCTTGTAGCGCCGGGCGACCTCCGCCGCCGGGTGGTCCGGCGACTTCACCTCGACCGCCGTCGCCACGATCCGGACGTCGAGAAGATCCGCCCGGAGGACGTCGCCGCCCTGGCGCTCGACGGGGTCGAGTCGGACGCCTACGAGGTGCCGGCGGACGACGTCACCCGGCAGGTGAAGGCCGCGCTGGCGGCGGATCCGTCGGTCCTGTACGCGAGTTGACCGATCCGCGGCGGGGCGGACTCACGGCTGCACCGAGACCAGGCCCGCCTCGTAGGCGAGGATCACCAGCTGCACCCGGTCGCGGGCGCCCAACTTGGCCAGCAGGCGCGTCACGTAGGTCTTGACCGTGGTGACGCTCAGGATCAGCGCCGTCGCGATCTCCGCGTTGGAGAGCCCGCGGCCGATCAGCGTCAGCACCTCCTCCTCCCGCTCGGTCACCTCCAGGCGCACGCCGGTACGGCGCGCGGCAGCGGGCGCGGCGAACGACGCGATCAGGCGGCGGGTGACGGACGGGGCGATCAGTGCGTCGCCGCAGGCGACGACGCGGACGGCGGCGAGGATGTCGTCCAGGGCCATGTCCTTGACCAGGAAGCCGGACGCGCCGGCGCGCAGCGCGCCGTAGACGTACTCGTCGTCGTCGAAGGTGGTCAGCATCAGCACGCGACAGCCGTCGTCGGTGGCCAGGATGCGGCGGGTGGCCTCGATGCCGTCCATGCCGGGCATCCGGACGTCCATCACCACGACGTCCGGGCGCAGTTCGGCCGCGAGCCGGACCGCCGCCGCGCCGTCGCCGGCCTCGCCGACGACGACGAGGTCCGGCGCGTCGGTGACGACCATCTGCAGCGAGGCGCGGATCAGCGGCTGGTCGTCCACGAGGACGATCCGCACGGGCGGCGTCATCAAGCCTCCTGCGCAAGGACGTCGGCGTGCTCGTCGCCGGGGGCCGCCGCGGGCGCGTCGCCCGGCGGGAGCGGAAGGCGGGCCGTGACCACGAACCCCTCGCCGCGCGGTCCCGCGGCGAACACGCCGCCGAGCAGGTCGACGCGCTCGCGCATGCCCAACAGGCCGTAGCCGTGCGGGTGGTGCTCGCCGCGCTCACCGCGCTCGGGCCTGCGCGCGCCGCCGCCCGGATCGGCGATCTCCAGCGTCAGCTCCCCCGCCCCGAAGCCGACCGCGACGACGCACGAGCGGGCGCCGGCGTGGCGGACCACGTTGGTCAGCGACTCCTGGACGATCCGGTAGGCCGCCAGCTCCACCTCCGCCGCGACCGCCCGGCGTTCGCCGGTCCAGCGGAGGTCGACGCGGACGCCCGCCGCGCTGGTGGACGCGGCGAGGCGCTCCAGATCGTCCAGACCGGGCGCGGGGTGGAGCGGGACGACGAGGTCCGCGGGGTCGTCCACCGCGCGCAGCACCACCAGCATCCGGCGCAGCCCGGCGAGCGTCTCCCGGCTGGCGTTCTCCACCGCGCCGAGCGCGTCCCTGGCCCGCTCCGGTTGCGTGGTGATGACCCGCCGCGCCGCGCCGGACTGCAGGGCCACGATGCCGAGCGTGTGCGCGACCATGTCGTGCAGCTCGCGGGCGATGCGCAGCCGCTCGTTCGCGACCGCCTGCTCCGCCGCGTGCGCGCTGTGCTCGACGGCACGCTCACGGCCCTGCTGGGCCAGGTACCCGAGCAGTACGGCCATCGCCGCGGCCAGCAACCCGGCCAACTGGCCGGACACGCCGATGTTCCAGCCCATCGCGAGCCGGACCACCGGATAGCCGACCAGCACGCCGCCCGTGGTCGCGGCGGCCGCCCACGCCGCGCGACGCGGCCGGGTCGCGGCGACGTACCAGAGGGCGACGCAGCAACCGAGGAGGTTCTGCACCTGGATCTCCATGGAGTTGTGCACCATCGCGGTCTGCACGGCCCCGAGCAGCAGCAGCACCGTTCCGGTCAGCGCCCGGCGGCGCAGCAGCGCGCTGCCGGCCAGCGAGCAGAGGGTGGCGACGGCCAGGGTCACCTGGTTGCCCGGTGGGAGCTCCCACCCGGGGTGGAAGTCGTGGGGCGACTCCCCGGGGAGGTGGACCAGCACCAGCAAGGTGAAGGCGAGGCCGGCGGCCCAGGCCGACGCGGCCCACACGCCGATGGGCACCCGCCGGAGCAGCGGTTCCGGCGGGGCCGGGAGCGCGGTGGAAGGGGAGGCGGGCAGAGCGGTCATGCGGTGATCGTAAGAGGATCACCCGTCACCCGGCATCGGCCCACGGGCGTACGACCAGGGGTGACACCGACGCACGCCAGGTGTCGTCGCCGGGCCGACGCGGTGGCGGGGGCCGGACCGGCACGGTGGATCCCGTGATCGAAGTCAACCACCTCACCAAGCGCTACGGCGCCACCACCGCCGTCGACGAGCTGACCTTCACCGTGCAGCCGGGCTGCGTGACAGGCTTCCTCGGCCCGAACGGGGCCGGCAAGTCCACCACGCTCCGCATGATCATCGGCCTGAACCAGCCGACCAGCGGCTCCGTCGCCGTCGAGGGCCGGCCGTTCCGGCAGCGCCCGCGCGGCCTGCGGCAGGTCGGCGCGCTGCTCGACGCGGGCGACGTCCACGGCGGCCGGAGCGCCGCCGCGCACCTGGGCGTGCTGGCCCGCACCAACGCGCTCCCGCTGCGGAGGGTGGACGAGGTGCTCGCCGAGGTCGGCCTCGCCGACGCCGCGCGCCGCCGGATCGGGGGCTTCTCGCTCGGCATGAAGCAGCGCCTCGGCATCGCCGCCGCGTTGCTGGGCGATCCACCGGTGCTCCTCTTCGACGAGCCGCTGAACGGCCTCGACCCGGAGGGCGTGCGCTGGGTGCGCGACCTGTTCCGCCGGCTCGCCGCCGAGGGCCGGACCGTCTTCGTCTCCAGCCACCTGATGAGCGAGATGGAGCACACCGCCGACCGCCTGGTGGTGATCGGCCGGGGCCGCCTGATCGCCGACGAGCCGCTGGCCGCGTTCGCGGCGCGCAGCAACGGCGTCAGCGTGCGGGTCCGCACGCCCGACGCCGCCGCGCTGGCCGAGTCCGTCCGGGCGGCGGGCGCGACCGTCACCCGGGACGGCGCGGACGTGCTGCTGGTCACCGGCCTGGACAGCGACCGGATCGGCGACCTCGCCTTCGAGCGCCGCCTGCGGCTGCACGAACTGGCCGCGACCACGGCCTCGTTGGAGCGCGCCTTCATGGAACTGACCGCCGAGAGCGTCGAGTACGCCACCGCAGAGGCAGGAGACGCCCGATGACCACGCTCGACTCCCTGCCGACGGTCCCGCGCCCGGTACCGGCCGCACGCACCGAGCCCCGGCCCCGCTTCCGCGACCTGCTCGCGGCCGAGTGGTTCAAGCTCTGGTCCATGCGCTCGATGCGCTGGGGCTACGGGCTGGGCGCCGTCGGCATCGTCTGGCTCAGCGTCAACTCCGCCGTCGCCGACGTGCAGAACTGGGACCGCTACCCCGCGGACATGCGCGCCCACTTCGTCCCCGGCGGTTCGCTGCGCGACGCCTTCACCAACAACGCCGGCATCACCGTCCTGCTGGTCGCCGGGGTGCTCGGCGCGATGACGCTGGTCAGCGAGTACGCGTCCGGCCTGATCCGGGTCAGCTTCGCGGCCGTCCCGGCGCGCCGCTCCCTGCTGGCCGCGAAGATCGCGGTGCTCACCGCGGTGATGCTGGCCTTCGGGGTGGTGGTCACCTTCTCCTCCTTCGGCCTGTCCGAGGCGATCCTGTCGAGCAAGCACGCGGGCATCTCGCTGACGCAGCCGGGCATCTGGTCGGCGCTGACCGCGGCGATGCTGCTCCCGGCCGTCAGCGCCCTCGTCGGCCTCGGCCTCGCCGCCGTCATCCGCCACAGCGCGGCCACCGTCGTCGCCGTGGTCACCGTCCTGCTGCTGATCCCGGACTTCCTGTCGGACAACCACTACTGGTCCGCCTGCCTGGACCACGCCATGCCCTTCCGCGCCTTCCAGACCCTCTACGACCTGACGCCCTACCAGGTCAACCCGCACCTGCCGTACCCGGCGCAGCCCGCGGGCGAGTGGTGGGTCTACCTGCTGTGGCCGCTGGTCTCCGTGATCGTCGCCCTCGTGCTGGTCGACCGGCGCGACGTCTGACCCGCGCTCGGGGCGGCGCCCGTAGCATCCTGCCCATGCACCCCTTCCTGCCTCCGTCGCCGAAGCTCTCCCCCGGGGACGCCGTCGCCGTCGTCTCGCCCTCGGCCGGTCTGCCGGCGCTCTTCCCCACGCCGTACGAGCTGGGGCTGCGGCGGCTGAGGGAGGACTTCGGCCTGGTGCCGGTCGAGTACCCGACGACGCGCCGGACGGGGGCGACGCCGCGGGAGCGCGCGGCGGACCTGCACGCCGCGTTCGCCGACCCGCGGATCAAGGCGGTGCTCGCCAGCATCGGCGGCGACGACCAGATCCGGGTGCTGCCGCACCTGGACAAGGACCTGCTGCGGGCCAACCCCAAGCCGTTCTTCGGTTACAGCGACAACACCAACCTGCTGGTGCTGCTCTGGAACCTGGGCATCCCGGCCTACCACGGCGGCGCGCTGATGACGCAGTTCGGCCGCCCCGTCACGATGCACCCGCAGACCGTCGACACCCTGCGGGCCGCGCTCTTCGACGCCGGCCCGAGGGTGCTGACCGCACCGGAACGGGTCGACTCGGTCGTCGGCGGCTGGGACGACGCGGCGACGTTCACCCGCGAGCCGGAGCACGAACCCGCCGGACCGTGGGTCTGGCACCACGCCACCCGCCGTGTCGAGGGCCGGAGTTGGGGCGGCAATCTGGAGATCCTGTCCTGGCTGCTGATGGCCGACCGGGAGATCCTGCCGCCCGAGGCCTACGAGGGCTGCGTGCTGCTGCTGGAGACCTCCGAGGACATGCCGAGCGCGTCGGAGGTCCGCTACGTCCTACGCTCCATGGGCGAGCGCGGTCTGCTGCGGCGCTTTCCCGCGCTGCTGATGGGCCGGGCGAAGGCCTGGCACTTCGGCCGCCGCCTCGACGCCGGGGAGCGGGCCGCGTTCCGTGCCGAGCAGCGGGAGGCCGTGCTGTGGGCGCTGGCCGAGTACGCGCCGGACACGATGGCGGTCCTGGACGTCGACTTCGGGCACACCGATCCACAGCTGGTCCTCCCCTACGGCGGGGTGCTGACCGTCGACGGCCCGGCAAGGGAGATCACCGCGCACTACTGACGGCTCGCTGCCGACGTCACCCCGAAGTTGTGGGCGTGCGGTGGATATTCGGGTGACGTGGGCGCGGCAGGCGTGTCACCCTCCGCCGGTGAATCGTGAACAGATGTCCTTGATCGCCCATGCCGACCATCCGATCGCGGCTCCGCTGCACGACGAGTCCGTGGCGGCCCTGCTGGACCGCGCCGTCGGCCGGGAGGACGGGCGCCTGCTCGACCTCGGCTGCGGCAGCGGCGAGTGGCTGTTGCGCGCGCTGGTGCGCTTCCCCCGGCTGCGGGCCGTGGGGGTGGATCTGTCCGGTGCCGCGCTGGCCGAGGCGCGCACGCGGGCCGAGCGGCTGGGTGTCGGCGACCGGCTGACGCTGCACGAGCAGGACGCGGGCGAGTTCAGCGACCCCGACGGCTTCGACCTGGTGCTGTGCGTGGGCGCGGCGCACGCGTTCGACGGACTGCCCGGCACCCTCGCCGCCACCGCCAAGCACCTCGCCCCCGGCGGGAGACTGCTGGTCGGGGACGGCTACTTCGAACTGGAGCCGAACGAGGAGGCCAAGGAGATGCTCGGCGACTCCGGTGACCTCCCGACTGTGATGCGCCAGGTCGCCGACGCCGGGCTGGTCGCGGTCCACGGGCACCTGAGCACCCGGCGGGAGCTCGACGCCTACGAGTGGGCCTGGACCGGTTCACTCGCTTCCTGGGCCCTCGACCACCCCGGCGACCCGTCCGCGCCCCTGGCGCTGGAGACCTCCGCCCGCCACCGCGAGGAGTGGCTCGGCGTCTACCGCTCCAGCTGGGGGTTCGTCACCCTGGTGCTGCGGCCGCTGCCCTGAGCGTGCGCCGGGAGCCGCGGGCGACGGGCGCCGCGCGGCTCCCGGGCTCGGGGCTGCTACTGGTGACTGTCGTACGGGCGGGTGATGATCTCCATCCCGTGCCCGGCGGGGTCGAGGAAGTAGACACCCCGGCCGCCGTGGTGGTGGTTGATCTCGCCCGGCTGCTTCAGGTGCGGGTCCGCGTAGAAGGTGACCCCGAGCGCCCTGATGCGCGCGAACGCGGCGTCGAACTCCTCGTCGGAGACGAGGAACGCGTAGTGCTGCATGACAATGGACTCGGCCGGGATGGTCGCGAAGTCCAGCGTGACGCCGTTGGCGGTGGCGACTGGAACGAACGGGCCCCACTCCGGGCCGACCTCCAGCCCGAGGATGCCGGCCAGGAAGGCGGCGGACTCCCGGTTGTCCCGGGCGTGGACGATGGTGTGGTTCAACTCGACTGACATGGGTGGAATGCCTCCAGGGCATCTCCCGGCACCTCCATGCCTCACCCGGTCGGTGACCGACACGCGATGCCGCACCGCGATCCTAACCCGATGAAGGCGGCGGCCTCCGCCCCGGGAGGGACGGAGGCCACCGGCTCACTCGGGGACCGAGCTCAGCTCTCGTTGCCGAAGGGGCCGACGAAGAGCAGGCCCTTGGGGCTGGCGAGCTTCACCGAGCCGGTGTTGACCGGGGTGACCACTCCGGTGCGTGGGTCGATGACCGACAGGGCCGCGACGTTCGGCAGGTCGCCGGCCTTGGGGGCGGGCTGGCTGGCGAAGAGCGTGCCGGGACGGACGCCCTCGGTCTTCGCCTCGTAGATCTTGCCGGCCTGCGAGTCCACGACGAAGAGCACGCCCTTGCCGCCGGCCAGGACGATGTCGTCCAGCTGCGGGGTGGCGGGGGCCTTCGGGTCGACCTTGGCGTTGACCAGGTTCAGCACGCCCAGGGAGGGCTTCTTCGCCTTGAGGCCCGTGACCACGACCAGCTTGCTGTCGGCCTGCGCGTCCTGCAGCAGGACGCCGCCGCGCGGGCCCTGGATCCAGCGGTTGGAGTCCGGGTCGGTCAGACCCAGCTTCTCCGTCGCCGGCGCGCCCTTGGCCCGGTTGATCACGCGGGCCGTGTCGTTGACGCCGTAGAGCGGGGTCAGCTTGGCCGTGGTGCCGTGCAGGGTCAGGGTGAAGGTCGCGGCGGTGTTGTTCGCGCCCGGCAGCGAGACGTCCGGGTTCGAGTGCGCGACGTAGATCGTGCCGTCGGCCGCGACGGAGATCGCGTCGGTGCCGCCGTTCACGCCGTCCGAGCCCTTCTGGGCCGGGCTCGGGGTGTAGTGGTAGTGCACGACGGTGGCGGACTTGGCCTTCGGCGTGATCGTGTAGAACGTGGAGTTCAGGTCCTCGTTCACCGTCACCAGCAGGCGGCCGTGGCGCGGGTCGGCGGTCAGACCGTCGACGCGACCCGGGAACACCCAGTGGCGGACGACCTTGCCCGAGCGCAGGTCGAAGCCGACGACGTCGCTCTTGGAGCCGGCCGGGGAGCCGTCGGGGCCGGCGTTGTTCTGGTAGGCGACGTAGAGCGTGTCGCCCAGGCGGGTCAGGTCGTCCGGGTTCTTGTACCCGGCCGGCGCGGCCGCGAAGAGGCGGAGCTTCAGCGCGGGCGCGCCAGGCTTGTGCGCCTTGGCCGGCGCGGGCTTCGCAGCGGGCGTCGTGTCGACGGCAGCCGACGCGACAGGAACAGCCACGGCGGTCACGGCAACAGCCGCGGCGACGCCGATAGCGGTGCGCATGGTGCGCAGAGACATCAGTCACTCCAGGGGATTCATGGAGGAGAGGCCCGGCAGTCACCAGGCCGCGACCACCCTGCTCAGCGCGCCGACGGCGGGGCAAGGTTGGTGTACCGGTTCTGCCCCACTGTTCACGCGAGCTTCGACCAGGCGTCGCCTGTGCGTCGTTCCGGAGGGCGGATGCGGCCCCTCGGGGGCGCACGACGCTCCCTGACAATCCCCCAACCTTCGGCCGTGGCCACCCCCATCCGGGGGTCCTTCCTCCGCCACAGCTCCGGGCGTTCGCCAGGCGATAAGCGTTCGCGGGGCGGCGGCCGCCCGCTCTAGGGTGCCGGGAGCCGACGATCACGAGGGGCAGGGCAGGACGAGATGTCACCGATCATGAAATTGAGCGCGATCACGCTCGACTGCCCCGACCCACCGGCCCTCGCCGCGTTCTACCGGGAGGCGACCGGGCTGGAACCGCACCCCGCCTCCGACGCCGCGTTCGCCGGGCTCACCCGGGCGGACGGCCTGTTCGTGGGCTTCCAGCGGTCGGAGCCTTACCTCCGGCCGACCTGGCCCGACCCGGCGGTCCCCCAGCAACTGCACCTCTGCTTCGACGTCACCGACCTCGACGCGGCGCAGGACGCGCTGCTGCGCCTCGGCGCGACTCTCCCCGCCGAGCAGCCGAACCACGAGCGGTACCGCGTGCTCCTCGACCCGGCCGGGCACCCGTTCTGCCTCACCCGGGTGAGCTGACGCACCGACAACCACCGGTCTGCCGCCCGGAGTCGGAGAAGGCTCTCAGGCCTTGACATGCCCCGCGCCCCTCCGCACACTGCTCGTGCGAGAGAGCGCTCTCTCAGCGCCTCCCCTCACTCTCGCTGCGCGTTTCGCCCACCTTCACGCACGCGCGCCTGAGGAGCCGCCGCATGCCCGGAACACAAGCCCTCCCCCGCCGGAAGTCGCCACTGCGCGCACTTCTCGCCGTCATCGCCCTGCTCGCCGGCCTGGTGCTGGCGCTCACCCACGCCCCGCCCGCCCATGCCGCCGGGACCCTGCTGTCGCAGGGCAGGCCGGCCACCGCGTCCTCCGTCGAGAACGCCTCCTTCCCCGCCTCGGCGGCCGTGGACGGCAACTCCGGGACCCGCTGGTCCAGCCAGTTCAGCGACCCCCAGTGGCTGCAGGTCGACCTGGGCGCGGACGCGTCCATCAGCCAGGTGGTGCTCCAGTGGGAGACCGCCTACGCGAAGGCGTTCCAGATCCAGACCTCGGAGGACGCCACCAACTGGACCACCGTCTACTCCACCACCACCGGCACCGGCGGCACCCAGACGCTCGACGTCTCCGGCACCGGCCGCTACGTCCGCATGTACGGCACCGCCCGCGCCACCCAATGGGGCTACTCCCTGTGGGAGTTCCAGGTCTACGGCACGGGTTCCGGGTCGGGAGACCCGTTCTGGGGTGACACCAGCACCATCCCGCCCGCGCAGAACGTGCTGATGGTCAAGGTGCTCAACCGCACCAACGGCGCCTACCCGGACAGCCAGGTCTACTGGAGCTTCAACGGCCAGACGCACTCCATCGCGGAGCAGCCCTACCTCGACATGCCCGCCAACTCCTCGGGCCGGATGTACTTCTATCTCGGGTCGCCCACGAGCAAGTACTTCGACTTCATCGAGTTCACGGTCGGGGCGGGCGTGTTCAACGGCAACACGACCCGCGTCGACGCGTGGGGGCTGCCGATCGCGATGCGGCTGCACGCGACCGACGGCTACGACGTCCAGGTCGGTGACACGCAGCAGGTCTTCGACGAGAGCCGCACGCAGCTGTTCACGGACTTCCAGAACGCGGTGCCGCAGGAGTTCAAGGTGCTGGCCCAGACGCAGGCGCCCTACCGGATCATCGCGCCCGGCAGCGACCCGAGCTTCCAGACGGGCGGCGTGAACGCGAACTACTTCACCGCATACGCCAGTTCGGTCGGCGTCAACGAGACGACCTCGAACATCTTCGGCTGCGCGGGCACGCTGGCGAGCAACCCCGGCGAGTGCGCGGCGCTCAACCGCCATGTGGCGACGCTGCCGCAGGCGCAGTGGTCGGACCCGAGCCAGTACTACCTGGCCGCGCCGGCCAACTACTACGCCAAGTTCTGGCACGACCACGCGATCAACGGGCTGGCCTACGGCTTCCCCTACGACGACTACGCGGGCCAGTCCTCGTACATCTCGCACGCGAACCCGCAGTGGCTCGAAGTGGCCGTCGGCTACTGACCGGACCCCGACCGAGCGAGGAACGCGGAGGAATGCCATGAACGCACAACGCTCGCCGGGGTTCGCCCCGGTCTCCCGACGTACCGTCAGATCCCTGTGGACGGCGGCGCTCGCCGTCCTGGCCCTGCTCACCGCCCTGCTGGTCTCCGGCGCTCCCGCCGCCCACGCGGCCGGAACGCTGCTCTCGCAGGGCAGGACCGCCACCGCGTCCTCGGTGAACGCGGGGAACGTCGCCGCCAACGCCGTCGACGGCAGCACCACCACCCGCTGGGAGAGCGCCTGGAGCGACCCGCAGTGGTTGCAGGTGGACCTGGGCGCGACGGCGACGATCAGTCAGGTCGTGCTCCAGTGGGAGACGGCCTACGCCAAGGCGTACCAGATCCAGGTCTCCGAGGACGGCGCGAACTGGACGACGATCTACTCGACCACCACCGGTGTGGGCGGCACCGAGACGCTGAACGTCACCGGCAGCGGCCGGTACGTGCGGATGTACGGCACCGCCCGCGCCACCCAGTACGGCTACTCCCTCTGGGAGTTCCAGGTCTACGGCACGGCCGGCTCCGGCGGCTCGTCCTGCGGGACGACGAACGCCGCGCTCGACCAGCCGGCCACCGCCTCGTCCACGGAGAACGCGGGGACACCCGCCTCAGCGGCCGTGGACGGCAACACGGGGACCCGCTGGTCCAGCCAGTTCAGCGACCCGCAGTGGCTCCAGGTCGATCTCGGTTCGAGCCTGCCGGTCTGCCAGGTCGTCCTCGACTGGGAGACCGCCTACGCGACGGCCTTCCAGATCCAGACCTCGACCGACGCCACCAACTGGACCACCGTCTACTCGACCACGACCGGCACCGGCGGGAACCAGACCCTCAACATCTCGGGCACCGGCCGCTACATCCGCGTGTACGGCACCGCGCGCGCCACGGGCTACGGCTACTCCTTGTGGGAGTTCCAGGTCTTCACCGGCGGGAGCGGCAACTCCGGCGGTGGGACCGGCAACTGCGGGACCACCAATGCGGCCCTGGGCCACCCGGCCACCGCCTCCTCGATCCAGGACAACAACCCGGCCTACGACCCCTTCTACGCCACTGACGGCAGCACGCTGACCCGTTGGTCGAGCGCGTCCTCTGACCCGCAGTGGATCGAGGTCGACCTGGGCGGGAGCCTGCCCGTCTGCCAGGTGGTGCTCCAGTGGGAGAACGCCTACGCCTCGGGGTTCCAGATCCAGACCTCGACCGACAACACCAACTGGACGTCGATCTACTCCACCACCACCGGGACCGGCGGCACCCAGACCCTGAACGTCACCGGCACCGGCCGCTACGTCCGCATGTACGGCACGGCCCGCGGGACGGGGTACGGCTACTCGCTCTGGGAGTTCTCGGTCTACACGGTCGGGAACCAGACCGTCACCATCCCGCCGCCACCGCCGCAGCCGGCCCCGGGCAACTGCCCCTGGATCAACGAACCGAACGTCGTCGTCTCGACCCGCGTCGCCCAGCTCATGGGCGCGATGACGCAGGACCAGAAGGACGCGATGCTCTACGGCGACGGCTCGAACGTCTACATCGGGCAGATCGCCGCCCAACCCTCGCTCTGCATCCCGAGCGTCAACCTGGAGGACGGGCCCAGCGGCGTAGGTGACGGGCTCGGCGGGGTCACCCAGTTCCCAGACGGGGAGGTGTCCGCGGCCACCTTCGACCCCGGCTACGAGCACGACTTCGGCGTGGCCGTCGGCCAGGAGTTCGCCGGCAAGGGCGTGAACGTCTCGCTCGGCCCGACGATCAACATGGTGCGCGACCCGCGCTGGGGCCGCTCCTACGAGACCTTCGGCGAGGACCCGTACCTGACCGGCGAGATCGCGAGCGCCGACGTCCAGGGCATGCAGAGCCAGGGCGTGATGGCCGAGGTCAAGCACGCGGCGGCGTACAACATCGAGCAGCCGAACGCGCCGGGCAACGAGATCATCGACCCGCGCACGCTGCAGGAGATCTACCTGCCCGGCTTCCAGACCGCCATCGAGAAGGGCGGCGCGGCCGCGCTCATGTGCGGGTACAGCATGGTCAACGGCAACTACTCCTGCCAGAACCCGGCGATCGAGAACGTGCCGATGTACCAGCAGGCCGGGTTCCAGGGGTTCATCACCTCGGACTGGGGCGGCATCCACTCCACCGTGCCGTCGGCGAACGCCGGTGAGACGGTCGAGATGCCCTTCGGCGGCTTCTTCGCCTCCTCGCTCGAACAGGCCGTCGCGGCGGGCCAGGTCACCCAGGCGACCTTCGACACGATGGTGTCCCGGGTGCTGACCCAGATGTTCCGCTTCGGCATGTTCGACAAGGCACCGAGCGGCTCCACCACCGCCATCGTCGCCACCCCCGACCACCGTGCGGTGGCGCTGCGGGGTGACGAGGAGGGCACGGTGCTGCTGAAGAACAACGGTGTCCTGCCGCTGGACCCGAACGGCAGCGAGTCGATCGCGGTCATCGGCACCGACTCGAGCTCCGGGGCGGTCACCGGTGACGGCGGCAGCGGCAGTGCCACCAGCACCGGCACCTACGACCCGCTGTACAGCCTCCAGCAGCGGACCGCCGGAACGAACGTGACAGTCGCCTACAACGACGGCTCGGACCAGGCCTCCGCGGTCGCGCTCGCGCAGTCCTCGAAGGTGGCGATCGTCTTCGCGGCCGACAACTACGGACACGAGGAGTCCGACAACACCACGCTCAACCTGCCGAACAACCAGGACGCGTTGATCTCTGCGGTCGCGGCGGCCAACCCGAACACGATCGTCGTGCTCAACGACAACTCGGCGGTGATGATGCCGTGGCTGAACCAGGTCGCGGGCGTCTTCGAGGGCTTCTACCAGGGCCAGGAGTTCGGCCAGGCCGTCGCGGCGCTGCTGTTCGGCGACGTGAACCCCTCCGGGCACCTGCCGATCACCTTCCCGGCCTCGCTGTCGCAGGTGCCGGCGAGCACGGCGGCCCAGTGGCCGGGCGTCAACGGAACGGTGCAGTACTCCGAGGGGCTCGACATCGGGTACCGGTGGTACGACGCGAACAACGTCACGCCCCTGTTCCCGTTCGGGTTCGGCCTGTCCTACACCAGCTTCTCGTTCGGCAACCTGCAGGTCGGCGCGCTGAACAACAGCCAGGCGACGGTGACGGCCACCGTCACGAACACCGGGAGCCGGGCCGGGACCGAGGTGGCGCAGCTCTACGTCGGCGATCCGGCCTCGGCCGGTGAACCGCCGCACCAGCTCAAGGGGTTCCAGCGGGTGACGCTGGCACCCGGCGCGTCGGCGACGGTGACCTTCACGGTCACGGCCCACGACCTGGCGTCGTGGGACACCGGCAGCGGGCACTGGATCGCCGGGGCGGGGAACTACCAGATCCTCCTCGGCGACTCCTCGCGCAACCTACCGCTGTCGGGCGGACTGACCGTCACCTCGCCGATCACGGCGGATGCGATGGACTGACCCGGTTCCGCGCCGTCCCCGCCGAGTCGGACAAATGGCTCGGCGGGGACGGCGCTCCCGCTGCCGGCCGCGCGGTGATGCCCTAGGCGCTCTCGCGGACCACGAGCGTCGGCTGGAAGACCCGGGACTGCAGGGTCACCTCCGGTGCGGCGATCTGTTCCAGCAGCAGCTCGGCCGTCTGGGCCGCCATCGACTCCACCGCCTGACGCACCGTCGTCAGCGGCGGGTCGCAGCTCAGCGCCGCGCTGCTGTCGTCGAAGCCGACCACCGCCACCCGGTCGGGGATCGCGATCCCCGACCGGTGCAGGACGGCCACCGCGCCGAGTGCCATCAGGTCGGAGGCGACGAAGACGGCGTCCGTGTCGGGTGCGGTCGCGAGCAGCTCGCGCATCGCGGCCGCGCCGCCGGCCTGGGTGAAGTCGCCCTCGACGCAGCCGGCCTCGGTGAGGCCGTGGTGCGCGAGGCGCTCGCGGAACGCGGCGAGGCGTTCCCGGCCGGCCGGGGTGTCCAGCGGGCCCGATGCGGTGGCGATGCGGCGCCGGCCCAGGCCGACGAGGTGGTCCACGGCGAGGAAGACACCGGCACGCTGGTCCAGCTCCACGAAGCTGATCGGCAGCGGCTCGCTCGGGCGGGCGAACAGCACCGCAGGGACCTTGGCCTCGGCCAGGGCGGCCGGGAGCGGGTCGTCGCTGTGGGTGGAGACCAGCACGACGCCGTCGACGTGCCCCTGGCGCAGGAAGTTGATCAGCTGCCGCCGGGACGGCTCGTCGTCGACGATGGTCAGCACCAGCTGCACGCCGCGCGGGCGGACGGCCTGGGTGACACCGCTGACGACGCGGCCGAAGAACGGGTCGGCGAAGATCTGGCCGGCGCTCATGTCCGAGACGGCCAGCGCGATCGAGCCGGTCGTGCGGGTCACCAGGGAGCGGGCGGCGAGGTTCGGCGTGTAGCCGGTCGCGGCGACGGCCCGCTCGACGGCCTCGCGCAGCGACGGCGCGACCGAGGCGTTGCCGTTCACCACGCGCGACACCGTCGCCCGGGAGACCCCGGCGACCTTCGCGACATCGACGAGTGTGACCACGTCCGCTGCGGGCTTCTTCGGCATGCATCGGTTATACACGCCGGTCCTGAGCGGCGGGCCGGTCAGGCGACCGGCCCGCCGCTCAGGACGTGATCCGCGCGGACGTCAGCCGAGCGTCCACTGCTGGAGCGCGGAGCCGGTGTCCGCCTGCTGGGTGACCAGCGCGCCGTCGGCGGTCGAGGCGGTCGTCAGCAGCAGGCCCGTGTGGACGTTGGTGAGGGTGTACCCGCCCGAGGCCAGCCGGGCCGCCGTCCACTGCTGGTTGCTGTTGCCGGTGCAGGCCCACTGGATGACCGCGGTGCCGGCGGCGGTGGCGCCGCCGTCGTCGTCCAGGCAGAGCTTGGAGTAGGCGTTGACCACGGTGTACGCGCCGTTGGACTGGCGGGTGAGGACCCAGCTCTGGTTCCGGCCGCCGTTGGTGGACCAGGTGTCGATCTGGATGCCTTGTGTGGTCGACCAGTTGGGGTCGTCCAGGGCCTCGCCGCCGAGCGTCAGCGTGTGCGTGCCGCTCAGGTCGCCGGTGGCCGCCGCGGTGAAGGCGAGGGTCTGCGCGGCGACGGGACGGGTGTCGCCGGCCGAGCCGGTGTTGTCCCAGCCTCGCTGCGGGGCCGTCGCGACGGCGTAGTTGCCGCTGGTGAGGCTGAGGGCCAGGTCGCTGTAGCGGTTGATCAGCCGGTAGCCGCCCGTCGGTGTCGAGGAGCCGCTCGAGGCCGGGGACTGCATCAGCGTCTGGACGGACCACTGCTGGCCCACCGTCGGTCCGCCGCTGCCCTGCGCGGCGACGGTCACCGGCGCGTCCCACGCCCGGCCGGCGTTCTTCGTCGAGTCCACGCCCAGCAGTTGCCCGCTGCCCGTGTTCGCGACGGTGTAGAAGCCGTCCCCGGTGGGCGTGAACGTCCACTGCGCCGCCGTGCCGGAGGGGGCGGTGGAGGTGGTCACCGCGCTGCCGCTCTGGGCCAGGTACGCGCCGTCGCCCGCGCCGATGCGGTAGGAGCCGCCGCTGCCGACCGGGGAGGACGGCAGACCCGCCGAGGACGAGGGCGCGACGGTGAACTGGGTGTACTCCGAGTCGTTCGGCGTGCAGGAGTACTCGCAGTAGGAGCGGAAGCTGCGCCCGACGATCGCGCCTCCGGTCAGGTTGGCGGGGTCCAGGAACCAGCGGTACCAGGAGCTCTGGGCGGGCCCGGCGGAGCCGATGTCGGTCCACCGCTCGGTGGCCAGGTCGTCGGTCACGTAGAAGTGCTGCGGCTGGTTGCTGCCGGCCTCGTTCTCCGGTGTGCCGATGTACTTGCCGAGGTAGGCGTCCCAGGCGATGTTCAGCACGGACAGCTGCGAGGTGGCGGGCGTCGTGCCCGCGGCGACCTGGCTGCCGACGCTGCCGGCGGTCTGCGGCGAGTAGCCCTGGGCGGAGGGGATCCAGCCGGAGCCCACGCCGTCGGCGGGGATCACGTCGCTCTCCGCGCCGCCCACGCCCGGCTGCGACCAGGAGCCGTCGTACCACTTGCTCCAGGACGCGGAACTCATCTTGCCGGAGATCGGCGCGCGGGCCACGTGCTCCTGGAACGCGCCCCAGCTGCCGTTCTTGTCGATCAGCCGGGACATGTAGAAGACGTAGAAGTACCCGGAGCGCTGGTCGACGTACAGCCGCGGGTCGCCGTCACCGTAGTAGTACGTCGCGTTCGGGAAGGCCGTGGTGTCGCCGCGGGTGGTGCTGTACGGCGAGGTGATGGCGTGGCCCTGAATGGTCCAGGTGGCGCCGTGGTCGGTGGAGGAGGCGTAGTCGACGGCGTCGTAGTGCAGGCCGTCGCCGAAGGGCTGCGGGGTGAACTCGTTGTGCACCAGGCCGTACCAGGTCCCGGTGTCGGGATCGACCCAGACGCCCACCAGGTCGCAGTAGTTGCGCTCGGCGTAACCGGAGCCGGAGGGCGCGTTCGTGGCGTTCGCGCCGGTGGGGCTGCTGTTGCAGAACGCCGTGGTGTCCTTGTTGGTACCGGACTTGCTGATGGACGCGGTCGTCGCGGTGTCGAAGTTCGAGCCGGTGTAGAAGTCCCAGGAGCGGCCGTCGGTGGCGCCGTAGAGGGAATGCGCGGACTGGTAGTAGAACTGCCCGTTGCGGTCGAGGTACGGGAAGGCCGGGGTGTCGTCCCCGTTGATGCCGTTGGTGGCGGAGGTGCCGGCGGAGAGCGTGTAACCGGAGGCCGGTGCGCCTGCCGCCTGCCACTGCTGCAGCGCCTGCGCGGCGTTGCAGGGCTGCAGTCCGACCGCAGCCCCTGCGGTGGCCGAACTGCCCTGCACCTGCAGGCACTTGCCGGATTTGGTGCTGAGCACGGTGGTGTCGGGCTGGAAGGCGAAGTGCTGTTCCGGCGCCGAGCCGTCACAGCTCGCCAGTTGCAGCGCGGCGCCGTTGGCGTCGGAGCCGCCGGCGACGGCCAGGCAGTGGCCCAGCACGCCGACGGTGCCGTCGGAGTTCCAGCCGAAGCTCTGCTCGGCGGAGCCGCTCGCGCAGGACGCGAGCTGGACCGGACTGCCGTCGGCGGTCGAGGCGTTGACGTCGTCCAGACACAGGCCGCCGAGGGTGATGGTGCCGGCGACCGCCGCGTTCGCGGCCGCACCGGGCAGCAACGGCAGGCCTGCGGCGACGACCGCGACGACGGTCGCGGCCACCAGACGCGGTCGGAGGGATCTGCTCATCGTGGTCCTTCCACGGGGGTGGGAGAGGAGCGAGAGGAATAGTTCCGCTAGAATCCGAACTAATCGGGTCCGCGTCAAGACCTTGTGCCGGCCCAGTCCTTGATCGCCCGATCCGGGCCCCGCCCTAGGACTGGGTCAACTGCATGATGGCGATCGGGTCCTGGTACACCGCGTCCAGTGCGAGATACGCGCCGCCCCGCGCCGGCGCGGTGAAGCCCAGCACCGAGGGCACCAGTTCGCAGCCGCCCGCGTCCGGCGCGATCACCGTGTCGCGGACGTGGTCCCTGACGGCGTCGACCAGGTACGCGCCGAACACCGCGAAGTGGCCGCCCAGCACCAGCAGGCGCGGGTTGAGGATGTCGACGAGCAGCGCCACACCCGCCCCCAACGAGCGGGCCAGCGTGTCCAGCGCGGCAAGGGTGCGTTCGTCACGGGCCTCCGCGCGGCGGCGCAGCTCGCTCAGCCGCTGCTCGACGTCGACCGACGGGTCGTGCACCTCGTCGTCGCGGTCGGCGGCGAGCCGCAGCAGGGCGGCGAGGCCGACGGCCGTCTCCCAGCAGCCGCGGCGGCCGCACGGGCAGTCCTGCTCCGGGTCACCCAACGGAAGATGGCCGACCTCGCCGGCGAACCCGGCGTTGCCGCGCAGGAGTTTGCCGCTCGCGATGATGCCCGCGCCGACGCCGGTCGCGCCGGTCAGGTAGACCAGGTCCCGCACGCCCGGCGTGTCCGTGGTGACGAACTCCGCGATCGCGCCCAGCTTGGCGTCGTTCTCCAGGTGGATCTCCGGGGCGGACCGGCCGAGCCGGCGCCGCAGGCCGTCGACGGCGGCGACCTCGCGCCAGCCGATGTTGGACGCGTAGGTCACCATGCCGCGGACCGGGTCGATCACGCCGGGCGCGGCCAGCGTGACGCCGATGGTGCGCACGCCCGAGGACGCCAGCTCCGCCATCGTCTCGGCGACCAGCTGACCGACCGTGTCCAGCACGGCCTCGGCCGGGGTCGAGGCGACGTCGACGGCGAGACGGCGCTGCGCGACGACGTCGCCGGGCAGGTCGAGGGCGATCACGCTGACGTAGTCGACGTTGATCTCCACGCCGACGCCGCACAGCGCGCGACCGTCCAACTCGACGACCTGGCCCGGGCGTCCGACCGCGCCCTCGCGCTCGGCGCCGCCCTCGCGGACCAGCCCGCCCTCCATCAGCTCGGCGATCAGGTTGGTGACGGTGGCCTTGGGCAGGCCGGTGTCGGCCGCGATCCGGGCGCGCGAACGGCCGCCCTCCCCGTGCAGCAGGTTGAGGATCAGGCTCAGGTTGGCCCGCCGCGTCGAGGAGCGGTCCTTCGCTCCGGGCGGCCCGGCGATGGCCAGCTCACGCGGGTACGTCTCAACCTGGTGGGTCGCCACGGCTGCCCTCCCCTTCCTCGCTGGGACTGTAGCGGTCTTGCTGGGTGTCTTGACTCCACCCTATTTTATTCCAACAATAGCCGAACTAATCCAGAGCCGGTCAGCCAAGGAGCCCTGCCTTGAAGATGCACTCCGGAAGAACGGTGGCCGCGGCCGCCGCACTCATGACGGCCACCGCCCTGCTCACCGGCTGCTCCAGCAGCGGTTCCACCGGCTCAGGCGCTCCCGCCTCCGGGCCCGTGAAGCTGGACTTCTGGGGCTGGGCGCCCGGCTACGACCAGTCCGTCGCCCTGTGGAACAAGAGCCACCCGGACATTCAGATCACCTTCGACAAGACCGCCTCGGGCTCCAAGGGCGGCTACACCAAGATGCTGACGGCCGTTCAGGCCGGTAACGCCCCGTGCCTCGCACAGGTCGGCTACGAGACGCTGCCCAGCTTCGCCGCGGCGGGCGCGCTGGAGGACGTCACCTCCGACACCTCCTCCGCCAAGAGCCAGTTCGCCGACTGGACCTGGAACCAGGTCACCATCGACGGCAAGACCTACGGCGCTCCCGTCGACACCGCGCCGATGGCGCTGATGTACCGCAAGGACCTCTTCGCCAAGTACGGCATCAGCAAGCCCCCGGCGACCTGGGACGAGTACGCCGCCGACGCCGCGAAGGTGCACGCCGCCGACCCCAGCGTCTACCTGGGCGACTTCGGCAACGACGCCTACAACTACGCCGGTCTCGCCTGGCAGGCCGGCGCGGCCTGGTTCGGCACCGCGAACCAGCAGTGGCAGGTCAGTCTGAACAGCGCGTCCAACCAGAAGGTCGCCTCCTACTGGCAGGGCCTGCTCGACAAGAAGCTGCTCAAGACCGACCCCAGCTACGACCCGTCGCTCTACAGCGACATGGCGTCCGGCAAGATCCTCTCCGACGTCAACGCCGTCTGGGACGCGCCGATCATCGCCTCCAGCGTCAAGGGCAGCTCCGGCCAGTGGGCCGTCGCACCGATGCCGGTCTGGGACGCGGCCAACCCCGTCTACGGCAACGACGGCGGCTCGGCCACCGCCGTGCTGAAGGGCTGCGCCCACGCCAAGGAGGCGGCGGAGTTCGCCCTGTGGATGAGCACGGACGCCGACAGCGTCGCCAACCTCATCAAGGTCACCGGCATCTACCCCGCGGCGACCGCGGCTCTCAGCAACCCGGCCCTCTCCGCCCCGGACCCCTTCTACGGCGGACAGAAGATCTACGACGTCTTCAACGCCGAGACGGCGCACATCAACACCTCCTGGCAGTGGGGTCCGACGATGACCCAGACCTCCACCGACCTCGCCGACGGCCTCGGCCAGGCCGGCACGGGCGGCTCGAAGCTGCCGGCGGTGCTCGGGACGGTGCAGACCAAGACGGTCGCGCAGATGAAGCAGCAGGGCCTGACGGTGACGGGGTGACCGCGTGAGCACCGCCACCTCCCGACGGACGACCGTCCCCGCGCCGGCCTCCGCCGAGCGAAGAGGGTCCCGCCGCGCGCCGGCGCACGTGCGTCGGCGCGCGCGGACCGCTGGGGCGTTCCTGGCGCCGTTTCTGCTGCTGTTCTGCGCCATGTACGTGGCGCCCATCTGCTGGACCGTCTACCAGAGCCTCTTCCGGATGCACCGGGACGGGCTGGGGCTGTCGGCGCCGACGCAGGTGTTCGCGGGGCTGTCCAACTACTCCGCCGCGCTGGCGGATCCCGCGTTCCGCGGGTCCCTGCTGCGGGTGCTGCTGATCGGCGTCGTGCAGGTGCCGGTGATGCTGGCGCTGGCCCTCGGGCTGGCCCTGCTCCTGGACGCCAGGTCCACGCTGTTCAAGCGGTTCTTCCGGCTGGCGTTCTTCCTGCCCTACGCGCTGCCGGGCGTGGTCGGGGCGATCATGTGGTCCTACCTGGTCGCGCCCGGCCTCAGCCCGATCACCGCGGCCGCGCACCACCTGGGGCTGCACCTGGACCTGACCTCGAACAGCATGCTCGCGCCGACCATCGGCAACATGCTGACCTGGGGCTGGACCGGCTACAACATGCTGATCATCTACTCCGCGCTGCAGGCCGTCCCGCCGGAGCTCAGCGAGGCCGCGACGATGGACGGCTGCTCGGCGTTCGGCATCGCCTGGCGGATCAAGATCCCGCTGGTGCGGCCCGCGCTC
Organism: Streptacidiphilus pinicola; assembly: GCF_003258295.1. Taxonomy (GTDB): domain Bacteria; phylum Actinomycetota; class Actinomycetes; order Streptomycetales; family Streptomycetaceae; genus Streptacidiphilus; species Streptacidiphilus pinicola. The sequence continues at coordinate 4,553 of NZ_QKYN01000076.1, read as the reverse complement.
GTGCTGACCACCGTCTTCTCCATCATCGGCACCGCGCAGCTCTACAACGAGCCGGCCATCCTGCACAACGTCGCGCCGAACCTGAGCAGCACCTACACGCCCATCTACGCCGCCTACGACGCCGTCGACGCGAACAACTTCAACGCCGCCGCCACCGAGTCGGTGATCCTGGCACTGCTGGCGTTCGTGCTCTCCTTCGGCTTCCTGCGGCTCGTCCAGCGCCGGGGGGCCGCCCTGTGAACACGCTCCGTATCCCGGCCCGCTGGGTCACGCTCGGGGTACTGGTCATCGCCTGCGTCTACTTCCTGGTCCCCGTCTGGTGGCTGCTGGTCTCCTCGACGAAGACCAACTCCGACCTCTTCTCGGGCAACGGCTTCTGGTTCGGGCACTTCTCGCTCGTCGCCAACCTGCGGCAGGTCTTCACCCAACAGGGCGGGATCTACTCGCAGTGGCTGGCCAACAGCGCCCTCTACGCCGTGGGTGGCGCTGCGGTCAGCACCCTGATCTCCTCGCTGGGCGGCTACGCGCTGGCCAAGTACCCGTTCCGCGGGCGGGAGCTGACCTTCAACGTGGTGCTGGCCGCGGTGCTGGTGCCGCAGCCGCTGCTGGCGATCCCGCTGTACCTGATGTTCTCCAAGGTCCATCTGGTGAACACCTACTGGGCGGTCCTGCTGCCCAGCATGGTGAGCCCGTTCGGGGTGTACCTCGCCCGGATCTACGCGGCGGCGTCCGTGCCGGACGAGCTGCTGGAGGCCGGACGGATCGACGGGGCCGGCGAGGTCCGGATCTTCGGCACGATCGCGCTGAAGGTGATGGCCCCGGCCCTGGTCACCATCTTCCTCTTCCAGTTCGTCTCGATCTGGACCAACTACCTGCTGCCGGTGCTGATGCTGGCCGACGACCACCTGCAGCCGGTCACCGTCGGCATCGTCGGGTGGCAGTCGCAGCGCGGCATCGGGCCGTCGGCCGTGCCGTTCAACATCGTGGTCACCGCGGCGATGGTCTCCGCGATCCCCCTGGTCGTCCTGTTCCTTTCCCTGCAGCGGTTCTGGCGCACCGGCCTGACGGCCGGCAGCGTCAAGTGAGGAGGCCCCGCGTGCCCGCCCGGTACCACCTGCGGTTCCAGCTCCACCCCGGCCCGGACGCCGCCGCTCAGGCCGCCGAGCTGGCCAAGTTCTGCGGCGAGGCCGGCGTGGACGAGGTCGTCCTGCTGCTCGGGGCCGAGGAGCTGTACGACGGTCACCCGGGCGGCCCGGCCGAGGACCTGCTCGTCGAGACCGCCGTGACCGGTCTGGGGGTGCTGCGGGAGGCGGGGCTGGAGGTCAGCCTCAACCCGTGGGTCACCGCCGGCCACGCCGACCGCGGCCGGGCGGACCGGCTCGGCTTCGCGCCGATGGTGGCGCCGGACGGCACGGTCGCCGCCGCGCAGGCCTCGTTCGCCTGCCCGCGCTGGCGGGCGTGGATCGCCGCGCACTACGCCCGCTACGCCGCGCTGGGCTTCCGGGTGCTGTGGCTGGAGGACGACTTCCGGTACCACAACCACGCGCCGCTGCCATGGGGCGGCGGCTTCGAACCACCCATGCTGGAACGGCTGGCGGAGCTGGTCGGCGAGCCGGTGACGCGCGAGCAGGCGGTCGCGGCCGTCACCGCGCCCGGCCCGCCGCATCCCTGGCGGGCTCAGCTCCAGCAGGTCTGGCGGACGGCGCAGTTGGAGGTGGCCGAGGAGCTGGCCGCGGCGGTCGCGCGGCACTCGGGCGGCCGGTCCCGGCTCGGGCTGATGAGCTCCATGCTCGGCGTCGCCTCCGTCGAGGGCCGCGACTGGCCCGCCCTCTTCGACACGCTGGCCATCGGCGGACGGGTAGCCCACCGCCCCCACTTCGCGGGCTACAGCGACCAGCCGGGCCGCGAACTGAGCTTCTCCGTCTGGATGCTGGAGCAGCAGCGGGCGCTTCGGCCAGCCTGGGCCGGCAGCGAGCCGGAGATCGAGAACTGGCCGCACACCGCGTGGTCCAAGTCCGACACGCAGACCTGGTCCGAGCTGGTGACCGCGCAGCTCGCCGGCTCCGACGCGCTCTTCCTCAACCTGCACCCGATGCACTCGGGCCGGGCGCAGCGCTACCCCGGCATCGCCCGGCTGCTGCGCCGCTCCCGGCCCGCGCTGGACTTCGTCGCGGCCGAACCGGCAGGCGCCTTCGAGTCGCTGGGCGTCGGTCTGCCGTTCCGCCAGGACGCGGCCGCGCACGTCCGGACCCGGCGCGGCGGCGACCTCGCCGAGCTGGCCGTCGACCCGGGCCCGGCCGCGGACTTCCTGCTGCGCTACGGCGTGCCCGTCACGGCCGGTCCGGCCCGCGTCAACGCGCTGTTCGGGCAGCTCGCCTGGGCCTTCGCCGACGCCGAGGTCGAGCGACTGCTGTCCGGCGGCCTGCTGCTGGACGGTGCGGCCGCGGCGATCCTGGTCGAGCGGGGCTTCGGTCCGCTGCTCGGCATCGAGGCGGCGGAGCTGGTCGAGCGGGACCAGCACCCCGCCGTGCCGGGCCCGTACGCCGTCGAGCGGTGCCCCACGGCGGACGGCGAGATCTGGCTGAGCGTCAATCTCCAGCCGGCACTGGCCCGGCTCTCCCCCGTGCCCGACGCGACGGTGACGACTCTGGTCACCACCCCCGACGGCCGGCCGTGGGGGCCCGGCCGTTGCCACTACACCAACGAGCTCGGCGGCCGGGTCGCGGTGCTCGCCGCCACCGCGCCGGAGCAACTGCCCTTCGACGACGACGGACAACGGTTGCTGCACGCCACCGTCCGCTTCCTGGAGGGCGAGCGGCCGGAACTCCCGCTCGTCTCCGGCGGGCCGCACCTCGTGCCTCACTTCGTGCGCACCGCCTCCGGTCATCGGCTCGCCGTGGCCAACGGCAGCGCCGACCCGGCCCGCCCGCGCGTCGACTTCCCCGGCGCTGCGCCCGACGCGCGGGCGACCCTGCTCTGTCCGTTGGCCGAACCGACCACGGCCGCCGTCGCCACCGACCCAGCCGTCCTGACCGTCGACACCGCGCTTCCCCACCGCGGCTGGCTCCTGCTCCACTGGGCCTGAACGGGCCCCTGGATCCCGCTCCGTCCCCCGCGCCGGTCCCGTACGGCGCCGGGGGCGGAGCGCTTTCAGCGGTCAGACCGCGTCCGACTCCGCGAGACGGGCTCGGGCGAGGGCCAGCGCCCGGTCGAGGGCCTCGTCGGCGTCGCAGGGCACGTCGGGGCGGACGCCGACGCCCTCCCAGTTGGTCCCCGAGACGGGGTTCACCGCGCGGGCGACCGGCACCGAGGCCTCCAGATGCGGGTGGACCGTCCAGCCCTTGCGCGGGTGCGCCCCGCCGCCGGTGGTCTCGCCCACGATCTGGGCGCGGCCGAGCTGCTGCAGGTCGTACGCGAGCTCCTCGCCGCCGGAGAAGGTCGCGCCGCTCGTCAGCACGTAGAGGGGCTTGCTGCCGCCGAACCGGGCGCCCGGCACGTGCGAGGGCGTCCAGAACTGCTCGGCCACCTCGCCCTGACGCTTCAGCAGGGTGTTCAGGTGCGTGCGGCCGTCCAGCAGGTAGGCGCAGATGAAGGCGACCGTCTCCGGGTCGCCGCCGGTGTTCCGGCGCAGGTCGAGGACGAGGGCGGGGGCGGGCGCCACCAGGGTGAGCGCGGCGGCCAGCGGCTCGGCAGCCCAGTCCACCGGGAACATCGCCGGGGCGATCTCCAGCAGGGCGACGCCGCCCTCCAGCAGCTCCACCCGCGGCACGCCGCCCAGCGAGGCGTCGAACTTGCGGCGCATCTCCGCCATGAGCGCCTCGCCCTGCCCGGACGACACGGGCTCCTCGTGGTGCTTCAGCCGCAGGTGCAGGTCGCCGTTGAGTGACCGCAGGTCGGCCGTGACGGCCTCGGCCAGCTCCGCCGCGCTCTGCGTGGGGTACGCCCCGGCGGCGCTACGACGCCGCAGCAGCGCGGCCAACTCGGCTGCCACCTCCGGGAAGACGTAGTGCTCGGCGAGCAGTTCGGCGGTCGCGTCGACGACGGTGGCGGCGTCCAGCGCGGTGGACAGCGGAGCGGACGGCGTAGTGGTGGTCATGGCAGCGAGTAGACCAGCCCGCTTGCAAAAGCGTCAACCACAATTAACACTTAACCCGTGAGCACCGACCCGTCCGAGGACGTCCAGCAGATCGACTCCGCCGAGCAGCACGCCGCACTGGCCCATCCGCTACGCCAGCGGCTGCTGTTCACGCTCAAACGGGAGCCGTCCACGATCAGCCGGCTGGCCGCGCAGCTGGGCGTGAACAAGGGCAGCGTCTCGCACCATCTGAAGGTGCTGCGGGAGGCGGGGCTGGTCCAGGCCGCCGGTTCCCGGCAGGTCCGGGGCGGCACCGAGCAGTACTACCGGGTGTCCGCGCGCCGCCTGCTGGTCCAGGATCCGCAGCCCGAGGGCACGGCCGCGCTGCTCGGGGCGGTGGCCCAGGAGTTGGACCGCTCCCCCGTCGAGCACACGCTGACGCTGCGCCATCTCCGTCTCGGCCCGGCCAAGGCGGCCG
>NZ_QKYN01000075.1 GCF_003258295.1 Streptacidiphilus pinicola | reverse complement strand
GCGCAGCTCGGCAAGCCGTACGTCTGGGGCGGCAACGGCCCCTACGGCTACGACTGCTCCGGCCTGGTCCAGCAGGCCTTCTTCCGCGCCGGGATCACCCTGCCGCGGGTCGCGGCCGAGCAGTACCGGGCGACCACCCCGATCCCACCGAACCGGCTGCGCCGGGGCGACCTGATCTTCTGGTCCTCCAGCAGCAGGTCCAGCGGCATCCACCACGTCGCGATCTACCTGGGCGGCGGCCGCTACATCGAGGCTCCGCACCGGGGCGCGGACGTGCGGATCTCGGTGCTGTCGACCGGCTACTACCCGGACTTCTTCGGCCGCGTCTGAGTGATCATCCCGCCAGGCCCACGATCAGTACTTATCTGCGATGATGCGAACAGTGGGCCTGGTGGGCGACGCGTGCGCTTCGGGCTTCCGCGCTTAACGCATCCGTAAACCGCAGAGGTGAGACTGTAGCCATGGGCAAGCAGCAGGAGTTCGTGCTCCGCACTCTCGAAGAGCGAGACATCCGTTTCGTCCGGCTCTGGTTCACCGACGTCCTCGGGTTTCTGAAGTCCGTCGCGGTCGCTCCGGCGGAACTCGATCAGGCCTTCGAGGAGGGCATCGGGTTCGACGGATCCGCGATCGAGGGCTTCGCCCGGGTGTACGAGTCCGACATGCTGGCCAAGCCGGACCCGGGCACCTTCCAGATACTGCCGTGGCGCTCGGAGGCGCCCGGCACGGCACGCATGTTCTGCGACATCCTCATGCCGGACGGCTCCCCGTCCTTCGCGGACCCGCGGTACGTGCTCAAGCGCACCCTGGAGAAGGCGTCCAACCTCGGTTTCACCTTCTACACCCACCCCGAGATCGAGTTCTTCCTGCTGAAGAACCTCCCGGGTGACGGCACCCCGCCGATCCCGGCGGACCAGTCGGGCTACTTCGACCACACCCCGCGCGGCGTCGGCCACGACTTCCGCCGACAGGCCATCACCATGCTGGAGTCGATGGGCATCTCGGTGGAGTTCAGCCACCACGAGGGCGCGCCCGGCCAGCAGGAGATCGACCTGCGCTACGCGGACGCGCTCTCCACCGCCGACAACATCATGACCTTCCGCCTGGTCATGAAGGAGGTCGCGCTGGAGCAGGGCGTCCACGCCACCTTCATGCCGAAGCCCTTCTCCCAGTACCCGGGCTCCGGCATGCACACCCACCTGTCGCTCTTCGAGGGCGACCGCAACGTCTTCCACGAGGCGGGCGCGGAGTACCAGCTCTCCAAGATCGGCCGCTCCTTCATCGCCGGCATCCTCCGCCACGCGGCGGAGACCTCCGCGATCACCAACCAGTGGGTCAACTCCTACAAGCGCATCTGGGGCGGCTCCGACCGCGCCGCCGGCGCGGGCGGCGAGGCGCCGTCGTACATCTGCTGGGGCCACAACAACCGCTCCGCGCTGGTCCGCGTCCCCATGTACAAGCCCGGCAAACAGGGCTCCACCCGCGTCGAGATCCGCTCCCTCGACACCGGCTGCAACCCCTACCTCGCCTACTCCGTCACCCTCGCCGCCGGCCTCAAGGGCATCGCCGAGGGCTACGAACTCCCCCCTGGCGCGGACGACGACGTCTGGGCCCTCAGCACCCTCGAACGCCGCGCCATGGGCATCGAACCCCTCCCGCAGAACCTCGGCGAGGCCATCGACCTCATGGAACGCAGCGAACTCGTCCGCGAGACGCTGGGCGAGCACGTCTTCGACTTCTTCCTGCGCAACAAGCGCCAGGAATGGGAGGAGTACCGCTCCGAGGTCACCCCGTTCGAACTCCGCCGCAGCCTGCCGGTGCTGTAGGCGCAGGTCAGCAGGGCTCTAGACATGGGGCCGGATCATGGTGGAGATCAATCCACGGTGGTCCGGCCCTTTCGGGGCTCTGGAGCCGTCTACGGCCGTCAGACCGATCTCGGTGCCGCGCCAGCCGTGCAGGTGACGGGTGGTGCGGACTGCGTGCCGGCGGGACGCCCCGAAGTCGTTGGCCAGGCACCGCCGACTCCAGGTCGACGCAGTACACGCGCTCAAGGATTCGGCGAAGCTGCCCGATCGAGGAGAACCCGCCCTCTGCGGTGGCTCAATGGTGGCGGGCGGTGCGCTTGCCGAGCAGGCCGGCGAGCAGCATGACGAGCACACCGATCCCCACGCCGCAGAACGTCCACAGCACCCGGTAGCCCTCGGCGGCGTAGTCGGACGGTTGCGGAAGGTCGATCAGGACGAGCACCCCCGCCGCGATGGCCGCACAGTAGAGCGCGTAGTTCAACAAGCGGATCCCCACCCCGTGCATCAAGAGCACGAGCGCGACCACTTCGAGTCCACGCTCGACCGCGAACAGCCTCAGCCCGTGTTCACTGGTCGGGATCAGCAGCAGCAGCGCCGCCGCGACGGCACCGATCAACGCCCCGGCCAGGCGCTGCGCGGCTACGAGCGTGCTCTGCTCCAGGCTCGGCTTCAGCGCGACCATGGTCGCGATCGGCAGCCAGTAGCCGTGCGACAGGTTCAGTCCGAATGCAAGCGCGACGCTGCCGGCGATGGCCACAGCGCGGATCACCGCGAACATGATGACCGGGCGCGTCAGCTTCCGAGGCGACGTGTCGCCGGGGAGTTCCGCGATCGGCTGGGGCCGGTCCTCGCGCCCGCGGATCAGCCACCCGATGAACGTGATCGCGATCCACAGTGCCGCTCCGCCGGACCAGGCGAGCACCTGACCCCAGGTGTAGTTGGTGAGGCGGGGGTGCTGATGGAAGCCGAACGCGAGCGACAGGGCGAGGATGAACCAGATATTGAGCAGCAGGGCGGTCACGAACCTGCGAACCCCGAACGCGACTGCCAGCCCGGCCACCAGGGTGACGGCGAAGGCGGCCAGCACCAACCAACCCCAAGCGTCGCCGCCGATGCCGAACCCCAGCGCGGTCAGCCCTGCGCCGATCAGCGCAAAGAGGGCGACGTGTGACGCACGGTGCCCGAAGCTCCCACCGGGGTCGGCCAGCCAGGCAAGCAGCAGGCCGAACAACGCGCTGAGCAGGTACTCCTCATGCCCGATCGCCCAGAAGACGACCAGTGGCACCAGCGCGATGTCCAGGAACAGCACCGCTCGCGGCCAGTTCACACCCTCGGGGTGGAGCCGAAACACCTTCGATGCCCAGCCCTTGACCTTCCCTCCGTGAACGGGCTGTCCTTCTGGTCCGCTCGCACTGGCCATCGCCGCTCTCGCCCACCCTAGTCACCGGATATGTCGCTTCCGTCCCGCATTCTCCGATTCCACCGACGGTGCATCGAAGCGACCCGCCGACCCCGATCGAAGACCCACGATCCTGAACTCGCGTGTCGTTTCCACGGGAGGTCGCTCAGGCTGGTCACCATTCCAGGTGATCGTGCTGGCTGCTCCTCGTCGTTTACATGATCAACCAAGCGCGTGCACCGGACGACCGGTCGGCCGCTGACCATGCCGGGCCTCTTCACCAGCGGTGACGAGGATCGCGCCTTCCAGGACAACCTGGTCCAGCTCCATCTCTACTGGGCCCAGGTGAAGGGCGGGAGTTCGCGGTACTAAGGTGGACGGCCATCCACTGAGCTCGGGGGTTCGATCATGGACTGGCATGCGTGGCATGAGGAGTACGAGCGGGACGACTCCTCGCTGGGGCGGCGGTTGAGGGTCGTTCAGGAGCGGATACGTGAGGCGCTCGACGGCTGCGCTCCCGGGCCGATCACCGCGGTCAGCCTCTGCGCAGGGGAGGGGCGGGACCTGATCGGGGTGCTGGCCTCGGGGCACCCGAGGGCCGGCGATGTGCGGGCGCGGCTGGTGGAGTTGGATGCGCGGAACGCGGAGGTCGCGCGGCAGGCGGCGGCGGGCGCAGGGTTGCCGAACGTCGAGGTCGTGGTCGGGGACGCCTCGCTGACGAGGCACTATGACGGCATGACACCCGCTGACCTCGTCCTGGTCTGCGGCGTATTCGGCAACATCTCCGACGACGACGTGAAGCGGACCGTCGACCACTGCACCGAGCTCTGCCGGCCCGGCGGGACTCTCATCTGGACCCGGAACCGCAGGAAGCCGGATTTGGTCCCGCAGATCTGCACGTGGCTGGAGGAGCGCGGTTTCCTGCGGATCTGGGTCTCCGAGCCCGACGCCGGCTTCGGGGTGGGAGTGCACCGGTTCGCGGGGGAGCCCCGACCGTTGAGCCTTGGCGCGCAGATGTTCACCTTCGTCAGATGAGTGTGGCCCCCGGTCCTCACAGCACCTGAGTCGTCTCGCCGTCCACCACCAGGACCTCCCCGTCGCGCAGCGCGTGGTGCGGGACGCCGTGGGCGCGGTAGCGGGAGGAGATGAGGTCGCAGGCTGCCGTCTCCGGATGGTCGGGGGAGGCGACATGGGGGACGAAGGGGCGGTCGAGGAGGTGGAGGCCGTCCCAGAGCGGTGGCGCCAGGTGCGGGTCGTCGCAGAGTTCGAGGCCGGAGAGGGAGGGGGCGAGGACGCAGGCGCCCGCGCTGTAGCCGGCGTAGAGGAGGGTGTCGGCGCGGAGGCGGGTGGTGAGGGCCGAGTCCGCGCCGCTTCGGGAGAGGGCGTGGCGGAGGACGAAGGCGTTGCCGCCGCGGACCCAGACGGCGGGGAAGGGGGCGAGTGCCGACGCGACGTCAGGCGCCGGGCGGTCGAAGAAGTCCCGGAGGTCCAGTTCGCGTGGGCGGAAGCCGAGGGCGGTGAGGTCCTGGAACTCGCGCTCGACGCCCGCCCGGCGGACGTCCGGTTCCACGTGGTCGATGGCGTTCGCGACCACGGTCAGGTCGCCCGGTCCCGTGTCGCCGAGGAGGGCGAGCAGGCGCTCGGGGTGGTTGCCGAGGCGGAAGGACGAGAGGTAGAGGCGCATCGGTCACGCCGGCCGCTCGGCCGGGACGATCTCCTCGGTGACCTGGACCCCGTCGCCCCCGCCGCTCCCGCCGTTTATGGCGACCACGGTGCCGCTCGTGGGAATGTTGATCACGAACGACCAGGCTGCCATCGCTGGGTGGCGCTCGTCCAGACATCGCCGAGGGGGAACCATGACGGTCGCGACGGTCCGCGAGTGGTACGACGAGGACGGTTGGGGCGTGCTCGACTCCGCCGAGACACCGGGCGGCTGCTTCGCCCACTTCTCGAACATCGAGATGGACGGCTACCGCAGCCTGACGCCCGGTCAGCGCGTCGAGCTGGAGTGGGAGGCCCCGGGCTTCCAGCAGGACGGCTACGACTACCGGGCCGTCCGCGTCCGCCCCTGACGCGGTCGCGGCCTTCGCCGGCCCGTAGGCCTTGTGCCGCGTGGCCCCTGCTGCTTGGATGCCTCGCCAACCGGCCCGCCACGGACGGCCGAGGCCAGGGACAGGGGGAGCAGAGAAGTGCTGAGTCAGGAGATCCTCACAGCGAGCGGTTCCGTCGGCGGGTTCGGGGGATACAGCGTCGGATGGCTGACGCTGTCGCTCATCAACGCGGGGCTGGCCCAGGGCAAGGGACGCTCCGGGCTGAACTGGTGGCTGCTGTCCCTGCTGCTCGGTCCAGTGGCCACCCTGCTGATCGTGCTCCTGGCCCGCGTGGAGGCACCCTCGGTGCAACTGCTCCTGGACCTCGCCGCGCAGGGCGACGACACCGAGCGCTGAGCCGCTTCGGATGTTCGAAGGACGTAGGGTCGGGGAGGATCGAGAGCGGGCGCTGCGACCTGGGAAGCAGCGGTGGAGCGGATCGCGGCGACGTGGAGGCGAGAGGCGTTGGAGACGGAGCGCGGCGGGGCGCGGCGGAGCAGTCCGGTCGGGCGGTTGGTGCGGCGCGGGTTCACCGACCCCGAGGCCGCCGCCGCGCGGCTCGCCGAGCCGGCGCTCGTGGCGCACGCCGCCGACAGCGTGCTGTTGGACGCGCTCGCGGCCACCGCCGATCCGGACGAGGCGCTGAAGGGCCTCGCCGGCCTCGTCGAGGCCTGCCCTGACGAGGCCGAGCGGCACGCGCTGCTGGACACCCTCACCACCGCGAAGCCGCTGCGCGACCGCCTGTTGGGCGTGCTCGGCGCCAGCGCCGCGCTGGGGGAGCATCTGGCCCGGCACCCGCACGACTGGCACCAGCTGGTCACCTTCGAGCTGCACGACATCCACCCCGGCCCGGAGGAGTTCGTCCGGCGGCTGTACCAGCACGTCTGGGAGGAGCAGCCCGGCATCCCGCGCGCGGACGCGCTGCGCACCGGCTACCGCCGGCTGCTGCTCAGCATCGCCGCCCGTGACCTCACCGGCACCGCCGACCTCGGCCAGACCGCCGCCGAGCTCGCCGACCTCGCCGGGGCGACCCTGCAGGCCGCCCTCGACATCGCCGCCGAGGAGGATCCGGACGCCGCGCGCGCCTGCCGGCTGGCCGTGATCGCGATGGGCAAGTGCGGCGGACGGGAGCTCAACTACGTCTCCGACGTGGACGTCGTCTTCGTCGGCGAGCCGCGCGAGGACGTCGACCCGGACACGGCCGTCAAGGCCGCCACCCGCCTCGCCGCACGCATGATGCGCCTCTGCTCGGACAGCACCCGTGAGGGCACCATCTGGCAGGTCGACGCGAACCTGCGCCCGGAGGGCAAGAACGGACCGCTGGTGCGCACCCTCGCCAGCCACCTCGCCTACTACCAGCGCTGGGCCAAGACCTGGGAGTTCCAGGCGTTGCTCAAGGCCCGCCCGGTGGCCGGCGACGCGGAGCTCGGGCAGCAGTACCTCGACGCCGTCACGCCGATGGTCTGGCAGGCCTCGCAGCGCGAGAACTTCGTGCAGGACGTGCAGCACATGCGCCGCCGCGTCGTCGAGGCGATCCCGCCGAACGAGGTCGAGCGCGAGCTCAAGCTCGGCCCCGGCGGGCTGCGTGACGTCGAGTTCTCCGTGCAGCTGCTGCAGCTCGTCCACGGCCGCACCGACGAGACGCTGCGCAGCGCCACCACCCTCACCGCCCTCGCCGACCTCTCCGCCGGCGGCTACGTGGGCCGTGCCGACGCCGCCGCGCTCGACAGCGCGTACCGGTTCCTGCGCACGCTGGAGCACCGCATCCAGCTGTTCCGGCTGCGCCGCACCCACCTCGTCCCCACCGACGAGCAGGACCTGCGCCGCCTCGGCCGCTCGCTCGGGCTGCGCGCCGATCCCGTCGCGGAGCTGATGGCGGAGTGGAAGCGGCACGGCCGCGAGGTGCGGCGGCTGCACGAGAAGCTCTTCTACCGTCCGCTGCTCGACGCCGTCGCCCACCTGGACCAGGAGGAGGCCGGGCTCACCACCCGTCTCGACGGCACCGCGCTCAGCGCCGAGGCCGCGCAGGCGCGCCTCGCGGCGCTCGGATTCAGCGCGCCCGCCGACGCGTTCCGGCACCTGCAGGCACTGGCCACCGGCGTCAGCCGGCGCGCCGCGCTGCAGCGGACGCTGCTGCCGGTGATGCTGGGCTGGTTCGCCGAGTCCGCCGACCCGGACGCCGGGCTGCTCGGCTTCCGCAAGGTCTCCGACAGCCTCGGCTCCACGCCCTGGTACCTGCGGCTGCTGCGCGACGAGGGCGCGGCCGCGGAGAACCTGGCCCGCATCCTCTCCTCCGGGCGCCTCGCCCCGGACCTGCTGCTGCGCGCGCCGGAGGCGGTCGGCCTGCTCGGCGACGCCGACGGCCTCGTCCCGCGCTCCCCGCAGATGCTGGACCGCGAGGTCGCCTCCGCGGTGGGCCGCGCCGACGACGTGGCAGCCGCGGTGGCAGCTGCGCGTTCCGTCCGCCGCCGCGAGCTCTTCCGGACCGCCGCGGCGGACGTGTTGGGCCGTTTGGGTGACACCGACCCCGAGTCGGTGGAGGCGGCAGGGCTGGCGCTCACCGGTATCAACCGCGCCACCCTCGCGGGCGCGCTCGCGGCCTGCGTCGCGGCGGCGGAGGCCGCCGCCGGGGAGCCGCTGCCGACCCGGCTCTCGGTCGTCGCGATGGGCCGCTTCGGCGGCCACGAGCTCGGCTACGGCTCGGACGCGGACGTCATGTTCGTCCACGACCCCCTGCCGGAGGCCGACGAGACGAAGGCGAGCAACGCGGCGCGGGCCGTCTTCGAGGAGCTGCGCCGGCTGCTCCAGCTCCCCTCGACCGAACCGCCCCTGCTGATCGACGCGGACCTGCGCCCGGAAGGCCGCCAGGGCCCGCTGGTGCGCACGATCGCCTCCTACGCGGCCTACTACCGCCGCTGGTCGCACACCTGGGAGAGCCAGGCGCTGTTGCGGGCCAAGCCCGTCGCCGGTGACCAGGCGCTCGGCCAGGAGTTCGTCGCCCTGATCGACCCGCTGCGGTATCCGGCCGCCGGGCTGGACGAGGGCGAGTTGCGGGACATCCGCCGGATCAAGGCCCGGGTGGAGGCCGAACGCATGCCGCGCGGCGCGGACCCGACCACCCACACCAAGCTGGGGCGCGGCGGGCTCGCCGACGTCGAGTGGACGGTGCAGCTGCTGCAGTTGCAGCACGGGCACGCCGTGCCGGGCCTGCGCACGACCCGCACGCTGCGGGCGCTGCAGGCCGCGGTCGACGCGGACCTGCTCGACGCGGACGCCGCGCAGGCGCTGTCGGCGGCGTGGGTCCAGGCGGCGCGGGTACGCAACGCGGTCATGCTGGTGCGCGGCCGCGCGGGTGACAGCTTTCCCGCGGAGCCGCGGGAACTCGCTGGCGTCGCCCGCTACCTCGGCTACGCCGAGGGCCACGCGGGCGAGATGGTCGACGACTACCGACGCACCGCCCGCAGGGCGCGGGAGGTCATGGAGCACATTGTCTACGGCGAGTAGCCATCGGGGGCACGAGCCCCCTGGATGCTGCGACGGCCTGCGGGAGCGTTCCTGACGGCTCGCGCTCCGGGGCTATCGCCCAGCGCCCACGGGCTGCGGTTCGGGTTCGGGGAGGGGCAGCGGGGCCGGTGCGGCCTTTGGGAAGCTGTAGGGCCAGCGGCGGTAGACCAGGCGGGAAGCGCCCAGGCCGATGAAGGTGCAGCAGGCGCCGGCGATCGCGTCCATGAAGAAGTGGTTCGCCGTGGCCACGATGACGATCAGGGTCGTCAGCGGGTAGATGACGCCCAGGATCCGCACCCAGGTGCGCTTCGCCAGGAACCAGATCGTCAGGCCGCACCAGAGGGACCAGCCGATGTGCATGGAGGGCATCGCCGCGAACTGGTTCGAGACGTGGGCCATGTCGCCGGAGGCCATCGAGCCCCAGGTGTGGTGCTTCTCGACGGTGTCGATGAATCCGCCGTCCACCATCAGGCGGGGTGGCGCGAGCGGATAGAAGTAGTAGCCCACCAACGCGAAACCGGTCGTCACGAATAGCGAGAGCCGCGCGGCCGCATAGCGGCCCGAATGTGCGCGGAACAACCACACGAGAACCGCGATTGTGACGATGAAGTGGAGTGTCGCGTAGTCGTAGTCCAGGCCGGTGATCAGCCAGGTGACGGAGTCGAACGCGTGATTGATTGAACGCTCCACATCAATGTGCAGCGTCTGTTCGAGCGCCCAGATGTCGTGTGCATTGTGTTGCGCCTGGACTTCCATCTCGGGCACCGCGTTGCGGACCATCGAGTAGATCCAGTAGCTCACGGCAATCAGCAACAGCTCGATCCACAAGCGGGGACGACCCGGCGAACGGAAGTGTCCACGCACCGACCAGAGCAGGTGACCCTTGGGCCTCCTGTTACCGGTGCGTGCTCCTGTTGCCTTCCCCATGGGTGAGTAGTCTGCCATGCGGCCTGGGCTCTCCTGATCACCCTCTGGTCTGGGATTCCTCGAAGGAAATACCCCTCAGGTCTTAGTGGAGCAAAAACCGCGAGCCGCCGCCCGGTGGGGCGACGGCTCCCGGGCCGGTCACGTTGCGTTATTTCCAGCTGTCGTCAAGGGTGACGGCGCCGGAGGATCCGGTGGTGTGGCTGCGGTTGGCGCCCGACTCCCAGGTGATGTTCCCGGATGAGTCGATGACGATGTACTTGTACTCGAAGTATGTGTTCGGTGCGATGCTGAGCGTCGTAGCCCAAACGGGGTAATTCGCGGAGGAGAGCGGGAACGCCTTCGTCGGATCCCAGAACCCGAGCGCACCGATGCTGCCCACGACATAGACGTTCTGGCCGGTGACGGTCGATTTCGTCTCGTCGAAGGTGACGCCGACAGGACTGGTCGCGGGCGTGTTCCAGCTGTCGCTGAGTGTGGCACCGGCGGTGCCGGTGGTGGCGGCGCGGTTGGCGCCCGTCTCCCACTCGACCGTGCCGTCCGGGTCCTTCTTGACGTACTTGTACTGGAACGCGGTGTCGGCGGGCAGGGAGACCGTCGCGGACCACACCGGGTAGGACGCGGACGAGAGCGGCACCGCCGCGGCCGTGTTCCAGCTGCCCAGCGCCGGCAACGAGCCGACGACGTAGACGTTCTGGCCGTACCAGGTGGTGGCGTTGGCGTCGAAGGTCTCCGTGACGGTGGCGGCCGTGCCGTTGTAGCCGTCCGTCAGCGAGGCGCCGGCGCCTGAGCCGGTCGTCGCGGTGTGGTTGGGGCCGGGCTCCCAGGTGACGTTGCCCGAGGAGTCCTTCTCGACGTACTTGTACTGGATGGCGGTGGACGTCGGGAGGTTCACCGTGGTGGTCCAGGTCGAGCCGGACTGCGTCATCGGCAGCGCGGAGGCGGGGGCCCAGCTGCCCAGGCCGCTGATCGAGCCCACCAGGTAGACGGGGGCGCTGGTCGGCGCGCCGTTGACGGTGAAGGTCTCGGCCACGGTGCCCGACGGCTGCGTCGAGGTGGCTGTCGGGGTCGGGCTGGCCGTGGGGCCGGCCGTCGAGGTCGAGGTCGCCGTCGGGGTCGGCGAGGGGGACGTGGTGGAGGAGGTGGTCGCGTACAGCGCGACCGCGTCCTTGGCGGCGACCGAGACGGTCGCGTCGCCGCTCGCGTCCACGGTGACCGTCGGACCGGAGCAACTGCCCGTCGCCGCCGTGTAGTCGCCGTGGATGACATCGCAGTAGGTCCCGGCGGCCAGGCCCGTCTGGAAGGTCCTGGTCTGCGTGGCCGACTCGTTGTTGATGGCGATCCAGGCCTTGCTGCCGCGCGAGAAGGCGATCAGGTTGGAGCCGTCGTCGTACCAGTCGGCCACCGCCGCGCCCTGTGCGGCGTTGTGCCAGCCGACCATGTTGGCGACGCCCCGGATCCGGTCGGTGCAGGACCAGCCGTTCGCGCAGTCGGTGTTGGTGACGTAGCCGTTCGCGTCGGCCGGCGGCGAGTCGTCGGTGCTGTTCCAGGTGAAGCCGGAGTAGACCGAGGGCTGCACGCCGTAACCCCAGGCCAGCATGAACTCGTTGGCCAGGGTGAAGGTGGCGCCGTTCTTGTAGCTGAGGGTGCTGCCGTTGCGCTCGGTGTCGTGGTTGGTCACCATGGCGCCGTCGGCGGCGCTCGGCTCCAGGCCCCAGGACTGCCCGAAGGTCTTGAGGTTGGCGATGCTGCCGGTGAACTGGCTCTTCAGGTTGTCGGCGTAGTCGAAGCCGATGACGCTGCCGTTGCTCTCGAACGCGGCGGGCGCGAGGTTGCCGCTTCCGCCCGGGTAGACCTCCTGCAGCACGTAGGGGCGCTGGCCCCACAGCGTGTTGTTCAGGCGGGACTCGATGTTGGCCATGTCGGCCTGGTTGATGTGCTTGGCGGAGTCGACCCGGAAGCCGTCGACGCCGTAGCCGATCAGCTTGTTGAGGTAGCCGGCCTCCTTGCCGCGCACGTCGTCGGTCTCGGTGTAGAGGTCGGCCAGGTTCTCCAGGTCGCACTCCTGCACCTGGGTCTGGCTGTTCCAGTCGTTGATGGTCAGACCGGAGTTGGGGCAGTTGGCCGGGTAGCTGTGGAAGTCGGCAGAGGTGTAGGGGACTTCGGCGTAGCTGCGGGAGGAGACGTTGAAGCTGTCGCCTCCGTAGGAGTCGGTGCTGGTCTGGTCGGTGCCGGACATGTGGTTGAGCACCACGTCCGCGTAGACCTTGACCCCGGCGTTGTGACAGGTCGTCACCATGGCCTGGAACTGGGCCTCGGTGCCCATCCGGCTGTCCAGGTCGTAGCCGACGGGCTGGTAGATCTCCCACCAGGGGTGGGATCCGGAGAGGCGGATCGAGTCCTGCGGCGGCGCCACCTGGACCGCGCCGTAGCCCTTGGGGCCGAGGGTGCTCGTGCATTCGGCGGCCACCGAGGGCCAGTTCCACATGAACAGGTTGGCGATCACGTCGCCGCCGTCGGGCGCGCTGGCGTGGGCGGTGCCGCTGGTCAGTGCGAGCGGCGTCAGCGTCCCCGCGGCGAGCAGGACACTGGAGGCGAACAGGGTGCGCAAACGTCGGGATTGACGCGGCATCGGCGTCTCCGTGGGGGAGGGATGGGTGGGTGATGGTGCGGAGATGGTGCCGACGAGAGACTGTGCGCCCTTCAATTACTGACCGCCAAGACATCTGTGGAAACATTTTCAGCATCTTGCTGAAACATCTTGCGGACGTTTGCGGGCGCCAGTAGGTTCTGGCTCGCCCCACCGACGAGCCGCCCCTGGGAGGGACACGCGTGGCCATCAGACCTGAGCGATCACGATGGAGAGTCCTGCTCGTCACGGCAGCGCTGCTCAGCCCAGCCGTCGTCGGGTTCGGCCCGGCGGCCGTGGCCGCGGGTCCCGCCCTCGCCGCGGCCTTGCCGCCCGCTCCCTCGGACGCGTCCCTTGCCGCGACGCGGGACCGGCACGGGCTGAACAAGGAGCAGTTCTACTTCCTGCTGCCTGACCGCTTCGCCAACGGCGACCCGTCCAACGACACCGGCGGCATCACCGGCACGCGGCTGCAGAACGGCTACGACCCCACCGACTCGGGCTTCTACCACGGCGGTGACCTGGCCGGGATCATCCAGAAGCTGTCCTACATCAAGAAGCTGGGCACCACCGCGATCTGGATGGCGCCGATCTTCAAGAACAAGCCGGTGCAGGGCACCGGCAGCAACGCCTCGGCCGGCTACCACGGTTACTGGATCACCGACTTCACCCAGGTCGACCCGCACTTCGGAACCAACGCGCAGCTCAAGGAGCTGATCCAGAAGGCCCACGCGATGGGCATGAAGGTCTTCTTCGACGTCATCACCAACCACACCGCCGACGTCATCGACTACGCCGAGAAGACCTACGACTACCGCTCCACCGGCGCCTATCCGACGCTTGACGCGAACGGCCGCCCCGTCGACACCACGGCGATCGCGAACGCCAACGCCGCCGACGGGACGGCGAACTACCCCAGGCTGACCAAGGACTCGTTCCCCTACACGCCCGTCTTCGACCAGCCCGGCGACGCGACCGCCAAGACGCCCGCCTGGCTCAACGACGTGACGCTCTATCACAACCGCGGCAACACCACCTTCGCGGGCGAGAGCGCCACCGAGGGCGACTTCTCCGGTCTCGACGACCTCGACACCCAGGACCCGCGCGTCATCCAGGGGTTCGAGAAGATCTACGAGAACTGGGTCAAGCAGGACGACGTCGACGGCTTCCGGATCGACACGGTCAAGAACGTCAACATGGCGTTCTGGCAGCAGTGGGCGCCGGCGCTGCAGCAGTACGCCGAGCAGCAGGGCAACAAGAAGTTCTTCATGTTCGGCGAGGTCTACGACGCCGACACGACCGTCAACTCCTCCTACGTGACCCAGGGCAAGCTCGACGCGGCCCTCGGCTTCCCGTTCCAGAGCGCGGCCCGCGCCTACGCCTCCCAGGGCGGCTCCGCCCAGGCACTCTCGGCGCTCTACGCGGACGACTACAAGTACGCCTCCGCGAGCACCGACGCCTACGAGCAGCCGACCTTCCTCGGCAACCACGACATGGGCCGGATCGGGTACTTCCTCAAGACCGACAACCCGAACGCGAGCGACACCGAGCTGCTGAAGAAGGACCTGCTCGCCCAGCAGCTGCTCTTCCTGACGCGTGGTCAGCCGATCGTCTACTACGGCGACGAGCAGGGCTTCACCGGCGTCGGCGGCGACAAGGCGGCTCGGCAGGACATGTTCGCCTCCAAGGTCGCCGAGTACAACAGCGACACCGTCCTCGGCGGCACCAGCGGCCCGGCCGACCGCTACGGCACGAACGGGCCGGTCTACCAGGCGATCGAGCAGCTCGCCGCGCTGCGCAAGGCCAACCCGGCGCTGGCGAACGGCGCGCAGGTCGAGCGCTACGCGGCCGACGGCCCTGGGGTGTACGCCTTCTCCCGGATCGACGCCAAGCAGCAGGTCGAGTACCTGGTCGCGGTCAACAACGCGACCACCGACCAGAGCGTGAGCCTGCCGACGTACTCGGCGAACATGGGCTTCACGCCGATCTACGGCGCCGGTCAGGCCCACGCCGTCACCGGCGCGGACAGCAGGCTCAGCGTGACCGTCCCGGCCGAGTCGACGGTCGTTTACCAGGCGGACGCGCGCCTCGGTACGCCCGCGGCCGCGCCCACCGTCGCGCTGACCGCGCCTGCCGACGGCTCCTCCGGCACCGTCACCGTCAAGGCGGACGTCTCCGGTGGCGGCTTCGACCGGGTCGTCTTCGCCGCCTCCGTCGGCACCGGTGCCTGGAAGGTGCTGGGCGGCGCCGACCACGCGCCCTACGCCGTCACCCAGGACCTGAGCCGCGTCCCGGCCGGGACGACCGTCCGCTACAAGGCGGTCGTCGTCGACAACGCGGGCCGCACCGCCGACGCGACCGGCAGCACGCTCGTGGCCGCCGTCCCGCCGACGCCCAAGCCGACCGCGGTCTCGCGCGGCTACGCCGTCGTCCACTACCACCGCGCCGACGGGAACTACGCCGGCTGGAACCTGTACGCCTGGGGCGACATCGCCGACGGCGAAGGCACCACCTGGCCGGCCGGGCACCCGTTCGTCGGCCGTGACGCCTTCGGCGCCTTCGCCTACGTCAAGTTGAAGCAGGGCGCGACCAGCGTCGGCTTCATCGTGGAGAACAACGGCACCAAGGACACCCCCGCCGACCGGTCCATCGACATCTCGCAGACCGGCGAGGTGTGGGTCAACTCCGGTGACACCACGACCTACACCAGCAACCCCGGCGCCTCGGACACCGTGCCGGCCGGTCAGGTGGTCGTGCACTACCACCGCGCCGACGGGAACTACGCCGGCTGGGGCATGCACGTGTGGACCGGCGCCGCGAACCCCACCGGCTGGACCTCCCCGCTGCAGCCCTCGGGCACGGACGCCTTCGGCGATGTCTTCACCGTGCCGCTGGCGGCCGGCGCCACCTCGCTCAGCTACATCCTCCACAACGGCGACACCAAGGACCTGCCCGACGACCAGTCCCTGGTCTTCGGCCAGAACGGGCGCGAGGTCTGGATCCTGAACGCCACCCCCGGCTACCTGCTGCCCGAACCCACCGCCAACGCCGCCGACCTCGACCTGACCAAGGCCAAGGCGCAGTTCGTCGACGGCACCACCGTGGCGGTGCCCGCGAGTTGGGGCTTCGGCGCGAGCGTCCCGAACGGCTCCTCGGCGGAGCTGGTCTACTCGCCGACCGGCGCCATCGCCGTCAAGAACGGAGACACCACCGACCCCGGCTACTGGCTGCGCCTGCTGCCCGTCAGCGGCGGCCTGACGCCGGCCCAACTCGCCAAGCACCCGGAGCTCAAGGGATACGCCGCCTTCACCGTCGACCCGCGCGACGTCAAGCGCATCCCGCTCGCCCTGCGCTCGCAGCTGGTCATGACCGAACGAGAGGCCAACGGCGCCCTGCTGGCCGCGACGGGCGTGCAGCTGCCCGGCGCGCTCGACGCGATCTACGGCGCGGCGGCGGCGAAAGCCCCGCTCGGGCCCGTCTACGGACACGACGGCACCCCGTCGCTGTCCGTCTGGGCTCCGACGGCGCGTCAGGTCAGCCTGGAGCTCTACGACTCCGCGACGGCCACGACCGGGCGCGTCGTCCCGATGCGGCGTCAGGACGCCAGCGGCGTTTGGACCGTGCGCGGTGACAAGAGCTGGACCGGCAGGTTCTACCTCTACCGGGTCACCGTCTGGGCGCCCAGCGTCCAGCAGGTCGTGACCAACCACGTCACCGACCCCTACTCGGTCTCGCTCTCCACCGACGCCAAGCGCAGCCAGCTCGTCGACCTGAGCGACCCGTCGCTCGCGCCGAAGGGCTGGCGGCAGGACCGCTCGCCGAAGGCGATCAGCGCCGGACAGCAGGAGATCCAGGAGCTGCACGTCCGCGACTTCTCCGTCGCCGACGCCACCGTCCCGGCGGCCGAGCGCGGCACGTACCTGGCCTTCACCGACCTGAACTCGGCGGCCATGAAGCACCTGGCCCAGCTCGCCCGGCAGGGGCTGACCACCGTGCACATCCTGCCGGCCTTCGACTTCGCCTCCGTGCCGGACGCGAAGAGCGAACAGACCACCCCCGCCTGCGACCTGGCATCCTTCGCCGCCGACTCCGACCAGCAGCAGGCCTGCGTCGCGAAGCAGGCGGCCAGCGACGCCTACAACTGGGGCTACGACCCGCGCCACTACGACGTCCCCGAGGGCGCGTACAGCACCGACCCCAACGGCACCGCCCGCATCGAGCAGTTCCGCGCGATGGTCGCCGCACTGCACCGGATCGGCCTGCGCGTCGTCATGGACGTCGTCTACAACCACACCGCCGCGTCCGGCGAGAACGCCGACAGCGTGCTGGACCAGATCGTCCCCGGCTACTACCAGCGGCTCTCCGCCGACGGTGCCGTGACGACCGACTCCTGCTGCGCCGACACCGCGCCCGAACACGCCCTGATGAACCGGATCGTGGTCGACTCCACGCGGCTCTGGGCCACCCAGTACCACGTCGACGGCTTCCGCTTCGACCTGATGGGACTGGACCCGAAGGCCACCATGCTCGACGTCAAGGCGGGCCTCGCGGCCACCGGGCGGCACGAGTTCCTCTACGGCGAGGGCTGGAACTTCGGCGTCGTCGCCAACGACGCCCGGTTCGTGCAGGCCACCCAGGCCAACATGGCCGGCACCGGTATCGCCACCTTCAACGACCGGCTCCGCGACGCGGCGCGCGGCGGCGGTCCCTTCGACACCAACCCGCACCTGCAGGGCTTCGCCTCGGGACTGTTCACCGACCCGAACGGGGACGCGGTCAACGGCAGCGCGGCGGACCAGAAGGCGCGGCTGCTGAACCAGATGGACCAGATCAAGGTCGGCCTGACCGGCGACCTGGCCGCCTACTCGTTCACGGACAGCGCCGGAAAGACCGTCACCGGCTCGGAGATCGACTACAACGGCTCCCCGACCGGCTACACGGCCGCGCCCGGCGAGGCGATCACCTACGTCGACGCCCACGACAACCTGGACCTCTACGACGCGCTCGCCTACAAGCTCCCGGCCGGGACGTCCATGGCCGACCGGGTCCGTATGCAGGCGCTGGCCCTCGCCACCACCGAGCTCTCCCAGGGTCCCGGCTTCTCCGTGGCCGGCTCGGACCTGCTGCGCAGCAAGTCGCTCGACGCCAACTCCTACGACAGCGGCGACTGGTTCAACGCGATCCAGTGGCAGTGCGCCAACGGCAACGGTTTCGGGCGCGGACTGCCCGCGGCGGGCTCCAACTCCGCGTTCTGGCCCTTTGCCAAGCCGTTGCTGGCCCAGCCGTCGCTGGTCGCGGACTGCTCGGCCCAGCAGCAGGCCTCCGCGCTCTACCAGCAGTTCCTGAAGATCAAGGCCTCCACGCCGCTGTTCTCGCTGGGCACGGCGGCCGCGGTCCAGCAGCGGCTGAGCTTCCCGCTCTCCGGCACGGCGGGCGAGACGCCCGGCGTGATCACCCTGCACCTGGACGGCAGCGGCCTGTCCACCTACCGGTCCGTCACGGTCGTCTTCAACGCGACCCCGAGCGCACAGCAGCAGACGCTGACCGGCCTGGTCGGCACCGCCCAGCGGTTGGCCCCGGCCCAGGCCGACGGCGCCGACCCGGTCGTCAAGACGTCCACCTTCGACTCCGCCACGGGTACTTTCACCATCCCCGCGAGGACCGTGGCGGTCTACGTCCAGCAGTGAGGGCGTAGCCCGCAGGGGCGGCCCCGGAACCTGACTCCGGAGGCCGCCCCTCAGGCATGCCGGCTCACCAGGTGGGCGAAGACCACCACGTTGCCCAGGTACCCCTGGCCGGCGCGGTAGCCGCCGCCGCAGGTGATCAGGCGGAGCGCGGCGATGGGGGTGGGCCCGTAGACGTCGTTGTCCGGGAACGCGGCCTTGGGGTAGACCTGCACCCGGTCGACCAGGAACACCGCCGTGCGGCGGTCGGCGCGCTCCACGTCCACGGTGTCGCCCTGCGACAGCGCGCCGAGGCCGTAGAAGACGGCGGGGCCGTGGCCGTTGTCGACATGGCCCGCGATGATCGCGGGCCCGGCGCTGCCGGGCACGGTGCCGTCCGCGTACCATCCCGCCAGGTTCCGGCGGGACTCCGGCGGCGGGACGAGGTGCCCGCTGCGGTCCAGGGCAAGCGCGGTGAGCGGCGCGTCCACGCCGATGGACGGGATGCGCACGCGCAACGGCAGTGCCGCCGGCAGCGGGGGAGCGGGACGGTCCTGATCCGCGTACCAGTAGACGCCGTTGGCGCTCACGGCGGCGCTCTCGTCGGGCTGCGGCGGGCCGCCGCCGAGGCCCCGGCCGGCGATCACCAGGCCGAGCACCAGCACGGCCTTGGCGGCGAGCCGGATGCTACCGCCCATGCACCGCTCCTCCCCGCGCCGGTCTCAGCCCGCGTTGCCGCGGCGGCGACTGAGGAAGAGCGCGCCGCCCGCGAGTCCGGCCAGGCCCAGCCCGACCGCCACCTGCGTGGTGCTGCCCGGGTCGATGCTGCCGCCGACGCCGGTGTGCACCGGCCCGTGCGGGTGGTGGTCGTCCTCGTGCCGGCCGTGCACCTCGACGGTGCTGCGGAAGGTGGACAGCGAGGTGTTGGACTGCAGGCAGGCGCCCGAGACGCTGTAGGTGCCGGGCCTCACGTCCTGACTGATCGTCGCCGCCCCGGAGAAGAAGCCCGGCTGACCCGGCATGGGGTGCACGTGGACCGCTGTCACGAAGGCCATGGACGAGACCATGGTCGGGTTGGGCGTGCCGAAGAACGAGGCGCTGCAGTTGACCACCAGCCCGACGGTCCGGCCCGGGGTGACCTCCTCCGGGCTGACCGAGATGTCCGCGCCGTTCACACCGCCGGCCGGCGCGGCGGGGCGGGCCGCCGCGACTGCGGGCGGGGCGAGCACGAGCAGCGGACCGCAGCCGAGCGCGAGCGCGGCACCGAGCGTGACGGCGGCCGTCCGTGGGGTCCTGTGCGGCATGCGGGGCATCCGGCACCTCCGGGGCGTCGGGTGCGGACCTCGGGCAACGTGCCCGGGTACGGGGGACACACCGCGACTGTCTCGGCTGGGAGTCTCACCGTCCGTGTGCGACTTGTAGCGTTCCGGTCATACAATTAATTCGAAAGCAGTAGCGGGGCGCCGTCACCCGGGAACAACCGCTGCGGCCTGCGGGTTCGTCCCGGCATGAAGGCAATCGTGTACGAGCGCAGCGGTGGTTCCGAGGTCCTCTCCCTGACCGAGCGTCCGGTGCCCGAGCCCGGGCCGGGCGAGGTGCGGGTTCGGGTGGCGTTCTCGGGCGTCAACCCGACGGACTGGAAGTCCCGCGCCAACGCCCAGCCGGCCACCGGCGTGCGGCAGGTGCCCAACCAGGACGGGTCCGGCGTCGTGGACGCGGTCGGCGCGGGCGTGGACGCCGCGCGCGTCGGCGAGCGGGTGTGGATCTGGGAGGCCGCGTGGCAGCGCGCGGACGGTACGGCACAGGAGTACGTCGTGCTGCCGGCCCGTCAGGCCGTCCCGCTGCCCGAGCACGCCTCGCTGGAGCTCGGCGCGAGCCTCGGCATCCCCGCGATGACCGCGCACCGCGCCCTCACCCTCGCCGAGGACAGCCCCGGGCGCCTCGCCCCGGGCGCGCTGGCCGGCCGCACCGTCCTGGTCGCCGGCGGCGCGGGCGCGGTCGGCAACGCCGCGATCCAGCTCGGGCGCTGGGCCGGCGCGACGGTGCTCACCACCGTCAGCAGCGCGGAGAAGGCCAAGCTCGCCCAGGCCGCGGGCGCGCACCACGTCGTCGACTACCGCGCACAGGACGCCGCGTCGGTTATCCGCGAGCTCGCCCCGCAGGGCGTCGACCTCGTGGTCGAGGTCGCCCCCACGGCCAATGTCGCCCTGGACCTCGCGGTCCTGGCCACCGGCGGCACGGTCGCCTTCTACGCGGACGGCAGCGGCCCTGAACTGACCGTCCCGGTCCGGGACTCCATGGCCCGCAACCTGCGGTGGCTGGGCGTCCTCGTCTACACCATCCCCGACGCGGCCAAGCTGGCCGCGGTCGCGGCGATCACCGCCGCGGTGGCGGACGGCGCGCTCCGCAGCGGCGCCGACGCGGGCCTCCCCTGGCACCGCTACCCGCTGACGCGGACGGCCGAGGCCCACGACGCCGTCGAGGGCGGCGCGGTCGGCAAGGTCCTGATCGAGCTGTAGTTCCCCGCGCCCTACGCGCGCTCCGCCGCGCTGCGTTCGACGCAGAACTCGTTGCCCTCCGGGTCGGCGAGGACGGCCCAGCCGGTGCCGTCGGGGTTGCGGAGGTCGGAGACGAGGGTCGCGCCGAGGGCGAGGAGGCGGGTGACCTCCTCGTCCCGGAGGCGGTCCTGGGGCTGGAGGTCGAAGTGGAGCCGGTTCTTGCCGGACTTCACCTCCGGCACCGTGACGAAGAGCAGCCCCGCCCCCTCGATGAGGGCCATCGGGTCGCCCGGATGATCATCCTCGTGCAGGGGCAGGCTCAGCACCTGGGACCAGAAGGTCGCGAGGGCGTAGGGGTCGAGGCTGTCGATCGTCACATGGCGCACCACAGAGGTCATGTAAGCGATTGTGGGCCAGCGGCTCCGCCGTCTCAGCTGAATTCCGCGTTGAAGCGGGACAGCAGTCGCGCCAGCGACGACAGGTCCTGCTCCTCCCAGGTCGACAGCCGGGTCAGGAAGGTCTCCCGGCGCTGGGTCCGCGCCGCGTGCATCCGGGCCTGGCCCTCCGGGGTGAGCTGCAGCAGGTGCGCTCGGCCGTCCTCGGGGTCGGGGCGGCGGGTGACCAGACCGAGGCTCTCCAGGCAGGTCAGCTGGCGTCCCGCCGTGGCCTTGCCGATGTGGAAGTACGCGGCCAGCTCGCTGGGACGGCCCGCGCCGACCTCCTCGAGCCGCGCCAGGAAGGCGTAGTGGCCCGGCTCCAGGCCCGGGTGGACGGTCTCGGCGAGCTCGTGGGAGAGCGCCCGCCCGCGGCGGAACAGCACACCGAGCTCCTGCTCGATCTCCTCGATCGCCTTGCTCACCGCGCCGACCGCCCTTCGCCCGTCATTCCAGTGTGGTGCGGCGTGCTTCAGTTCGCCGCGCTGACAGTATCGTCCGCCGTCGCGGGCGTGTTCGACGCCACGGGGGTGCTGGCCCCGGTGCGCAGCGGGACCTCCTTGATGAACAGGATCGCCAGGGTGGCCAGCGCCGCGAACGGCGCGGCGTAGAGGAACACGTCGCCGATCCCGTGACCGAAGGACTCCTCGACCACGCCCCGGACCGGCGCGGGCAGCGCCGAGAGCTTCGGGACGCCGCCGTCGGACGCGGCGCCGCGGACGCCGAGCCGGGCCAGGCCGTCGCCGGTGTAGCGGGCGACCTTGGTGGCCATCACCGAGCCGAGCGCGGAGACGCCGACCGCACCGCCGAGGGTCCGCATGAAGGCCACGACCGCGCTGGCCGCGCCCATCTCCTCGGGGCGGACCTGGTTCTGCACGGACAGGACGAGGTTCTGCATCGTCATGCCGAGGCCGGAGCCGACCAGGAACATGTACAGCGCCAGCAGCCAGTAGTCGGTGTGCGCGCGGGCGGTGCCCAGCAGCGCCACACCGGTGACGGTCAGTACGCCGCCCAGGACCAGGATCGCCTTCCAGCGGCCGGTCCGGGTGATGATCCGGCCGGAGAGCATCGAGACGAGGGCCAGGCCGAGGATCATCGGCAGCGTCATGATGCCCGCCTTCGTGGGCGAGTTGTCGCGGGCCAGCTGGAAGAACTGGCTGAGGAAGGTGGTGCCGGAGTACATCGCGACGCCGATCAGCAGTGAGCCGGTGACGGCCAGCGAGACGGTGCGCGTGCGGAACAGGTGCAGCGGGATGATCGGCTCGCTCGCCCGCGTCTCCGCGAAGAGGAACACCGCGCTCAGGAGCACGGAGCCGCCGACCATGACGCCGGTCTGCCAGGAGAGCCAGTGGTACTTGTCGCCGGCGAAGGAGACCCAGACCAGCAGGAGCGAGACCGCGGCGGTGACCAGTGCGGCGCCCAGCCAGTCGACCTTGACCCGGCGCTTGACCACCGGCAGGTGCAGCGTCTTCTGCAGCACGACCAGCGCGGCGACGGCGAACGGCACGCCGACGTAGAAGCACCAGCGCCAGCCGAGCCAGGAGGTGTCCACGATCGCGCCGCCGATCAACGGGCCGCCGATGGTGCCGAGGGCGAAGACGCCGCCCATGTAGCCGGAGTACCGGCCGCGCTCGCGCGGCGGGACCATGATCGCCAGGATGGTCTGGGTCAGCGCGGTGAGCGCGCCCGCGCCGACGCCCTGCACCGCTCGGGCGGCGATCAGCATGCCGGCGTTCTGGGAGAGCCCGGCGACGGCCGAGCCGACGACGTAGATGACCAGGCCGATCTGGATGAGCAGCTTCTTGCTCATCAGGTCGGCGAGCTTGCCCCAGATCGGGGTGGAGACCGTCATCGCGAGCAGCGTCGCGGTGATCACCCAGGTGTAGGCGGTCTGACTGGCGTGCAGGTCGGAGATGATGGTCGGCAGTGCGTTGGAGACGATCGTCGACGACAGGATCGCGACGAACAGGCCCAGGAGCAGGCCGGTGAGCGCCTCCATGATCTGCCGGTGACTCATTGGCTCGCCCGTTGCCACGGGGTGGCGGGTTGCCGCGTGCTTGCCCACGGTGTCCTGCTCCTTTCCTTTGATTGCCTGAGGCAACTATATGCCTGTTGCTTGCTCAATGCAACCAGTTGTCGGGAAGGAGGGCCGGCCTACTGGCCGAGCTGCAGGTAGGCGCGCTTGACGGCGTGTTCGAGCTGGGCCGGGTCGTAGGGCCAGTCACCGGACTTGAGGGCCTCGTCGACGGGGACCCCGGCGGCGTGCAGGGAGCGGCACCGGTCGGCCAGGGCGGCGATGGCGTCCCGCTGGGCGCGGACGAAGGAGGCGTCCGAGGCGTCGCCGTGGCCGGGGACGAAGCGCGTGTCGGGACCGGCCAGGGCGAGCGCCGCGTCCAGGGTGGGGGCCCACTCGAGCGGGAAGGAGTCCGGGCCGAAGGCCGGATCGCCGCTCTGCTCCAGCAGGTCGCCCATCAGCAGGACGTCCGCGTCCGGGACGTGCAGGACGAGGTCGCCGTCGGTGTGGCCGCGACCGATCCGGCGCATCCGGACCACGCGCCCGTCGCCGAGGTCCAGGTCGTGCGCGCCCCGGACGGCGTTCTCCGGGACGTACTCCTCCAGCTCGGCCATCTTGGCCGCCCACACCTCGTTCCGGGCGGCGAGGCGCTGCTTGAACGCCGCCGCCTCCGGGTCGTCCTTGGCGCGGCGCGTCTCGGCGACCATCTCCGCGCTGCCCCAGAACTCGGCCGGCGGCACCTGCCGGGGCGCGGCGAACTCCGCGTTGCCCCAGACGTGGTCCCAGTGGATGTGGGTGTTGACCACCCAGCGCACCGGGGCCGAGGAGATCTCCCGCAGGTGCTCACGCAGCTCGCGGGCCTCCGCGAGGCTGCAGCGGGTGTCGACGACCATCAGGCCCTCGCGGCCCGCGACGACCGTCACGGTCACGTCGACCGGCTGGTAGCGGCGCTGGAAGACGCGGTCGCCGACCTCGACCCAGCCCTTGCCCGTGCCTGTCATCCCGTCAGTCCCCCTCGACGATCGGAAAGCGCTTCGGCGTCACTGTAGCGAGGAAGATCACGGCGAGGGCGGCGGCCGCCGCCGCGCCCAGGTAGACATGGCCGACGGCGCTCGCGAGGGCGTGGCGCAGGTAGTCCGTGGCCGCACCGTTCAGGCCGCCGCCGTGCAGCAGCGCGGACGCGGTCTTGTCGAGGCCCTGCGGCAGCTCTCCGCGCAGCGCGGGCGGTGCGGAGTGGAGCCGGCTCGTCAGCGTCGCGTTGGCGATGACGGCGAAGAGCACCCCGCCGACGCTCTGGCCGACCTGGCGACAGAACAGCACCGAGGCCGTCGCCGTGCCGCGTTCGTGCCACGGGACGCTGCTCTGCACGCCGATGATCAGCGGCAGCTGGAACAGCCCGAGGCCCGCGCCGAGCAGCAGCATCAGCAGTGCAGGCTCCCAGGCCGGGCCCCGGTAGGGGAGGAACGGGAAGGCGGCCAGCAGCAGCGTCCCGATGCAGGAACCGATCAGCGCGGTGTCGCGGAAGCCGATGCGGCGGTAGATCCGGTTGGACAGCGCGGCCGAGGTCGGCCAGCTCAACGTCCAGACCGAGAGCACGAAGCCGGCCATGACGGGGGAGAGGCCGAGCACCGACTGCGCGTACGTCGGCAGGAACACCATCGGGGCGATCATCAGCACGCCCAGGCAGCCCAGGGTGAGGTTGACCCCGGCGATGACCCGCCGCCGCCAAACCCAGCCGGGCATGATCGGCTCCTCGGCGCGGCGCTCCAGCAGGAAGGTGACCACGCCCGCGACGAGCGAGCCCGCGAACAGCGCGACGCTCGGCGCGGAGAGCCACGGCCAGGCCACCCCGCCCTGGACCAGCGCGAAGAGCAGCAGGCCGGTGGTGACGAAGAGGCCGACCGCGCCCGCCCAGTCGATCCGCGTCCGGCCGCGCTCCTCGACCTGCGCCTCGCGCAGATGCCGCTTGAGCAGCACCAGCGCGACCACGCCGACGGGCAGGTTGATCAGGAAGATCCAGCGCCAGCTCGCGTAGCCCGCGAGCAGCCCACCGAGGGCGGGGCCGAGCACGGCCGAGGACGCCCACACCGTGGAGAGCGCCGCCTGGATCTTCGGCCGCCGCTCCAGCGGGTAGAGGTCGGCGGCCAGGGTCTGCACCGTCCCCTGGATCGCACCCCCGCCCAGGCCCTGCACCACCCGGAACGCGATCAGCGCGCCCATGGACCACGCCCCGGCGCAGAGCAGCGAGCCGAGCAGGAACACGGCGGAGCCGATCAGCAGCACCGGCTTGCGCCCGCGCGAGTCGGCCAGCTTGCCGTAGATGGGCAGGGTGACGGTCACCGCGAGCAGGTAGCCGGAGAAGAGCCAGGAGAAGAAGCTGAAGCCGCCCAGCTCGCCGACGATCTGGGGCACGGCCGTCGACACGCAGGCGGAGTCGAGCGCCACCAGCGCCATCGACAGCATCAGCGCGGCGACGACGAGACGGCGGCGCGTCGCGGTCGTGGCGGGGGCGGCGGTGGCCGCCGGTGCGGCGTCGGGTGGCGCCGCGGTCTCCCCTCCCTCGCAGCTGCTCCCGGTCCCGCTGCCCGTGGACATGGCCGACCACCCCTCCCTGCTCCGGCTCCCCGCCGGAACCACCCTCTCACGGGGCCGGCGGGGTGCTGCCAGGGGTTTTACGGACCGGACGGCCGAGACCGACCGCCCGGTGCGGGGCCGTCAGTCCACGGGGGCGCGTTGGGCGGCGACCCGCGGCGCGTCCTCCCCCGTGTCCGTCGCCACCGCGGTCGCGACCCGCTCGGAGGTCGCGGCGAGGGCGTAGTCGGGAACCGGGGTGGGTCCCTCCCGCCGGAGCAGGCGGCCAAGCCGCCCGCCGAGACGCTGCAGCGGCCCGGTGAGCAGGCGGCCGAGGAGCACCACCGTGCCGCCGGCCAGGCAGTCGAGCAGGTAGTGGTTGGCGGTGCCCATCACCACGACCAGGATCAGCGCCGGGTAGAGCAGGCCGAGGATCCGGACCCAGCGGCGCCGCGCGTGACGGTGGATCAGCAGACCGCACCAGAGTGCCCAGCCGAAGTGCAGGCTCGGCATGGCGGCGAAGTCGTTGGTCATCGCCCCCAGACCCTCGGGCGCGCTGCCGCTGCCGCCCCACCAGCCGACGTCGGCGTGCTGCGCCATCACGTCGAGGAACGCGTCGGGGTCGCTCAGCAGCCGCGGCGGCGCGGTCGGGAAGAGCACGAAGCCGACCAGTCCGAGGGCGGTCGCCAGCACCAGCCAGGTGCGGGCGAAGGCGTAGTGGGCCCGGCGGCTGCGGAACATCCAGATCAGCACGAGCGGCGTGACCGCGTAGTGCAGGCTCGCGTAGATGAAGTCGGCCGGGATCCCGAGCCAGGAGTGCGCGGAGAAGAGGCGGTTCAGCCAGTGCTCGGGCTCGGCGTGCAGGTGCCGTTCCGCGCGCAGCAGCATTTCGCCGTGTTCGCGGGCGACTGATTCTTTTCCGTGCACAAGCAGGCGGCTGCCGTCGTAAGCTGCGTACACGAGCAGTACCAGTTCGAGACCCCACTGCCGCGGCTTCCAGTGGCGGATCCGCGAGAGCAGCCCGGGGCGGTCCGGCGGTGTCCTCCCCGGGGGTTCGGGCGAGGGCCGGTGCTCGACTGGTGCCACGGTGCCTGCCATATGCCGAGCTCCCCCCGCCTGTTCATCTCATGGACACTGCATACCGTACGCCGTACGTTAGCTCTTCGCGCAACCCGGCCCCCAGATCGGGCAGACTGACTGCACCATGAATCACTTCGCCCTGCCCGGCGGCGCCGGACTCGATCTTGTTCGCTTCCCGGTCGATCCCAGGGACAGCCTTCGCGCATGGGACGCATCGGACGAATATCTCCTCGGTCACTTGGCTGAGGCTGAAGGCCCGCTCGACGCGCACCGGGGCGGGGACCTGGTGATCCTCGGCGACCGTTGGGGTGGGCTGGCCACGGCCCTCGCCGACCACGCGCCGGTCCAGATCACCGACTCGTACCTCGCCCAGCGCGCCACGGCGGAGAACCTCGCCCGCAACGGCCGCCCGGCGGACGCGGTGCGGCTGCGCTCCACCCGCGACGACCCACCGGCGCGCGTGGACGTGCTGCTGGTCCGGGTGCCGAAGAGCCTGGCCCTGCTGGAGGACCAGCTGCTGCGGCTGGCGCCGGCCGTCCATCCCGGCACGGTCGTCGTCGGCACCGGCATGGTGAAGGAGATCCACACCTCGACGCTGCAACTGTTCGAGCGCATCCTGGGCCCGACCCGCACGTCGCTGGCGCAGCGCAAGGCCCGGCTGATCTTCTGCGCGCCGGACCCGGAGGTCCTCGCCGCGCGCCCGGCCAACCCGTGGCCGCAGCGGTACCCCTTCCCGTCCGACGTCCCCGGCGCAGGCGTCCTGCTGGCCGGACGCACCGTCACCAACCACGCGGGCGTCTTCTCCGCGGAGCGGCTGGACATCGGCACGCGCTTCTTCCTGGAACACCTGCCGGTCGCCGCCGACGGTCACCACGTCGTCGACCTAGGCTGCGGCAACGGCGTCCTAGGCCTCGCGGCGGCCCTGGCCGCGCCGGGCGCGGAGGTCACCTTCCTGGACGAGTCCTTCGGCGCGGTCGCCTCCGCGGAGGAGACCTTCCGCGCGAACGCCGACCCGGCGACCAAGGCGCGGTTCGTCGTGGCCGACGGCGCGGGCGGCCTGCCGCCGGGCTCGGCGGACCTGATCCTCAACAACCCGCCGTTCCACAGCTACCAGGCCTCCACGGACGCCACCGCCCACCGGATGTTCGCCGACGCGAAGCGCGCGCTCCGCCCCGGCGGCGAACTCTGGGTCGTCGGCAACCGCCACCTCGGCTACCACGTCCGCCTCCAGCGCCTCTTCGGCAACTGCCGCACGGTTGCAGGCAGCCCGAAGTTCGTCATCCTCCGCGCGCTGAAGCGCTGACGCTTCTGGGGCGCAGTTCCCCGCGCCCCAGAAGGGGCTGCTGACGTGGTGTCATGTGCGGGATATCCTCGGGTCTGCGGGGGCCAGGGGAGGGGGCGCGGTGAGCGCGTTGCTGCTCGGGTGTGAGGTCGAAGACCTGACGCGGTTCCGGATGTCCGTCTCCCCGCTGCGCAATCTCGTCGACGCCCTGCACGACGGTCCGCGCGCCGACGGCGGTGTCGCCCGGGCGCGGTGGTGGGCGTCGGCGCGGCGGAACATTCCCGCGCGTGCCCTGCCGCTGGTCGAGATGATCAACGCGCACCCGCGTTTCGTGCCGCTCCCACTGGTGCCGCTCGGCGCGGGGGACCGGCTGGACGAGGAGCTGGACGCGCTGGAGGCGACCGCGGCCGAACGCATCGGCGTGGAGGTCGGGTTGTACCTGGACCGCGCCGGACTGGCCGCGCCGCCGGGCGACCTGCTGCGGCTGCAGGACGGCGGGCGGCGCGAGGTGCAGCGGTTGGCGAGCGCGTTGCGCGCACTCTTCGCCGCGACGATGGGGGACAGCTGGGACACCATGCGGAGCCTGCTGCGGCGCGACGCCGCGACCCTGCGGGAGCGCGCGGATCGGCTGGGGCTCGGGGCCGCCGCCGGCTCGCTCTACGACGGGATGCGCTGGCTGGGCGCGGAGCGGGCGCTGGAGGTGCGGCTGGCCGGGTTCCCCGCGGGCGCGCGGTTCGAGCTGGGTGGACGCGGGCTGGTGCTGATGCCGAGCCTCTTCGGGCTGGACCAGGCGCTGCCGGTGCTGGACCCGCTGCGACAGCCGACGCTCTGCTACCCGGCCCGTGCGCCGCAGGTCGTGCCGCGGCAGGCGGGGGACGGGCTGGGCGCGCTCATCGGCGCGGGCCGCGCCCGCGCGCTGCGCGCGATCGGGGGCGGCTGCACCACGGGGGAGCTGGCGACGCGCCTCGGGGTGACCGCGCCGACCGCGTCCCAGCACGCCACGGCGCTGCGCAACGCCGACCTGATCGTCAGCGTGCGCGAGGGGCAGCGGGTGCGGCACCTGCTCACCGATCTCGGTGACGCGCTCGTCGGCGCCAACCCCGCCGGACGCGGCGGCTTTTAGGCCCAGCCCCTAAAGGCTGGCGTGCGTTCCGCCACGGTGCGACGCTGCTGCCGCGTCCACC
This sequence comes from Streptacidiphilus pinicola, assembly GCF_003258295.1. GTDB lineage: Bacteria > Actinomycetota > Actinomycetes > Streptomycetales > Streptomycetaceae > Streptacidiphilus > Streptacidiphilus pinicola. The sequence goes on along the minus strand of NZ_QKYN01000075.1, from coordinate 38,828 downwards.
ACCCCAGACCTTGTGTCCTGCGGGCGGAGGCGCGGTCCGGCACCGGGGAACGGACCTCGCCTCCGCCCGCCTCCTCCGCGGCGTGACGCACGTCTCGCGGGCGCGGTTTTGCACCTTGTTGCATAACCGGGTCGCCGCGCCCTACGTTGTGAGGCGATACCGGACGTGTGCGAGGAGACGCCGTGACCGCCTACCCCCACCTGCTGAGCCCCCTCGACCTGGGCTTCACCACCCTGCCGAACCGCGTGCTGATGGGTTCCCTGCACGTGGGCCTGGAGGAGGCGCCGGACGGCTTCGCGCGGATGGCCGAGTTCTACGCGACCCGCGTGCGCGGCGGCGTCGGCCTGATCGTCACCGGTGGCATCTCCCCGAACGACGCCGGGCGCCCCTTCGAGGGCGGCGCCAAGATGAGCACCGAGGAGGAGGCGGCCGAGCACCGTGTCATCACCGACGCCGTCCACGCCGCGGGCGGGAGGATCGCGATGCAGATCCTCCACTTCGGCCGCTACGCCTACCACCCGCAGCTCGTCGCGCCGAGCGCGATCCAGGCGCCGATCAGCCCCTTCGTGCCCAACGAGCTGAGCGACGCCGAGGTCGAGCAGACCGTCGAGGACTTCGCCCGCAGTGCGGAGCTTGCCAAGCTGGCCGGATACGACGGCGTCGAGATCATGGGCTCCGAGGGCTACCTGATCAACGAGTTCATCGCGGCCCCCACCAACCGGCGCACCGACCGCTGGGGCGGCAGCTACGAGAACCGGATGCGCTTCCCGGTCGAGATCGTGCGCCGCGTGCGCGAGCGCGTCGGCACCGACTTCATCATCGTCTACCGGCTCTCCATGCTGGACCTGGTCCCCGGCGGCTCCACCTTCGAGGAGGTCGTGCAGCTCGGCAAGGCCGTCGAGGCGGCGGGCGCGACCATCATCAACACCGGCATCGGCTGGCACGAGGCGCGCATCCCCACCATCGCCACCTCCGTGCCGCGCGGCGCCTACACCTGGGTGACCAAGAAGCTGATGGGCGCGGTCTCCGTCCCGCTGGTCACCAGCAACCGCATCAACACCCCCGAGCTGGCCGAGGAGTTGCTCGCCTCCGGTGTGGCCGACATGGTCTCCATGGCCCGCCCGCTGCTGGCCGACCCGGAGTTCGTCAACAAGGCCGCTGCGGGCGCCGCGCAGGGCATCAACACCTGCATCGGCTGCAACCAGGCCTGCCTGGACCACACGTTCAGCCTCAAGATCGCCTCCTGTCTGGTCAACCCGCGCGCCTGCCACGAGACCGAGCTGGTGCTCTCGCCGACGCGGCTGCGCAAGCGCGTCGCCGTCGTCGGCGCCGGCCCCGCGGGTCTGGCCTGCGCGGTCTCCGCCGCCGAGCGCGGCCACGCCGTCACCCTCTTCGACGCCGCCGACGCCATCGGCGGCCAGCTCAACCTGGCCCGCCGGGTGCCGGGCAAGGAGGAGTTCGACGAGACGCTGCGCTACTTCCGGTACCAGCTCGACTCCTTGGGCGTCGAGGTCAAGCTCTCCACCCCGGTCGACGCGGACGCGCTGACCGAGGCCGGCTTCGACGAGATCGTCCTCGCCACCGGCGTCACCCCGCGCACTCCCGAGATCGAGGGCGTGGAGCACGCGAGCGTGGTCAGCTACGTCGACGTGCTGAACGGCTCGGCCACGGTCGGCGAGCGCGTCGCGATCCTCGGCGCGGGCGGCATCGGCTTCGACGTCGCCGAGTTCCTCACCGACCCCGGTGAGCAGGCCAGCCTGGATCCGGCCGTCTTCTTCGCCCAGTGGGGCGTCGACACCGAGCACACCACCCCCGGTGGCCTGGCGAAGCCGGTCCGCAGCGCCTCCCCGCGCCGGGTGACGCTGCTGCAGCGCAAGACCAGCAAGGTCGGCGCCGGGCTCGGCAAGACCACCGGCTGGATCCACCGCGCCGAGCTCAAGCACCGCGGCGTGGAGACCGTCGCGGGCGCGGCCTACCGCCGCATCGACGACGCGGGCCTGCACGTCACCGTGGACGACGAGGAGCGCCTGCTCGAGGTCGACACCGTCGTGCTCTGCACCGGCCAGGAGCCGCGCCGCGACCTGCACACCGAGCTGGCCGACCGCGGCGTCAAGGCCCACCTCATCGGCGGCGCGGACGTCGCCGCGGAGCTGGACGCCAAGCGCGCCATCGACCAGGGCACCCGCCTGGCCGCGACGTTCTGAGGCGGTCCGTTCGGCAGGCTCGTCCGGCATCATGGCCCTGCAAGGAGGGGGTCAGGGTGCCGGACGAGATGACGGTCCAGGGAGTGCGCTATCTGCTGGGCCTGATCGACGCCGAGGACGCCGCGCCGATCCGGGAGCGGCTGGGCGTCACAGGAGACGGCCCGGTGGGGCCGACGGCGCTCCACCACCAGGGCCGCATGATCCGTGATCTGCTGCGCGACGAGGGCTCGGTCTGGCGTTGGATCCTGGCCGAGGGCGAACCCCGGGCCCAGGTCATGCTGATCGCCAGCAGCCTGCTGCCGGTCGGGCTCCGCCACGACCTGCTGGGCGTGGAGCGCGGCGTCCGGGACCTGACGGGTCCTGAGCTCGCGTATCGACTCCGGTACGCGGAAGGCCGGGGCCGGTTGGGCAAGGCGCGGCGGATTGTCGCCCAACTGCGGGGTACGGACTGGCCAGTGGTGGCCCAGGCGCACGCCGACGAGCCGCTGCCGGGCATCGCCCGCTGGGCGGTCGCCGAACGGATCGACTGCCCGCCCGAGTTGCGGGCGTCCTTCGGCGAACACCCCAAGTTCCGGAACCGGTTGCGCGCCGTTGGCCTCTACGACTCGCCGGCAGATTGGGTGCTGACGTCCCCTTACCGGGCGGCCGACGTCCTGCCGTTGTACGGGCTGGGCACCTGGGCGTTCCCCTTGCACCTCGCCGAGGCGGAGCGAGCCCTTGCGCCCTTGGTGCGGGCGTCGTTGGGGACGGATGTGGCGGCCTGGGGCGAACTCGGGCGCGTGCTGCCGGAGTTCGACGGCACTCTGCCGGCGCTGCTGGCCGCGGTCGGTGACGCTGCCCGGGGGTCGGATTCGAACCGACGTGACCGCCTGAGCTAGGCGCGCGCCTGCCTCTGCGCTACGCCCGGACAACGCCGAAGCGATCATAGGACGGACCCCGCGTCCCTTGGTGGGGCGCGGGGTCCGGTGGTTCAGCGGTTGGGCGGGGTCAGCCCTTGCGGGTGTTGATCTCGTCGGTGAGCTGGGGCAGGACCGCGAACAGGTCGCCCACGACGCCGAAGTCGGCGAGCTCGAAGATCGGCGCCTCGGGGTCCTTGTTGACCACCACGATGGTCTTGGAGGTCTGCATGCCCGCGCGGTGCTGGATCGCACCGGAGATACCGTTGGCGATGTACAGCTGCGGGGAGACCTGCTTGCCGGTCTGGCCGACCTGGTTGGAGTGCGGGTACCAGCCCGCGTCCACCGCGGCACGCGAGGCGCCCACGGCCGCACCCAGCGAGTCCGCCAGGGCCTCGACCACGGAGAAACCGTCCGCCGCACCCACCCCACGACCGCCCGAGACCACGATCGCGGCCTCGGTCAGCTCCGGACGCCCGGACGACACCCGCGGGGTCCGCGAGGTCACCTTCGTGCCCGACGCGGCCGCGGAGAACTCCACGGCCACGCTCTCGACGGCGCCGGCGGCCGGGGCCGCCTCCGGGCTGGTCGCGTTCGGCTTGACCGTGATCACCGGGGTGCCGTGCGACACCCGCGACTGCACCGTGAAGGAGGCCGCGAACACCGACTGCGTCGCCACCGGACCACCCTCGGAGGAGGCCAGGTCGACGGCGTCGGTGATCACACCGGAGCCCAGGCGCAGCGCCAGGCGGGCCGCGATCTCCTTGCCCTCACCCGAGGAGGTGACCAGCACCGCCGCCGGGTTCACGCTGCCCGCGATCTGCTGCAGCGCGTCGACCTTCGGTACCACCAGGAAGTCCGCGAACTGCGCGGCGTCGGCGGTGATGACGCGCTCGGCGCCGTACTCGCCGGCCTTCGCCGCGATACCCGCGGCGGCGTCGCCCGCACCCAGCACCACCGCGACCGGGGTGCCCAGGCGACGGGCCAGGGTCAGCAGTTCCAGGGCGGGCTTGCGCACAACGCCGTCCGCGTGGTCCACCAGGACCAGAATCTCAGCCATGATCTATTGCTCCTGATGGATGGACTAGATGAACTTCTGGGCGGCCAGGAACGCGGCGAGCTGCTTGCCGCCCTCGCCCTCGTCCTTCACGATCGTGCCCTGCGTGCGGGCCGGACGCGCCGCCGCGCTGTCCACGGCCGTCCACGCACCGGCCAGACCCACCTGCTCCGCCTCGATCCCGAGGTCGTCCAGGTCCAGGGACTGCACCGGCTTCTTCTTCGCCGCCATGATCCCCTTGAACGAGGGGTAGCGGGCCTCACCCGACTGGTCCGTCACGCTCACGACCGCCGGCAGCTGCGCCTGCAGGTACTCGGTCGCCGCGTCGCCGTCCCGGCGACCGGTCACCACGCCACCCTCGACCGCCACCTCGGACAGCAGCGTCACCTGCGGCACACCCAGACGCTCCGCCAGCAACGCCGGCACCACACCCATCGTGCCGTCCGTCGACGCCATACCGCACACCACCAGGTCGAACCCGGCCTGCTCGACCGCCTTCGCCAGCACCAGCGACGTGCCCAGCGCGTCCGTCCCGTGCAGATCGTCGTCGTTCACGTGCACGGCCTTGTCCGCACCCATCGACAACGCCTTACGCAGCGCGTCCTTCGCGTCGTCCGGACCCACCGTCACCACGGTCACCTCGGCATCACCCGACGCCTCCGCGATCCGCAGCGCCTGCTCCACGCCGTACTCGTCCAGCTCCGACAACAGGCCGTCGACCCCGTCACGGTCGGTCGTGAAATCCTCCCCGAACCGACGGTCACCGGTCGCGTCCGGCACATACTTCACACAGACAACGATCCTCAAGCTCACGACCTGTCTCCTACCTCATGACTCAGTGAACTGGCCACCGCAGCGTCCGAACGGCGCGGCCGGTTACTCGCACCATAAGGGTACTGAGTGCCATCTGCCAAGGCACTGAGTGCCATGGATTAGGTCACTGCGGCGTCGAGGAGCGGTCCGAGTTCGTCCACGACCGTGGTCAGGGCCTGGATGTCGCGTTCCGCGCGGGCGATCAGCAGCGCTCCTTCGAGGGAGCTGACCATGAGGGTCGCGAGTGCCGCGCTCCGCGTCGCGGGGACGCCGAGCTCGACGAGGGCGCCGGTGAGTGGTTCGCGCCAGCAGTCGAAGGCCTGCGCGGCGGCGGTGCGCGCGGTGTCGGTGGTGTCGGCGCAGTCCACCGTCACGGCGGCGACGGGGCAGCCGTAGGCGAAGTCGGTGGCCAGGCACTCCTCGGTCCACTGCGCGACGAGCGCGGCGAAGAGCAGGCTCGGGCGGCGGTCGTCCGCGGGGAGCGCGGCCAGGCAGCGGGTGACCCGGCGGGCCGCGTACCGGCCGGCCCAGGTGACCGCCTCACCGATCAACTGCTCCTTGCCGCCCGGGAAGTAGTGCTGTAGCGAGCCGCGCGGGGCGTCGGCGTGGGCGGCGACGTCGCGCATGCCGGTGGCGCCGACGCCGTCGCGTCGGATCAGCTGCGCGGCGCTGAACACCATGCGCTCACGCGGCGAGTAGCTGCGCGTCCCCTGCTCGGTCATGGCTCCAGCCTATAGAGGGCGGGAAGTTCGGGGATCGCGAAGATCCCCGTGAGCCCGTCGCGGTGGGCGGTCCTGCTCACGGGCGTCAGGCCGCGGCCGACGGCGGTCAGCAGCCGGCCGCGCCCGTGCTCCACCTCCGCGACGATCCGCGTCACCCCGCGCCGCGCGGCGCGGGCGACCAGCGCAGCGGCCAGCGCCCGGCCGAGGCCGCGGCGCTGCCAGGCGTCGGCGACGAGCAGGGCGAGCTCGGCGGTGTGCCCGTCGTGCGGTCCGTAGGGGACAGCAAGGCTTCCGAGCGCGACGAGCTCACGCCCGGCTCCGGCACGCACGGTCAGCGCGTCGTGGATCTCGGGCGGCCCCGCCAGCAGCTCGTCCAGGTGCCGCGCGGGAAAGGCGGGCAGCCGGGCCCGGAATCGGTGCTGGACGCTCTCGCCCGAGCAGGCCGCGAAGAGCTGGTGCACGTCGGCGCGGTCGCCGGGGTGGATCTCCGCGATGTGCCAGGCGGTGAGGGTGGTCGCGGGAAGCTCTATGACGGTGGTCATAGAATCCAGAGTATGACGCCGGTCATAGATGTGCCAGGGGCGGCGCGCGGAGACCGGGCGACGACGGCGCGGGTGGGGCCGGGGCCCGCCGCGGGCGACGACGGCCCGGGGCGGGGCGAGTGACCGGGCGCCCTACCGGCGGCCGCCGCGCCGGAACGCGCGACGGCGCGCAGGACGGGGGAGTCCTGCGCGCCGTCGGGGCGGGCGTGGGGTGCGAAGTGGGGTCAGTTCCGCTGGGCGGCCACGCGGTCGCGGAGGCCGGTGAGGATCTTCGCGGCCTGGGGCAGGCCCGCCTGTTCGCAGCGGGTGATGCCGGCGGTGAGGCGCTGGAGCGCGGCGTCGCGGCGGCCGAGGGGGCCGGCCTCGACGATCGCGGCCAGGCGTAGTGACTCGGCGCGCGGCTCCTCCGCCTCGCGGCCCACCGCCGCGTAGAGGGCGATCGACTCCTCGAACGCGGCCAGCGCCTCCTCCGGCCGTTGCGCCTCGGCGTAGGCGCGGCCGCGCTCGTAGTGGGCCGAGCCGGTGACGAACCACGGGTTCACGTCGTGGCCCGCGGCCACCGCGTCCGCCCCCACGCGTTCGGACTCGGCGATCCGGGCGAGCGCCTCCTCCAGGGCGTCCGCGCCGTCCGCCTCCATCCGTTGGCGGGCGAACTCGCGCAGCGTCGCCGCCATCTGGTCGGGGCGCGGCGCGACCGCGTGGGAGGCCAGTGCCCGCTCCAACGCGGCGCGGGCGGCGTCCGGCAGGCCGGCCTCGCCCAGGGCGACGGTGGCCTCGCAGGCGGCCATCGTGTGGACGTCCTGGTCCTCCCAGTCGGCGACGGCGTCCGCGAGCCGGAGGAACTCCTCGGCGGCGTCGCGGTGTTCGTCCAGCGCTTCCAGGCCGCGGGCGAGGTCCAGCTGCAACTGGGCCCGCAGCCGTCCCCAACCGCCCGACGGGGACGTGGTCGTGTCCAGCCCGGTCGCGTCGGCGTCGGCCACGGCCGACTCCAGCACCGCCACCGCGTCCGCGGTGCGGCCCGAACGGCGGAGCAGGTTGGCCAGGTTGAGCCGGACGGTGGTCGCCTGCTCGGGGTCGCCGCCGCGGTCGAAGCGGGACGCGGCCTCGGTCAGGGCCCGGATGGCTCCGTGCTGGTCGCCGGACATCGCGCAGGCCTGGCCCAGCATCGAGTGGGCCGGGCCGTAGGGGAACGACGGGTCCGGCCAGCGGGCCGCCTCGCCGAGGGCACGGTGGAACGCCTCCACGGCCTGCTGCGGCCGCTGCTGCTGCACCCGGATCTGGCCCAGCAGCACCAGGGCCCGCGGCGCCCGCCACGGCTGCTGCACCTCCTCCAGCAGGCGCAGTGCCTCCTGCAGTGCCGCGTCCGCCTCGTCGAGGCGTCCCTGGCGGGCCGCCACGTCGGCGCGGTACTGCAGGGCGAGCGAGACCCGGTGCCGCAGCCCGAACTCGGCTGCCGCCTGCAGGAAGGCGGTGTTCTCGGCCTCGAAGCGTGCCGCAGCTTGCTCCATGGGCGAAACCGGCAGGGCCGGGCTGGGCGGGGCAGGCACGTCTGCCTCGCCTGGATTGCTCGCATTGCTCGCGGCCGACGGCTGCGCGGCCGCGGCTGCTGCCGTCCGCGGGCCGGGCGCCTCTTCGGCTGCCTCCGCGCCCTGCGTGGCGCGGTAGAGGGCGTGGTGGGCCGCGTAGGTACGGCTCTGCAGGACAGTCAGCAGGCTGTCCGAGTCGGCCTCGGGGTCCGTCGCCCGCAGCGAGACGGCTGCGTCGCGCAGCCGGTCCAGGGCCGCCCAGTCCGTGGCGCCGTCCTCGGGCTCGGCGTCCACGACGGCCAGCCGGGCCTGCGCCGCGATGCGGCGGTCCTCGCGGCCCGCCTCGGCGAAGTGGGCGACGGCGCGCTCCATCTCGGCGCGGGCGGTGGCCCGGTCGCGGTTCTCCATGGCGTCGGAGGCGCGCTGCTGCGCGACCTCCGCCCGCAGCAGCGCCAGCGGGCCCAGCTCGGCGTCGTCGGGGAGGACGAAGCCCTCGGCCTCGATCCGCTCCGCGACGCGCAGCCACAGCGCGTCCGCGTCCGGATGGCCGGCCCGGTACAACTCCCGTGCCCTGCAAACCAGTTCGACCAGGTTCTGCGGGGCCTCGGCGGCGGCCGGGCGGACCGGGGCGGGGGCCGGGGTGCGCGCGCCGGACTGCTCCGGCAGGCCGGGAACCCGCACTCCCAGCGCCAACGGCTCGGCCAGCAGCGGCTGCTGGGCCAGCCGGGCGCGCAGCCTGGCGCCGACGCCGTCGGTGCCGTTACGGGCGTCGAACCGTGCCGCCAGCTCCGCGTTCTGCGCATGGACATGGGCCAGCAGCGACGCCACCGTCCAGTTCTCGCCGGGCGGGCCGCTGACGGGCAGCGCGCCGTGGCCGTCGGCGTCCAGACGGGTGAGCAGCAGCTCCACGCCGCCACGGAAGTTGAGCAGTCCGAGCGGGTTGCCCTCGGTGGCCCACAGGTCGCGGTTCTCGGCCAGGATCTCCAGGCCGCGCGCCTCGTTGCGGGTCAGCGTGCAGAACTCCAGGTGCAGACCGACCTCGGTGGTCTGGGCGGACTTGCCACGGGAGAAGCGGTAGCCGACCAGGTGGCTGGAGCGCGCCTCGTCGAGGCGGCCCGCGCGGACGAACGGCAGCAGCGCATGGGCGTGGCTGGACCACGGCTCCTCACTGCAGGTGCTCTCGCCGTCCAGCACCGGCTTCCAGATCTCCAGCGCCCGCGCGTCGTCGCCCCGGTGGGCGTGGAAGTCGGCGCGGCTGCGCAGCTCGCAGGCGACGCAGTCGCTGTAGCGGGTGCGCGGCCGGCCCGCCCACAGCTCGAACGCGTCCGCCACGGCGTCGCCGCCGGGACCGTCCAGATGCCAGGCCAGGTAGAAGCGTTGCGCGTAGTACGGCTGCAGGCCGAGCTCCGCCTTGGTGTAGCGGGACCTCATCTCCTCGTCCCAGCGGCGCACCGCCGCGAGCGGCACCTCGGGCAGCCCGCGCAGCGCCGAGGCGACCCACTTGAAGCGCCAGAACAGCTGCGTGCGGGCCCACTCGTTGAACGCCTCGGGCTTGGTGTCCCACAGCTTCAGCACCTTGGCGAAGACCACCGGCGACTTCCGCTGTTCGGCGTCGTAGGTGTACGCCTCCTGCAGGTCGAACAGGGCGACGACCAGCAGCTGCGGATCGTCCAGCCGACCGGCCTCGGAGAGCTGCTCGGCCGCCTCCGCCAGCTCCTCGGCGGTGACGGTGCGCTGCTTGCCGTAGGGGCGCTCGTCGTTGGCGCGCAGCGCCTGGACCAGCTCCTCGGCGGTGTCCACGCTCACGACGCGTCCTCCGTCCCGGGGCCCTGGGCCTCGTGACCGAGCATGGCGTGGTCGAGCAGGCTGATGAAGGACCGGTTGAGCAGCGCGCTCTCGCTGGCCCGCAGCGGACGGCGGGTCAGCAGCACCGCCTGCCCGTACAGCGCCTCGACGGCCGTAACCGCCAGCTCCCGATGGGTGATCGTGGCGGCCCGGCGCACCAGCGGGTTCAGGTGGTTGAGCACCAGCTGCGCGCGCGGCACCTCGGCACGCAGCGAGCCGAGGATGTCCGCCCACAGGCCGTCCGTCTCCTGGGCCAGCTGCGCGCGGGAGCGCTCGTGCCGTGCCTCGCGGTTGTCCAGCAGCAGCGCGGGCGCGTTGGTCGGGTGGAAGCTGCGCAGCGCCACGTCGCAGTCGAAGCGCCCGACGACCTCGCGCGCGATCGCGAGGAACGCGGACGCGGCCAGCTCGGCGGCCGGGTCGACGGAGTCGAGGTGCGCGGTGACGGTGCCCGGGTCGAGGTCCGCCACCGAGGAGCCCGGACGGATCTCCGGCAGCCGGTGCACCAGGTCGCGGTCGTAGGTGTAGCCGCCGTTGATCACGCCCAGCCCGGCGGCGCCGGCGACCGGTGCGACCTGGCGGAACTCCTCGACGGTGCGGGTGACCAGGATGACGGGGTGGGTGCGCGCGAACTCGTCCAGGGTCACGTTGCCGTCCGTCGTCTCGAACGGCAGCCACGGGAGCAGCATCTTCAGCAGCTCGTCGTCGTACCGGGCCAGCGACTTGACGGCCAGGTGGTGCACGCCGATGAACCGGTGCAGCAGCGCCGGGTCGGTGGCGGAGAGCCCCGTCAGCCACTCGCGGATCCGCGCGCCGAGCGCGTCGCGGACCGCGGCCAGCGTCTCGTCCGCGTACAGGCCCTCGCGCGACGCGGTCGGGCGCAGCGCGTCGGTGTCGACGACGCAGCGGACGAAGAAGGCCCACTCCGGCAGGAGTTCGTCCGCCTGGTCGGAGAGCAGCATGCCCTTGAGGTGCACCCGGTGCCCGGCCCGGCGCGAGGGCGGCGCGGCGTCCGGCAGCACGTAGGCGACGCCGCGCAGCCCGACCACGGGCAGCTCCAGCTCGATCGTGTCGAGCGGGACGAAGTCGAAGGTGTCGCGGCAGAACTCCGTGTACGCGTCGCGGCGCGCGAGCGGCGAGGCGTGCTGCGCCGCCCACGGCGGCGTCCGGTTGATCCGCACCGTGCCGCCGTGCGCGTCCTGCACGGTGACGTCGAAGCGCAGCAGGCTGCCGAAGTCCCGGGCGAGGGAGACCACCTGGCCGTGTTCGGTCCACTCGCGCGCGTCGGCGCGCGGGGCCAGCGTGACGGTCGTGCCGGGCTCCGGCCGGACGGCGGAGGGCAGCGTGCGGATCGTGTAGCGGCCGTCGGAGTGGCCGCGCCACTCGATGACCGGCGCGTCCTTGCTCTTCGCGGAGCGGGTTACGACGGTGATCTCGTCGGCGACCACGAAGCAGGCGAGCAGTCCGATGCCGAACTGCCCGATGAAGTCGCCGCGCGCGGACGCCAGGCCGGCGCCGTCGATGCCGCCGTCCGCGCCGCGCTTGGAGCTGCGGCCGATGGTGGCGAGGAAGGTGTGCACGTCCTCCTCGGTGAGGCCGACGCCGGTGTCCGTCACCGTGAGGGTGTCGGCGGCGCGCACGGTGATGGCGGCCGGGGCGTCCGCGTCGAGCAGGCGCCGCGCGGAGATCGCGTCGACGGCGTTCTGCAGCAGCTCGCGCAGGTAGACGCGGGGGGACGAGTAGAGGTGGTGGGAGAGCAGGTCCACCAGGCCGCGCAGGTCGACCTGGAAGGTGTGCGCGGCGGCGTCGGCCTGGTCGCCCGTGGGGCTGCTGGAGCGTTCGAAGAGAGGCACCGTGGTGGGTCTTTCGTGGTCGCTTGGTCGAGGGTTCAGGCCGCGCAGCGGGCGCGGTGGGTGCGGAAGGAGAGCGCCGGGTCGCCGCCGAGGAACGCCCAGGGCGTGTCGGTGACCGTGCCGTTCAGCGCCTCGAACAGCGGCCGTGCGAGGTGCCGCTGACCGGAGAGCGAGAAGGCCATGGCGAAGGTGTTGTGCACCGCCTTCCAGCTGCGCTCGGGCCGGTACTCCGGGTGGAAGACGGACCGCTGCGCGGCGTCCTGCAGCTCGGCCATGACGTTCGGCCCGCCCATGTAGGCGCGCCCCTGCGCGCCGCCGCCCAGATCCAGCCAGCGTTCCAGGTGCGCCCGCGCCACCAGCTCGCCCAGCGGACTGCCCGGGGCCGCGGCCAGCATCGACTCGCGCGCGAACGCGTGCATCTCCTCGTGCGAGCCGCCCCACTTGGCGCAGACCTGCTGCAGCCGCTGCCGGTGCGAGGCCGGATGCCCCGGGGAACGCCGCAGCGCCGCCTCGAAGCGGTAGCGCGCCACGTCCTGGTCCAGCGACGCCCCCCGCGCGCTCATCTGCAGGAAGTACCACGGGCCCAGCCACGTCGGCTCCCGCTCGGCCACCTCCAGCAGCTGCTCCTCCGCGACGCCCAGGCGCTGCAGGAACACGTCCCACTGCTCCTGCGTCACGTTCCGCGCGCGGGCGCCGGTGCGCGCCTCCCAGGCCCAGTTGATCTGCCGGGCGCCGGAGAGCAGCAGCGCCAACGAGTCGTCGCCGGCCTGCGGCGCCCACTCCTCGACCCCGGCCACCTCGGCCGCGACCGCGACCAGCTGTGTCTGCTCCGCCTGGTCGGCGGTGGCGAGCAGGCTCGCCCGCAGGGCCGGCCAGTCGCGCGCCTCGGCCTGCGCGATCACGCCGCGCAGCAGCGGATCCCCGAACGCGGGATCCAGCACGGGCGTGGCCTCCAGGCCGCCGCCCGCGCTCCGTTCCCCCTCGGCGGCGCCCTTGCGCCGCCGTCCGAACAACCCCATCGTGCGTGGACCCCCCTCGGTCTCGTCCGTCGCGGGAGTTCCTATCACGTGGCGCCGACAGGGTCGTGGCCGACCCGTCCGCGCGTGCGTCAGTCCACCGTGAGGACGAAGAAGAGAAAGCTCGGCGCCGTCGACAGGGCCTCGAACTCCTCGGGGAACAGGTCCCGGGCCGCCTCGACGGGGTGGGGTTCGCTGATCACGGAGATGCGGAAGCCGGCCGCGGTGAAGGCGTCCGTCATCGCGCGCAGCGGCCGGTTCCAGAAGCTCATGGGGACGGTCCGGCCGCCCATGGTCCACTCCTCCGACCACTGGTAGGTCGCCTGGTAGTCGACCCTGTTCCCGCTCATACGGTGCATCGCGAAGATGGCGAAGGGGTGGTCGACGGACACGATCAGCCGGCCGCCGGGCGTCAGCACCCGGCGGAACTCCGCCAGCGTCGGTCCCCAGTCCTCCAGGTAGTGCAGCACCAGGGAGGCGACGACGTCGTCGAACATCCCGTCGCCGAAGGGGAGGGGGTCCCGAAGGTCCGCCACCCGCAGCTCCACCGTGTCGCCGAGCCGCCGCCGGGCCAGCCCCAGCATCCCGGCACTGGCGTCGACGCCGGTCACGACGGCGCCGCGGTCCCGGAGTTCGGCGAGGAGCGGGCCGGAGCCGCAGCCTGCGTCGAGGATCTGGCGGCCGGTCACCTCCCCGGCCAGGGCCAGCGTCGCGGGCCGCTCGTAGTAGGCGTTCGCCAGGCCGGACTCGTTCGCGGCATCGTACCCCTCGGCGAGGACGTCATAGTCGTTGACGGTAGGCATGCGGAGCATCCTGCCCGACCGGCGACCGTGCCGCGGCGGCTTGTTCCAGACCTGTGACAACGGCGAGGGGCCTCGCGGTGGTGTGCCGCGGGGCCCCTCGTTGCGTGATGCTGCGTCAGCCCAGCTGGGCCAGGGCCTCGTTGAGGGTCTTCGACGGGCGCATGACCGCCGCGGCCTTGGCCGGGTCCGGCTGGTAGTAGCCGCCGATCTCGACCGGCTTGCCCTGGACGGCGTTCAGCTCGGCGACGATGGTCGACTCCTGCTCGGTGAGGGTCTTGGCCAGCGGGGCGAAGGCCTCGGCGAGCGCGGCGTCGTCGGTCTGCTTGGCCAGCTCCTGGGCCCAGTACATGGCCAGGTAGAAGTGGCTGCCGCGGTTGTCGATGCCGCCGACGCGACGGGTCGGCGACTTGTCCTCGTTGAGGAAGGTGCCGGTGGCGCGGTCCAGGGTGTCGGCCAGGATCTTGGCGCGGGCGTTGCCCGTGGCGCCGGCCAGGTGCTCGAAGGAGGCGGCCAGGGCGAAGAACTCGCCGAGGCTGTCCCAGCGCAGGTAGTCCTCCTTGAGGAGCTGCTGCACGTGCTTCGGGGCGGAGCCGCCCGCGCCCGTCTCGAAGAGGCCGCCGCCGGCGATCAGCGGGACGATCGAGAGCATCTTGGCGCTGGTGCCCAGCTCCAGGATCGGGAACAGGTCGGTCAGGTAGTCGCGCAGCACGTTGCCGGTGACGGAGATGGTGTCCTCGCCGCGGCGGATGCGCTCCAGCGAGAAGGCCGTGGCCTCGACCGGGGACATGATCTCGATCTGCAGGCCCTCCGTGTCGTGCTCCGGCAGGTACTGCTTGACCTTGGCGATCAGGTTCGCGTCGTGGGCGCGGGTCTCGTCCAGCCAGAAGACGGCCGGGGAGCCGGTGGCGCGGGCGCGGGAGACGGCCAGCTTGACCCAGTCGCGGATCGGCAGGTCCTTGGTCTGGCAGGCGCGGAAGATGTCGCCCTTGGCGACGTTCTGCTCCAGCACGACCTCGCCCTCGGTGTCGACCAGGCGGACCACGCCGTCGGCGGCGATCTCGAAGGTCTTGTCGTGGGAGCCGTACTCCTCGGCGGCCTGGGCCATCAGGCCCACGTTCGGGACGGAGCCCATGGTGGCCGGGTCGAAGGCGCCGTGGGCGCGGCAGTCGTCGATGACGACCTGGTAGACGCCCGCGTAGCTGCTGTCCGGAAGGACGGCCAGGGTGTCGGCCTCCTTGCCGTCCGGGCCCCACATGTGGCCGGAGGTGCGGATCATGGCCGGCATCGAGGCGTCGACGATGACGTCGGACGGCACGTGCAGGTTGGTGATGCCGCGGTCGGAGTCGACCATGGCCAGCGCCGGGCCCTCGGCGATCTCGGCGTCGAAGGAGGCCTTGATGGCGTCGCCCTCGGGCAGCGCGGACAGGCCCGCCAGGATGGAACCGAGGCCGTTGTTCGGGTTCAGCCCTGCGGCGGCCAGGGTGGCGCCGTACTGGGCGAAGGTCTTCGGGAAGAAGGCGCGCACGACGTGGCCGAAGATGATCGGGTCGGAGACCTTCATCATGGTGGCCTTCAGGTGCACCGAGAACAGCACGCCCTCGGCCTTGGCGCGGGCGACCTGCGCGGCCAGGAACTCGCGCAGCGCGCCGACGCGCATCACGGACGCGTCGACGACCTCGCCGGCCAGCACCTTGACGGCCGGGCGCAGCACGGTGACGGTGCCGTCGTTCGCGACCAGCTCGATGCGCAGGGTGTCGTCCTTGGCGAGGACCGCGGACTTCTCGCTGTGGCGGAAGTCGTTGACGCCCATGGTGGCGACGTTGGTCTTGGACTCCGAGGTCCACGCGCCCATGCGGTGCGGGTGGG
The DNA here is from genome assembly GCF_003258295.1 of Streptacidiphilus pinicola. Taxonomy (GTDB): domain Bacteria; phylum Actinomycetota; class Actinomycetes; order Streptomycetales; family Streptomycetaceae; genus Streptacidiphilus; species Streptacidiphilus pinicola. The sequence goes on along the minus strand of NZ_QKYN01000075.1, from coordinate 23,688 downwards.
TCTTGGCGTAGTTCTTGACCGAGAGCGGGGCGCGGCGGTCGGAGTTGCCCTCACGCAGGACCGGGTTCACGGCGGAACCCTTGATCTTGTCGTAGCGGGCCTTGACGTCCTTCTCCTCGTCCGTCTTCGGCTCGTCCGGGTAGTCCGGCAGCGCGTAGCCCTGCGCCTGCAGCTCGGCGATGGCGGCCTTGAGCTGCGGGATCGACGCGGAGACGTTCGGCAGCTTGATGATGTTGGCGGCCGGGGTCTTGGCCAGCTCGCCGAGCTCGGTCAGCGCGTCCGGGATCCGCTGCGCCTCGGTCAGACGCTCGGGGAAGACGGAGATGATGCGCCCGGCGAGGGAGATGTCACGGGTCTCCACGGTGACGCCGGCCGTCGAGGCGTACGCCTGGATCACCGGCAGCAGCGAATAGGTCGCCAGCGCCGGGGCCTCGTCGGTGTGCGTGTAGATGATGGTCGAGTCAGTCACCGGGTACTCCCGCTTTCGCGTCTACCTTCACGTGTGGAACGTCTCGACATCAAGATACATGCTTCCGCCTACGGCTTCCTCGGCGGCAGCCGCAGGACGGCGGTGCCGCGCTCCAGGTCGACCCCGGTCCGTGGCGGCGCCCCGGAGGCGTGGTCGTCGTCGCGCAGCGTGAGCTGCTCCTGCTTGTGCTCCAACTGGACGCGCTTGTTGCCGTTGAAGAAGGCCTGCAGCTCCTCCGCGGCCATGATGCCGAAGCCGCCCGCGCTGCCTCCCGGTCTGCGCGCGTCTTTGGCGGCGAAGCGGCGGGCGAGCCGACGGGGGTGGCCGTAGTGGACGATCACATGGCGCAGCGCCGCGAAGAACAGCGGAACGGCCACCAGCGCGGACGTGATCAGCAAGCCGAGAGCCATGCAGGAGGAACGCGCTGTCGCGTCGGGCCGTTCCGGCTCGGCTTCGCCGGTACTGGCGTGACGAGATGACGAGCCGTCATGCTGGGCGCATGCCGATCACCGTGGACCAGGCCGAGAAGCTGCTCGCCGAGAACTTCGCCCCCTGGGTGCTCGATCTCGGCCTCGGGGTGGAGGAGGCGGGCGAGGCCCACGCGGTCCTGCGCCTGCCCTGGTCCACGCGCCTCGCCCGCGAGGGCGGCGCGCTCTCCGGCCAGGCGCTGATGGCCGCGGCCGACACGGCGACGGTGATCGCCGTCGCCTCGGCCCGCGGCGGCTTCGTCCCGATGACGACGGTCCAGCTCTCCACGTCCTTCCAGCGCCCGGTCGTGGGCGCGGACGTGCTGGTGACCGCGCGGCTCAGCAAGCTGGGCCGCAGCCTGGCCTTCGCGGACGTCGCCATGACGGCGGACGGCGCGCTGGCGGCCCAGGCCACGACGGTCTACGCGCTGCTGGGCTGAGCGCAGTCCTTCTCGCTCAGCCCTTCGAGCAGCCCTTCTCGCGCGGCTCCTCTTACGCGGCCCCGCCGTCGGGACCCTGGCGGCGGACGTCCTGGACGTGGCGCAGGGCGTCGCGGAGGTCGCCGAGCCAGGTCTCGGCGTTGTCGCCGACCTGGCGGACGCACCACGCGAGCGCGTCGCTGCGGCTGCGGGCGACGCCCGCGGCGACGAGGGTGTCCAGCACCTGGCGTTCCGGCTGGCGCAGGCGCGTCATCGCCGGGACGGCGAGGTGGGTGAACATCAGCCGGCGGCCCTCGTGGCGGACGCCCCAGGACACCTTCTTGCCGAAGCGCTCCTCGGCGGCGCCGGCCACCCGCATGCGCGCGGCCCGTGTGTCCTCGCGATAGGCGGCGACCACGTCGTCGACGGACGCCGCCTCGCCAGCCTCCGCGTCGGCCGGAAGCGGGCCGACGACCGTGATCTCCTCACGGTCGACCACCACCTCCGGCGTCTCCCCGAACAATCCCTCGGGCAGGTGCGCCGCGAACCACTCGGCGACGGACTCCCCGGTCGTGCTCTTCTTGGTCATGCTTCGATGATTACACCATTACAAGATTTCGCAAGGGCATTGCGGCGCGGGTGCGGCGCGCAGCCGACATGCCGGGCGGACGGCCGCCACCTACCCTGGCCCTATGGGAGCCATGGGGACCGTGGCCGCCGGATACACGGTCGAGCTGGAGCCGGAGGTCCGGGCCTGGCTTGAGCTGCTGCCCGGGCGGCTGTTCCGGCGTGTCGAGACCTACGCCGAGGTCCTGGCCGAGCTCGGACCCGACACGCCCTCGCCGTACGCGCGTTCCCTGCGCGACGGCGTCGCCGAGCTGCGGCCGTCGCTGGATGGTGTGGCGACCAGGGTCACCTACTGGATCGACGAGGACGAGCGCCGGATCGTGCTGCTCACCGTCTTCCGCAAGACCCGCACCCACGAGCAGGCGCAGATCGAGCGCGCGGTGCGCGCCAAGCTGGAGTGCCAGTCCACCCACGCCGCCGCGCACGGGATCTTCGTCCGGGAGGGGGATGGTGGCACGTGATGAACGCGATGAAGGGGCACACCCGCTGGAAGCTCCCGGCGGAACGCCGCCGCGCGGACGGACACCGCGAGTCGCTGGAGCTGGAGCAGGAGCGCCAGGAGCACCGGCTGACCATGGCCCTGGCCCGGGTCGTCCACGACCGGCGCGTCGCGCTCGGCCTCTCCGTCGCCGAACTCGCCTCCCGGATCGGCCTGTCCCGCACCATGGTGGAACGCATCGAGGGCGCTGACGTGATCGTGACGCTCGCCCTGCTCACCCGGCTCGCCTCCGGGCTCGACGCCTCGCTGCGCTTCGCCGTCGACGCGCACGGCGCGACGGTGGCGCTGGTGGCGCAGGAGCCGCTGCACGTATGACGTGCCGTCACATTCCGGCCCGCAGCGTGCGCAGGGTGAACCCCGCACCGGCGGGGTCGAGTTCGCGGGTGGCGTGCTTGAACAGGTACTCCGCGCGCTCGTAGGAGAGCCGGCGGCGGCCGGTCCGCGGGCACAGGTCAGCGCCATCGGCCGGAGTGCGGGCGGGCGCCGGGCGGCGGGCGCTGAGGAAGAGCGGGCCACGCTCCCGCTCGGCGGCCAACTCGGCGACCAGGGGCGTCGTTTCGGGGTGCCAGCAGACGAAGACCGCGCCGCTGCGCGCACGGTCGTGCGCCAGGTCCAGATCCTCGACGCCCAGCGCCAGCACCGCGGCGACCGTGGCGCCGGACTCGTGCAGCACCCGCCACAGCGCGCGGTCACGGGCCGGCACGCCCGGATCGCGCAGCAGCGAGCGCAGGTCACGACGGGGCGGCGGGGCCGGGCGGGCGGCGGGTGAGGCGGCCGGGCGGCGCGGCAGACCGGCGGCCAGCTCCTCGTGTCCGGCCCAGGCGGCGAAGGAGCGCAGCGCGGCGCGGTGCCGGTTCCAGGTCGCGGCCGCCGCGTCACCCCAGGCCGTGGCGAACACCCGCACCACCTGGTCCGCCGTCACCGCGCCGAGCGGCGCGGTCTCGCCGAGACCGGCCCGCAGGCGGCGGAGCGTCTGCGCGTAGGAGCGGCGGCTGGACGCGTCCAGGGCGGCCTCGGCGAGGAAGGCCTCCGCCGCCGCGCCCAAATCCGGTCCGGTGACCGCGATGCCGAGTGCTGCGGCGCGGCGCAACAGGAAGGCGCGTTCGGCCTCGTTGCGGGCCAGCCCGGCCGCGCGGCGGAACTCCGCCTGCGCCTCGGCCCTGCGGCCCAGCCGCAGCAGCAGGTCGGCGCGGACGCTCGGCAGCAGATGGCTGTCCTGCAGCGTGGGGTCCGGATGCAGCGCGTCGACCAGGTCCAGCCCGGCCTGCGGGCCCTCGGCCCGCCCCACCGCCACGGCCCGGTTGAGCTGCACCACGGGTGTCGGCAGCAGATGGGCCAACGCCTGGTAGAGGGCGGCGATCTGCGCCCAGTCGGTCTCCTCGGCCGTGCGCGCCTGGGCGTGGCAGACGGCGATCGCGGCCTGCAGCAGATACGGGCCGGGCGGCCCGGGGCGTGCGCCGGCGAGCAGGTCACGGGCGCGCAGCATCGCCTCGAAGCCGCGGCGGATCAGCAGCGGATCCCAGCGACCCCGGTTCTGCTCGTGCAGCGGGACCGGCTCCCCGTCGGGGCCGGTCCGGGCGGCCTGCCGGGAGGCCTGCAACTCCATCAGCGCGACCAGCGCGTGCGCCTCCGGCTCCAGCGGGGCGAGCCGGGCCAGCAGCCGGCCCAGCCGGAGCGCGGTCAGGCAGAGGTCGGGCCGGATCAGGTCCTCGCCGGAGGTGGCCGCGTAGCCCTCGTTGAAGACCAGGTAGATCACCTCGAGGGCGGCGCCGATCCGTTCGCGCAGTTCCTCGGGCGCGGGTCTGCCGGTGAAGTCGACGCGCTGGTCCGCGAGGACGCGCTTGCCCTCGGCGATCCGGCGGGTGACCGTCGTCGTGTCCAGCAGCAGCGCTCGCGCGATCTCCTCCGGCGTGAGGCCGCCCAGCAGCCGCAGCGTCAGCGCGATCCGCGCCTGTGTGGGCAGGGCCGGGTGGCAGGTGAGCAGCAGCAGGCGCAGCACGTCGGCCGACTCGTCGGTGTCGTCGCCCGGGGCCGGCTCGGCGGCCGCATGCATGGGCTCAGCCAACTCCCGGGCGAGTTCCGCGTGTTTGCGTTCCTCGCGTTCGGCGCGGCGGATCCGGTCCACCGCGCGCCGTTTGGCGATCGTGGTAAGCCAGGCGGCCGGGTTGGCCGGGACGCCGGTGGCCGGCCACTGCTCGAGTGCGGCCACCAGGGCGTCCTGCGCCAGCTCCTCGGCCGCGCCCACGTCCCGCACGATCCGCACCAGCGCGGCGGTGATCCGCGCCGACTCCAGCCGCCACACGGCCGACACGACCGCGTGCACGTCGGGCGTGTCCCGGCCGGACGGGCCGGGGGCCGGGGGGCTGCGGTCCGGCGCCGGGGCGGCCGCGTCGCCGCCGCCCCGCGCACCCGTCGGCCCGGTCACGGTCCGAAGATCTGCTGGACGAGGCTCTCGCCGTCGCCCACGATCCGGCGGAAGCGCCGGGCCAGCTCGATCGCCTGCTCCTTGGAGTCGACCTCCACCAGCGCGAAGCCGACCACCGCCTCCTTGGTCTCCGCGAACGGGCCGTCGGTCACGGTCAGCTCGTCGCCCCGGGAGACCAGCCGCACGCCCTCCTGGGCGAGCCCGCCGGTCGCCAGCAGGACACCGGCGGCGGTCATCTCCTCGACGAACGCGGCCATCTCGACGAAGAGCTTCTCGTCCGGCGCGGGGGTGGTCTCGGTGTTGCGGGCCGTCATCAGGTAGCGCATCGTCCTGCTCCTTCGTTCTCCGGTCGCCGCTCCCTGCGGCGCCTTCTGCCCCTACGTCGAACCAGCCGATGTGACAGGGAACGCCTGTCTGACCTGAGGATATCCGGTATCGGAGCTTTTCGACCGTGTTGGGGTAGCCGGATCCGGGAGCGTGCACGTAGCCTTGGGCCTACCCGAGAGCCGCAGGGGAGCGCGCGAATGGCACTACTGAAACTGGCAGCGATCCTTCTGGCGGGCGGGGCCACCCTCGTCCCCGCCGCGACCGCGACCACGTCCACGACCTCCGGCGCGCACCAGTCCGCTGCTTCCGCGTCGAGCACCTCGACGTCGGTCCTGCTGGACTGCGCGGGCGCGCCGCAGACGCGGCCGGGGACGTACATGCTGGCCTGCGGCGACGGCAACAACTACCTGACCGGCGTGCAGTGGTCGACGTGGTCGGCCGACTCCGCGACGGCGAAGGCGACCGACCAGGCCAACGACTGCACGCCGTACTGCGCGGTGGGCCACTTCCACGGCTACCCGGTCGACGTGCGCCTCGACGAGCCGGTCCCGTGGACGGGCCACCCGGGCGAGCAGCGCTTCTCCCGGCTGACGCTCGACTACCCGGGCGCCCGCCCGCCCGGCATGCCGGCCCACTTCGTCTGGCCCCTCCCGAAGCCCGCGAACGCCGTGGCCGGAACCTGAGCCTGTCAGGGGCGCGAGGCTCTGCTGATATGCGGCTCCTCCCCCACCCTTCGGGCGGGAGGTGCCCCCAGCGTGGGCGCGACAAGCCACCCACGAGCGGATGGTCCTCAATGCGCAGGGCCATCCGCACACCGTGGTTGCTCGCGCAGAGCCTCGCGCCGCTAACGGCGCGCGTGTGCGCGGATGATCTGGGCGTAGCGGTGGCCGCTGGTCTTGATCGTGCGGCGCTGGGTGGCGTAGTCGACGTGGACCAGGCCGAAGCGCTTCGCGTAGCCGTAGGCCCACTCGAAGTTGTCCAGCAGGGACCAGTAGTAGAACGCCGAGACCGGCGCGCCCGCTGCCGCCGCGCGGGCGCACGCCGCGACGTGCTGTTCCAGGTACGCCGCGCGGTCGACGTCGTCGACGCGGCCGTCGGAGCCCGGGACGTCCTCGTAGGCCGCGCCGTTCTCGGTCACCATCAGGTCCCGCGCGCCGTACTCGTGGGTGACGCGCAGCAGCAACTGCTCCAGGCCCGGGGCGTGGACCTCCCACGGCATGGCCGTTTTCGGCCCCGGGCCGGGGAGTTGGCGGAAGCCGGGGACGGGGTTGCCGGGGTCGTCCGCCACGATCTGGCGGAAGTAGTAGTTGACGCCCAGCCAGTCCAGCGGCTGCGCGATGGTCTTCAGGTCCTGGTCCTGCGCCGGCAGTTCGACGCCGTAGAGGGCGAGCATGTCCTCGGGGTAGCCGAGGCCGAAGATCGGGTCCAGCCACCACCGGTTGATGTGCCCGTCCGCGCGGCGGGCCGCCGCGAGATCCGCCTCGGTGTCCGAGGCCGGCTCGATCGGGCTGAGGTTGTTGGTGATGCCGACGCGGATCGCGCCCGGCGCGGCGGCGCGCAGCGCCTGGGCCGCGAGGCCGTGACCGAGGTGCAGGTGGAAGGAGGCGCGCACGGCCGCGGTGAGATCCGTCAGGCCGGGCGCCATCTTGCCCTCCAGATGGCCGATCCAGGCGCTGCACAGCGGCTCGTTCAGGGTCGCCCAGTCGGTGACCCGGTCACCGAGGCGCGCGCCGACGATCGCCGCGTACTCCGCGAAGGCCTCCGCCGTCTCCCGCGCGGGCCAGCCGCCGCGGTCCTGGAGGGCCTGGGGCAGGTCCCAGTGGTAGAGCGTGGCGTTGGGGCGGATGCCTGCCTCCAGCAGGCCGTCGACGAAGCGGTCGTAGTGGTCCAGCCCGGCCCGGTTCACCGCGCCGGTGCCGTCGGGCAGGATCCGCGGCCAGGCCAGCGAGAAGCGGTAGGTGGTCAGGCCCAGCAGCCGCATCAGCTCGATGTCCTCGCGCCAGCGGCGGTAGCTGTCGGTGGCCACGTCGCCGGTGTCGCCGCCCGCGACGGCGCCGGGCACCCGGCAGAAGGTGTCCCAGATGGACGGGGACCGGCCGTCCTCGGCCACGGCTCCCTCGATCTGGTAGGCGGAGGTGGCCGCCCCCCAGAGGAACGCGGGGCCGAAGGCGGAGGTGTCGGGCGCAGGCATGGTTCTCCTCAGCTCACGGTGCGGGTGAAGAACAGCGAAGGTCGGTGGGGGTGTGGCTACTTGACCGAACCGGCGGTCAGCCCGGCGACGAGGTAGCGCTGCAGCAGCAGGAACGCGACCACCACGGGGACGCTGACGACCAGCGAGGCCGCCATGATCTGGTTCCAGTACACGTCGTTCTGCGAGGCGTAGTTGCGCAGGCCCACGGCCAGCGTGCGGGTGGAGTCGTCGGTCATCACCGAGGCGAAGAGCACCTCGCCCCACGCGGTCATGAAGGAGTAGACCGCCACGGTGACGATGCCGGGCAGCGCGGCCGGGACGATGACCCGGACCAGCGCGCCGATCGGGCCGTTCCCGTCCACCTTGGCCGCCTCGTCCAGCTCCCTGGGGATGGAGTCGAAGTAGCCGACCAGCATCCAGATCGAGAAGGGCAGCGTGAAGGTCAGGTAGGTGACGATCAGCCCGAGCCAGGAGCCGTTGAGCTGGACGCCGGTCGCGGTGCCGATGTTGACGTAGATCAGGAAGAGCGGCAGCAGGAAGAGGATGCCGGGGAACATCTGCGTCGACAGCACGGTCACGCTGAACAACTGGCGGCCGGGGAAGCGGTGCCGGCTCACCGCGTACGCGGCGAGGATCGCGATGACCACCGAGATCGCCGTCGAACAGGACGAGACGACCAGGCTGTTGACGAAGTAGTGGCCCAGCGGCACCGTGCTCCAGATGTCCACGTAGGGACGGAGGGTGAGGTGCGTCGGCAGCCAGCTGAACCCGGCCTGCACGTCCCGCAGGGGCTTGAGCGAACTGCTGAGCATGACCCACAGCGGCAGGAAGGTGAAGACGCCCAGCAGGGTCAGCACGATCCGCCGGGTCCAGACGAACGAGGCGGGCGGCGCCAGCGGGCTGCGCGGCGGCCTAGGCATCCGACTTCCCCCTCCGGTTGGTGAGCAGCAGGTACACCGCGGTGACCAGGAGCAGGAAGAGCAGCAGCAGCACGGACATCGCCGAGCCGGAGCCGAAGTTCCAGTTCTGGAAGGAGGTGTCGTAGATCTGCACCGAGATCAGGTTCGCCTGCGGCGGCGGCACGTTGCCGAAGAGCGTGAAGGGCGTGTTGAAGTCGTTGAAGTTCCACAGGAACAGCACCAGGACCAACACCTGGTTCACCGATCGCAGTTGCGGCAGCGTGATGGAACGGATGCGCTGCCAGGTGCCGGCCCCGTCCAACGCGGCCGCCTCGTAGAGGTCACCCGGGATGTTCTGCAGGCCCGCGGTGACGACCAGGAAGGCGAACGGCCAGGTGCGCCAGACGGCGGTGATCAGCAGCGCCCAGAAGGAGTTGCCGCCGATCAGCCAGAACGGCGCCGTCTTGAACAGGTGCAGGTCGTGCACCAGCAGCGTGTTCACCAGGCCGGTGTCGCGCTGGAACATGAACTCCCAGGTGATCGCCGCGGTGTAGGCGGGCAGCGCGTACGGCACCAGGAAGTAGGTGCGCAGCAGCCCGCGTCCGCGGAACGGGTCCTGCATCAGCACCGCCGCGCCGGTGCCCAGCAGCCAGGAGAGGCCGACCGTGAGCACCGTGAACGCGCAGGTGATCCAGAAGGACTGGAGCAGCTGCCTGCCGATCGCGCCGTTGAAGTCCAGCGCGAAGCGGTAGTTGTCCCAGCCCGCCGCCGGGGCCGCGCCCCAGTTGCGGATGAAGAACTCCGTCAGGTGCTTGAAGCTCATGTAGATGCCGGTGAGCATCGGCACCACGTGCACCAGCAGTTCGAAGACGACCGCCGGCAGGAGGAGCAGGTACGGAAGTCCGGCGCGGCGCACCCGGGCCCAGTTGCGGGCCGGGTGCGCGGCCACCGGGGTGCGCGGCTCAGCCACCGGCCTGGAGCTGCTGCTGCGCCTGGTCCAGCTGGGCGGCGACGCTCTGGTCGGTGACGGGCTTGCCACCGGCGGCGTCCGCGAACAGGTTCTTCAGCGCGGTGCCGATCACTGTCTCGAACTGGCTCTCCGTGGCCACCGCCGGCATCGGCGCGGCCGTGGTGGACAGCACGCTCTGCAGGGTCTTGACGGTGTCGGTCTGGAACGCCGGATCGGTGTAGGCGTCGGAGACCGAGGGCAGCGAGCTGTAGGCCTTGTTCAGGTCGGTCTGGGTCTGCTTGCTGACCATGAACTTCATGAACTTCAGGGCCGCGTCCTTGTTCTTCGTGTTGGCGAAGACCGAGAGGTTGATGCCCGCGACGATCGAGTCGACGTGCGAGGGCCCGGACGGCTGGGCCGCGTTGAACGGGACCGGCGCGACCCCGTACTGGCTCGGCTGCATGCCGTACTGGGCGAGCGTCGCGTCGGCCGACTGCCACAGCAGCATCGCGGCCTTGCCGGTCGCGAAGTCCTTCACCGCCTCGGTGCCGTTGGAGTACTCGGCGTCGCTCGGGTTGGCGATCTTGTCCGCCGCCATGAAGTCGACGTACTGCTTGATGCCGGCCACGTTCTGCGGGGTGTCGAAGGTGGGCTTGCCGGAGGAGTCGTAGAAGCTGCCGCCCTGCTGCTTGCTGAAGGTGAAGGCGTGGTGGGCGTTCTCCGGCGTCTGCGCGCCCTCGACGGAGACGCCCCACTGGCCGCTCTTGGTCAGCTTCTTGCCGTCGGCGACGAACTCGTCCCAGGTGGTGGGCGGTTGCGCGATGCCGGCCGCCTGGAACATGGCCTTGTTGTAGTACAGCGCGTAGGACATCGAGTAGATCGGCACGCCGACCGGCGGCTGTCCGGGCGCGCCGGTCGCGGCCAGGGCGCCGGGCAGGAAGCGGCCGGTGCCGTCGATCTGCTTCATCACGTCGTCGCTGATCGGCAGGAACGCGCCGGTGGCCTGGAGCGAGGCCGACCAGGTGTTGCCGATGTTCACCAGGTCCGGCCCCTGGCCGGAGCTGGTCGCGGCGAGGATCCGGTTGAGCAGGTCGTTCCAGCCGATGACCTCCAGCTTGACCTTGATCCCGGTCGCTTTCGTGAACGCGTTGAGCTCGGGGGTGAGCACCTTGACATCCTGGGCTATGGAGCCGCCCTGGTCGCTGGCCCAGTAGGTGAGCGTGGTCCCGGCTCCCGAGCCGCCGCCGCTGCCCGACCCCGAGCCGCCGGAGGAGGAACAGGCGGAGGCGAGCAGAGCGGTGGCGACGGCGAGGGTCAGCAGTGCCGGTCTGGAGGCGCGCATGGAGGGAGCCTTTCGCGGGGTGGGTTCGGGGGAAGGCTTTGCTCATGACTTAGTTCGAGACGTGATTTAACCTGTGAGATAATCAACCGTCAACAGATCCGACGGCGGTGGCCCAGTAGGGTGCCGACCGGGGCAGAGCTTGGAGGATGGGCGGGGATGACCGACGAGGGCCGCAGAAACGTCCGTGACCTGCGGCGCGCCAACCGTGCGCGGCTGTTGAGACAGCTGTACTTCCACGGCCCGCTCAGCCGGCAGGATCTCATCCAGGCCACCGGGCTCAGCTCTGCCTCGGTCAGCAACGTCGTGGCGGACCTGCTGGACGCCGGTCTGGTCGTGGAGGCCGGCGCCGTCGAGTCCGAGGGCGGACGCCCGCGCATCCTGCTGCGCGTCGACACCTCCTGCTTCGAGGTCATCGGCATCGACGTCGGCGAAACCCGGATCCGGCTGGAGCGCTTCGACCTCGGCCTCGGCGAGCTCGCCGCGCTGGACCTGCCCGTGCTCGACGGCACGCTCGACCCGGAAGCCGTGGTCCCCGCGATCGCGGCCGGGCTGGCCGAGTTGAGCGCGGGCGCGACGGCGCCGCTGCTCGGCGTCGGGATCGGCGTCCCCGGCATCGTGCAGCACCAGCCCTACGCGGTGATCCACGGCCAGACCGTGGGCTGGGACGCGTTCCCGCTGGAGGAACGGCTGCGCGCGCACACCAGGCTGCCGCTCTTCATCGACAACGGCGCGACCACCATGGCCCAGGCCGAGATGTGGTTCGGCGCCGGACGGGACGTGGACAGCGCCGTCTTCCTGCTGCTCGGTTCCGGCGCGGGCGCGTCCGTGATCGCCGACGGCGCGCCGTTCCGCGGCTCGACCACCAGCGCGGGGGAGTGGGGCCACCTCAACGTCCAGTATCAGGGCCGCCGTTGCCGCTGCGGCGCGCGGGGCTGCCTGGAGGCCTACGTCGGTGCGGAGGCCATCATCGCCCGGTATGCGGAGGCCGAGGGCTCGGCGAAGATCGTGGCCGCCGACGAGGAGGAGACGCTGCGTCAGATCCTGGCACTGGCCGAGGAGTCGGGGCCGGCCGGGGACGCCGCACGGGACGTGCTCGACGAGACGGCGGTGCGGGTCGGCGTCGGGATCGCCAACGTCGTCAACTTCCTGAATCCGCAGCGGGTCATCATCGGCGGCTGGGCCGGCCTCGCGCTCGCGCCGAGCCTGCTGCCGCGCATCCGAGAGGTGGTGCGCGACCACGCGCTGCGGCTGCCGTACTCGCTGACCTCGGTCGACCTCGGCGCGCTGGGCGCGGACGCGGTGGCCAGGGGTGCGGCCACGCTGCCGGTCGCGCGGCTGCTGGAGGCGGGCGCGTAGCCCAGCCCGTCCTGACGGAGAAGCTGTGGAGCTTCAACTCCTGTATTGACACCGGCTCGACAGGCCTCCACGATGCACACCGGAGAGCGCTCAGAGAGCGCTCTCTCGTTCCACGGCAAACCGTGCACCACTCCCACCCACCGTGCTAGGAGTGCCATGAGATCTGTCGCGTACCTTCCCGCAGGCCGCCGTTCGCGTGGCCGACCGCTGCCCGCCCTGATCGCTGTCCTCGCCCTGCTCCTCGCCGCGCTCGCGGCCCAGGCCGGGGTCGCCTCCCGTGCGGCAGCCGCGAGTTGTGGCACCACCGACCTCGCGCTAAACCGGCCGGCGACCGCCTCGTCGCTGGAGAACAGCAGCTTCCCCGCGTCCAACGCCGTCGACGGCAACACCGGGACCCGTTGGTCCTCGGCCTTCGCCGATCCGCAGTGGCTGCAGGTGGACCTCGGTTCGACCCAGACCGTCTGCCAGGTCGTGCTGAACTGGGAGACCGCCTCCGGCAAGGCCTACCAGATCCAGACCTCGAACGACGCCACCAACTGGACCACCGTCTACTCGACCACGTCCGGCCCGGGTGGCACGGAGACGCTGAACGTCTCGGGCTCCGGCCGGTACATCCGGATGTACGGGACGCAGCGCAACACCCAGTGGGGCTACAGCCTCTGGGAGTTCTCCGTCTACGGCTCCGGGTCCGGCGGCGGCACCCCGCCCCCGCCGACCGGCGGCAGCCTCGGCTCCAACGTCATCGTCTTCGACCCGAGCATGTCGCAGTCCTCGATCCAGAGCCAGCTCAACTCGATCGCCAACGCCCAGGGCGGCAACGAGTTCGGCACCGCGCGCTACGCGATCCTGTTCAAGCCGGGCACCTACGGCTCGACCGCCAATCCGCTGATCTTCTCCGTCGGCTTCTACGAGAGCGTGGCCGGTCTGGGCAAGAACCCCGGCGACACGGTCATCAACGGCACGGTCGACGTCTACAACCAGTGCAACGGCGGCGTGCAGACCCAGTGTTACGCCACCACCAACTTCTGGCGCTCGCTCACCAACCTGACCGTCAACGTCACCGGCATGACCGGCTGCTACGCGGGCGACGACTTCTGGGCCGTCTCCCAGGCCGCGCCGCTGCGCCGGGTCCACATCAACGGCAACCTGAGCCTGATGGACTACTGCACCGGCTCCCCGGACTGGGCCAGCGGCGGCTTCGTCGCCGACTCGCAGTTCACCGGCGGCACCGTCACCAACGGCTCGCAGCAGCAGTTCTTCACCCGGAACTCCAGCCTGGACGGCTGGAGCAACGCCGTGTGGAACCAGGTCTTCTGCGGCGACCCGGGCGCGCCCGCGCAGAGCTTCGCGTCCAACTCCGGTGACAGCGGCGGTCCCAACTCCTACACCACGCTGGCCACCTGCCCGGTCACCCGGGAGGCGCCCTACCTCTACCTGGACTCCGGCGGCAACTACCAGGTCTTCGTGCCGTCCACGCAGACCAACTCCTCCGGCCCGACCTGGCTGAACGGCGGCACGCCGGGTGTCTCGCTGCCGCTGTCCACCTTCTTCGTGGTCCAGCCCAGCGCGACGACCGACCAGATCAACGCGGCGCTGGCCGCCGGCGACAACCTGCTCTTCACGCCCGGCGTCTACCAGGCGCCCAGCACGATCAACGTCACCAACCCGGACACGAAGATCGTCGGCCTCGGCTTCCCGACCCTGGTGCCGAGCAACGGCAACACCACGCTGAACATCGCCGACGTGGACGGCGTCAACGTCACCGGGGTCATCTTCGACGCGGGCCCGGTGAACTCGTCCACGCTGGTGACGGTCGGCACGGCCGGCTCCGGCGTGAGCCACGCCGCGGACCCGGTCACGCTCGACGACGTCTTCTTCCGCATCGGCGGCGCGACGGCGGGCTCGGCGACCACGGCGCTGGTCGACAACAGCAACAACTCCCTCATCGACGACGCGTGGATCTGGCGCGCCGACCACGGCGCGGGCGCCGGCGGTTGGACCGGCGACCAGAGCGACACCGGTCTCGTCGTCAACGGGAACAACGTGCTGGCGACCGGCCTGGCCGTCGAGCACTTCCAGAAGAACGAGACGGTCTGGAACGGCCAGGGCGGCGAGGTCGTCTTCTTCCAGAACGAGAACCCGTACGAGGTGCCGAACCAGGCTTCCTGGATGTCGAGTTCGACGCAGAAGGGCTACCCCGCCCTCTACGTCGCGCCCGGTGTCACCAGCTTCCAGGGCTACGGCATGGGCAGCTACTCGTACTTCGACCAGGGGCAGGACATCCACAGCTCGATGGCCTTCCAGGCCCCGAACAACGCGGGCGTCCAGTTCCACGACCTGCTGACCGTGTTCCTCAACGGCAGTGGCGGGATCGACTCGGTGATCAACGGAACCGGCGCCGCCGTCAGCTCCACCTTCGGCGGCCCGAGCGACGTCGTCAGCTACCCGTGACGACGCCGCTCCGGTGAATCGCTCCGCGCGCGGCCCACGCCTCCCCGTCAGCCGCGCGCGGGGCGCCACATCGTGGTGACGACATGCCCGTCGGGCATGACCAGCTCGCCGTTCGGCACGAAGCCGAGGGCGGCGTACCGCTTGTCGTTGGCGGCGGGGTTGCTCGACTCGAGGTAGGCGGGCATCCGCAGCTCGTCGATCCGGACCAGGCTCTCGCGCAGCAGCGCCACACCGAGGCCCTGGCCGCGGTGGTCGTCGTGGGTGCCGAGCAGGCTGAGGTAGAAGTGCGGCTCCTTCGGCCGGGCAGCCTCCATCGGCTCCAGGACGGCCAGGATCCCGGCGGCGGTCGCCTCGTCGGTGATCTCCCGGAGGAAGCCCGCGAAGCCGTCCGCCTCGGCCTCGGTGAGCTCCTCGCCGCCCGGCGGGATCCACACCGCCGCGGCCTCGACGTTCCCGGTCACCAGCAGCCACGGGTAGCGCAGTGCGGACGTTGCGAGCAGCCGCCACAGCGCGCCGGCTTGTGCGGCGCGCCGACCGGGGTCAGGAAAGGCCGGGCCCCACACCGGATCCCGGAAGAACGCGGTGGTCAGGGTGGCGACGACGGCGTCGACGTCGTCGGCTCCGGCGGTGCGGACGTTCAGCGGTCGGTCCTGGCTGCTCATCCGCCCACGATAAGCGCGGCCCGGTGGGGGAGCGAGCCCTTATCGTGGGCGGCCATGGCCATGTTCGTGCACCTCACCTCCGCCGCGGACGAGCGGCGTGTCCGCCGGGCCGGTCTGCGCGCCGCGAGCCGCGGCCAGGACGGCGCGCGGGGCGTCCACTGCTTCCCGGTGCTCCCCTCGTACACGTTGACCCATCAGTGGCTGGGCGAGATCGCGCGGTTCGGCACGCGCGGCGGGCTGGTCGCGGTCCAGGTGCGCCTCGACGACGCGCAGCCGGTGCTCGTGGGCCACTACCGCGACCGTGCGCGGGGCGCGCAGGCCGCGGTTCCGGCGGCGGAGGCGGTGCGGCGCGTCGCCGCGCTGGACGACCCGCGCGGATGGGAGGTCTTCGTCCCGCGCGCGGTCCGCGCCGCGGAGATCCACCGGATCCGTCGCGCCCCGCGGGCGCTCGGCTGGCGTCACGTCCCGGACGCGCACGGGAGCCGCCCCTGCACCTGCTGCGGCTGCCGCCAACCCGGCACCTACGGATCCCGCCGTCTCCGCACCCGCCTTCCGCACCCCCTCGACGGTCCGCCCCCGCCGGTCCCGGCGCTGCTGGCCCGCCTCTCCGCCGACGCGGATTCGGCCTCCCTCAAGGACACCCTGCACTGGTTCGGCCTCCGCCGCCGCGGCCCCGTCCCCGCGCTGGCCCCGCTCGCCGACCACCCGGATCCGGAGGTCCGGGAGGCGCTTGTCTCGGCGGTCTCGGGCTGGTCGACTCCCGGCACCCTGGACCTCCTGGCCGCCCTCGCCCGCGACCCGTCACCCGACGTCCGCGAATCCCTGGTCTGGGCCCTCTCCCACCACCCGGGCCCGCGCGGCGCATTCCTGCTGGACAGCCTCGCCGCCGACCCCTCCCCTGCCGTCCGGGAGGCGGTCGCGCTCGTCCGGGAGGACGAGGAGCCCTGAGGGCGCGGCTGTTGTCAGTGGCCTCTGCGACGATGCGCGGGTGAGTGGCGAACGGGGTCGGCTGGTCGGGTTGGTGGCGGGTGTCGAGCCCGGGGACGAGGTGGAGCGGGCTCATGTCGAGGCCGTCGTGGCATGGGTCGGCAGCGGGGCGCCGTTGTACCGGGCGGGGCGGTCGGACGTGCCGCCGATGCACCTGGTGAGCTACTTCGTGGTGCTGGACGAGGAGCGGGGTGAGCTGCTGCTCGGGGCGCACCGCAAGGCCGGGCTGTGGTTGCCGGCGGGTGGGCACGTCGAGCCGGGGGAGGAGCCGTGGGCGTGCACGGTGTGGGAGTGCCGTGAGGAGTTGGGCATCGAGGCCGTCGCGGCGGGCGTGGCAGGGGAGCGGCCGTTCTTCGTGACGGTGACGGAGACGAGGGACCGCGGGCACACGGACGTGTCTCTCTGGTACCTGCTCAGCGCCGAGGCGTCCGCTGTCGGCTGGTACGACGAGCGGGAGTTCTCGGCGCTGCGCTGGCTGACGATCGAGCAGGTGCTGCGCGAACCGCTGGTGACGCTCGATCCGCACATGCACCGGTTCGCCCGCAAGCTGCGGCGGGCCTTGAGCGGTGGCGCGGCCCCGGGCTCAGTCGGCGACGAGCTCGACGCGGATCGGGTCGCCGTCGCGGACGGTGGCGAGGGTCCTGGGGTCGGTGTCGAGGGTGCCGAGGAGGTTGCAGGGGCTGGCGAGGCGGCATTCGTCGCCCCGTGAGATCGGGGTGGGGCCGAACGGCAGGGCGATGCTGTCGCCGTCGGTCCAGAAGGCGACCGTGCCCGGGTCGACGACCTGGCGGGCGTCCGGCTCCACGGGGCGGCTGACGGGGGTGCGGAAGTAGACCTCCTGGCCCCAGGTGTTCGCCGTCGACTGGATCGGGAGGGCGGCCCGGAGGGCCTCGGTGGTCGGCGTGGAGCCGAGCGTGGCCGTCGCGGTGCCGGCCGGCCAGATGAAGCGAATCTGCATGGCAGCAGGGAAGCGTGGCCTTCAACAATTTGTCAATGCTGTCTCGCGATACCGTCACCGCATGGCTGAGACCCGGTTGACCACGTCCTCCTATCTCGTGCTGGGAATCATCGACCAGCTGGGCGAGGCGAGCCCGTACGACGTGAAGATCGAGGCTGCTCAGACCGTCGCGCCGTTCTGGGCGGTGCCGCACGCGCAGGTGTACGCACAGTGCGACCGGCTGCTCGCGGCCGGCCTGCTCTCCGAGGTGCGGCAGGAGGGCGGGCGCAACCGCCGGGTGATGCGGCTGACCGAGGCGGGCCGGCGGGCGCTGGCGGGGTGGCTCGCCGACTCCGCGTTCGTGCCGGTGGAGGCGCGTGAACGCGGCATCCTCAAGCTCTGGTTCGGCGCCCGGCCGGAGGTGCACGCGCCGGTCCAGGTCGAGGAGCACGAGCGCACGCTCGCGGAGTACGAGGGCCTGGCCGACTCCGTGGGTGAGCTGATCACGCGTGGCCAGCGTGAGGCGCTGGAGTTCGGGATCCGCTACGAGCGGATGATGGTCGAGTTCTGGCGGTGGGTGGCGAGCCGCGCCTCCGAGTGACGACGCTCTTCTGACTCACCGGTAACAAGCTCTTGACCCCTCCCTGGTTCCGCCTTACCTTCCTGATAATCCATGAAGGACTATCGACCAGACGTGAGGGGCCGCCGTGAACCGTCCGAGGGTCAGCGTCGGGATCGGCTGGGGCCGGGTGGCGGCGCTCGTCGTGGTGGCGGTCGGCGTCGGGTACGCGCCGATCGCGATGACGGAGCTCTGGCCCTACGCCCACCCCGGCGCCCCCGCCATCGGCGAGTCGTTCCTCGCGCACCTCACCAACCCCCGCTACGTCGCGGACGCGGTCGCCAACCGGCTCGGGCCCTACCGGCACAGCCTCGCGGCGCTGGTCGTCCACTCCGTGCTGGGCGGACTGCTGTTGCTGCTCGGCCCGCTCCAACTCCTCACCGCCGTACGGCGCAGGGCGCGGCTGCACCGCGCGCTCGGGGTGGTCTTCGCGGTCACCGTCTACGTGTCGATGGCCGGCGCCGCGGTCTACCTGCTGCGCACGGCGCCGCGCGACGCGTTCAGCGGGCCCGCCTTCTGGATCGTCCTCGGGGCGATCCTCGTCGGCACGGTGTTCAGCGTCACCGCCGGGATCGTCGCGGCGGTGCAGCGGATGCCGGAGATCCACCAGCGGTGGATGCTGCTCTGCTACGGCTTCCTGATGACCGCTCCGCTGCTGCGCTTCGAGTGGGGCGCGCTCCCGGTGTTCTTCCCCGGGCTCTCGATGGCGCAGATCAACCAGATCGCGGTCATGCACCTCGGCTCGGTCGTCGCCTTCGGCGCGCTGCTGGCCTCGCGGCGGCTGGACCACCGGGCGGAACTGCCCGGCATGAACGGGAGCTGGCTGCCGTGGTGGGTGCTGCTGGCCGCCGCCGCGGCGGGCGCGGCGGCGCTGGGATGGATCACGGACGCCTTCTTGGCGGCGGGCGGGGCGCAGAACCACCGGCTGCTGCTCGGCTACCTGCTGCCCTTCGCCCTGACCGCCGCCGTCATGCTTGCGCGGCTCCGCCGCGCCGTCCGGGACGGGCGCCCCTGGGCGGCCGAGGAGTGGCGGATCCACCTGGTCGGCCTGAGCCTGGCCCCGGTCTTCTCCGTCCTCTGCGTCCTCCCCTTCGAGCGCGCCCTCGACCTCGACCGCGTCACCGCCCTGAGCGCCGCCACCGCGATCGGTTGCGGCGTCCTCGCCTTCTGGGCGACGGCGACGACGGGCCTGCGCGCGCTGGTCGCCCGCGAGCTGGCGAAGCGTCAGCAGTCGTCCCCGCCCGCCGCACTCGCTCCGGTGGAGGCGAAGCCGGTCGGATAGGCGGGGACCGACGGACGACGGTCAGACCGTCTCCAGCTCCAGCCCGAACGGCAGGGCCTCGGTGTGCAGCACACCGAGGCTCTGCGTGGCCCGGGTCAGGGCCACGTACAGCTCGTTCGCGCCGAAGCCGGCGGGCTCGACCACCAGGACGGAGTCGAACTCCAGCCCCTTGGCCTGCCCCGGGGCGAGCAGGACGACTGGGGAGGTCAGGTCCGGCGCGGCGCCCGAGGCGGCCTCCGGCAGGGCGGGGGTGAGGGCGTCGAGCAGGGACGCCGGTGCGATGACCGCCAGACGGCGTTCGGGAGAGGCGAGTTCGCCGACCGCCTTGGCCAACGCCGCCGGCAGCTCGTCCGGCGCGTCGACCTCCCGCGCCCACGGGCGGACGCCGGTCGAGCGCACCGAGCGAGGCGGCGTGAAGGACGGGTCCGAGGCGCGGTGGACGGCCGCCGCGGCGTCCATGATCTCGGACGGGGTGCGGTAGTTGACGTCCAGGACGACGCGCTGCCACCGGTCCTGGACGTGCGGGGTCAACGCCGCGTCCCAACTGCCGCAGCCGCCGGGCTCGCTGGTCTGGGCCGGGTCGCCGACCAGGGTCATCGAGCGGGTCGGGCAGCGACGCATCAGCAGGCGCCAGGCCATCGCGGAGACCTCCTGGGCCTCGTCCACGATGACGTGGCCGAAGGCCCAGGTGCGATCGGCCGCGGCGCGCTCCGCCGCCGTGCGGTGGTCGATCTCCTCCTGACGGTCCGCCAGTCGCTCGGCGTCGATGAGGTCGTGGGCGGCCAGGTACTCGGCGTCCTCGTCGTCGCGGTCCTCGAACTCCTGCGTGCGCGAGCCGTAGGAGAGGTCCAGCACGCCCTGCGCGTAGGCGATCTGCTCCTGCCGCAGCGCCTCCTCCGCCGCGCGGCGCGCGGAGTCGTCCTCGCCGAGCAGCTCCGCCGCCTCGTCCAGCAGCGGGACGTCCGCCGGCGTCCACTCCCAACGCGCGGGCCGCTCCGGGCGGGAGTCGTGGACGCGGCGGATGGCGGCCGCGTCGGCGTCGGGGAGGTGCGTCGGCTCCTCCAGGAAGTCGGCCAGGAACTGCTCCGGGGTCAGCTGCGGCCACAGCTCGTCGATCGCGGCGTGGACGCCGGAGCTGGCGGCGACGGCCTTGCCGATCAGCGCCTGGTCGTCCGGGCCGAGCAGGTTCGGGCCGCCGTAGGGGTCGTGGCCGAGCCGGGCGACGAGCTGCTCGGTGAGCGCGTCGATGACCGCGAACGCGAAGTGCGGGCGGGCCAGGTTGTGCGGCAGCTGCGTGGCGCGGGCACGCTCACGCGCGGCGGCGGCGATCGCCCGATCCAGGATCAGCACGCCGTCGTCGTGCTCGATCACCAGGGCCGGGTCCGGCAGGGCCTGCCGGTCGCGCAGCTGCGCGGCGAGCGCGTCGGCCATGGCGGCGTCGCCCTTGACCGCGGCGGCGGCCGGCGTGTCGGTGCCGATCGCGCGCACGCCGGGGAACAGCTCGGCCGGCGTGGCCAGCAGCACGCCGGTCTCGCCGAGCGAGGGGAGCACCTGGCCGATGTAGGCGAGGAAGGCCGGGTTCGGGCCCACGATCAACACCGCGCGCCGGGCCAGCAGCTCG
This sequence comes from Streptacidiphilus pinicola, assembly GCF_003258295.1. Classification (GTDB taxonomy): domain Bacteria; phylum Actinomycetota; class Actinomycetes; order Streptomycetales; family Streptomycetaceae; genus Streptacidiphilus; species Streptacidiphilus pinicola. The sequence continues at coordinate 3,159 of NZ_QKYN01000075.1, read as the reverse complement.
CGCTGGGCGTAGAGCAGGTAGGCGGCGCGGTGCAGGGCCACGGCCGTCTTGCCGGTGCCGGGACCGCCCTCCACCACGAGCACGCCCTGGTGCGGGGCGCGGATGAGCCGGTCCTGGTCGGCCTGAATGGTCTGCACGATGTCGTGCATGCGCCCGGTACGGGCGGCGTCGAGCGCGGCGAGGAGCACCGCGTCGGCGTCGGAGCCCTCGAAGCCGGAGCGCTCGGCGTCGGTCAGGTCCAGGATCTCGTCGTGCAGGCCGGTGACGCGGTTGCGCTCGGTGGTGAGGTGACGCCGACGGCGCAGGCCCATCGGTTCGTAGCCGGTGGCGAGGTAGAAGGGCCGGGCGATGTCGGCACGCCAGTCGACGACGAGCGGAGTACGTTCCGCGTCGTCGGCGCGGATGCCGAGCCGGCCGATGTGGTGGTCGGCGCCGTCGCGGAACCAGAGCCGGCCGAAACAGAGGCCGTGTTCACCTGACGCGTAGGCCGCGAGCAGACCGGAGTTCTCGGCGACCAGCACGTCGCGTTCGAGCCGCGTCTGAGCGTTGGTCACCTCCTGCCCCAGCGCGGCCTGGACGGCGGCCTCGGCCCGCGTCTCCAGCACGGCGAGGCGTGTGCGGAGCAGGTCGATGAATTCCTGTTCCTGGCGAATTCCGTCGTTTGACAAAGCCGCTCCCGCTCGGATATAGTGAACCCATAAAGATTCCTTGCTCGTTGTGCTGTCGAGCAGAGGAATCTCTCAATATACGAGGGAATTCGCCGGGATGCAATCCCGGCTTTTTGCTTTTCCGGCTCAGGTGGTGAGCAGCACGCCCGCGTAGGAGACGGCCGCGATCAGGGCCCAGGAAGCCAGCCCGACGAGCAGCGCCCGGCGCCCGGTGCGCAGCAGGTTCCGTACGTCCACGGTGCTGCCGAGGGCGAAGAGCGCCGCCGCGGTCAGCAGTTCGTCGACGGTTCCCGCGGTGTTCACGAAACCGGCGGGGAGCACGCCGGTGCTGCGAATCGCGACGCACGCCAGGAAACCGACCAGGAAGAGCGGCAGCGGCGCCGGACGCTTCTCGCCCGCCGCCCGGCCGCCGCGCCGGGACCGCGCCAGCGCTACGCCGGTGACCAGCGGCGCGAGCAGCGCCACCCGCATCAGTTTGACCACGACCGCCTGGCCGAGTGCGGCGGCGCCGGCGGTCTGCCCGATCGCCACCACCTGGCCCACGTCGTGCACGCTCGCTCCCGTCCAGCGCCCGAACTGCAGGTCGGTCAGCCCGAGAGGGTGATGCAGCAGCGGCAGCACGGCGATCGCGAGGGTGCCGCAGAGCGTCACCAGGGCGACGGCGGTGACGGTGTCGCGCTCCTCGCTCTCGGTCACGCCGTTCATCGCGGCGACGGCGGAGGCCCCGCAGATGGAGAAGCCGGTCGCGATCAGCAGCGGCTGGTCGCCAGGTAGTCCGGCCCTGCGGCCGAGCCACCGCGTGCCGAAGAACGTCGCCGCGACGACCAGGCAGACCAGGACGAGGCTCGGCCACCCGAGCGAGAGGATGTCGCTGAGCGCGAGCTTGAACCCGAGCAGCACGACGGCCACGCGCATCACCCGCTTCGCGGCGACGCCGAGCCCGGGGCGGGTCGCGACGGGAAGCAGGCCCGCGCCGCGCATCCGCAGGTTCCCGACCAGGACGCCGAGCGCGACCGCGGCGGTCATCGGCGAGACGGCCGGCGCCAGGTGGTTCACCCCGGCGGCGACGGCGGTGGCCCCGGCGGCCATGACCAGCCCCGGCGCGATCCGCCGCACCGCGCCGCGAGCGGTGTCCGGGGACGGCGAGCCGTCGGGCCGGGCCAGAACCTGTCCGTTGCGCGCGGGGATGATCGTCACCGGTCCACTCTTGGGCGCGTGGCGGAGGGGCGGTAGCCGGAAAGCCGCGCCCACGTCATAGGGTTTCCCTATGACGGGAACGGCAGGGGCGGATCGGCACGGCGGCGCGGACAACGGTGGGCTGCCCGCGTCGCGGCGGTTGCCCGATCTGGAGACGTTGGAGCTGCTCGTGGCCGTCGCGGACACCGGCAGCATCGGGCGGGCCGCCGCGCGCCAGCAGATCACGCAGCCCGCGGCCAGCGCGCGGCTGCGCACGCTCGAGCGCAAGCTCGCGCTGCAGCTGCTGGACCGGTCCCGGCGCGGGTCGCGGCTCACCCCGGCCGGGCTGGTCGTCACGGACTGGGCGCGCGGGGTGCTGGACCAGGCGCACGTGCTGGCCGAGGCGCTGGCCGCGCTCCAGGCCCAGCAGCGCGGCGAGCTACGGCTCGCCGCGAGCCTCACCCTCGCCGAACAGCTGCTGCCCGGCTGGCTGGTGAGCCTGCGTCAGGCCAGCCCGGCGACGCACGTCGGGCTGCGCGTCACCAACAGCCACCAGGTGATCGAGGCGTTGCGGCACGGCGAGGCCGATCTCGGGTTCATCGAGGGCCCGTTCCTGCCCCGGGACCTGCGCTCGATGGCCGTGGGCCGTGACCGGTTGGCCGTGGTGACGGCGCCGGACCACGCGTGGGCGCGGCGTGGTACCCCCGTGTCCGGCGCCGAGCTGGCGGAGACGCCGCTGCTGCTGCGTGAACCGGGCTCGGGCACCCGGGAGACGCTGGAGCGCGCGCTGCGGCCGTGGGTCGGGCCCTCCGTGCCGGTGCTGGAGTTGGGCGCGACCGGGCCGCTGCGCAGCGCTGCCGCGCAGGGCGCGGCGCCCGCCGTCCTCTCCCTGCTCGCCGTCGCCGACGACCTGGCGGCCGGCCGGCTGGTCGAGGTGCCGGTGGCCGAGGAGGTCGAGCTCAGCCGCGTCCTGCGCGCGGTCTGGCGCGCCGGGACCGAGCTCTCCCCCCAGGCCCGTCTGCTCCTCGACGTGGCGCGCCGGGCGGCGCGCACGCGGTGAGGCGTACCCGAGCCGAGGCCTACGGCACCTGCTGCACCTAAAGGGTGTTGCACAATCCGGTGGGCGGGCAGGCTGGGGTGCGGTCTGAGCTGGGGTTTCATGTGGCGAGGGCGAGGTTGTGCATGTGGGCGACGGCTTGGACCGCGTGGTGGAGGCCGTCGCCGCGGACACGGCAGTCGCGCAGGATCTTGTAGGTCTTCATCCGGGCGAAGGCATGCTCGACACGGGCGCGGACCCGTCGGTGTTCGGCGTGTT
>NZ_QKYN01000074.1 GCF_003258295.1 Streptacidiphilus pinicola | reverse complement strand
AGTGGGACCGGCTGGCGGCGGGCGCCGGTGTCGCGGCCATGACGCTCCACAGCAGCGCGAGGTCGTAGCGCGGCAGGTGCCAGCCGGCCTGCTGCGAGTGGACCAGGACCGGACCGGAGGGCGCGAGCAGCACGTTGGTGAGCAGCGCGTCCCCGTGGCAGTTCTGCCACGGGGACGCGCTGCTCACCAACGTGCTGCTGGCGCCCTCCGGTCCGGTCCTGGTCGACTGGGAGCAGGCCGGCTGGTACCTGCCGGGCTACGACCTCGCGCTGCTGTGGAGCGTCATGGCCGGCGACACCGGCGCGCGCCGCCAGCTGAGCCAGATCGCGCAGGCCACCGGCACCCTCGGGCGCGACGCCTTCCTCGTCAACCTGATCCTGGTGCTGATGCGGGAGATCCGTCTCCACGACGTCCCGGGCGCGGGCGAGGAGCAGCGCATCCTGATCCGCCGCCTGCACGAGGACGCCGCCCTCGCCCGCCGCGCGGTCCGCGCCGCCGTCGGCACCCGCTGAGGCGGAGGCCGCTGGGACAGGGCGCGTTGGGACTGCCACGGGGCCGAGAAACTCGCTTGCCGCCGCTCTTCGGCGGTGCGGACAATCGGCCCATGGGTCAACCTCCACTCAGCGCCGACCAGGTCGAACAGTTCGTCACCGAGGGCTTCGTCCACCTCCCCGAAGCCTTCGACCGTGCCCTCGCCGACGAATGCCGCGCCTTCCTGTGGCGCGAGACCGGGCTCGACCCGGACGACCCGGCCACGTGGACCGAACCCGTGGTCCGGCTGGACGGCTACGGCTCCGAGCCGTTCCGCCGCGCGGCCACGACGGATCGCCTGCACGACGCCTTCGACCAGCTCGTCGGTCCCGGCCGCTGGGTACCGCGCGACGGCCTCGGCACCTTTCCCGTCCGGTTCCCGCATCCGGACGATCCGGGCGACGCCGGCTGGCACATGGACGGCAGCTTCACGCCCGAGGGTTCGTCGGGTTACTGGCTCAACCTCAGGTCCCGGGAGCGGGCCCTGCTGATGCTCTTCCTCTTCTCGGACGTGGACGCCGAGAACGCGCCGACCCGCATCAAGGTCGGCTCACACCTGGACGTCCCGGCGTTCCTGGAGCCCGCTGGGGACGCGGGCCTGAACCTCTTCGCTCTGTGCCGCACCATGGACGCGGCGGGCCGACTGGACGCGCCGGAGCGCCCGCTCGCGCTGGCCACCGGACAGGCGGGCGACGTGTACCTCTGCCACCCGTTCCTGATCCACGCCGCCCAGCCCCACCACGGCACAGTCCCGCGCTTCCTCGCCCAGCCCCCGCTGATGCCGACCGGCCCGCTCGAACTGCACCGCGCCGACGGCGCGTACTCCGCGGTCGAGCGCGCCGTACGCCTGGGTCTGGGGCTCGGCACGGACCGGTGAGCGGCGCTACTCCGCCTCCGCCGCCGCGCGCAGCAGTGGCGCGCCCGCCGGGAGCAGCGCGCGGGCGCTGAGGCCGTCGCGGAGATGGCGTTCCAGCGACACGGTGCGATGGAGACCGGCCGGTCCCGCGAGGGCGACGGAACGGTGCACCACGGCGAGCGCGAGATCGGCGACGCGGGGCGCGAGCAGACGGGCCCGCCGGTCCGCGCCGGGGCGCGCCGCGTCGACCGCGGCGGCCAGGCCGGTCAACAGCTCCTCGGCCGCCATGAGTTCGAGCTCCAGCGCGCCACGGTCCAGCTCGGACAGCTCCTTGACGTGCCGGGTCAGCCAGTCGCGGGCCGCGCGGCCGGTGCCGAGGCAGATGGCGGCCACGGCCAGCCGCCGGCCGGCCTCGTCCCGGGCGTCGGGCGGCGGCAGCCGGTGGGTGTCGTCGAGCAGCACCTGCTCGAAGTGCACGTCCTGGTGGGCGGCCGCGCGCAGGCCGAGCTGGTCCGAGCCGGGCTCGACGATCAGGCCGGGTGTGTCGCCGGGCAGCAGGAAGACGGCGGGGCCGGGCTCCTCCGCGGAGCCCTCCGCCGGATCGGTCCCGGCGGCGACCAGCAGCCAGGCCAACGCCTCCGCTCCCGGCACGCCGTGCTCGCGACCGTTCAACTGCCAGCCGTCGGGCGACTGCTGCGCGCGGACCTCGGCGCCTGCCTCGGCGCCGGGGCCGCCGGGCGGCAGCAGGCCGACGAGCGCCGGGCCGCGCCGGGAGTCGGTGAGCAGCGCCCGGTACGCGGCGGCGGGCCAGCGCCGGGTGCGGGCCTGGGCCTCGTGCGCGAGCAGGGTGTCCCCGGCCAGCAGCGCGACGGACGGGTCGCCGCTGCCGAGCGCGGCGAGCAGCCTGACGGTCTCGGTGAGCCCGGCGCCCGCGCCGCCGTGGTCGGCGGCGACGGTGAGGGTCAGCAGACCGGCCGCGTGGACCTCCTCGATCCCCTGGTAGGGGAACGCGCCCTCGCGGTCGTGCTCGTCGGCGCGGGCCGCGAGCAGGTCGACGACGCGCGGCAGTCGGTTCAGGGCCTCGTCGGCCTGGGGAAAGGACATCGTCGGCGTCGTCGCTCCGCTCAGGCCTGGAACATGTCCGCGGGCAGCGGCTTGAGGAGCTTGTAGAGGTCCTCGCTGACCGGGCGGTCCCAGGTGACCACGGTGACCAGCACGTCGTCGCTGCGACCGAACTGCACGCAGGCCAGCCGGCCCTCGCTGAGCTTGAACTTCTTCACGATCAGCAGCCCGTCGTCGAGCATGACGGGGAAGTCCTCGCTGTCGAGGACCTCGATGGGCTCCTCACTGCCGACCACGGCAAGCATCTGGTGGACCTCGAGCGGCACGCCGTCCTCGGGCTCGCGAGCGGCTGAGCCGGCCCGCAGATTGCCGATGATCATGGACGGGCCGCGGCCGCCCATGAGGTCGTAGCGCAGCAGCACGCCGTGGCAGCTGCCGTCCTCCGGATCACTGAGCAGCACGGCCCCGAAGTCGCCCGGCCAGTCACCGGGATCCATCGCGAGAATGTCGAAGTCCGGGCCTGCGGGGGTGCCGGAGCGGCGGCGAAGGAATGCCATGAGGCCATCGTACGTGCCCGCGCAGATGACGAACGCGTGACCGGCGGGTGGCGGGTCGTGGTCCGGACGGTCGGTAGACGCACCAGGTACCGAGATCAGGTTGACGAACGGATCACGTTCCGATTACGTTCGGCGACATGCAGAGACCGCCGCGACTGGTGAGCAGGGGTCATATCGACCTCATGCGCGTGGTGTCGGCTGCATGTCGCGTGTGCCGCCCGAGTCGCTGACGCCTCGGCGAGCCCGCAGTTCCCCGGCCGTTCGGTCGTCCTCTCCTTCCGCAAGCGGCATCGGCCCAGGTTCGGCCGTGCGCCTGCGGACGGTGTGCTCCTTCTGCCAGCCTGGAGCCCGGCGAGGAGGACCGGTGGGGACGGGACCGGCACTTCCACCAGAAATCTCGCCCACCTGGCCACTCGGCCACGGCGGGCGGGCCTGCTCGGCACCGCGTGGGGGCGTGTGCGAGCGGGCTGGGCGCCGCGTCGACCCCGTGGGGGTGGTCGACGCGGCGCTCTGTTCCTTCCAGCCTGCTGTCTCAGGTCAGATCGAACTCGCCGTCGCGCGCGCCGAGCACGAAGGCGTTCCACTCCGCCGGGGTGAAGATCAGCGACGGCCCCTCGGGGGCACGCCGATCGCGCATCGCGATGAATCCGTCGATGAAGGCGACCTGCACGTCGCCCACGCCTTGGCTGCTGGACAGCCACTCGGCTCCGTTGAGATCGAGCTGGGGTTTCCTCTCCTCAACGCCAACCCCGATCGGGCCCCGCTGAGAGAACATGCCGGTCTCCGCGGTCACGTCGAAGAATGCGTCGCTTGCCACGTCGAGCTCCTCCCGCCGTCAGTTGATCCCACTGTAATCTCCGCGACAGTTTGCGGTAGAGGGCTTCGACACGATCCGCCCGTGCGGGTGACAACGGGCGGATCGGCCTGGTAGGAGACCTGGTTCAGTGATCCGGCCGCTCGCTTCCCACCAGCCACATCGAGAAGAACTGCGCACCGCCGCCGTAGGCGTGGCCCAGCGCGCGGCGGGCGCCGTGGATCTGGTGCTCGCCCGCCAGGCCGCGGACCTGGAGGGCCGCCTCCGCGAAGCGGATCATGCCGGACGCGCCGATCGGGTTGGAGGAGAGCACGCCGCCCGAGGGGTTGACCGGCAGGTCGCCGTCCATCTCGGTCACACCCGCCTCGACCAGCTTCCATCCCTCGCCCTCGTCGGCGAAGCCGAGGTTCTCCAGCCACATCGGCTCGTACCAGGAGAACGGCACGTACATCTCCACCGCGTCGATCTGGCCGCGCGGATCGGTGACGCCCGCCTGGCGGTAGACGTCGGCGGCACAGTCCCGGCCCGCCTGCGGGCTGACGTAGTCCTTGCCCGCGAAGATCGTCGGTTCGCTGCGCATCGCCCCGCCGTGCACCCAGGCCGGCGGCCGGGGCGCACGGGCGGCGCCGCGCTCCCCCGTGAGCACCAACGCGCAGGCTCCGTCGGAGGACGGGCAGGTCTCCGAGTAGCGGATCGGGTCCCACAGCATGGGGGACGACTGCACCTTCTCCAGCGTCAGATCGTGCTCGTGCAGGTGGGCGTAGGGGTTCTTGAGCGCGTTGCGGCGGTCCTTGAAGGCCACCAGTGAGCCCACCGTGTCGGGCGCGCCGGTGCGGCGCATGTAGGCGCGCACGTGCGGAGCGAAGAAGCCGCCGGCCCCGGCGGTGAGCGGCTGCTGGAAGGGGATCGGCAGCGAGAGACCCCACATCGCGTTGGACTCGGACTGCTTCTCGAACGCGACGGTGAGCACCGTGCCGTGCACCCCGGCCGCCACCAGGTTCGAGGCGACGAGCGCCGTCGAGCCGCCGACGGAGCCCGCGGTGTGGACGCGCAGCATCGGTTTGCCCACCGCGCCGAGGGCCTCGGCGAGGTAGAGCTCGGGCATCATCACGCCCTCGAAGAAGTCCGGTGCCTTGCCGATGACCACGGCGTCGATGTCGGACCAGCCCAACTCGGCGTCCTCCAGCGCGCGGACGGCCGCCTCACGGACCAGCCCGGCGATGGAGACGTCCTGCCGGGCCGCCACGTGCCTGGTCTGGCCGACCCCGACGACGGCCACGGGCTGCTTGCTCATCGCGCACCTCCCTCGGTGCCGGCGGCGCCCTCGAGGACGGCCACCAGGTTCTGCTGCAGGCAGGGCCCGGAGGTGGCGTGGGCGAGCACCCGGCGCGCCTCGCCGCGGTGGATCAGCGCGGCGGCCTCGCCGATGCGGATCAGCCCGGCCGCCATGACCGGGTTGGCGGCCAGCGGGCCGCCGGAGGGGTTGACCGGGACACCGTCGCCCAGGTCCAGGGCGCGCCGCAGCACGATCTCCTGCGCGGTGAACGGGGCGTGCAGCTCGGCCGCGTCGAAGGGCGCGTCGAAGGCGCCGGCCGCGGTGGCGGCGAGACGCGTGGAGGGCGATTCGGTCAGGTCGCGGACGCCCGGCTGGTGGGCTTCGATCCGGTGGTCGATGCCGCGGATCCAGGCCGGGTTGACGTGCAGCGCGCGGGCGCTGTCGCCCGCGGCGAGGATCACCGCCGCCGCGCCGTCGCTGATCGGCGGGCAGTCGTGGCGGCGCAGCGGCTCGACCTCGTAGGGCTGTCGCAGCAGTTCCTCGACGTCGGCGCTGCCGCGCAGCTGGGCGTGCGGGTTGGCGGTGGCCGCGCGGCGGCTGCGCACCGCCGTCTCGGCGAGCCGCCGTTCGTCGGTGTGGCCCGCGTCGATCAGGGCCCGCGCCTGGAGCGCGGCCAGCGCGACGGAGTCGGGCCAGAGCGGCGCGAGCGTGTACGGGTCGAGCTGCCGGGTCAGCACGTCGCGGACGCTGCCGGGCGAGGACTTGCCGTAGGAGTAGACGAGCGCGGTGTCGGCCTCGCCGGTCTGCAGCTTGACCCACGCCTCGTACAGGGCCCAGGCCCCGTCCATCTCCACGTGCGACTCGGAGATCGGCGGCCAGGCGCCGACGCCGTCGAGGGCCATGGTGAAGGAGAAGGCACGGCCGGCGAGGTAGTCGCTGCTGCCGGAGCAGGTGAAGCCGATCCGGTTGGCCGTCAGTCCCGTCTGTTTGAGTACATCGTGGAGGACGGGCATGAGCAGCTCGACCTCGGAGAGCTGGTCGGTGCGCCGGGTGTGGCTGCTCTGGGCGAACGCGACGACGGCGACGTCGCGCAGGCCCGTGGGCGCGTCTAGGTGGTCGGTGCCGCTCACATCCACCTCCGGTAGCTCTCGGGGTCGGCGTCGGGCTCGCCGGTGGGGCGGAAGTGGCTGATGGAGGCGAGGCTCGGGCCGAGGCGCTGCTCGTTCCAGACGGCCTCGACGCGTTGGCCGATGCGGACGTCGGCGTAGGGGGTGTCACCGATGCGCGCGTGCAGCCCGACGTTGGCACCGTCGAGGAGCACGTAGGCGTAGCAGTACGGCACCTCGACGTCCAGGCCCTTGGCGGCGATGTTGACGATGCAGAAGGTGGTGACGGTGCCGGTGTGCGGCAGCTCCAGTTGCTCGGTGGCGGCGATGCCGCAGGTCGGGCAGGCGCCGCGGGGCGGCACGTAGACGCGGGTGCACCGCGGGCAGCGCTCGGCCAGCAGGCGCTTGTCGGGCAGCGCGGTGAGGAATCGGGTCTGCGCGCTGCCGGGCGAGTAGGTGTACTCCAGGCGGGCCGGGATGGTCACCCGGGTCACGGGCTCGACGCCCGCGAGTTCCGGGATGCCGGCGAGGAGTTCGGCGGCCGTGGTCATGCGGCGGAGCCCTCCGCTCGGTGGCTGTCGCCCGGGGCCCCGGCGTTCGGCGCGGGCTCGAAGCAGGCGATGTCGGTGATGGCGCCGCTGCGCTCGTCGGCCCAGCGGATGGCGACGCGCATGCCGGTGCGCACGGCGTGCCGCGGCGCGTCGAGTGCGTGCAGCAGCGCGGTGTCCGCGCCGTCGAGCCGGACCAGGACCCAGGCGAAAGGCGTGTCCAACGGCTGGTAGGGGCGCGGTCGTTCGTTCCACGCCCAGGTGGTGACGGTGCCGAGCTGCCCGAGCGGCACCAGCTCGGTCAGCTCCTCGGCGGTGACCGGGTCGTACTCGGCGGGCGGGCAGAGCACCCGTCCGTCGCTGCCGCGCGCCCCGAGCACCACGCGCTCACGCAGCCCGGTGAGGAAGGCGCCGAGCACAGGTCCGGTGGAACGGGTGAACGGGAACTCGACGATCAGCGGTGCGCTGAGCACCTCGGGGGGCATGGCGTTCGTTCCTCTCAGTGGCGGCGGAAGACGGGCGGGCGCTTCTCGGCGAAGGCGCGCGGGCCCTCCTTGGCGTCCTCGGTGGCGAAGACCGGCCAGCCGAGCTCGAGTTCGCGCTTGAGCCCGTCCGCCTCGGTCATGGCGGCCGTCTCGTAGACGGAGCGTTTGACAGCCTCGACGGCCAGCGGTGCGGCCTCGTTGACGGCCTCGGCGAGTTCCAGGGCGCGCTTGAGGGCGGTGCCGTCGGGGACCACGCTGCCGACGAGGCCGATGTCGCGCGCCTCGGCGGCGCTGTAGCGGCGCCCGGTGAGGAGCATCTCCAGCGCGTGGGTGTGCGGGATCTGCCGGGTGAGACGGACCGTGGAGCCGCCGATCGGGAAGAGCCCGCGGCGGACCTCGAACAGGCCGAAGCTCGCGGACTCGCCGGCGACGCGGATGTCCGTGCCCTGGAGCATCTCCGTTCCACCGGCCACACAGACGCCCTCGACGGCGGCGATGACGGGCTTGCGCGGGCGGTGGTGCCGCAGCATCGCCTTCCAGTGCAGCTCCGGATCGGCGGCGAGGCGCGCGCGGTAGGGGTCGTTCTCCGCGAATCCTCCGCCGGCCAACGCCTTGAGGTCCATTCCGGCGCAGAAAGCACCGCCCGCACCGGTCAGCACAATGGACCGGATGTCATCGTCCGCGTCGGCCTCGATCCACGCGTCGTGCAATCCCACGAGCATCGGTATCGAGAACGCGTTCTTGGCCTCGGCCCGGTTGAGCGTCAGGACGAGCGTGGCGCCCTCCCGCTCGACGATCAGATGTTCTGTGCCTGCCATGGGCCGCCTCCGCATGCCGCGCCGACCGAATCCCGCTCAGATCTAGAACAGGTTGCAGTCTTGCTGACGGCTTTTCAAGTGCCGCTCCAAGAACAAGTTCAAGACGTCGGAACCCTGGAGTTCTCCTGGAACCGCTCCTACGCTCCGGCCATGGAATTCAACCTGGCCGATCTGTTCGAGCAAGCGGTTGACCACTTCCCCGGGCGCGAGGCGATCAGCTGCGCCTCCGCCGACGGCACCACCGTCCAGCGGCGCACCTTCGCCGAGCTGGACGAGCGGGCCAACCGCCTGGCCCACCACCTGCAGGAGGCCGGTATCGGCCCCGGCGACCGCGTCGGCGTGTACGCGCTGAACAGCGCGGAGTGGGTCGAGTCCCTGCTCGCGATCTGCAAGATCCGCGCGGTCTGCGTGAACGTCAACTACCGTTACGTGACGGACGAGCTGACCTATCTGCTCGGCATGGCCGAGCCCGCCGCGCTGATCTACCAGGAGCGTTACGCCGACCGCGTGGCCCAGGTGCTGCCCCGCCTGCCCGGACTGCGGCACCTGATCGTGATGGACGACGGCGCGGCCGCCGCCGTGCCCGCCCTGCCGGCCGTCCCGTACGAGAAGGCGCTCGCCTCCGGCGGTCCGCAGCGCGACTTCGCGCCGCGCTCCCCCGACGATCACTACCTGCTCTTCACCGGCGGCACGACGGGCCTGCCCAAAGGCGTGGTCTGGCGGCAGGAGGACGTCTTCTTCGCGCTCGGCGGCGGCATCGACGTCACCAACGGGCACCGCATGGCCACCCCGGAGGAGATCGTCACCACCGGATTCGCCAACCAGGTCACCTTCTTCCCGATCGCCCCGCTGATGCACGGCGCCACCCAGTGGGGCCTGATGCAGCAGCTGTTCAAGGGCAACCGGGCGGTGCTGATCGACCGCTTCGTGCCGGAGCGGGTGTGGGAGCTGGTCGGCAGCGAGCAGGTCAACCTGGTGATGATCACCGGCGACGCGATGGGCCGCCCGCTGGTCGAGGCCCTGGACGCACCCGAGGCCGGGGGCTACAACGTGAGCTCCCTGTTCGGAGTGGTCAGCAGCGCGGCGCTGTTCTCCACGCCGGTCAAGCTGCGGTTCCTGGAGAGGTTCCCGAGCCTCTACCTGAGCGACGCCGTCGGCTCCTCCGAGGGCGGCGCGGGCGGCGTGGCCCACTGGAGCGCCGAGGAGAAGGGCGGCCAGGGAACGGTCACCACCAAGCCCATCGGCGACTCGGAGGTCGTCGACGACGACCTCAACCCGCTGCCCCCGGGTGTCGTCGGCAAGCTGGCGCGGCGCGGCAACATCCCGCTGCGCTACCTCGGCGACCCGGCCAAGAGCGCCGAGGTGTTCCGCACCGCCCCGGACGGCACCCGCTACGCCGTCCCCGGCGACTGGGCCAGGCGTGAGGAGGACGGCCGGATCACCCTGCTCGGCCGCGGCTCGTCGTGCATCAACACCGGGGGCGAGAAGGTCTTCCCCGAGGAGGTGGAGTCGGCGATCAAGTCCCACCCGGCCGTCTACGACACCGTGGTCGTCGGCGCGCCCGACGAGCGCTGGGGCGAGACGGTGGTGGCCCTGGTGCACCAGCGCGACGGCGCGACCGAGCTGACCCTGGAGGTGCTGCAGGCGCACTGCCGCGCCCACGTCGCGGGCTACAAGGTGCCGCGCCGCCTGCACCTGGTGCCCGGCATCGAGCGCACCCCCACCGGAAAGCCGGACATGCGCTGGGCCAGGCGCATCGCGACCGACTGAGCGGAGCGGAGCGGCCGCACCGAACTCGTCGGACTCAGGGTGAACTCAGGGTTCTCCCGCAAACGTCCCCGGAGTGATCCCTGATGTTGCCCGGTCTCGTCCCTCCGGACGAGCTCACCGTCGGATCCAGCGGCTACCGTGGAGTTCTCTGGTTCGGGCGGGAGCAAGGAGGCTGACCGGTGCTGGGTCCCGTGGTCCTCATCGTCATGCTACTGGTCCTCTGCGCGCTGATCTGCGGCTGCGCGCTCGTCGTCGTGGGCACGGTCAAGGCCGCCCGCGCGGTCGGCGTCAAGGCCGAGAACGTCGCGCTCAAGGCCCGCGCCTACACCAACCCCGGCGCACCGGGCCGGATCGCCTCGGTGCGGCTCCGGCTGCGCGGCGCGCTGGAGGGCACGCGCCAGGCCCTGGAGTCCGCCGCCTCGCAGGACGCGCAGGTCGGCGAGTCGCTGCAGTTGCTCAAGCGCCTGGAGGAGCTCGGCGCGGAGCTGGACGCGCAGTTGCGCGTCCTGGAGCGCGAGCCCGAGGTCGCCCGCGTCGACGCCAAGCTGCCGGAGCTGCGGGCCCGCGCCGAGCGGATCACGCACGCGGCGGAGGAGCTCCGCTGGGCGGTCCAGGACCGCCAGCACCGCTTCTCGGAGGACGAGCTGAACCGGCTGAGCGACGAGTGCACCCAGGAGGCGGACGCCCTCCGCCACTGGGCCGCCCCCTCGGCCAAGACGGAGGAGCCGCCCGGTCCGCAGCGCCTCACCACGGGCCGCTGGCCCACCGCCGACGAGGTTCTCGGCTTCGTCGACCGCATACGCCGCCCCAGCGGCGAGGCCAACCCGCGCTGAAAAGCGGTCGCCTCCGTCGGCCGCCGCTCCCTAGCCTGGGCGTCATGCCTGATATCGCATCGCTCGCGCCCCTCGCCTCCGCACTCGCCGACCAGGAGCGGCTCCGGGTCTTCGCCCAGGCCGTGCTCGCCGGGGCGGAGGGACTGGACGCCGGCGGGTTCGGAAAGGCTGCGAACCTGGAAAGGCATCTGGCGAGGCTCGCGCAGGCCGGGCTGGTCGAGGCGCTGGACGGTCGGGTGTACGCCCGCCCGGAGGCGTTCACCGAGGCGATGCGCTCGCCCGAGCGGTCCGAGGCGTCCGATGTGGCGCAGCTGTTCAAGGACGGTCGGCTGACCGAGATGCCGACCAGGCCGGCCCGCCGGCTCGCACTGCTCGCCCACCTGACCGACCGGGTCTTCGAGCGCGGCGTCTCGTACACCGAGCCCGAGGTCAACATCGCCCTCAAGCAGTACTGGGACGACTGCGCGGCCCTGCGCCGCTACCTCGTCGAGAACGGCTTCCTGACCCGTTCCGCCGACGGGACCTCCTACCGCGTCAGCGCGGCGGCGGAGTAACCCGCCTCTCCGGCTACAGCGCCGCCTTGGCGAGCTCCGCGCGCAGCTCGTCCGAGGTGGCACTGCCGGGCGGCAGACCCTCCGCGGCGAGGCGGATCACCTCGCGGCGCAGCAGGTCGTTGGCGGGGGTGGGCACGGCGTGCAGGCGGCCCAGCATGGAGATCTCGCCATTGAGGAAGTCCACCTCGACGCCGCCGCCACGCGTCAGGCTCTGCCAGGTCGAGCCGCCGGACCGGACCACGTCCGGGATCGGCACGACGCCCATCCGACTGCCCTGCACGGCCTGGCGCTCGTCCTCCGTGGAGTAGGCGATGCCCGCCGACTCCAGGACGGCGACGCCCTCACCGCGCACGGTCTGCCACAGGTCCGCCGCATCCGGGACGCCGTCGCGGCCCACCAGCGCCTCCAGGGCGTTGGCCAGGTTGTTGAGCAGCTTGCCGTACTTCCACCGCATCACGTCGGGGACGACGGGAGCGTCGAAGCTGCTGCCGTTGAGGTCGGCGGCGAGCAGCCGCGCGTACCGCTCCGCCGCGCCCGTGAATCCTCCCAGCGTCAGGATTCCGGACAGCGGCGCGCAGTGGGCGACGACGGTGCCGGGCTGCAGGTGGGTGGCGGGGAGCCAGACGCACATGCCGACCACGTCGGCGAAGTAGCGCAGCGCGGTGCGCTCGTTGGCCACGCCGTTCTGCGCGCAGACGACGGGCAGGATCTCACCCGCGGTGCCGCCGCCGGTGACGGCGGCGCGCGCCCAGTCGCTCAGCACGGCCTCCGTGTCCTGCGACTTGACGGCAAGGATGATCACGTCGTCGCGCCGCAGCGGGCCGATGTCCTCGTGGTGGGCGTAGGCGGGGATGCGCAGCCGTTCCGTCCCCTGCGGCGTGATCAGTCGCAGCCCGTCGGTGCGCAGCGCGTCGAGATGCGCGCCGCGGGCCACCAGGGCGACCTCCCGCCCGCTCTGAGCCAGCCGCCCACCGATCGCGCCTCCCACGGCGCCCGCCCCGACGATCACATAGCGCATGGCTCGAACCCTAACGCCGCTGCCCCGCCCCGGCACGCAGAACGCGCGCACCGACGCGGGGCGGACGCGGCGATCAGGCCGCGGCGGCCGCGATCTGGCCGAGGACGGCGACGAGCTGGGCGGCGACCTCGGCATCGTCGGCCGGGTGGGTCTCGGCGAAGCGGACGACCGAGCCCGGTATGGACAGCTTGGCGTCCTCGAGGACCTTGGCGCCGGCGACGCCGAGGGCCTTGCGGGCCTCGTCCTGGGCCCAGACGCCGCCGAACTGGCCGTAGGCGGTGCCGACGACGGCGACCGGCTTGCCGGTCAGCGTGCCGCCGCCGTACGGACGGGACAGCCAGTCGATCGCGTTCTTCAGCACGGCCGGGGTGGTGCCGTTGTACTCGGGCGAGAAGAGGATCAGGGCGTCGGCCGGGGCGCAGGCCTCGCGCAGCGCGATGGCGGCGGCCGGGACGGAGCCCTCGACGTCGATGTCCTCGTTGTAGAACGGGACGTCGGCCAGACCCTCGACGATGGCCACGTCGACGCCCTCCGGCGCCAGCTTGACGGCGGCCTCGGCCAGCTGGCGGTTGTGCGAACCGGCGCGGAGGCTGCCGACGAGGGCGACGATACGGACGGACATGGGATCTCCCGAGAGGTGGTTCAGCTCGAAGTCCGAGCGGTGGATCTGAGTGGTGAATCTGAGCGGACCGTAGTCCGGTTCAAGTTCTGACAGAGAAGCGGACCACGGTCCACTTCGTCTCACGGGCCGCTACGCTGACCCCATGACCCAGCCGTCCGAGCCGATCCCGCTCAGCCCCGAGGCGCGATCCGCCGCCCTCCCGCTCCACGACCAGGATCCGTCCGAGCGCGCCGACGCCGCGCGCAACCGCGTCAAACTGCTGGAGGCCGCCGCCGCGCTGATCCAGGAGCGGGGTGCCGAGCACCTCACCATGGACGCCGTCGCGGCGGCCGCCTGCGTCGGCAAGGGCACGGTGTTCCGGCGCTTCGGCGACCGCGCCGGCCTGCTGTTAGCCGTGCTGGACCGCACGGAACGGGAGTTCCAGGACGCCTTCATGTTCGGCCCGCCACCGCTCGGACCGGGCGCCGACCCGATCGCCAGACTGGACGCCTTCGGCATCGCGTCACTGCGGCACCTGCTCGACAACATGAACCTCTACCTGGAGTCCGACCGGCAGGCCGCGAGCCGTTACGCCGCGCCGCCGCGCAACGTCCGCGCGCGGCACCTGTCGCTCTTGCTGGGTCAGGCCGGCGTGGACGGCGACCTGGAGCTGCTCGCGCAGACCCTCCTCGGCACCCTCGACGCGACCTTCGTCCACCACATGCTGACCGGCCGCGGCAGCACGGCCCAGCAGCTCGAGGCCGGCTGGTCCGACGTGGTCGCCCGCATCACGCACCGCTGCTGACGGAGTCCCACGCCCGGCGTCCTGGCGGCGTGCCGCCGTCAGGGTGGTCCGGTCGCGACGCGCGGCCCGGTGACACGGCGCGCTCCTGGCGGTGTGCTGCCGTGTGGGGAACAGCGGCGGCGGAAGGAGCGGGAATGCGTGCAGGCAGCCTGACGGTGGTCTCCGTGGTCTCCGTGGTCTCGGCGGTCACCGCTCTCTCCGTCCTCACCGCGGCGTTCACCGCCCTGGCCGTCCTCGGGCCGAGCGCCCCGCGCGGCCAGGCGTCGGCGGCCGCGCCGCGCCGCGCACTCCCCCTCGCGGGGCGCACCGTCGTCCTCGACCCCGGCCACAACCCGGGCAACGCGAGCCATCCGGCCGAGATCAACCAGCTCGTCGACGTCGGCAACGGCCGCAAGGCCTGCAACACCACCGGCACCTCGACCGACGCGGGCTATACCGAGGCCGAGTTCACCCTCGACCTGGCCCGCCGGGTGCGTCTGCTGCTGGCCGCCGAGGGGGCGCGGGTGATCCTCACGCAGGACGGCGACCGCCCCTGGGGGCCGTGCGTCACCGAACGTGCGGCGATCGGCAACCAGGCGCACGCCGACGCCGTCGTCGCGCTCCACGCCGACGGGGCCACCCCCGAGGGCCACGGGTTCCACGTCATCCTGCCGGCCGAGGTCGTCGCGGGCGCGGCGGACACCCGCCCGATCGTGGGGCCCTCACGCCGCCTCGGGCTGAACCTGCGCGACGCCTACACGCTGGCCACGGGCGAGCCCTTCGCCACCTACCTGGGCGGCGGCACCGGTCTGATGGTCCGTTCCGACCTGGGCGGACTCAACCTGTCCCAGGTCCCGGCCGTCTTCATCGAGTGCGGCAACATGCGCAACGCGGCCGACGCCGCACGCCTCTCCACCCCGGCCTGGCGCGAGATGGCCGCCCACGGCGTCGCCCTGGGGATCACGCTCTTCCTGTCCGGAACCGAGACCGGAATCGGCGGCGACACCGGCTCCGAAGGCTGACCGCTACGCCCCGCGGTCCGTGCGGTCCCTGGGGTCCGTGTGATCCGTGTGATCCGTGTGATCCGCCCGGCCGTGCGCCAGGTGACCGCCGATCATGCCGCCGACCGTGGCCACCGTGAGGCCGGCGAAGCCCAGAGCGCGGCCACGGCCCGTCCGGCCGCGCACGCGGGCCAGCCAGGACAGGCCGTAGACGGTCGTCGCCGCGGCGCCGGTGACGGCGTGCACCAGGCCGGCACGTCGCTGCTCGTTCGTCGGCAGCTCGGCCCAGTCCACCCAGCCCGCCAACTCCGCAGGGAGCGCGCCGAGGAAGCCGAGCGCGACCATCAGGGTCGCGGCGCGCCGCTCGCCCGGGACGAGGTCCAGCACGGCGGCCGACGTCCAGAAACCGATCGGGAGCTGCACCAGGGCGGGATGCGATGGGTAGCCGAACCACTCCCCGCGCAGCCCCTCCCGGGCCGGACCCAAGGGGAGGG
This sequence comes from Streptacidiphilus pinicola, assembly GCF_003258295.1. Classification (GTDB taxonomy): domain Bacteria; phylum Actinomycetota; class Actinomycetes; order Streptomycetales; family Streptomycetaceae; genus Streptacidiphilus; species Streptacidiphilus pinicola. The sequence goes on along the minus strand of NZ_QKYN01000074.1, from coordinate 81,151 downwards.
CGCGGATCACCGGGCGCACCCGCTCCGCCAGGGGATCGAGCCGTTCGAGCCGGTCCAGCCGGTCGATCCGGTGCACGACCTCGGCGAGGATCCGCCGCGCCGCCGCTGTCCCACCTCTGCTGTCCGCCGGACCGCTGATGTCCATGCTCTCTGGCTAACCACCCTGCGGATCGCTGAAACCGCTCCTGCGGCCGGGCGGGTGCCCGTTCTCACCCCCGCCGGCGGCGCCGTCCCCCTCAGCGGGCTCCCCCGCCGACGCCCCGTCCTTCGCCGCCGAGGGCTCCGCCGCCACCGGCGGCGGCTCGTCGGCGAAGCTGCTCTCCACGAGTTGCTCCGGCCGCCGGCGGTTCTGTCGGGCGATGGCGTCGAGGACCCGGCGGTCGGCCTCGGTCAGCGGCGGCTGCACGATGGCGCGCGGCCAGAGCCGCCGCGCGCGCACGACGTTGACCTCGGCCGCGTACATGGAGAGCTGCGCGCCGAGGAAGACCCATCCCATCAGGCCCAGCACCGTGCCGAACAGCCCGTAGATCTGCGTCGCGTGGCGCAGTTGGTGGGCCACCAGCGCGCCGCCGAACGCCTGCAGGGCGGTCCACACCGGGCCGGCGATCAAGCAGCCGGGGAGCAGCCGGTGCCAGTGGATGTCGGCCGGGGTCAGCACCCGGAAGCAGGCCAGGTAGAGCAGGGTGTTCAAGCAGGCGGACGCGAGCAGCCCGAGCACGAAGTCGAGCGGGCCGGTGGCCACCCCGGCCAGGACCGCGGTGGCGGCGGAGGAGAGCAGCAGGCCCAGGCCGAGCGCCAGGATCAGCAGCAGGGAGCGGGCCAGGCGCGGCCAGTAGCCGGGGCGCCGTACGCCCGGCACGTTCCAGATCTGCGCCATCGCGAACTGGAGCGACTGCGCGATCCCCAGCGAGCCGTAGAGCAGACCCAGGCAGCCGACCGCCACGGCCACCGCGTTGCCCTGCAGGGAGTGCACCTTGCCGCGCAGCTGGTCGCCGATGACCGGGAAGTCGGCCAGGGCGGAGTCGAGCACGTCGGCCTGCAGCCGCGGGTTGCCGTGCAGGGCGAAGCCCAGCGCCGTGGTCAGGAGCAGCAGCAGCGGGAACAGCGCCGCGAAGCCGTAGTAGGTGATGAGGGCGGCCAGCTGCCCGCCGTGGTCGTCGCCGAACTTCTTGACGACGCCGACCACGAAACCGGGCCTGCGTCGGGTCTGCTGCCAGCGGTCGAACCGCCGCAGCCCTCGTTCCAGGCGGTTCGCAGCCATACCTGGACCCTTCCCGCCCGCGCGAAGGGCACACCGCACCGCCGCCCGGGTGACGTCTTCGGCCCCGCCTCGAGTCCTTCCCGACCATCCGGGTGCAGGATGGGTACGAGGTGATACCCGTGATCTTCGAACTGAAGGCCGAGTACGGTTTCGCATCGGTGGACACCGAGATCCACCTGTGGCACCTGGTCCGCGAGGGCGGCAGCGTCGCCCTGTGCGAACGGACCATGACCGTGGACAGCCGCACGCGCTCCTCCGCCGACCTGCGCGACATCTTCCCCGAGCGCCTCTGCCCGGCCTGTCGCCAGCGCTACTGCGAGCTGCTGCCGAGCATGACGCACCCCGCGCCCGCGGCGCCGGTCGCGCACAGCAAGGGCTGAGCGGACCGCCGGCACACCCGGGAGCCGGCCTGCCTCAGACCCAGCCCGGCCGAAGGCCCACCAGCGCCTTCCCCTCGGTCGAGAGCAGGCCCGCGCGGTAGTCGAAGCGCGGCGTCGCCGAGAACATCAGCCACAGGTACTTGAGGTTCTCGGCGAACCAGTAGCCAGGGGTGAGGTCGTCGTGCGCCCGCGCGCTGCCCGTCGGCGCGGTCACGTCGCGCAGCGTCGTGTAGCCGCCGGGCACGCGCTGGCGCTCGCGCATCGCGGCGAACCAGCGGTAGCCGGCCGTCCGGTAGCGCTCCTGACCGGTGGCCCGCCACAGGTCGAAGGCGGCGTTGGCGTACTCCGGCCGCAGCCGGCCGCTGCGGTCCACGGGCGCGAGCGTGGCGCAGTCGACGGACTCGGGCAGCACGGGACAGCGGTCCAGCACGGCGGTCCAGGAGTCGAAGTAGTCGGCCCCCTGCTGCGGCGCGCCGCCCTTGGCGAGCAGCCCGGCATAGAAGGCCCCGAGCTCCTGCTGGTGCAGCGCGCCGCTCGCCCGACCGGTCCGGAAGTCGACCGCCTGGAACCAGAGCCGCCCGCCGACGCGCACCGCCTGGTGGCGCAGGATCGCGGCGGTCAGCGTGCGGTACCAGCCGGTGAGCGAACGGTCGCCGAGCTGGCCCCCGGCCGTGCACAGGTACTCGTAGAACGAGTCGACGGGCGCGTTCGGGGCGACGGAGGTGGTGTCGGCCCAGCGTCCGGTCTCGACGTGGAGCGCGGTGCCGAGCAGGTCCAGCGCGCTGCGCCGCGCGAACGCGGCCCGGTAGGCGCGGAGGCTGGCCTCGTAGTAGCGGGCGTCGCCGGTGAGTCTGCTGAGCAGCCCGAACTCCATGGCGTTGCTGCCGATCTCCGCCAGCGTGGCGACGTCGCCGCTGACCGCGCCGGTGCGCAGGTTCACGTGCGTGTAGGGCAGGCCGGTGGGCGAGCCGGTGAAGGCGGGCAGCAGCCGGTCCGCGAGTTCGCGGGCCCGTTGCAGCAGGGCGCGGCGCCCGGTGGCCTGATATCCCGCCAGCACCCCGCCGACCAGGCGGATGACGGCCTCGAAGACCTGGACGCTCGCGTCCTGGACGGGGTCCAGGTGCTGCTCGATCCAGTCGCAGCAGCGCGCCGCCTCCCGATTCTCCCCCATCAGGAAGAGCGTGTCGAGCGCCTCGACGATGGACAGCCCGAAGGTGCGGCCGCGCGCGAAGAAGTCGTTACGGGTGCCGCTGACCGGCCGGACCTCGTCGTAGCCCCAGGCCGCGGCCTGGTAGCCGCGCCAGCCGTGCAGGAACTCCGTGCGCACCTCGCCCGCGATCCTGGCGCTCGCGGACGCGGCCTGCCGTCCGCTCGCCGCGACCCCGAGCACGAGCGTGGAGGCGGCGACCCCGGCGCCGGCCAGCACCCGGCGCCGGGTCGCCCCGTCCCGCGCGCCCGGGGCGTCCTCCGGGACGTCCTCCGGGACGTCCTCCGGAATGGCGGGGAGCGGCAGTGGGAGGGAGGGGGCCGTCATGGATCGAGGAGGCCACAGCGTCCGTTCATCCGATGATCTCCACGCCGTGTGGCTCGCCCGATCGGGTTCGCCGGGTGCGGCCGATCGCCGCAGCGGCCAGCAGCACCCCGAAGCGGCCCCAGCAGCACGGGAGACGGCGCGTCAGAAACGGTCGTGGGCACGGCGTCGGCAGGATTCGACCCCATGCCGGCTGGGCATCAAGATCGCGACGAGAGACGTTCGGTGTACGTCGATCCGCCGTCGGCGGAAGGCCCGCCGCTGCGCGGGGACCCACGGGGGAAGGACAGGAAAGCCATGGCTCAGCTGCTGCTCGAGGAGAACTTCCAGCACCTCGACGGTGTGGACGTGGAGGAGCTGATCGAGGCGTTCGGCGAGCTCGGAATGAGCGTCGAGCCGACCCAGCCGCGCAGCGCGGCGGGCACCGCGGCTGGGTGCTGCTGCTGCACTGGCTCCGCGACGACACCGCGCCGCTGGACGCGACCCTGCGCGACGGCTCGCTCGCCGCCGCGGTCCGCGGCGCGCTCGGCCACCCGCACCCGGTGGGCGAGGACGGCACCCGGGTCCGCGACCGCACCCTCCCCCGCCGCATCGAGATCCGCGACCGCAACAACCAGGTCCTCGCGAACGTCGAGCTGGCCGCCTGACCCGCGGCCGTACCGCGCGTTAGCGGGGCCCGATCGCGGGTAGGCGACCGGGTACGTCGAGCACGACGGGAGGTCCGCGATGACCACTGCCACTCCACCGACGGAGTCCCCACCCGACGACGCCGACCAGGACGCCACGTCGGAGCAGAACGCCCACGCCTCCGACCACCCCAAGGCCGAGGGTGACCCGGAGACCGAGAACCAGGAGGCGGACGACCAGCGCTGAGTCCGAGCCGGTGGCGCCCGCCGCCCGCCCTCACACCTGACGGGTGCGCCCCTCCCAGTACGGGTCACGGAGGCGACGCTTGTAGAGCTTGCCGTTGGGGTCGCGCGGCAGCTCGGTCACGAAGTCGACCGAGCGCGGGCGCTTGTAGCCGGCGAGGACACGTTCGCAGTGGGCGAGGATGTCCGCGGCGAGGTCCGGACCGGCGGTGAAGCCGGGGGCGGGCTCGACGACGGCCTTGACCTCCTCACCCCAGTCGTCGTGCGGGATGCCAAACGCGGCCGCGTCCGCGACGGCCGGGTGACGCAGCAGCGCGGACTCGATCTCGGCGGGGTAGATGTTGACCCCACCCGAGATGATCATGTCGATCTTCCGGTCCCGCAGGAACAGGTAGCCGTCCGCGTCGAGCAGGCCCAGGTCCCCGACGGTGAAGAAGTCGCCGACCCGGTTGGCCCGGGTCTTCGCCTCGTCCTTGTGGTACGAGAAGCCGCCGGTGTTCATCTTGATGTAGACCGTGCCGAGCTCACCGGTCGGCACCGCCTCGCCCTGCTCGTCGAGGACGGCGATCTCGCTGATCGGCCAGGCCTTGCCGACCGTGCCGGGACGGTCCAGCCACTCGCGCGCGGTGGCGTGGGTGCCGCCGCCCTCGCTCGCCGCGTAGTACTCCTCGACGCACTCGCCCCACCAGTCGATCATGGCGCGCTTGACGTGGTCGGGGCAGGGCGCGGCGCCGTGGATGGCGTGGCGCATGGAGGAGACGTCGTAGCGGGCGCGCACCTCCTCGGGCAGCGCGAGCAGGCGGTGGAACTGGGTGGGGACCATGTGCGTGTGCGTGGCCCGGTGCGTGTCGATCAGCCGCAGCATCTCCTCCGGCGTCCAGCGGTCCATCAGCACCACCTGGTGGCCCAGGTGCAGGGAAGCGGCGGCGAACTGGAGCACGGCCGTGTGGTAGAGCGGCGAGCAGACCAGGTGGACGTCGTCATGTCCGCCGCGGATGCCGAAGATGCCGAGGAAGCCGCCGAGCGGCGTCTGCTCCGGCGGCTTGCCGATCAGCGGGCGACGGATGCCGCGCGGGCGGCCGGTGGTGCCGGAGGTGTAGTTCATCACCCAGCCGGTCGTGCGCTCCTGCGGCGGCGTGGCGTCGCGGCCCTCGAGCAGCTCGGCGTAGGGACGGAAGCCGGGCAACTCGCCGACGGCGTAACGGCGTTCCTTCGGCAGGCCGGCCTCGTCCGCGGCGGCGGTGGCCGCGTCGGCGAAGCGCTCGTGGGCGATCAGCGCCTTGGCGCCGCTGTCGGAGACGATCCAGGCGATCTCGGGCCCGACCAGGTGGTGGTTGACCGGCACCAGGTAGAAGCCGGCCTGGGAGGCGGCCAGGTAGGCGGTGAACAGCTCGACGCCGTTGGGCAGCACGACGGCGAAGGAGTCGCCGACGCCGAGGCCCGCCTCGCGCAGCCCGTGCACCAGTTGGTTGGCGGCGGCGTGCAGCCGCCCCGCGCTCCACGCGGTGCCGTCCGGCGCGTGCATCACGACGCGCTCGGGCTCGGCCTGGGCCTGGGCCCAGAACCCGACGGGCAGGGCCGCGGCTGCTGACTGGTTCATGCCTGATCACCCTCCTTCGACGCGATGCGGTTCAGCCGGGCGACGGCGCGCTCGAAGCCGCCGGTCAGCTCGTCCATCACCGCCGCCACCGGACGCTCCTCGTTCATCTGGCCGACGATCTGGCCCACGGGCGTGCCGATCAGCTCCGGCGTCTCGTAGCTCTGGATGCGGCTGAGCGCGTCGGCGACCAGCAGACCCTGCAGCGGCATCGGCAGCGTGCCGGGGCTGTCCTCGCCCTCCCAGGCATCCGTCCACTGCGTGCGCAGCTGCCGTGCGGGCTTGCCGGTGAGCGCGCGGGAGCGGACGGTGTCGCCGCTGCCGGCGGCGAGCAGCTTGGCGCGCAGCACCGGCGAGGCGAGTTCGGACTCGGTGACGGTCAGCCAGACCGATCCGAGCCACACGCCCTGCGCACCGAGTGCCAGCCCCGCGGCGGCCTGGGCGCCGGTACCGATGCCGCCTGCCGCGAGCACGGGCAGCGGGTCGACGGCCGCGGCGATCTCGGGGACCAGCACCATCGTCCCGATCTCGCCGGTGTGCCCGCCGGCCTCGTGGCCCTGGGCGACGACGACGTCGATCCCGGCCTCGGCGTGCCGTCGGGCGTGCCGGGCGCTGCCCGCGAGCGCGGCCACCAGCACGCCCGCCGCGTGGGCGCGTTCGATGACGTCGGGCGGCGGTGAGCCGAGCGCGCTGGCGAGGAGCTTGATCGGGTGCCCGAGCGCGACGTCGACGTGGGAGCGGGCGACCTCCTCCATCCACCCGGTGATCCGCCAGCCACCGCGCTCGCCCTCGGGCAGCTCGGGCACGCCGTGCTTGGCCAACTGCTGCCGCACGAAGGCCCGATGGCCCTCCGGGATCATCGCCTCGACCTGTTCGACGGTGACGCCCTCGACCTTCTTGGCGGGCATCACCACGTCGACGCCGTACGGCCTGCCGTCGGAGTGGGCGTCCATCCAGTCGAGGTCCTTGGCCAGCTCCTCGGCGGCGCCGTAGCGGACGGCCCCGAGCACCCCCAGCCCGCCGGCCCGCGAGATCGCGGCCGCCACGGCGGGGAACGGCGTGAAGCCGAACACCGCGTGCTCGATGCCGAGTCGGTCGCTGAGGGGGGTTCTCATCGCGGCTCCCATGGCTTGGGTCCAGGCTGCTGGAGGCAGCATGGCGCACGCCGCGGAAGAGCGGAAGAGATTTTCTGACGTGGCGTCAGATTACGGGGCCGGCCGTGTCACGCCGTCCATCTCCGGGTCAGCGCGGTCAGCGCGGGCGGCTCGGGGGTCAGCCGCACCAGGGAGACCGGGACGGGGCCGATCCCGCGGGCCCAGGGCGGGAGCGTGCCGCGCGGCGGGGGCGCCGCCTGCGCGGACTCGTCGAGGCGGTGCAGCACCTCGCGCGCCGAGGAGGGGCGCTTGTCCGGGTCCTTGGCGAGCAGGTCCAGCACCAGGCGCTCCAGCGCCTCGGGGATCTCCGGCCGCTCGGCGCGGAGCGGTGGCGGCTCCGCGTCCCGGTGGTCGAGCAGGACGACCAGCGGGTCGCCCTTGTAGAACGGCGGATGGCCCAGCAGCAGCTCGTACAGGACGCAGCCGAAGGAGTAGAGGTCGGCGCGCTCGTCCAGACCGGCGCCCTCGATCTGCTCGGGCGACATGTAGTAGGGCGTGCCGACGGCGAAGGTGTTGCCGCCGAGGCGGGCGGTGACGTTCTGGTCGCTGCCGAGCCGGGCGATGCCGAAGTCGCAGATCTTGACGGTGCCGTCGACCGTGCGGATCAGGTTGCCCGGCTTCAGGTCACGGTGGATGACGCCGCGTTGGTGCGTGTAGACGAGGGCCTCGGCTATCTGACGGCTGATGCCGATCGCCTCGGCGGGGCGCAGCCGACGGTCGCGCGCTGCGTCGAGGAGGCGACCCAGGTCCTCTCCGGACAACAGCTCCATGACCAGGAAGAGCACCCCGGAGGACTCGCCGAAGTCGTGCACGACGGTGATGCCGGGGTGCTGCAGGCCGGCGGCGAGGCGGGCCTCGCGCCGGAACCGCTCGCGGACCAGCTGCCCGTCGTTCGGACCGTCCGGGACCAGGCACTTCACGGCGACCTGACGGCCCAGCGCCTCGTCCTCGGCCTGCCAGACCTCCCCCGCGCCGCCGCGCCCGATCCGGCGCTGCAGCCGGTATCTCCCCTGGACCAGCGTGTTCTCCTCCACCCGAACAGTATGCGGGGCCCGCCACCGGGAGTGGTGGCGGGCCCGCACCCTGTTGTCCGAGGGTTACCTCGCCGTGCCCGGCGAGGGACGCCTCACTGGGTGTTCAGCGCCAGGTCGTCGATGACGAAGTCCGTCGTCCCGCCGCTGGTGTCGGTCTCGGAGCCGATGTACTTGAGCGTCACCGTCTGCCCGGCCCAGCTGGACAGGTTCGCGGTCTGCTGGGTGTAGCCGCTCGCCGCGTTCAGGTTGGAGAAGGAGCCGACGGTGCCCAGCACCGTGCCGCCGGAGTTCAGCACCTGCACGGTGAAGGTGTCCGGCTTGGCGGTGGTGGTGTTCTCGGTGCTGTCGACGTGCAGCCAGTAGGTCAGCGTGGCCGCACAGCCGGAGGGGATGGTCACCGACTGGGCGATCGTGTCGGTGTCCTTGGTGGCGTTGCCGTTGAACCAGGCGATGTAGCTGCCCGAGTGCGCCGGCTCGGCGCTGGTGGCCGTGGTGATCGGGGTGAAACCGAGCGTGGAGGACTGGGTCCAGCCCGTCGCGCCGGATTCGAAGCCCGGGTTGGTGAGCAGCTGCGCGGGGGTGCAGCTGCCGCCCGACGCGGTCACGGTCACGGTGAACGTGGCCGTGTGCGAGCCGGAGGCCGCGCTCCCGGTGACGGTGACCGGGTAGCTGCCGGCCGGGGTGGTGGCCGCCGTGGTGACGGTCAGGGTGCTGCTGCCGCCGGCCGTGACCGACGCCGGGCTGAACGCGGCCGTGGCGCCGCTCGGCAGACCGGCGGCGGCCAGCGTGACGCTCTCCGCGGAGCCGGAGGTGACGGCGGTGGAGACGGTCGCGGTGGCCGAGGCGCCCGCGACGACCGACGCCGTGGCGGGCGTGTCGGAGACGGAGAAGTCGTTGGCGGGCGCACTGCTCGCCGCCGGGCTCCAGTAGTCGCCGGCCATGACGATCATGACCAGGGTCTTGATCGTCTCGCCGTAGTAGCCGTCACCGTAGGGGTTGGTCTGGAGGAAGTTCCAGATCTTGTCGGTCCACGCCTGGTCGCCGGCGGCCATCGCGGACGGACCGATCGAGTCGCCCGCCTCCTCCGCGACGTCGGAGGTGTTGTAGCCGGTGCAGTTGAGGTTCAGGTGCGGATAGACGTTGGCCGGGTTGTCGCCCGAGACCTTCTTGGCGCAGGCCGACCACTTCTGCGCCTCGCTCAGCTCGAAGGCCGAGGTGGTGGCGCCGTTCAGGAGCGCGTCGGTGCCCATGTGCCACGGCACCCGGATGGAGTTGTAGCCGACGATGTTGTCCGGCTGGTTCTCCTGGTAGTTGGCGGGCGCCGGCGCGGGGCTGGAGCCGTTGGCCCCGACGACGAAGTCGGAGAGCAGGCCGTAGGACGAGGAGTAGGTGCTCACCAGCGAGGAGTCGACGGCCTCGGTGCGCTGGACGACCTTGTTCCAGTCGTGCGAGGTGTCGTAGGCGGCGAAGGCCCGCAGGTGGTCGATCATGTGGTCGGACGGCCGGGTGTCGGTGTTCGGTCCGTCGTCCTCGCACTTGAGGTGGCCGTCCGGAGCCACGTCGTGGTTCCAGAAGTTGGTCAGCCACGTCTTGGCGTCGCTGCTGTAGCCGCCCCACTGCTGGTCGGCCAGGATCAGGCCGTAGCCGATGTCCAGGTCGCCGTCGGTGGCTCCGTCGGGGGTGCCGCCGCTGTAGTAGTTGCAGGACTTGCCGTCCAACTGCCACTGCATCAGGCCGTACTGGTCCTCGTGGTCCTTGACCAGCTGCCACAGACCGTTGAACTCGGTCTGCGCGTTGGCGTCGTAACCGGCCATCAGCGGCACGATGTTCATGCCGTAGCCCTGGCCCTCGGAGACCGGACCGTTGTTGGTCGCGTCGCCGTCGCCCTTGGTGGAGACGTAGTACTCGTTGCTCGCGCACCCGTGGACGAGGTAGTTGGCCTTCCACGAGTCGTACTGCTTCTCCACGGCGGCGTCACGCGTCGCCTCGGAGGCGGACGGCATGACGCCGACCTGGTAGGTCTGGTGCGACGGGAACGCGTGTGTGGGGGACGCGGCCTGGGCCGGCACGGCGGCGGCGAAGGCCACCACACCGGTGGTCAGGGTGGACAGCGCCACCCCCACCCCCACACTGCGCCTTAGCCAAGCGTGCGCGATGCGCTCTCTCACGGGGTTTTCTCTCCCTCTCTCGTAAGGAAAGTTTCCTAACTAACGCCCCAGCGCGCACCGTAGTGAGTGGGCATTCAAGCCGTCAAGACTCCTCACAGAAACGAAGGCTGATCTCCTCGCTCTTGCGCTCGACCACGCGCAGCGCCGCCTGACGCGGCGTCATGCCGGAGCGGTCCGCCTCGGTCAGCAGGTCGGTGACGATGCTCCGCATGGAGGAGCGCACCTTGGCCTCGGCCTGGCCGGCGTCGGCCTCGACATCGCCGAAGAGGGTCCACCACCACCAGGCGTTGGTGGCCGAGTTGGCCACGAAGTCGGGAATCACCCGGACGTCGCGGGCGGCCAGCGCCGCCTCCGCCTCCGGCAGCGTCGGCATGTTGGCGGCCTCGACGACGTAGCGGGCCGTGATCCGGGCCTGGTCCTCGGCGCCGATGCAGTAGGAGACGGCCGCGGGGACCAGGATCTCGCAGTCCACGTCCAGCCATGCATCCGACGGCAACTGCCGGTCCTGCGAACTCAGTTGGCTGCGGTCCAGGCCGCCGAGCGGATCGCGGGTGCGCAGCAGGCGCTCGACGTCGAGCCCGGCCTCGTTGACCACCAGGCCGCGCGCGTCGGCGATCCCGACGATCCTGACGCCGGCCCGGGCGAGGTAGCGCGCCGTCGCGCCGCCCATCGAGCCGAAGCCCTGGACGACGGCGCGGGCCGAGCCGGGCGCGAGGCCGTCGTGGTCCAGCGCGGTCAGCGCCGCCTCCGCGACGCCCAGGCCGCCGACCAGCTCCGGCAGCGCGACGCCGTCGACCTCGATCGCGAAGGCGTCGGCCAGGCGGCGGCGCGCCTTCTCCTCGTCGTCGAGCAGCGGGTAGATCGCCTGGATCGAACTGTCCAGGCCGAGTTCGGCGATCACCCCGTCGATGGTGTCCTGCCGCAGGCCCAGGTCCTCGCCGGTGGTCCAGTGGCGTTCCAGTACGCAGCGCACGCCGTCGAGGAAGCGGGCCAGCATGCCGCGGGCGTCCGGGTCGTCCGGGCTGCAGTCGATGCCGCCCTTGGCGCCACCCAGCGGGACGTAGCGGTTGGCCGGGTCGTAGTGCAGGGCCTCCTTGCGGGTCATGCCCGCGGCCAGTCCGCGCACCTCGTCGAGGGTGCAGCCGGCCCGCATCCGCAGCCCGCCGCTGGCCACGCCGCGGATCAAACGGTCGATGACGACGTAGCCGTTGCGGCCGGTGACCGGATCGGTCCAGACGACCTGCAGCCGGGGCGCGGGGGCCGCGCCGGCGGCGGTGACGGAAGGGGCGACAGCGGAGGTGGTCATGGCGGCATCCCGTCGTGGTCCGGTGACTTTACTGAATCACCATGCAGTAACAGACCAGGACCCGTCAACGCCCCCGGCAACGCCTCCGCCAGCGCCCTCTCACGCCCCGGCCGGGCGCTCCAGCACGGCCGGGTCGACGCCCACCTCGCGGCCGACGATCTGGCGTGCCCACTCGTCCATCCGCTCCCTGCTCTGCACGCCCTGGTGCACCAGCGCCTGGACGGCCAGCCCGTCCAGCACGGCGGTGATCCGCCAGGCCGCGCCGCGCGCGTCCGCGCAGGTGAACTCGCCCGTCCCCACCCCGTCCTGGATCACCGCGGTGAGCGACTCCTTCCAGCGCAGGTCCACCTCGCGGCCCACCTGGCGCAGCGTGGGCTCCCGGAGAGCGGCCGCCCACCCCTCGATCCACAGCTTCCAGCCCTTGGCCTGGCCGGTCGGCGCATACCAGGCGAGCGCGGTGCCGAGCCGCCCGACCGCGCTGGGCGCGGCCGCGGTGAGCTTCTCCAGCCGGTCGAGGTCGCGCTGCGCGGCCCAGGTGAAGGCCTCCGCGATCAGCTCCTCCTTGGTGCGGAAGTGGTAGACCACGAGCGCCGGGCTGACCTGCAGGGACTGCGCCACGTCCGAGATCCGCAGGGCCTGGATGCCCTCCTTCTCGATCAGCGCGGTGGTGGCGCGAAGGATCTCTTCGCGGCGGAGGCTGGCGTCCTTGCGACTGCGGGTCATGGAGGGAGCGTAGGGCAACTTCGGCACGCCGCCACCCGACCGATCCGGAAAGCCTTCGTCCGACCCATTGACACCCCGCCCGGCCCCCGCCACGCTTACCGAACTAACTGCACCGTCAGTCAGTAGAGCGCCCGAGGAGCCAACGATGGACCTGGCGGCAAGATCCCCTCACGAGCAGAACTCCCCCGATCCGGACGCCTCCGGCGACTGGAGCAGTCAACGCCGACTGCTGCGCAAGAGCCTGCGCCGGGTCGACGTCTTCTTCTTCCTGATCTGCACGCTCGTCGGACTCGACACCATCGGGTCCGTCGCCGCCAGCGGCCTCCAGGGGCTCACCTGGCTGGCGATCCTGGGCGTGGTGTTCTTCCTCCCCTACGGTCTGCTGGTGGCCGAGCTCGGCTCGGCCTTCCCGCTGGAGGGCGGCCCTTACATCTGGACCAAGCTGGCCTTCGGCCGCACCGTCGCCGCCGTCAACCAGGTGCTGTACTGGGCCTCCAACCCGCTCTGGGTCGGCGGCACCCTCTGCGTCCTGTCCCTGACGACGTTCCAGAAGTTCTTCCACCCGCTGCACGGGTTCTGGCTCTACGCGGCCGGGCTGATCTTCGTCTGGGCCGGCACCGGGGCGGTGCTGCTGTCGCTGCGCGTGGGCAAGTGGATCCCGACGATCGGCGCGGCGCTGCGCATCCTGCTGCTGACCTTCTTCACCGTCTCGGTCGTCATCCACGCCGTGCGCAAGGGCGTCACCCCACTCCAAGCGAGCGACGCCGTGCCGACCTACGCCGGGTTCATCAGCCTGGTGCCGTTCCTGATCTTCAACTACGTCGGCTTCGAACTCCCCTCCACCGCCGCCGAGGAGATGGAGGATCCGCGCCGGGACGTCCCGTTCTCGGTGCTGCGCTCCGGCATCGCCACCGTCTTCCTCTACGGCGCGCCGATCCTCGGCATCCTGCTGGTCGTGCCGGCCAAGCAGGTCAGCAACCTCGGCGGCTTCATCGACGCCTGCAAGTCCGTGTTCACGGTCTACGGCGGCTCCGTCGCCACCGACGGCACGGTGACGCTGACCGGCGCGGGCGCCGTGCTCGGCAAGCTGGCCGCCGTCGGCCTCATCGTCGCGCTGCTGACCAGCGGCGTCACCTGGGCCATGGGCGGCGACCGCGGCCAGGCCGTCGCCTGCGCGGACGGCGGCGGGCCCGCCTGGTTGGGGAAGATCTCACCGCGCTTCGGCACGCCGGTCCGAGTCAACATGCTCTCCGGCGTCGTCGCCAGCCTGGTCATGGTCGCCGCGCTGCAACTGACCAGCGGCGACGTGGCGAAGTACTTCAGCGCGGGCCTGGGCCTCGCGATCTCCACGACCTTCATCTCCTACGTCGTCACCTTCCCGGCGCTGTCGGTGCTGCGGCGCAAGCAGCCGGAGACGGTGCGCCCGTACCGGGTGCCCGGCGGAGCGGCGGGCGTGCGGGTGGTCACCTGGATCACCACGGGCCTGGTGGCGTTCACGGTCGTCGTGCTGGTCTGGCCCGGCTTCGGCGTCGACTGGTTCGGCACGAGCGGCGACGCCGACGCGTCGTTGCCTGCGGGCTTCGCGGGCCAGCGCCTCGGCTACACGCTCAGCCAGGTCGTCCCGCTGGCGCTGCTGATCCTGCTCGGCGCGGGCTTCGCCCTGATCGGCCACCGCCGGCTCCGACGCACGGGCGAGACCCCCGACCACCCCCGCGAAGTCCCGGCCGCCGCGCAGCAGGGCTGACCCACCGCCCCTGGCGGGTCCCCATCACCGAGCGCGCGGCGAAGCCGCAGCCGGCCCGGTCCGGGGTGGCGCTCGGGCGGGCCCCCGTTTCCTTCCCTTCTCCACCCGGAGGTCACCACCGTGTACGCCACCGACAGCCCGGACGTCGATCCCGACGGCGCCGCCGGTCCGGACGGGCTCGACGTGTTCCGTGATCCCGCGTCCGTCGCCGTCGTGGGGGCGTCGGAGAACCCTGCCAAATGGGGCTACTGGCTGGCGCGGGGCGCGCTGGAGGGACGGGGGCGGCGCCGGGTCCATCTCGTCAACCGGGGCGGCGGCGAGGTCCTCGGCGTGCGGGCGGTGGCCCGGCTCGGCGAGCTGGGCGAGGCGCCGGAGCTGGTCGCCGTCTGCGTGCCGGCGGCGCAGGTGCCGGGCGTGGTCGACGAGGCGCTCGCCGCGGGCGCCCGGGGGCTGTTGGTGATCACGGCGGATCTGGAGGACCCGGCGGCCCTCGCCGCGCGCGTCGCCGCCGCCGGGGCGCGGCTGATCGGGCCGACCAGCCTCGGGCTGGTCGACACCGCGACCCGGCTGCAACTGGCCTGGGGTGGCTTCCGGCCCGGTGCGCTCGCCGTCGTCTCGCAGAGCGGCCAGGTCGGCACCGAGATCGCCGCCCTCGCCGAACGTTCCGGGCTCGGGATCTCCCGCTTCGTCTCCGTCGGCGCCCAGGTGGACGTGACGGCGGGCGAGTTGCTGGAGGACCTGACCGACCACGCGCGGACCCGCGCGGTCGCCCTCTATCTGGAGGGTTTCCGCGACGCCGCCCGCGTCTTCGCCGCGGTGCGCGCCCTGCGCGCGGCGGGCAAGCCGGTGCTGCTGCTGACCGTCGGCGACAGCGAGGCGGGCGGGCGCGCCGCGCGTTCCCACACCGGTGCGCTCACGCCGCCCGCCGAGGCCGTCGACGCGGTCTGCCGCGCGGCGGGAGCGGTGCGCGTCCGCACACCCAACGAGCTGGTGGCGCTGGCCGGTTACCTCGTGGCCACGCACCCGCCGCGCGGACCGCGCGTCGCGGTGCTCAGCGACAGCGGCGGCCAGGGCGCCATCGCCGCCGACTGCCTGAGTCGGCTCGGCCTCCATGTCCCTTCCCTCGGACCGGAGTCGGCCGACGCGCTGGCCCGACTGCTGCCGCCCGGAGCAGCGACGGCCAACCCGGTGGACCTCGCCGGAGCCGGAGAACGGGACCTGACGGTCTATCGGCGTACCGCCACCGCCCTGCTGCGCTCGGGTGAGGCCGACGCGGTCCTGCTCACCGGCTACTTCGGCAGCTACGCCGTCGACAGCCCCGCCCTCGCCGACGCCGAACGCGCCGTCGCCGAGGACCTCGCCGCCGACGCGGAGACCGCCGGCGTGCCGCTGCTGCTGCACTCCATGGCCCCGGACGGTCCCACCGCGGACGCGCTGCGGGACGCGGGCGTCCCGGTGTTCGCCACGGTCGAGACGGCGACGCGGGCCCTGGCCGACGCCCTGCGGTTGGCCCGCTCCCCCGGGCGCGCCGTCCCGCGTGTGCCGGTGCACCCCGAACTGCGCTCCGCTTCCGGTTACCTGGCCGCGCGCGGGGCGCTGGCGGCGGCGGGGGTCGCGTTCCCCGCGCTGCGCGAGGTGCGTGACGCCGCCGATCTCGCGGCGGCCGCCGCCGCGCTGACCGCTCCCTATGTGCTCAAGGCCGCGTGGCTGGAGCACAAGACGGAGCACGGCGGGGTCCGCGTCGGCCTCGCGGACCCCGCCGCCCTGAGCGCGGCCTTCGCCGAGATGCGTCCACGCCTCGGCGAAGGCCGCTACGTGGTCGAGGAACAGGACGTCCGCCCGGACGTCGTGGAGCTGATCGTCGGCGGACGGCACCACCCCGAGCTCGGACCGCTGGTCGTGGTGGGCGCGGGCGGCGTCCACGCCGAACTGCACCGCGACACGGTGACCGAGTGCGCGCCCGTCGACGCGGAGCAGGCGCTCGCGATGGTGCGCGGCCTGCGCTGCGCGCCGCTGCTGGCCGGGTGGCGCGGGCGTGCACCCGTCGACGAGAAGGCGCTGGCCTCGACGGTCGCGGCGGTCTCCCGGCTGGTCGCCGGGCTCCCGCGGGGTGCCGAGCTGGAGATCAACCCGCTACGGGTCGGGCCGGACGGCGCCCTCGCCGTCGACGCGCTGATCGTCACCCCCGCGACCCACACCCACGAACACCCGACAGCAGGAGGAGCGCAGTGACGCCTCACGCCCAACCCGACGAGTTCGCCGGACAGGTGGCCCTCGTCACCGGCGGCGGCTCGGGCATCGGCCGCGCGGTCGCCCGGCGGCTCGCCGCCGGCGGCGCGCACGTGGCCGTCCTCGGCCGCCGCCCCGAGCCGCTGGCGGAGACCGTCGCACTGATCGGCCAGGACGGCGGCACGGCCGAGGCCGTGACCTGCGACGTGCGCGACGTGGCGGCCGTCGACGCCGCCGTGGACGGCGTCGCCGCGCGGCACGGCCGGCTCGACCTGCTGGTCAACAACGCGGCGGGCAACTTCGTGGTGCCCGGCGAGGAGTTGTCGGCCAACGGCTGGAAGGCCGTCATCGACATCGTGCTGAACGGCAGCTTCCACCTCACTCGCGCCGCGGCCCGCCACATGCTGCCCGCCCGGCGCGGTTCGGTGCTGAACGTCATCGCCGGCTACGCCTGGCACGGCCACCCGGGCACCGTGCACAGTGCCGCCGCCAAAGCGGGTGTGCTGGCCATGTCGCGCACCCTTGCCGTCGAGTGGGCCGCGCGCGGGGTGCGGGTCAACTGCATCGCCCCCGGTCCGACCGAGACCGAGGGGGCCTCGGCGGCGCTGTGGCCGACGGACGCCGCCCGGCAGCGCGTGCTCGCCAGCGTCCCGGCGGCGCGCTTCGCGACGCCGGAGGAGGTGGCCGAGTCGGCGGTGTTCCTGCTCAGCGACCGCGCAGGCTACGTCACCGGTGAGGTGCTCGTCGTCGACGGCGGGCAGTGGCTGGGCAAGTCCGTCTACACGACGGCCGTGTCGTCGGACGAGGCGGCGGGGGCGTGAGCAACGTGAGCGAGAAGATGACGGGTGGTCAGGCGCTGGTCGCCGCGCTGGAGGCGCACGGGACCACGACCGTCTTCGGCATCCCGGGCACCCACAACCTGCCCGTCTACTCGGCCTTGGCGCACTCCGGCATCCGGCACGTGCTGACCCGGCACGAGCAGGGCGCGGGCTTCGCCGCCGACGGCTGGGCGCGGGCGGGCGGATCCCCCGGCGTCTGCCTCACCACCACCGGCCCTGCCGTGCTCAACGCGGCCACGGCCGTCGCGCAGGCCTACTCCGACTCCGTCCCGGTGCTACTGGTCTCGCCCGGCATGCCGCTGCGCCACCCCGCCGCCGGCAACGGCTTCCTGCACGAGGTGAAGGACCAACGCGCCGCCCTGGCAGCCGTCGTGGCGCGCAGCGACCGCGTCACGAGCGTCGAGGAGATCCCCCTGGCCGTGGCGCACGCCTTCGCCACGATGACGGGTGGGCGGCCGCGGCCGGTGCACCTGGAGATCCCGCTCGACCTGCTCGACGAGACGGCGCCCGTCCGCATCGCGGCACCCCTTGCGATGCCGGTCTCCCTGCCCGATCCGGCCGCACTGGCGGCGGCCGCCCGGCTGCTGACGCAGGCTCAGCGGCCGCTGATCGTCGCGGGCGGCGGGGCCGCCGGTGCGGCGGCGGAGCTGCGGCAGCTCGCCGAACGCCTGGGCGCGCCCGTGGTCACCACGGCGAACGGCAAGGGCGTGCTGCCCGACGCCCACCCGCTCGCCATCGGCGCGGGCCTGCACCACGCCGCCGTCCGCGCCCTGGCCGCCGGGAGCGACGTGATCCTGGCCGTCGGCACCGAGCTCGCGCCCGCCGACCTCTGGTACGGCCCGCTGGAGCCGGGCGGACCGCTGATCCGCATCGACGTCGACGCGAAGGCGACGACCGCGAACGCCGTTCCCGACGTGGCGGTCGTCGCCGACGCCGCCGCCGCGCTCTCCGTACTGCTCGGCCAACTCCGGCCGCTGCCACCGGGACCGGCGCGCGCCGCGACGGAGCGGGCCGCCACCGCGCGCGCCGGTCTGCAGGCCGACGCGCGCACCGAGGGCAACCGCTGGCTCGGGCTGACCGCCGCGCTGGCCGGGGCACTCGGGCCGGAGGGCGTGTTCGCCGGCGACTCGACGATGGCCTGCTACTACGGGGCCCTGTCCAACCTGCCCGCGCACCGGCCGCGTTCCTTCCTCTACCCCACCGGCCTGGGCACCCTCGGCTACGGTCTGCCGGCCGCGATCGGCGCCAAACTGGCCCGCCCCGACGCGCCGGTCGTCGCCCTGCACGGCGACGGCGGCCTGATGTTCACCGTGGCCGAGCTGGCCGCGGCCGCCGCGCTGCGGCTGCCGCTGCCGGTGGTGGTCGTCGACAACGGCGGCTACGGCGAGATCCGCGCCGAGATGGCCGACCGCGACGACCCCGTGCACGCCGTCGAGCTGCCCGCACCCGACTTCGTCACGCTGGCGCGGTCCCTGGGCTGCCACGGCGTCCGGGCCGCGGACGCGGCGGCCGTCGCCGCCGCGCTGCCGGCCGCGCTCGCCACCGACCGGCCCACCCTCATCCACGTCCCCGAGTCCGGCGCGCACTGAGCCCGCCCCTCACCGACCACAGGCCCTGCCTCAGGAGGTTCCGTTGACCGCGCTCCCCGACCCCTGGCCGCTCACCGACGAGCAGCGCGCGATCGTGGCGCTGTGCCGCGAGTTCGCCCGCGACGAGATCCGCCCGCGCGGGCGCGAGGTCGACGAGGCGGACACCGAGATCCCGCTCGACCTGTGGCGCAAGGCCGGGCAGATCGGCATCACCGACTTCATGCTCCCGGCCGAGCTGGGTGGCGGCGGTTTCACCGACGTGTTCACCCAGTGCCTGGTCCAGGAGGAGCTCTGCTTCGGTGATCCGGGCATCGGCAACCTGCTCTGCTCGAACGGGTTCTTCGCCGATCCGGTGCTGGAGCTCGGCACCGAGGAGCAGCGCAAGCGCTGGCTGACCCCGCTGACCGGCCCGGACAGCCCGCTCACGGCGCTGGCCACCACCGAGCCCGGGGCCGGCTCGGATGCCGCCTCGATCACCACCACGGCCCGCCGCGTCGAGGGCGGCTACCGGATCAGCGGCCAGAAGGCATGGATCTCCAACGCGGGCGCGGCCCGGCAGTACGTGGTGTTCGCCAAGACCGATCCCGCCGAGCGGTCGCGCGGCGTGACCGCGTTCCTGCTCGGTCGGGACGCGGCAGGGCTGCGCTTCGGCGAGCCGATGAAGAAGATGGGCCAACGGGCCATCGTCTGCCGGGAGATGTTCTTCGACGACGTGTTCGTGCCCGAGTCGGACCGGCTGGGTGCGGAGGGCCAGGGCTTCCACGGCCTGATGCGCACCTTCGACATCTCCCGCACCGTGCTGGGCGCGGCCGCGGTCGGCGCCGCCCGCGCGGCCTACACGTACGCGCGCGACTACGCGCGCACCCGCGTCCAGTTCGGCAAGCCGATCATCGAGCACCAGGCGGTGGCGTTCCGGCTGGCCGACATGGCCTCCCGGATCGAGGCCGCCCGCCTGCTGGTGCTGCGCACGGCGCGGGCGCTGGACGCGGGCGCGGACGTCACCGGCCTGGCCGCGATCACCAAGCTCACCGCCTCGGAGACGGCCATGTTCTGCACCTGGGCGGCGGTGCAGACCCTCGGCGGCTGGGGCTACTCGCGCGAGTACCCGGTCGAGCAGTGGATGCGCGACGCGAAGCTGGAGGAGATCGAGGAGGGCACCTCGGACATCATGCGCCTGGTGATCTCCCGCAACCTGCCCTGATCCGGTCCGGGTTGCCGGCACGGGCCAGGGCCCGCGCCGGCAACCCGTGCTTCGAGCTCAGGTCGCGTAGACCGAGAATCCGGAAGCCTGACCGGCCGGCCACCCGGTGTTGGCGGTGAAGAAGAGCCGGACGTAGCGGGCCGTGGCTCCGCCCGGGTAGGCGATCGTGGCCGTGTTGCCGGTGGCCGGGTCGAACGTGTAGCCCGCCGAGCCGACCACCGTGCTGAAGTTCGTGCCGTCGGTGCTGCCGAGCACCGTGATGGTCTGGGTGCGGGCACCCCACGCCGTGGACGGTGGCAGGGTGAGCACGATCCTGCTGGTGGTGACCGCCGAGCCGAGGTCGACCTGGAGCCACTGGGGGAACGCGTTGTCCACGCTCTCCCAGTAGGTGTTGGGATCGCCGTCGACCGCGTTGGCGGAGACGTACACCTGGGTGTGGCCGCTGTCCGCCGTCGGCTGGTGCAGTGCCAGGTCGGGGTTCGAGCCGCCGCCCGAGCCGACGACCGGCTGGGTGGGGCGCGTGGCGGTGAGCGCGGTCTGCCCCTTGAGCATCTTCCCCCCGTCGGCGGTCAGGCGCAGGTAGTAGTCGGAGGAGCAGGCGGTGCCGTCCTCGTCGAGGGCCAACAGCCCGGAGCCAGCGGGCACCTGGCCCTGGTTCTCGGCGGTCTTGGCGATCTGGTTGCCCTCGCCGAACTCGTCGAACATGGAGATGTAGAGGCTCTGCACGCCGGCCCGGGTCATGTCGTAGAACTGCCGCCACATGAAGTCGCCGTGGGCCCGCTGGCGCGCCGAGAGGTCGCCGGGCAGCACGCACGGCTGGTAGTCGATGCCGTGGGCGTTGCAGTCGGCGAGGTCCGGAACGGTGGCGTTGGTATAGAAGTTGTCGACGTCGGCGACGGTGCCGATCCGACCGACCATCCAGGGCGAGAGCATGTCGAAGGCGTGGTAGACGTCCAGGTAACCGGCCCGGGAGTCGTTGGTGCCGAGGCGCCACCAGGTCGGCACGCCCCCCATGACGTAGCACCCTTGGGACGTGAACCAGCTGATGACGTCGGCGCAGGCGGCCGGGTCCCAAGGGTGGTTGGCGTCGTTGAAGCCGAACCCCCAGATGCCGACCACGGGTCGGCCGTTCTGCCGCGCGTAGGCGGAGGAGGCCGTGTGGGCGGACATCTTGTTCGTCCAGTCCGTCTTGATCTCGGACTGCATGTTCGTCCAGCCGCTGACGTCGTACATCACATAGAACTTGACGCCGTGCGACTCGGCGGAGCTGCGGACCCGCGACGTGATCGCGTCGCGGGTGGGGCCCTCGCTGCCGTTGGGGTCGAAGCGCTGCAGCGCGGCGGTGTCGCAGCCGTTCTGCTGCATCCACTGGAAGTGGGTGTCGATGGTCTGCTGGTCGTAGGAGGAGAACAGGGTCGCCGGGCCGCCGTCGCCGAGGTTCGCGTAGGCGGTCTGGTAGGTGGCACTGAACTCGCGCGAGTCGGGCCAGGCCTTGATGACGTTGTTGCCGGGCGAGGGCGCCTGGGACCAGTTCTGGCTCCAGTGCCACCACGCGTCGATCGGCGCTCCGTCACCGGGGCAGGCGAACCAGCCCTGGTAGCCGACGGTCACCTTGCCGACGACGTCGCCGGCGGGACTCGCGGCGCGCGCCGAGCCGGGCAGCGTCAGCCCGCCGAGGGCGACGCCGGCGGCTCCGGCGGAGAGGGTGGACAGGAAGGTGCGACGAGAGACTGCCATGGACCATCCCGAGGACAGGGCGGCCGGAACGGACGGGGTGGGCCTCGGCCGCGCTCTGGGCGGGAGCGTATTGACCGGATGAGGTCAAGGCAAGAGTCGAAGCACATTGCGCAAGAACTGACGTGATGCACGCAAGAACTGCTCTTTCGTCACCGGATCCCGTCACCGATTCCCGTCCCGCCGCGTGTTGGTCACGGCCGGGCGGCCGGGGTCGCGGCCGCGCCGGGGTCGAACTTGTACCCGACGCCACGCACCGTCCTCAGCAGGTGCCGGTGGACCGTGCCGAGCTTGGTGCGCAGCCGGGCGACGTGCACGTCGACGGTGCGGCAGTCGCCCACGGCAGGCTGCTGCCACACCGCCCGCAGGATCTGACCGCGGGTGAAGACCAGGCGCGGATGGGCGACCAGATGGGCCAGCAGGTCGAACTCACGCCGCGTCAGTTCCAGTCGGCGGCCGTCGACGGCGACGGTACGCCGGTCCTGGTCGACGACGAGGCCGTCGCTCGGCCGCGGCTCGTCGCGGAGCGGGCGGGTCGACGCGGATCGACGGCCTGTCAGCTGGCGGGTGGTGGGCTGGAGTCGGGCGCGCAGGTAGGTGACGGTCATGGTGAAGAGGCTCCTTGGGCAGGCGCGAGCGCGCCGCCGCGCTCCGGAACCTGGACGGTTCACGGGCAGGGCGTGCGGCGTGAATGCGCGAGACGGCGCGCCGGGATCACGACGCGCGAGGTGAGGTGAGATCAGGTGAGACGTGCGGTCAGCGCACGGCGGGGCGGACCGGACCGGGAGCGGCGCTCTGGCCGGGCAGGGTACGGCCCGTTCTGGAACTGCAGTCGTCCATGGCGCTCGCCTCCCTCCGGTCGTGGGCCCACATGGGTGTCCTCTTCGTAGAACACGTTCACCATAGACCATTCACAGGTCGCACTCACGGCACCCGCAGCTTTCCGGCCGGCGGTTGCTCGGCGTACCCACGAAGCCCGAACGGCCGCGTCTCAGGGGGCGACGGTGAGCGTCAGCTCCCAGTGCTCGGTCGCCGCCCCGCCGGGGTCGCCCAGTGGCCATGTCGTCGCGGAGAGGGTCGCTCCGGCCGTCAGCAACGACCGCGAGGGCGGCGAGACGGGAGCAGGGAGGAACGGGGTGCGGCGTGGGTGCATCGGGACTCCCGGGGCAGGACAGGTCGGCGCGGGTCGCTGCGCCCCCACGAGAGGTTGGTGTCCGCCCTCCGGTTCCGCGCCGAGCACGGGTAGGGTGCGGCCATGGAGCTCTCGTGGGACTGGCTGCGGCCTGTGATGCGTGTTCCGTACGTCCCTACGCTGGGGCCCGTCCACCCCGACGCGCTCGGTCCGGAGCTGATCGCCGACGTGCTGGCGGTGGCCGGGACCACCCGGCTCCTGCCGTACGACGCGGAGCACCGCTGGTCGGCGATGAAGGACGAGAGCGTGATGCCGGGCGACATCGAGCACGGCCCCGGTCGGACGGTGATTCCGACGATCAGCATCTGGGGACGCGGCCTGGTCAAGGTCCACTGGTTCGGTGACGGCGACGCCCCCGTCGAGGAGCTGCTCCAGCTCGCCCGCCGGCTCGCCGCCCGCGAGGACGTCGAGCGGGCGCGCGTCGTCTGGTGTGAGCCCGACCGGTCGAGCCCCCAGCCCGGCGTGTCCGTGACCCGCGTGCAGCTGAAGACGTTCCGGCCCGGCGAGGACGGGGCCGTCGACGGCGTCGAGGACCTCCGGCAGGTGCCCGAACCGGTACGGGCGCGCTTCGGGGTGTTCGCCGAGCAGATGGCGGCACACGGCTTCGCGTTCCTGTGGCGCCGGTTCCAGTCCGACGCGCTCGCGGGGCCGATCCTCACCCAGGTGTCCGGCGGCCGGTTCGTGGGCGCGATCGGCCCGATGGAGACGATGAAGGACCCGGTCGGCGCGGTGCGCCTGCTGCCGCCGTACTTCGGCGTCCTGCCCGAGCAGCGCGGCCACGGCTACGGACGGCAGCTGTGGCGGGCGGCGATGCACTGGGGTCAGGCCAACGGCGCCGACTACCAGCTGCTGCAGACCGAGCTCGGCGGGGCCGCGGACGCCCTCTGCCAGGCCGAGGGCCTCACCACGCTCGGCTACGTCCACACCGCCGCCTGACCCACCATCCCCGGGCCGAGCCTCAGCGGCGCACGCGGGGCATGCCGAGGCCGATCCAGCTGATGATCTCGCGCTGGATCTCGTTGTTGCCGCCGCCGAAGGTGAAGATGACCGCGCTGCGGTAGCCGCGTTCGAGGTTGCCGCGCAGGACCTCGCCGGAGGAGCCCTCCTTGAGGGGGCCGGCCGCGCCGACGACCTCCATGAGCCAGGCGTAGGCGTCGCGGCGGGCCTCGCTGCCGTAGACCTTGACGGCGGAGGCGTCCTGCGGGGTGAGCGCGTTGCGTTCGACGGCGTCGACCATCTGCCAGTTGAGCAGCTTGACCGCGTCGAGACGGCTGTGGGCGCGGGACAGGCGCTGGCGCACCCACGGGAGGTCGATGACGCGCTTGCCGTGGGCGAGTTCGGTCTCCCGGGCCCAGGCCTGGACCTCGGCGAGGGCGCGGTTGGCCATGGTGGCGTGGGCCGCGAGGGTGACCCGCTCGTGGTTGAGCTGATTGGTGATGAGCCGCCAGCCGGCGTTCTCCTCCCCGACCCGCATGGTGACCGGGACGCGGACGTCCTGGTAGTAGCTGGCGGTGGTGTCGTGGCCGGCCAGGGTGCGGATGAGGGTGGTGGAGTAGCCGGGGTCGGTGGTGTCGACCATCAGCATGGTGATGCCCTTGTGCGGCGGGGCGTCCGGGTCGGTGCGGGTGGCCAGCCAGACCCAGTCGGCGGTGTCGCCGTTGGTGGTCCAGATCTTCTGGCCGTTGACGACGTAGTGGTCGCCGTCGCGCACCGCGCGGGTCTTCAGCGCGGCGAGGTCGGTGCCCGCCTCCGGCTCGGAGTAGCCGATGGCGATGTCGATCTCCCCGGCGAGGATCTTGGGGAGGAAGAAGGCCTTCTGCTCCGGCGTGCCGAACTTCATGATCGACGGCCCGACGGTGTTGAGCGCCATGATCGGCAGCGGCACGCCCGCCTGGGCGGCCTCGTCGAAGAAGATGAACTGCTCGAAGGCCTCCATGCCGCGCCCGCCGTACTCGGCCGGCCAGCCCACCCCGAGCCAGCCGTCCGCGCCCAGGCGGCGGTTGACGGCGCGGTAGAACTTCTTCTGCTCGCGCGGGTCGTTCAGGCGGCCGTGCGCCTCGGGCGGCATCAGCTCGGCGAAGTAGGCGCGCAGTTCGGCGCGGAGCCGCTGCTGCTCCAGGGTGTAGTCCAGGTGCACGACGCCTCCAGGTGCGATCGCTCTGCTGTCGCTGCGCAGATTAGAACGTGTTCCAAAAATCTGGAAGGGGCACGCCGCGCAACCCACCGGTAGGGTGCAGCCACTCGAACGTCACCCGACGCCGTCGCTCAGAGAGGTTCACCGGCATGCGCATCGCGGTCATGGGCGCGGGCAGCATCGGCTGCCACCTGGGCGGGCACCTCGCCGGGCAGGGCGACGTCGAGGTGACGCTGATCGGCCGCCCCGCGGCCATGGCCGTCGTCGCCGAGCAGGGTCTGACGCTGACCAGTGGCCGCCGCGAGCCGCTGCACGTCTCCCCCGGCGCTCTCACCGTCGCCGCCGACGCCTCGGCCGCCGCCGGCGCGGACGTCGTGCTGGTCACGGTCAAGTCCGACGGCACCCGCGCCGCCGCGCGCGAACTCGCCCCGCACCTGGCGCCCGGCACGGTCGTGGTCAGCTTCCAGAACGGCCTGCACAACGCCGCGGTCCTGCGCGAGGAGCTGCCGCGGCAGACCGTGCTCACCGGGATGGTCCCCTACAACGTGCTGCAGACCGAGCCCGGCCGCTTCCACCAAGGCACCGGCGGCGCGCTGATGCTGGACGACGACGTCCTGGGCGCGCCGCTCGTCGCCGCGCTCGCGGCGTCGGGCCTGCGCGTCCAGGCCCGCGCCGACATGCGCGAGGTCCAGTACGCCAAGCTGCTGATGAACCTCAACAACGCCGTCAACGCGCTCTCCGGTGTCCCCCTGCGCGCGCAGCTCGGCGACCGCTCCTACCGCAGCTGTCTGGCGCTGTGCCAGCGCGAGGCGCTGACCGCGTTCCACGCGGAGGGCATTCGTCCCGCCCAACTCGGCGCGGTGAAACCCGCCCTGATGCCGCCTCTGCTCCGGCTCCCGGACGCCGTGTTCACCCGCGCGGCCAAGGCGATGCTGGCGATCGACGCCACCGCGCGCTCCTCGATGTGGGAGGACCTGCAGCGCGGCCGGCTCACCGAGGTCGACTCGCTGCAGGGCGAGATCGTCGCCCTGGCCGGGCGGCACGGCCTGACCGCCCCGGCCAACGCCCGGCTGGCCGCCCTCGTCCACGAGGCCGAGCAGGCACCGGCCGGCACCGCCCGTGCCTGGTCCGGCCCGGACCTGCTGGCCGCACTGCGCGCGCACGGGTGAGCGGACCGGGCCGGACGGGACCGGACCGGGCACGGCACTCAGGCCGGTTGGCGCTCGCCGTCATCAACACCCTTGGCATGCACGGCCGGTAGCGTGGCGACCAGCGCGGCCGCGGCGAGCAGCCACACCACGCCGAGGGCCAGCTCGCGGCGCGCCCCGACGACCGCCGCGACCGGTCCGGCGGCCACCAGCCCCAGCGGGCCGAGGCCGAAGGAGCCCACTGAGCCGTAGGCGGAGAGGCGGCCACGCAGCGCGGGTGGGATGCGGCGCTGGTTGACGGCCGCGAAGAGCGTCCCGCAGGCGGACGACGCGACGCCGGACACGACCGCGCCGCCGCAGACCGCCACGAGCGGCAGACCGAGGGCCAGCGTCGCCGGCGCGGCGGCGAACAGCGTCGTCGTGAGCACGGCCGTGGGCAGCGGTCGGGCCGGACGGCGGGCGTGCACCACGACCGCGCCGAGCAGCGCGCCCGCGCCGTAGCAGCCCATGATCGCGCCCCAGGCTCCGGCTCCGCCCAGGTCCCGTGCGGCCAGCAGCGGGCCCAGCACCAGATACGGCGCCCAGACCAGCAGGTTGAACAGGGCCATGTGCAGCGTCGTGGTCCACAGCCAGTTCCGGGTGCGGAACTCACCCCAGCCGGCCCGCAGTTCGGCGAGGAACGTCTCCGTGCTCCCGGCCCGGACGGGCTCCGGCAACACGAGACGCCGCAGGGCGAGCGCGCTGAGCGCGAACGTGACCGCGTCCGTCAGCAGCACCGCCGCCGGGCCCACCCGGTCCGACCGGCCCGCCCAGGCCAGCACACCGCCGGCCAGCACCGGCCCGAGGACGGTCGCGGCGCTGCGCAGCATCGCCAGCGTGGCGTTGGCCCGCACCAGCAGGTCCGCGCGGACCAGCCCGGGGACAAGCGCCGACTGCCCGGGACCGAAGCCCGCCTCGCCGACCCCGGCGAGCGCGGCCAGCACGAGCATGGGTGCCAGGGCTCGCGATCCGGAGAGCACCAGCAGCCCGAAGGCCGCCTGGGCGACACAGCGCAGCAGGTCCGCGCCGAGCATCACCCGGCGGCTGCCGAAGCGGTCGGCGGCGGTGCCGCCGACGAGCAGCATCAGGACGAGCGGCACCATGCGCGCGGCCAGGACCATTCCGAGCCCGGCGCCTCCGCGTCCGGTGGCGAGCACCGCGAATGCGAGCGCGACGCCCGCCATCGCGGTACCGGTGAGCGAGGCGGCCTGGGCGCAGGCGAACCGACGGAATTCCCGGCCGAGACCGTCCGCGCCACGCCGTGGTACGGCGGCCGGGCGGCCTCGGCGCGGGTGCGCGACGAGGTCCATGAGATCGAGACTGCAGGGCCGTCGGACCGCACGGCAAGACTTTCCGTGGGAATTCCGCCGAGAATTGCGATATTCTTTTCCAAGAAAGAGCCAGCCGCAGTAAATCGGCTTGTTTACTGCGACAGAAAAGGAGACGACGCCGCATTGTGCCCCCCACCGGTCGAGTTCGCCGTCGCCGTCGAGCGCTACCTCGCCGCCGCGTCGCTGAGCGAGGGATCACGGCGCGTCTACGGGATCGCGTTGACCGCCTGGGCGTGGACGCTCGTCGGCGAGGACCCGCCCGCCGGGCGCGCCCGGCGCGGGGCCCGTCCCCCGGTCGTACCGCTCGCCGCACTGGAGGACGCGACGGTCGCGGCCCGGGTGCGCGCCGCGTTGGACGCGCGCGCACCGCGCACCCGGGAGCGGGAGCTGTCCACCTTGCGCAGCGCGGTGCGGTGGTGGCGGGCGCAGGGGTGGCTGCACACCGATCCCTTGCCGGACCTCGGCAGCACACCGGCTCCCGTCTCCCCCGTCGACGCCCAGCCGCTGACGGGAGCTCAGCTGCGAGCGGTCCTCGGGTTGCGGGCGGGTCTGCGCGAGCAGACGCTGTGGCATCTGCTGTACGACACCGGCGCCTCGGCTGCCGAGGTGCTCGCGCTCGACCTCGCCGACCTGGACCGCCCCCGCCGGCGCACCCACGTGCGCGCCCACCGACGCGGACTGCCGCGGCTGCACTGGGGCGACGCCACCGCCCGGCTGCTGACCCTGCTGCTCCAGGGCCGCACCTCCGGCCCGGTCTTCCTGACCGACCGCCGGGCCCCGGAGGGGACACCCACCGCGGACCGCTGCCGGCTGACGGGTCGCGGGCGGCTCTCGTACCGCCGCGCCGCGGAGCTGTTCTCCCAGGCCACGCGCCCGCTGGACCCCGCGGGTCGGGGCTGGACGCTGCACCGTCTCCGCGTGTTGCCACCGGCCGAGGACAGGGAGGATGCCTAGGCTGGGCGCGGAGGTTGCACGTGACCGAGGACGGAAAGGCCGACGTCGTACCGCTGCGTCCGCCGAACCGCGAGGACGAGACGGCGCGGACGCCGCTGCGGGTGTTGACGCTGCCCGAACGGGACCGGGTCGGGATCGTCCTGGTCTGCCGCAGCCGCGCGCTGGCGCAGGCCACGTTGGACGAGTGCATCGGCCTGCTGCCCGGCGCCGACCCCGCGCCGGTCGCGGCGGTGGGCTCCACGCCGACGGGCGTCGTGGCCGCCGCCCGGGCGGTCGACCAGGGCGTCGGCGTCGCGGTGCTGTGCGACCTGCCGGAGACGGCGCGCGTCGTGCTGGCACTGCTCGACCGGGCCGAGGAGCTGGCGCTGCCGTTCCCCATCCGCTTCTGCGACGCACCGCTGGTCGAGGGTGCGGCTCCGGCCCTCGCCACGGCGACGGCGGGCGGCGACCTGGCCGCGGTGGCGGAGGCCGCCGAGGAGGCCTACCGCGTCCGCAAGACCCCGCCGCACCACCCGCCGCACCTTCTCGGCAACTGACACAGACCTGCCGAGACAGGGCTACTGAGGCGCGGTCAGCCCTGCTGGACCCGGGCCAGCAGGGCGAGCAGCGTCCGGCGCTCCTCCGGATCGAGCGGCGCGAGCAGCCGCTCGTTGGCCTCGTCGGCGAGGCGGGCGCAGCGCTCCAGCGTGCGGCGGCCCGGCGGGGTGGCCGTGACGGCGTTCTTTCGCCGGTCGCGCGGGTCCGGCTCGCGCACGAGCAGGCCCTGGCCCTCCAGGTGATTGAGCATCAGCACGACGTCCTTGGCGTCGAAGCCGAGGCGGCGCACCAGATCGGCCTGGGCCAACGGCCCGTCGTCGGCGACGGCGGCCAGCAGGGCGTGGTGCTGGAGCTTCAACCCCTCCCCCGCGATCGCCTCCGCGACCAGGCTCCGCCCCCGCGCGGCGACGCGCCCGACGAGCCAACTCGGCAGGGTCTGGATGTGCGCGAGGGCGCCGACGGGGACGGGCTGGGGATCGGGCTGCGTCTGTGCCATGGCGGCAGCGTATCCGAAACCATTGGACCTCCCAATGAATCCCCGACTAGGGTAGAACTCATTGGGACTCCCAACGAGTTCCGTCCCTGTCCCCTGCCATGCTGGAGGTGCACGTGCGCCGCGTCCGTTGTGCGAAGAACGGCGGTCCCGAGGTTCTCTTCGTCGAGGACGCACCCGCGCCGCAGCCCGGCCCGGGCGAGCTGCTGGTGCGCAGCGAGGCGATCGGGGTGACCCTGCCGGTCGTCCGCAAGGTCCGCGAGGGCACCGAACCCAGCCCGCTCGGCGGGGAGGTGGCGGGTCGGGTCGTCGCCCTCGGGCCCGACGTCACCGGCTTCGCCGTCGGCGACCGGGTCACCGGGCTCGCCTTCACCGACGGCTACGCCGAACTGACGGTGCTGCACCAGGCCATGGCCTCCCACGTGTCCGAGGAGGCCACCGCGCTCGACGCCGTCGCCCTGGTCCGCAGCGGACTGGTGGCACGCGGCGCATACCAGGCGGGACGTCCAGAGCCCGGCGAATCCGTGCTGGTCACGGCCGCGGCCAGCGCCGTCGGCTCGCTGGCCCTGCAGTACGCGAGGAACGGCGGCGCCTCCCGGGTCGTCGCGGCCGTGAGCGACCTGACCAAGGCGGACTTCGTCCGCGCCCTCGGCGCCGACGAGGTCGTCGGGTACGACGACGCCTCCTGGGGCGAGCCGGTCGACGTGGTCCTCGACGGAGTCGGCGGCGACCTGCTCGGTCCGGCGGTGCGCGCGCTCGCACCGGGCGGCCGGCTCGTCGCCTTCAGCTCCGGCGGCGGCACCGTCGAGGCCTACGAACTGCTGGTGCGCAGCGCCTCCGTCGTCGGCTTCCAGATGGCGGCTGTCGCACGCAACAAGCCCGAGCTGTACGCACGTTGGCGCGACGAGCAGTGGGCCGCATTCCGCGCCGGCGCGCTGCGTACCTCCGTCCACGCCACGATCCCGCTCGCCGAGGCCGCCCGCGCCCACGAGTTGATCGAGCGCCGGGCCAACCTCGGCAAGGTGGTGCTGGTGCCGTAGCCGGTCGCCGTCAGGGCCCTGCCGGCGCGGCCTCGGGCTCGGGCTCGATTCCGGACTCGGGCTCGGGCTTGGAGAGCGCGAACCAGGTGGTCTCCGTGTCGCGCAACGCCACCCGCACCTTCTCCCGCTGATGCGACGTCACGTCGGCAGGCAGGTCGTCGAGGGCGAACCAGCGCACCTCCAGCGACTCGTCGTCGTTGACCCGCGCCTCCCCGTCCAGGTAGCGGCAGCGGAAGACCAGCGACAGGTAGGTCGCCTGGTCGCCGTTGGGGTAGACCACGGGCGGGTCGACCATCACGGCGGCAAGCCGCTCCGGCAGCACGCGCACCCCGGCCTCCTCGAAGGCCTCGCGCACCACGGCGTCGCCGGGCTGCTCACCCGGCTCCAGGATGCCCGCGAGCAGCGCCCAACGGCCGTTGTCGGAACGGCGGGTGAGCAGCACCCGGTCATGGTCGTCGAAAATCACGCCGGTGACGCCGCTCAACCACAGCGGATCGTGGCCGACATGGGTGCGCAGCTCGCGCAGGAACTCCGGTACAGGCATGGCCCCCACCCTAGAGGGGAGTCCGGCGCAGCGGTGATCACCACGCGATCTTCACACGGACTTCGATCAGGACCTCCAGGCCGATGACATCCGGCCAACTCCAGGTCTACCGTTGGTCGGCCGGTGCAGGACGGGCGCGAGCGGGGGGAACGCCGATGCCGGACACCGCGGTGCCGCTCGGGCTCGACGCGCCCGCGCGGGGCGACGCGATCTGTGACGTCGTGGGATTCCTGCTGCTCGCGGCATGCGCCGCGTGGGCGGACTACTGCGCCTCCGGCCACGAGGCCCACCCGGAGGGCGTCCTGCTCGGGCTCCTCGCCGTCGCCGCCGGCTACGCGACCGGCCGGATCGCCGGAGCGCTCACGCCGGTCGGCGGTCTGGTCGTGCCGGCCCTGGGGGCCGCCGTGTTCGCGCCCGCCTTCGGCGGCCGCGTCGTCGGCGACGACGCCGTCGCCGCCCTGCTCACGCTCGCGATCGGCGCGGCGTGCTGCGCCGGCTACGCGGCCCGCGAGCGCGGCGCGCGCTGGACGGCGCGGGGCTGCACCCTGCTCGCCTTCGTGCTGGCGGCCGAGTCGCTGCTGACCAGCGCCACGCTGGGCGCGCTCGCCTGCGGGGGGACGCTGGTGGTGGCCGGATCCGTGTACCGGACCCGCCGGCGGAACCGCGCACTCGTCCTGCTCGGCGGCTGCGCGCTGCTCGCCGTCGGCGGCGTGCTGCTGCTCGCGCACAGCGGCGGCACCGACCCGGCCGCCAACGGTCCGGCGACCCAGGTGTCCGCGCAACGCCTCGCGCTGTGGCGGGACGCCTGGCAGGCCCTGGGGCAGCACCCGTGGCGCGGCGTGGGCCCCGGCGACTTCGCCGACGGGAGCGCGTCCTCGGCGGCGCTGCAACAGGGGGCGGAACAGGGCTGGCCGGGGCTGGCACTGCTCGGCGGGGCGTTCGCCTGGTGCCTCTGGTCCCTGGCCCGCTCCCCCCGGCCGACCCCGGCCGCGCTCAGCGCGGCGGGCGCGATGACGGCGCTCGCCGTCCAGGCCGCGGCGGGCCCGGTCCTCAGCGTCCCGGCGGTCGTCGTCTGCGGCGGCCTGCTCCTCGGCCTCGCCGCCGCACGGCCGTGAGACGGGCGGGGTGGACGCAGCCCAGCCTCCCGCCGCACTTCCCGCACGATCCCGAGTGTCAGGACTGGCGTCGTTGGAGGCCCGGACCTCAGGGCAGGCCGACGAAGTCGGCCATCTCCTCGACGGTGTGGTCGAAGAACTCGTCCGCCGGCTCGAAGGTGCCGACGAAGTGACCGAAGAGCTCGAAGCTCAGCATGCCGACCAACTGCGACCAGGCGACCACCCCGCGCGTGAGCACGCCCGCGCCGACCTCCGGCGCGATCTGCTCCGCCACCGCGCTCGCCTGCTCGGCGAGGACGCCGCGCAGCGGACGGACCGGAGCGGCCGGTTCGAGCCGGCCGGCGGCCCCGCGCACGACGGAGATCAGGGCGAGCGGCACGCGGGCGGCCGGCGCGACGGTCTCCTGCGGCGCGGCGTAGCCGGGCACGGGCGTACCGAAGAGCAGCGCGTACTCGTGCGGATGCTCCTTGGCCCAGGCGCGGACACCGTGGCAGAGGGCGCGCCACTGAGCGCGCGGGTCGTCGGCGGGGCACTCCGCGACGGCGGTCTCGGCGCGCTCGCCGACGGCGTTGTAGGCGTCGATGATCAGGGCCGTGAGCAGGTCGTCGCGGCTCGGGAAGTAGCGGTAGAGCGCGGACGAGGCCATGCCGAGCTCGCGGGCGACGGCTCTCAGGGAGAGCCGCTGGGCGCCCTCGACGGCCAGCTGCCGTCGGGCCTCTCGCTTGATCTCGAGGGTGAGCTCCTCACGGGCGCGCTCGCGGGCAGTTCGGATCACTGGTGCCATGTCGGACAGTTTGCCACATCCGAGAGCGGTGCACCCATACAGATGCACCGATCAGAAACGAGAGCACTGCTCTTGACACGGCGCGCGGCAAGGGGGATAGTCGTAGCACGGAAGCGAGAGCACCGCTCTCGAAACGGATCCCCGATCTCGAACGAGATCACCCGAAGGAGCCCAGCATGAACGCCAGCGCCACGAACCCCGAGGCCCCCCGCCTGGTCAAGCCCGAGGGCGGCTTCATGATCACCCTCGATCGGATCACCAACAAGATGATGAAGTGGCTCACCTACCGCGGCATCAGCATCCTCGGCTCCCGGATCCTCGCCGTCCGCGGCCGCAAGAGCGGCGAGTGGCGCACCACCCCGGTCAACCTGCTGGTCGTCGACGGCGAGCGCTACCTCGTCGCGCCGCGCGGCCACACCCAGTGGGTCCGCAACATGCGCGCCGCCCACGGCGGCGAGCTGCGCCTGGGCAAGAAGGTCGAGGCCTTCACCGCCACCGAGTTGGACGACGCCGACAAGCCGCCGGTGCTGCGCGCCTACATGAAGAAGTGGGCCTGGGAGGTCGGTTACTTCTTCGGCGACATCAAGGCCGACTCCCCGGAGGAGGAGCTGAACCGGATCGCCCCCGGATTCCCGGTCTTCCGCATCACCGCCGCCTGACCGCGGCTCAGAGGTTCTCGGCCGCCCAGCGCGCGAGCTCCTTCGCGCAGTCGTCGACGGACTCCCGCCAGCTCTTGGCGGCACCCTCGCCCGCGTCGTCGCTCACATGCTTCACCAGCCGCACCGGGAGCCCCGTCTGACGCACCGCCTGCGCGACCGCGTAACCCTCCATGTCCACCAGGTCCGCCTCTTCCGCCAGTCGGGCCCGTGCCGCCTCGTCGGCGACGAAGAGGTCGCCGGTCGCGAGCACCGGCCCACGGCCCGTCAACCCGATGGGCCCGCCGTAGGTCACCCCGGTGAGGGACGCCAGCATCGCGGAGTCGAGGTCGTGCTGGATCACCGAGCTCACCTCGTGGGTCACGCCGGCGAAGCCGGGCTTGAGCGCCCCCGCCGTCCCGAGGTTGACCACCGCGGTCGGCCGCGGTCCACGCGCCAGCACCGTCGCCACCGCCGTCGCGGCGTTGACCTTGCCCATGCCGGTGAGCAGCACGGGAAGGCCGGACGTCAGATGCGCCGCCTCCTCGGCGACGGCCAGGACGAGCAGCGGACGGGTGGGGTCGATCTCTCCGATGAGGCGCATGACGCCCATGCTAACGAGCTGCGAAAAGCCCGCGGACCAGCCCGTCAAGCGGTTAGCGTGGCCGGTATGAGCACCCACGAGACCTGGACCGCAGTCGACGCCTATCTCAGCTCCACCCTCGGCCTGCAGGACCCGGCCCTGGAGAACGCGCTGAAGGCCAGCGAGGCCGCCGGCCTCCCCCGCATCGAGGTGTCCGCGCCCGCGGGTCGCCTGTTGCGGCTCCTCGCCCAGATCCAGGGCGCGCGCCGCGTCCTGGAGATCGGCACGCTCGGCGGCTACTCCACGATCAACCTCGCCCGCGGCCTCGCCGAGGGCGGCCGCGTGGTCACCCTCGAGTACGACCCCCGCCACGCGGAGGTCGCCGCCGCGAACATCGCTGCGGCGGGCCTGGCCGACCAGGTCGAGATCCGCGTCGGCAAGGCCCTGGACACGCTGCCGCAGCTGGAGTTGGAGGGCCTGGAGCCCTTCGATCTCTCGTTCATCGACGCGGACAAGGCCAACAACCCCCACTACATCCGCTGGGCCCTCCGCCTGTCGCGCCCCGGGGCGCTCATCGTGGTCGACAACGTCATCCGCAACGGCGGCGTCCTCGACGCGGACGGCGGCGCCGACATCCAGGGCACGCGCGCCGCGCTGGCCCTGATCGCGGAGGAGCCCCGCCTCGACGGCACGGCGATCCAGACCGTCGGCGCCAAGGGCTGGGACGGCTTCGCCCTCGCGCGCGTCCTGAGCTGAGCCTTCGGCACCCGAGCCGGCTGCACCGGCCAGGGGCGCGGGGCGCTGCCGACGTGCGGCTCTCCCCCGGCCGAAGGCTGGGGGATGGTCGCGCCCACGCGGCGGAGCCGCACATCAGCAGAGCCCCGCGCCCCTTGGGTAGCGCGGCGTCCTCACAGCTCGAAGGCCCCCGTCGGGGGCGGTGGGGAGGGGACGGCGTCGGTGTCCGTGACGGGGCGGGCGCCTGACGCGAAGTCAGCGAGGCGGTCGCCCGAGACGACGCGGGCCGGGAAGGGGTCGCCCGCGGCCCGGCGGGTGAGGGCGTCGACGGGGAGGGGGCGTCGGGACGCCGCCAGGACGAGATTGCCGTAGCGGCGCCCGCGCAGCACCGAGGCCTCGGCGACGAGGGCGAGTTCAGGGAAGACGGAGGCCGCCGTAGCGACCTGGCCGCGGACGAAGTGGAGCGGCGCGCCGTCGGCGAGGTTCGCGACGTAGACGCCGTCGGTGCGGAGCGCGGCCGCGGCGAGGCGGAGGAACTCGACGGAGGTGAGCGCGGCGGGGACGGTGTGGGCGCCGGCGCCGCCGAAGACGTCGGTGACGACGAGGTCCGCCGCGGCGGGCGGGGCGGTGGCGAGCCAGGCACGGGCGTCCGCCGCCTCGACGGTGAGGTCCGCGGCGGGGTCCCACGGCAGCGCGTCCCGCACCAGCGCGATCAGGCCTGCGTCCAACTCGGCCACCCGCTGGCGCGAGCCGGGGCGCGTCGCGGCGAGGTAGCGGGGGAGGGTGAACGCACCGCCGCCCAGGTGGAGGGCGGTGAGCGGCGCGCCCGGGTCCGCGCACAGGTCGACGACGTGGGCGAGGCGCTGGACGTACTCGAACTCAAGGTGCCGCGGGTCGTCGAGATCGACATAGGACTGCGGGGTGTCGTCCATGGTCAGGAGCCACGCGCGGCGACGGTCGAGATCGGGCATCAGTCGCGCGGTGCCGAAGTCCACCTCCCGCACGACGGGCAGGTCGTCGGGCTCCTCCTGCTCCTGGTGACGCTCGTCGTGTCGGACGTCTTCCCTGCGGGCCTGGTCGTTCATACGCTCATTCTCCGTGCTCCCTGCGCGGCCCGGAAAACCGGCCCCGAAAGCATTCGTTCGTCCACAGTGAAAGGTCATGGACACGACCGCACACGTGTCGATCACTTGCCGCACACCGACCTGCAACGAAATCGGCACGAAAAGTCGTCTCACCGCGTACAACCTTCGTCGGCCGACGGGTGTCTTCCATGTGTCCGACGCACTACCGGAAGGAATGCCCGTGCGACAGCCGACCCTCGCCTCACCGGTACCGCTGCTGCGCGCGCGTACCAGCCGGCGGCTCGCCGTGCTGACCTTCCGGGAGGTGCGCGACCGCTCGGTGTTCGCCGCGCAGCTGGACCGGGTGCTGCGGTCGCTGACCCCGGTGTCGGTGGGTCAGGTGCAGCGTGCCATGTCCGGCGAGACGCCGCTGCCGCCGCACAGCGTCCTGATCACCTTCGAACACGGGCACCGGGACGTGGTGACGCAGGCGCTGCCGGTGCTCGCCGCGCGCGCCGTGCCCGCGCTGGTCTTCGCGGTCGCCGGGCTGGTCGACACCGACACCCCGTACTGGTGGGACGAGGCGGAGTTCCTGGTCGGCGAGGGCGGTTGGGCCCGCTCGCTGTCCGGGCGGGCCGGCGGCCCGGTCGCGGCGGCGCTGGCCGCCATGCCGGACCCGGACCGCCGCCGCAGCCTCGCCGAGCTGCGGGTGACGGCCGGGCACCGCGCTCCGTCCGCGCCCCAGCTGACCACGGCCGACCTGCACGAGCTGCTGGACGCGGGGATGTGCGTGGGCAGCCAGGGGCTGGACCACGCCCGCCTGGACCGCTGTGACGACTACGCCCTGCGCGAGGAGATCGTCGGCGGCCACCAGCGCCTCACCAAGCTGACGGGCACCGAGATCACCTCGTTCGCCTACCCGGACGACGTGCACGACCTGCGCGCGGTCTCGCTGCTGCGCGAGCTCGGCTACACCACGGCGTTCCGCAACGACGGCCGGCTGGTGGACCCGTACAGCGGCCTGCCGGACTCGCTCTGCATCAGCCGCGTCCGCGCGGAGGCGCGCACCGCGCGCTCACGCCTGGACGCCGCGCTCTCCTCCTGGGCCCCCTCGGCGTCCCGCCGCCTGCGGGGGGCGGAAGCCGTCTGAAGAGGTCGACGTCGCGACGGGTGACGGGCGACGGAAGCCGCGCACCCTCGCGCCGTTGACGATTCGGCGCGGACCACGATCTCTCCACGCCCCGGGCTTCCGCCGGCCTGCCGGTGAGCGGGAGCGGCGGCCCGGACCGGGTGATCCGGCTGCGCCGTACCGAAGCTCGCCTCAGACCCCGGGGCCGGCGCCCGGCGGGAACGCGGCGGCCGGGAGCAGCGGGCGGAGCGCTCCGAGCGCGGAGCCGACGCAGACGTCACGGAGCTGGTCGCGGGTGCAGCTCGGCTCGGTCAGCCAGTCCACGACGAGGACCTGGACGAACACCAGCCAGCTGCGCAGCACGCTGGAGACCGCGTCGCGGGTGTGCTCGTCGGCCAGCGGGAGGACGGCGAGCAGGCGGGTGCGCAGCGCGTCCAGCTCGCCGGTCATGATCGCCTGGATGACGGGGTCCCCCGCGAGCACGCGGTTGGCGGCCAGCACGGCGTTGCGGTTGGCCACGAAGTAGTCGAGGTGCACCTCCATGCCCTGCACGATCTGCTCCAGCAGGGAGTCGGCCGGGTCGATCCGGGTCGCGGCGAGCAGCCGGTCCGCCGCGTCCTGGTAGACGGCGGCGAAGAGCGCGTGCTTGCTGGGAAAGTGACGGTAGAGCAGCGCGCGGGAGACACCGGCCTGCTGGGCGACCTCCTCCATCAGCACGTCCTCGTAGGGGCGCTCGGCGAAGAGCCGCGCCCCCACCGAGAGGAGCTGCGCGCGGCGGTCGGCCGGGCTGAGGCGCTGACGGGTGGTGGCGGCTGACACAGGCCCCACGTTACTTGACACGCGTCTACTAAGCGGGCCTACCCTGGAAGCAGCGCTAGTAGACACATGTCAACTTAAGCGATCACGGGGTGATGGGCATGGCCAGAGCTCTCCGCTTCCTCGTCCGGCTCATGGGGTGGTCCTGCGTGGCCATCGGGCTGTTCCACGTCCTGCTCGGCAACGCGGCCATCCCGGGCGCCGCGCACGCGGGCACGACGGTCGACAGCTGGGGGCGCTTCATGGGCGCGAGCTTCACCGGCTACGGACTCGCCTGGATCTGGGCGGCGCGTCAACGGCCGATCCCGGCCACGGCGGTGCGCTGGCTCGCGGCCGTCTTCCTGCTCGGCGGCGTCGGCCGCGTCCTCTCGCTCGCGCTGCACGGCTGGCCGCAGTGGTTCCAGATCGCGCTCTCGGTGATCGAGCTCGGCCTGCCGCCGGTCTACTTCTGGCTGGCCGACGCGGACGAGCGCGCCACGCGCGCGGCGCACACCGCCAACGCCGCAGAGCCGGCCGCAGGGGCCGCGCACGACATCCCGGCCTGAGAGAACCGTCCCCGGGCCTGCCCGGCTACGCCAGCAGCGAGCGGCCCGCCGGGTAGGCGAGGGCGGCGGCCGGCAGGGCCTCCTCGCGGCCGCTGCGCAGCACGGTGAGCGTGCCGTCGCCGGACTCGCGGAGCGGACGGGCGCGGCGCAGGGCCTGCTCGACGACGGCACGGGCGGAACCGAAGAGCGTGATCCCCGGGCAGGTCTCGGCGAGCGCGGCGCTGATCTCGTCGGCGAGCAGCTCGTAGTGGGTGCAGCCGAGGACGAGGGCGCGGGTGCCGGCCGGGGTCTGCTGCGCCGCGACGGCGACGATCGACGCGATCTCGTCGAGGCGGGCGTACTCGACGGCGTCGGCGAGCCCGGGGCAGGGGATCTCGGCCACCTCCGCGCCGGAGGCGAAGTCGCGGATCAGACCGCGCTGGTAGGCGCTGCCGGTGGTGGCGGGGGTGGCCCAGATCGCGACGGGACCGCCGCCCGCCGCGGCGGGCTTGATCGCAGGCACGGTGCCGATCACCGGGATGTCCGGCTCCAGCTCGGCGCGGATCGCCTCCAACGCGTGCACGGACGCCGTGTTGCAGGCCACCACGAGCGCGTCCGGCTTCTGCTCGGCGGCGGCACGCGCGACGGCGAGCGCGTGCTCGGTCACACCCTGCGGCCCCCGCACGCCCCAGGGCATCCCGTCGGGGTCCTGTGACAGCACCAGGTCGACGTCGGGCCGCAGCGCGCGCAGCGCGGCAGCCGCGGGAAGCAGGCCGATTCCGGAGTCCATCAGTGCGATCTTCACAGCGTCCGACCTTAGCCGATCCGCGCCCGCGACGACCCCCGCGAACGCCCCCGACCCGCTCCACCAGCCTTGGGGCGTCGGTGTCAGGCCTTCCGGATCCGGTCGCCAATCTCCGGCCTCGCCTCGAAGCCGGCCGCCCTGTACGTGGCCACGCCACCGACGTTGGAGCTCAGCGTGCACACGCGCACGCTGGACGAGCCCATCTCCCGCAGTGCGGCCGCCCCCGCGAGGGTGATCGCCCGGCCGTAGCCGCGACCACGGTGGTCGGCGTGGACCCCCATCGGCTCGACCAGGCCGGGCTTGCCCGGGCCGGCCGACCACACCGTCACCACCGCCGCCACGTTGCCCTGGTCGTCGCAGGCGCCCAGACAGCGGGCGTCCGCGGAGAACGGTCCGGCGGTCATCGCGTGCCAGTAGTCGCGGGTGGGCCGCGAGGTGTTGAACGCCGACCGCAGGACGTCGGCGAAGTCCTGGGCCTGCTCGGCGCCCATCCTCTCGATCCTCGCTCCGGGGTCCTCCACCGCCTCCGCGAGGTCGCGGAAGAGCGGCGTCCACGGCTCGTCGAGGCCCCAGCCCTCCTCGGTCAGCAGATCGTGGAGCAGCAGGCCCAGCGGCGCCTCGACGGACACGGCTCCGGCCGGCAGCACGCCGCGCTCGGGCAGCGAGAGGTCCTCGACCAGCCGCCGCGCCAGGTCCTCGTCCCGGAAGGCGTCGGGAGCGACCGTGATCCGCAGCACCGTCGGCGAGTCCAGCATCCCGACGGCGAGGAGCCGTCCGTCCCGGCTCCAGGTCCGGACCACGGCGGCCGTCTCGGCCGTCCCGAACCGGTAGTTCCAGCCGATGTCCCCCGGATGCAGCTGCATCGGCGCTCCGTCGTACTGCCACTCCCGCAGCACGCCCCTTGCCTCGCGCATCCCGTCGGCATTCGGCGTACCCAGCACAATCGTCATGCCCGGGAGCTCACACCCCGTCACGGGATGTCTGCAACCGATTAATCGGCTCACCGGTGGCCCGCCGGCCGCGGTGTCGGGGCGCGGGCGGTGGGGATCTGCGGCATACTCGCGCGCGTGACGGT
This sequence comes from Streptacidiphilus pinicola, assembly GCF_003258295.1. GTDB lineage: Bacteria > Actinomycetota > Actinomycetes > Streptomycetales > Streptomycetaceae > Streptacidiphilus > Streptacidiphilus pinicola. The sequence goes on along the minus strand of NZ_QKYN01000074.1, from coordinate 41,115 downwards.
GCTGACCTTGATCGCGTGCCTGTCCCTGCTCGCCTGGCTCTGGCTGACGTTCTGCCAGGGCGGCTTCTGGCGCACCGACGTGCGCCTGCCGCCCCGCGCCGCGGACAGCCCCCGGCCCTCCGTGGCGATCGTGGTCCCGGCGCGGGACGAGGCGGAGGTGCTGCCGCTCAGCCTGCCGTCGCTGCTGGCGCAGCGGTACGGCGGCGAGGCGCGGGTGATCCTCGTCGACGACGGGAGCACCGACGGCACCGGCGAGCTGGCCCGCCGGCTCGGGTCCGCGCCGGGCGCCGCCCTGCCGTTGACGGTCACCTCGCCCGGCGAGCCGCCAGCCGGCTGGACCGGCAAGCTGTGGGCGCTGCGGCACGGCGTCGAGCTGGCCGGGGACGTCGAGTACCTGCTGCTGACCGACGCGGACATCGCACACGAGCCGGACTCGCTGGAGAACCTCGTCTCCTCGGCCGAGGGCGCGGAGGGCGCGGACGCCGGCCATGGCTACGACCTGGTCTCGCAGATGGCCCGGCTGAGCGTGCGCACCCGCTGGGAGCAGCTCATCGTGCCGGCCTTCGTCTACTTCTTCGCCCAGCTCTACCCGTTCCGCTGGAGCAACGAGCCCGGCTCGCGGACCGCCGCGGCGGCGGGCGGCTGCACGCTGGTGCGCCGCGAGGCGCTGGCCCGCGCGGGCGGGGTCGCCGCGATCCGCGGCGCGGTGATCGACGACGTGAACCTCGCCCGACTGGTCAAGCGCGGCGGCGGACGCACCTGGCTCGGCCTCGCCGACTCCGTCGACAGCGTCCGCCCCTACCCGGAGCTGGGCCAGCTGTGGCGGATGGTCTCCCGCAGCGCGTACGCGCAGCTGCGGCACAACGTCTTCCTGCTGGCCGGGACCGTGCTGGGGCTGACCCTGGTCTACCTGGTCCCGCCGGTGCTGACCCTCGTCGGGGCGGTGACGCTCGCGCCGCCGGTCGCGCTGCCGGCGCTGGCCGCGTGGGCGCTGATGACCTTCACCTACCGCCCGATGCTCGCCTACTACGGCCGCCCGGCACGCGAGGCGCTGCTGCTGCCGTTCACGGCGGGCCTGTACCTGCTGATGACCGTCGACTCGGCGATCCAGCACTGGCGCGGCCGAGGCGCCGCGTGGAAGGGCCGGACGTATCCGGCCCCCGAGAAGGAACCGGCCCGCTGAGGGACGTTGCAGAACGCCAGGGGCGCGGGGAACTGCGCGACAAGCCACCGTGTGTGGTGACTCGCCGAACGAGCAGCGCCATCCGCACAGGGTGGTTGCTCGCGCAGTTCCCCGCGCCCCTGATGGTGCAGCTACAGCGCGACGCCCAGCAGTGCGTCGACGAGGCGGGAGACGAGGCCCGGCGCGCCGGTGTTCTCGCCGCCGTCGGCGGACTGGCGGGCTGCCCAGGCGTCGACCGCCGCGAGGGCGCGGGGCGCGTCGAGGTCCTCGGCGAGGGCGGCGCGGACCTCCGTGAGGAGGGAGCTCGCGTCCGGGCCGTCCGGACGGGAGACCGCCGCGCGCCAGCGGGCCAGCCGCTCCTGCGCGCCGCTGAGGTCGGCGTCGGTCCACTCCCAGTCGCTGCGGTAGTGGTGGTTCAGCAGCGCGAGCCGGATCGCCGCCGGGTCGACGCCGTCACGCCGCAGCTTGGAGACGAAGACCAGGTTGCCGCGCGACTTCGACATCTTCTCGCCGTCGAGGGCGACCATGCCCGCGTGCACGTAGTGCCGGGCGTAGGGGTGGGTGTCGGTGTGCACCTGGGCGTGCGAGGCGCCCATCTCGTGGTGCGGGAAGACCAGGTCGCTCCCGCCGCCCTGGATGTCGAAGCCCATCCCGAGGTGCTGGAGTGCGATCGCCACGCACTCGATGTGCCAGCCAGGTCGGCCGTGGCCGAGCGAGGTGTCCCAGGCGGGCTCACCGGGGCGCTGGGAGAGCCACAGCAGCGGGTCGAGGCGGTGCTTCTTGCCCGGACGGTCCGGGTCGCCGCCGCGCTCGCCGAAGTAGCGCAGCATGGTCTCGGCGTCGTAGCCGGAGACCTCGCCGAAGCGCTTGTCGGAGGCGATGGAGAAGTAGATGTCGCCGTCGACCTCGTAGGCGGCGCCCTTGTCCAGCAGGTCCTGGATCAACGGCACTATCAGCGGGATCGACTCGACCGCGCCGACGTAGTGCGCGGGCGGCAGCATCCGAAGCGCCGTCATGTCCTCGCGGAAGAGCGCGGTCTCACGCTCCGCCAAGGCCACCCAGTCCTCGCCGGTGGCGACGGCCCGCTCCAGCAGCGGGTCGTCGATGTCGGTGACGTTCTGTACATAGACGACCTGGTGGCCCGCGTCCAACCAGATGCGCTGCACCAGGTCGAAAGCGTTGTAGGTGGCCGCGTGGCCAAGGTGGGTGGCGTCGTAGGGGGTGATGCCGCAGACGTAGAGCCGGGCGGTCTGCCCGGGCGTCGTCGTCTGCAGCTCGCCCGACGCGGTGTCGTGGATGCGCAGAGGCTGCCCCTTGCCTGGTAGCAGGGGCACCTCGGAAGCGGGCCAGGCATGCATAGCCTTGACTCTAACCGGCTGATCATTCGATCCGCTAACGACCTTCTCGGCCATTTGCCGAAACGGCAACGACACGAAGGGGTCGAACCGGACGGATCGGTCGACGGCAGTCGAAAGTCGAATGACACGGGAGGAGGACCCCATGTCACGCCACGCCGCCGAGGCCGCGCACCGGCTGATCACGAACGGAGCCGGCCGGATCCATCTGGTCGAACAGGGGCGCGGACCGATGGTCCTGCTGCTGCACGGCTTCCCGGAGTCCTGGTACGCGTGGCGCCGGCAGCTGCCCGCCCTGGCCTCGGCCGGCTACCGGGCCGTGGCGATCGACGTACGCGGCTACGGCCGCTCCGCCCACCCGGCGGACGTCTCCGCATACCGGATGCGGGAGCTGGTCGAGGACAACCTCGCCGTGGTGCGCGGGCTGGGCGAGCGGCACACGGTGGTGGTCGGGCACGACTGGGGCGCGGGGATCGCCGCGAACAGCGCGCTGCTCCATCCGGAGGTGTTCCGCGCCGTGGGCCTGCTGAGCGTCCCGTACGCGCCGCGCGGCGGCCCACGGCCGAGCGAGGTGTTCGCCGCGACGGGCGGGCCGGGGGAGGAGTTCTACGTCTCGTACTTCCAGCAGCCCGGCCGGGCGGAGGCGGAGATCGAGCCGGACGTGCGCGGCTGGCTGGCGGGCTTCTACGCGGCGCTGTCGGGCGACACGATGCCCGGCCCGGACGACCCCGACCCGCACTTCGTCGCACCCGGCGCCACCCTGCGCGAGCGCTTCCCGGCCCGTGCGGCCGACGCCCGGCCGCGCTGGCTGAGCGAGGACGACCTCGACGTCTACGCCGCCGAGTTCGAGCGGACCGGCCTGACCGGGGCGCTGAACCGGTACCGGAACATGGACCGCGACTGGGCGGACCTCGCCGACCTCGACGGCGCCCCGCTCACCCAGCCGTCCCTCTTCCTCGGCGGCGCGAGGGACCCGTCCACGACGTGGCTGGCGGACGCCGTCGCCGCCTTCCCGACCACGCTGCCGCGCCTGCTCTCGTTCCACCTGCTGAAGGGCTGCGGGCACTGGATCCAGCAGGAACGGCCGGCCGAGGTGAACCGGCTCCTGCTGGAGTGGCTCGCGCTGCTGCCGGGATGAACCGCGGGACCGCCGCCGGGCGCTCAGCTCTGCGCGCGCACGTTGCTGACCAGGGTCAGGAACAGCCCGTAGTTCGGGATCCTGAAGATGCCCTTCGCCGCCTGCGGCGTGCGTCGCCCGTGGACCATGATCCGGACCACGCCCTGGCGCACCACGATGCGGTCCAGCAGCGGCCAGGTGACCGTGGTCTTGGCGTCGCAGATCAGGCCCTGCTGGGTGACCGAGAAGGGCCCGAAGGGCACCGGGTAGCCGGCCTGGACGGTGGCCAGGGCGCGCGGCAGCTGGGCCTCGACGACGCCCTGCTGGACCGTCTGCATCAGGTGCGGGATGTTCTCGTAGAACTGGGTGAGCTTGGAGCTCCTGCCGTCCGGTCCGGTCAGCGTGAGCAGGTAGTGGGTGCCGGTCTTGACGCCGTTGTAGTAGTTCTCGGTGATCTTCTGGTGGACCGTCAGGTCGGTGAAGCGGTAGACGGCCACCGGGCCCTCGGCGCCGTGGACGACGACCCCGCGCTGGTGCAGGTCGACGCGCTTGGCGCGGGCCTTCTTCGAGTAGGTGGGGCTGCGCAGGGCCACCACCATGAACCAGATCCCGAACGGGCTCATGATCACCGTGCAGATGAAGAACACGATCGTGAACCAGAGGGCGATCTGCCGCCACTTGGGCCAGCGCGCGCCCCAGTAGCTGAAGACGCCGGGGCCGAGCTCGGCCTCGTCGACGACGAGCTCCTGCGGAGCGGTGGGCTGGGCGGCGGCGTACGGAGCGGTCATGGGCAGTCCTCGGGCAGAGCGCGGCCGTTGCGGGCGGCGACACTATGCCCGAGCCCACCCCGCGCCCGCCACCGGGTCGAGGGGTTTGCCCCCGATCCTCCCCTCACCGGTCTGCCGGGCGCCCCCCGTCGGGGCGTCAGATGGGCGGCCACGGGACGGACGGCCAGTCCCGGGACGGGTAGGGGTGGTGACCGTCCTTCAGCAGCGTGTCCACCCGGACGGCCGTCGCGGCGATCTCGTCCGGGGTCAGCAGCGGTGCCAGCGCGGCGCCCAGGGCACCCTCCAGCTCGGCGCGCAGCCGGCCCAGCGCCTCCGTCGCGTCAGCGGTCAGTGGCTCCCCCGCCCAACCCCACAGCAGCGTACGCAGCTTGCCGGGCACGGCGAAGGTGACCCCGTGGTCGATGCCGTAGAGCCGGCCGTCGGCCGCGGTCAACAGGTGGCCGCCCTTGCGGTCGCCGTTGTTGAGGACGGCGTCCAGAACCGCGAGCCGGCGCAGCCGCTCGTCGTCGGCGTGGACGAACAGCGCGGTGCGGCCGGGTTCGACCTCGGCGAGGCCGATGGCGTGCCAACCCGGCTGCGGTTCCTCGCCCGGCTGCAGGCTGAGCAGTTCCGGCGCCTGCGGGTCGGGCTCGATCCATATCTGGCACATGCCCTCGCCGAACGGCCCCTCCCGCAGCGCCGTCGGCGGCACCAGGCCCCAGCCGGTCGCCGCGGAGACGAGGTAGGCGGCGGTCTCCCGGCCGGCGAGCGTGCCGTCGGGGAAGTCCCACAGCGGGCGCTCGCCGCGCACCGGCTTGTAGACGCAGATCGCGCTGTCGCCGTCGTCCCCACCCTTGACGGTGCAGTAGAAGGCGGCGTTGGACGCGTCGGTGATCCGTCCGTGGACCGTCAGTTCGCCGTCGCGCAGCAGGGCCAGGGCGCGGTCCGGGTCGGCGGCGAGGGCCGCGCAGGCGGCCGGGTCCGCCTCCGGTACCGCGAGCGGCTGCGAACCGGGCTGGGAGCTGGGCGCGGGGCCCTGGGCGCTCAGCGCCGGTAACCGTTCTGACGCGGGCACACATGGCCCTCCGGGTCCAGCGGCAGGCTGCAGAAGGGGCACGGCGGCCGTCCGGCCGAGACCAGCTCCAGGGCCCGCTTGGCGAAGACGCGGGCCATCGCGCCGTTGAGGCGCACCCGCAGCAGCGAGGGGCCCTCCTCCTCGTCCTCGAAGAGGGTCGGCTCGTCGGCCTCCTCCTCGCCCTCGACGACCTCCTGCGCCTCGACAACCAGCAGCTGAACCGTGTCGTCCCAGGCCAGCGCCATGGTGCCGACCCGGAACTCCTCGTCGATGGGGCTGTCCAGCGGGGCGGAGTCCATCATCTCCGGCGGGGCGAGGGCGGGCACCGAGGTGCTGCCGCCCGCACGCCGGACGACCTCGTCGAGCAGCTCGTCGACGCGCTCGGCCAGCGCGGCGACCTGCCCCTTCTCCAGCAGCACGGTGGTGATCCGACCGCGGGCGCTGGCCTGCAGGTAGAAGGCGCGGTGGCCCGGCTCGCCGACCGTTCCGGCCACGAAGCGCTCGGGGGGGTCGTAGAAGAACACCTGGCGGGGCACGATGTCTGCTCCACGGAATCGGAGGGCGAGGGGACGGGCCGGGTCGGGTCGTGCGGAGGCCCTGACATGACCCGGGTGGGACGGGACGGATCTCGAGGGCGCCGAAACGATCTCGCGATCCATTCCACCCTACCCACTGGTCACCGGGTTCCGGTGTCGCCGCCGACCACGGCGTCGTCCCGCCCCTGCTCGCCGTCGCTCGAAGCCGGGCGCGGACGCGGCGCGAGGCCGCCGAGGTCTCCGGTGTCCCCGAGGCGGAGCAGGTACGGGCGGACCGAGGTGTAGCGGATCGCGGTGATCGAGGCGGGTTCGATCGAGATGCGCTGGAACAGGTCCAGGTGCAGGCCGAGGGCGTCCGCGACGATCGCCTTGATCACGTCGCCGTGGCTGCAGGCCAGCCAGACCGCGTCCGGTCCGTGCTCGCGCTCGACCTCGGCGTCCCACTCGCGCACGCTCTCCACCGCCCGGTGGCTCATCTCGCGCAGGGACTCGCCCTCCGGTCCGGGGAAGGTCGCGGCGGACGGCTGGGTCTGCACGGTGGCCCACAGCGGCTCCTTGGCCAGCTCGGCCAGGCCGCGGCCGGTCCAGTCGCCGTAGCGGCACTCCCCCAGGCGCTCGTCCAACCGCAGGGTGAGTTCCGGCCGGGTCGCGAGCAGCGGCCCGAGGGTCTGCCGGCAGCGGTCCAGCGGGCTGCTGACCACCGTCTGCAGCGGCAGCGCGGCGAGCCGCTCGGCCAGAGTCTTGGCCTGCTGCTCCCCGTGTTCGTCCAGCGCGACGCCGGGGCTCCACCCGGCCAGGATCCCTGAGGAGTTCGCGGTGGAACGGCCATGGCGGACCAGCAGCAACGTCGGCATGCTGCCCAGCCTAAATCAGCCGCGTGCTGTCAGTGCCCGCTGCTACGTTCGCGAGCATGACGACGATGAGGTCGCCCCACACGGGGACCGAGAAGGAGATCCTGCTCCACAGCATGGAGCGCCACCGCGCCGCCATCCGCTGGAAGCTGGAGGGCCTGGACGACGAGCAGCTGCGCACCTCCCCGGTGTCCTCGGGCACCACGCTCCTCGGCCTGGTCAAGCACCTGGGCGCGTGCGAGTACGGCTGGTTCTGCCAGACCTTCGGGGTCGCGACGGAGCCGCTCCCCTTCGACGAGGAGGACGAGGACGCCGACCTGCGCGTCGAGCCCGGCGAGAAGACGGCCGACCTCCTCGCCTTCTACGAGCGGGCCTGCGCGGCGGCCAACGCCGTCATCGAGGCGAGCGACCTGGACGCCACCGGCACCTCATGGGCCGGTGCGCAGGTCTCGATGCGCTGGGTGCTGGTCCACATGATCGAGGAGACCGCGCGCCACGCGGGCCACGTGGACATCCTCCGCGAGCTCCTCGACGGCACCACGGGCGACCACAACCGCGCCCCGGCCGCGGACGCCTAGGCGAGGGACTTCTGGGCCCGGGGCTCCTCGGCGGCTTCGCTGACGCGGGGTCACTCCCCCAGGCCGTGCGCCAGCAGTGCGAAGCCGTGCTGGGCGTCGGCCACCGCGCCCGGGTAGCGGCCGTCGGCCGTCTCCCCGGCCGCCATGCGGTGGGCGTTGTCCTGCGACAGCGCCCACTGGACCGCGACGATCTGGACCGCCCCCAACCGCGCCGTGAGCTCGGGCAGGTCCGCGGTCTCGTGCAGGGCGGCGGCGAGCGCCCGTTCCGCGCCGGATTTGAAGCCCTCCATCCGGGCCACCAGCGAGGGCGCGTCGAGGATCATCCGGGTCAGCCGCAGGACCTGGGGGTGGTCGTTCAGCCCCGTGATCGGGTCCCGCTCGCTCAGCCCCGCAAGGAAGTGCGCGCGCACCGCCGCGAGCGGTGACGCGTCGTTCCCGCGCGCCCTGACGACCCGCGCGAGCTCCGTCTCGTGGTCGGCCAGGCGGTGCACCACCAGGTCTTCCTTGGACGGGAAGTAGGCGAAGAGCGTCCGCTTGGACACCTCCGCCGCCTCGGCCACCTGGGCCACCGAGACCTGGCTGAATCCGTGCTCCAGGAAGAGCCCGATCGCCGCGTCGGAGATCGCCGCGCGGGTCCGCTGCTTCTTCCGCTCCCGCAGTCCCAGCTTGGCTTCGTCCACGTCACTCACCGTAGCAGCACGCTCCCCCCAGGGCATTTCTGCACCAGGTATACTTTTGCCCTGAGGCGATGAATGCGGAGGAGAGGTGACTGCCGTGGTCGACACCGAGGTCGTCGTCGTGGGCGCCGGACCGACCGGGCTGCTGCTGGCCTGCGAACTGGCCCTGGCCGGGGTCGGGACGGTCGTGCTGGAGCAGGCGGAACGACGCGTCGAACAGGTCAAGGGCGGCGGCATCCAGCCCCGCACCGCCGAACTGCTGGAGCTCCGCGGCCTACTGGAGCCCCTGCTCACCCGGGCCACGTCGCGCGAGCCGGTCGGCGGCCACTTCGCCGCGCTTCCGGTCCCCCTGGACTGCACGCCCTGGCACACGCGGCACCCGTACCCGATCGCCGTCCCCCAGTGGGAGATCGAGGAGGTACTGGAGGCCCGCGCAATCGCCCACGGCGCGCAGGTGCGGCGCGGCGCCGCCGTCACCGGGGTCGCCTCGGACGACGACGGTGTCGTGGTGACGGCGACCGACGGGCTCCGGATCCGCGCCCGGTACGCCGTGGCGTGCGACGGCGGGCACAGCACGGTGCGCAAGCTGCTCGGGCTGCCGTTCCCGGGCCGGCCCGGGACGCACGAGGCGGTGCTCGCCGACGTCCGACTCTCGGCCGTCTCACCGCTGGTGCCGCAGCAGTTGGGGCACATGAGCACGCTGACCCGGCAGGCGGGCGGCTACTGGTCCATGCTGGCCCCGCTCGACGAGGACCGCTACCGGCTCACCTTCGGACGGACGGAGTCCGCGCCCCGGCCGGCGGACCAGGACGGCCTCGACCGCGACACACCCGTCACGCACGAGGAGATCGCCGCGGGCCTGCGCGCGGTCTACGGACCGGAGACCGTGCTGGCCGCCGTCGAGAACGCCTCCCGGTTCGGTGACGCCACCCGGCAGTTGGAGCAGTACCGCACCGGCCGCGTGCTCTTCGCCGGCGACGCCGCCCACATCCACCCGCCGTTGGGCGGGCAGGGCCTCAACCTCGGCCTCCAGGACGCCTTCAACCTCGGCTGGAAGCTGGCCGCCACGCTCCAGGGCCGGGCGCCCAAGGGCCTCCTGGACAGCTACCACGCCGAACGCCACCCCGTGGCGGCCGCGGTGCTGCACCACACCTCGGCCCAACGCGTCCTGGCGGACCCCCGCCCGAGCGAGGACGTGGCCGCCCTGCGCGACATCGTCATCGACCTGCTGCGCCTGCCCGACGCCAACCGCCATGTCGCGGGCCTGATGTCCGGCCTCTCGCTGAGCTACCCCCTGCCCGGCGCCCACCCGCTCACCGGCCACCGCGTCCCGGACGTGGACCTGACCACGGACACCGGCCCCACCCGCCTCTCCGCCCTGTTCCGCGCGGGCCACGCCGTCCTGCTCGACCTCTCCGACACCGCCCCGACCGACCTCCCGCTCCCACCCGGCGTCGACCTCGTCCACGCCACCACCGCGGACCACCTGGGCGCCACCACCCTGCTGCTCCGCCCGGACAGCTACGTCGCCTGGGCGGCGGACGGCTCCCCCGTCGACACCGACGCCCTGCACGCGGTGATCGCGAACAGCCTCGCGAGGCCGACGACTCCCTGAGGCTGCCGGCTGTCGTCGGGGCGCCTGGTCAGCCGCCCTCGTCCACGCGGCGGATCAGTTCCTTCAAGTGGGCGATCTCGGCGAGGAAAGCGGTACAGCCCGGCTTGGTGATGCGGACCCAGGTGCGGGCGCGGCGGCCCTCGTAGCCCTTGTCCACGGTGACCAGGCCGGCCTCTTCCAGGACCTGGAGGTGGCGGGAGAGGTTTCCGGCGGTCAGGTCGAGGGCCTGGCGCAGGAAGGTGAACTCCACCTTCGCCGACTCGTGCAGGACCGCGAGGATCCCGAGGCGGGCGCGCTGGTGGACGGTGTCGTCGAGGGCCTGGGTCGGATGGGCCGGCGCGTCCGGGGTCGGGGTGTCGCTCATGCCAACTGCCCCTGCGGGAACCGGGCCCGGTCGCGCAGCAGCCGGACCAGACCGAAGCCGAGACCGCCGAGCAGCAGGGTGAACCCCGCCAGCCAGAGGTTCGGCAGCCGCACCCACTCCGCCGACGGCGTCCAACCGATCCGCGGGGACTGGTTCTCCCTCCCCCTACGGCCTGCTGCCCTCCTCCGAGGTCGTGCAGGTCGACGACCACCAGGGCCTGTGGATCGTCGACGGCCGGGTGAAGAAGGTCGATCTGCGGACCGACGCCGTCCTCGCCGACCTCGGCGCGGCCGCCACGGGCGCGACCTCAGCCGACCCGTACCGCCACGCGGCGAGCCTCCGGGCCCGTACGCGCGTGCCCGCCGTCCAGAGCAGCACCACGCTCGGCGGTCACTGCCCCACGGACTACGACGTGCAGCACATCCAGTCGTTCAGCACGACATGGACGGTGCCGCCGAAGCCGAAGGACTCCACCAGCACGACGACCTACTTCATCTGGAACGGGCTCTCCGGCGGCGCGCTCCAGCCGGTCCTGCAGTCGGGGCAACGGGTCGGCCTCGTACAAGATCGCCAACTGGTACTACGTCGGCGGGAAGTACGCCCACGGCGCCTACCTGAACGTCTCCCCCGGCACGAAACTGACCGGGCGGATCGACTACCTCTCCCACAGCAACGGCACGTACAACTACCACGAGTCCTTCGTCGGCTACCCGGCCGCGAACGTCACGGAGCACCGGACCACTCCCGCCGACGGCGTCATCGAGTGCTTCGAGCCCTACACCGACGGCGTCGCCGCGAAGAACCCCAACGCGCCCTACGTGGCGATGACGAACATCCACCTGACCGAGCAGCCCGGACACACCGCGCCGAAAACCCTCGCCTGGAGCGGCAACAGCTCGTCCGGCAGCACCGCCGTCGTCAGCGACAGCAGCACCAACGGCAGGCTCAACCTCTACTTCAACGGCCGCTGAGCGAGGGAGCGTCAGTTGACGCAGACGAGTCCCAGCACGCAGATGATGGGCTGGTGCGTGGCGCTGCCGGTGGGCGAACTCGCACTGGAACTCGGCTGCGTGCTCGTGCCGGTCGTGCTGGTCGTGGGGCTCGTGTTGGTGCTGGTGGGCACCGAGGTCGGGCTACCGGCGGCGGCGGTCGGCGCCGCGGCCTGAGGGGTGCGCGGCGCGCGCGACGCGGCGGAGCGGACCGAGACCTGACCGGTGCCGGCCTGAGTACCCGCCGGAGTGACGACCTGCGTGCTCGGGGCCGCCGTGGACCGCGTCGGCGCGGCCGACTGCGTGCCGGGGGTGGCCTGCGTGGACGCGGGCGCCGACGGCTGCTGCGTCGGGGTGGCCGTGGTCGGCTCCGGCCTGGGGTTGTTGCCGAGACCGCTCGGGGTGCCGACCGGGTCCACCGTCTGCGGGGCCGCGGCCGCGCTCGCGTGCTTGGCGGCCGCGCTGTCGGGCAGCGCCGCAAGCGTCAGACCTCCGCCGAAGAGGGCGAACACCGTGGCGGTGGCAGCCCTGCGCTTGTGCTTCTTCAGCTGCGCCAGGCGCCGTCGCCGCGCGGCGCGTCCCCCGATGGCCACGGCGACCGGCGCCGACTCGTCGGGTATCGCGTTCGCCGGTGCGACGGTCTCGGCGACGGGGGCCTCGGTCAGGAAGTAGGTGCCACAACCCGGACACGACAGGGCCCCGTTGACGTGCCGACGGCACGAGGCGCAGTAATCCACGAGTGGCATCCAGGGTTCTCGAACGAAATCTTGTCCTGGCCAACCGTAAGCATCTCCAACGGAGAGGGCGTGGGGAGCTCGTGAGGCTCTTGGAAAGATTCCGGGGCTGATTCGTCGGCCGCGGGTGGTCCGGCTCCCGGCCGGGCCGCGCCCCAGCGAAACGGGCCCCCGATCGTCACCGTCCCAGTATCGTGGGCCGGGGGAGGGAGCTGAACATGGACCCGACAGGCCTGGCCGGACTGTCCACCGTCGCTGCGGGCGAGGGGATCAAATTCCTCTACCAGCAGGTCGATGAGCTGCTGCAGCGCCATCGCGCCAAGAAGGACCGCGAGCGCCGGCCGACCCCGCCGATCGTCGCCGAACCGAGCGTGCTGCCCCCGCCCGATCCCGCGATGGTGAAGGTCTGCGAGCCCGCGCTGAGGGAACTGGCGGAAATCCTCCGCAAGCCGGACATCCTGCGCAGCCCGCACGCGCTGGAGGCGGCCGAGGAGCTACGGAGGCTCCTCGCTGCCGTCTACGGGACGCCGATCGCCTTCCGGGACGAGCCGTCGGCGCCGGTGCGGGTCGTCATGACCGTGGACGAGGTGGCCGGTCTCGTGACCGGGGTCCGGACGCGAATCGCCGCCGGACGGTTCGACATCGACATGAAGGTGAAACGGGTCAAAAGGACGGGCACGGTCATCGGCTACGACGATTCCGCGAGTTGACCATGGCCGTCGGATCGTTCGAGGGCGTCATTCGTGAATTCACCGGCGCTGGACATGTGGAGCGCCGCTGGCTGTTGGACGGGGTCACCGCCGCTCTTGCGGACGCGTCGCAGCGGTTCGTGCTCGTCACCGGGGTGCCGGGAACGGGGAAGACGAGCCTGGCAAGCAAACTGATCGACGAGAACGACGACTGGCTGCGGTATTTCGTGGGGCGGGACGACGGCGGCGTGCACGCGCACCCGAACGTCACGGAGTTCCTCAAGTCGATCGGGCACCAATTCGCCAGGCGCTACCCACAGGCCTTCGACGTGCAGCGTCTCGACGTCATCGTCAGGCAGTGGTTCGGCACGGTGGAGCCCGACGCCTCCGTGGTCGCGGCGAAGATCGGCAAGCTGGTCGTCTCACCGTTCGTCAGCACCGCTGCGAAGGTGGTGGAGCAGCGCCTGGTCGTGGAACAGCACGTGGACCAGGTGGCGGGGTCGGTGACCGGCGTCGAGATCGGCTCGATGGAACTCGACCCGGACCTCATGGACGCGGAGACGCTCGCACAGGTGGCGCTGATCGCCCCGGCCCGGATCCTGCTGGAGCGCGACCCGTCGGCCAGGATCGTGATCGTGCTCGACGGACTCGACATCGCGGCCAGGGCGCGTGTTCAGGCCGGCGAGGACGACACCGTCGGCCGCCTGCACGCCTGGCTCGGCGGAGTCAGCCTCCCGCCCAACGTCCAACTGGTCCTGACGTCCCGCCCCGACCCGGCGCTCGACCTGATCCGCACGGTCCAGCGTGAGCGGCTCACCGTGATCACGCTGGACGCCGAGGACGTCCGCACCGCCGCCGACCTGGCCGCGTACGCGGCGAGCGCCATCCCCTCGGAGCGCGTGGAGGCGTCCGGCATGCTGGCCGACGACTTCTACCACCGACTCGCCCGGCACGCGCACGGCAACTTCCAGTACCTGGCCACCTTCGCCCGCGCGCTCGACGACGCGGCCAGGACGACCGGCGAGGCCAGCAGGGAACTCACCGCACGGCTGCTGCGGTTGGACGGCTTCCCCTCGGACCTCCGCGGGATCTACGCCGAGCTGGCCGTCTGGGCGCAGGCGGAGATCGAGCGGCTCGGGGATCAGCAGGTGCGCGGCCCGCGGGGCGCTCCACGGCGGTCGGTCCCGGCGTGGGAGGGCGTGGGGCGACCGATCCTCGGCGTCCTGACGGTCGCCCGGGAGCCGCTGACCATCGATCAGCTCGTCGCGTTCGCCGAGTTGCAGGTGTACGAGCAGTCGGTGACGGACGTGCTCAGCCGGTTGCGGTTCCTGCTGGAGCCGGACCACCTCGCGTTCTTCCACGAGTCGGTGGGAGAGTTCTTCGCGGCCGAGCGCCTCTCGGAACTCCAGTGGCACGACCGGATCGCGGACCACTACTACGGTCAGGCGACCAGCTGGGCGGAGGTCGACTGGGCGCGGGTCGACCGGTACGGCCTGGAACATCTCCCGTACCACGTCGAGCGATCGGGCGACGCCGACGAGCTGGTGAGCATGGTGTGCCCGGCGCTGCTGCGCGCGATCCGGGCCAGGTTCGGCACCGATCAGCGGTTCCTCGAACTCGCCGACCGCGCCGCCGAGCAGGTCGCCCGAAGCGGCGACGTCGACGCCGGCCTGGCCCAGGTCATGTTTCTGGGCGTGGTCCGCAACCTGGGCTCACGGGCGAGCATCGCGCTGCCGCCCCGGGCACTCGGGCTGCTCGCCCGACGCGGCCGGCTCCGCGAGGCGCTCGACCGGGTGACCGCGATGCCGCCGTCGGTCCAGCAGTTCGCCGGTGTGCGGGAGATCCGGGCGACCGCGCCGCCCGGGGAGGACGTGACGGACCTCCTGGTCGAGACGGCGGTGGCCGCGGTCTCCGGGGCCGCCGTCAGGCTCGCCGCGCAGGAGGTCGCCGCGCGCGACCTGGAACGGGCGCTGCGCCTGTGGCGGCACGCCACCAGCCTGGACGGCAGGGACGGGGAAGCACCGGACCCGCTCTACCGCGCCGCCGCGCGGGCCGCAACCGGCATCGAAGCGGCGCGTGCCCTCCTCGACAAGGTTCAGGGAGACAAGATCGACGGCTACGTCGAGCTGGCGGCCCGGGCCACCCCCGAGCAGGCCCGCTCGATCCTGGAGACGGCGCAGGCGGGTCTCGGCGACCTGCCACCGCACCGGCGGCTCGTCTCTCTCGCCCGGCTCGCCGCCGCGTGGCACCCCCACGTACCGGAGCGGGCATCGGCGCTCCTCGCCGAGCTGCGCGCCACGGCGTTCGAAGCCGTCGGTCACAACGAGTTCGAGGGGAACGCCGCCGAGGCGGCCGAACTGATCGCGGACACGGACCGGGAGACGGCACGTCTGCTCCTCTCCCCGCTCGACCTCACCATGATCAACGGCCATACGGACCGGGGCCTGCTGCGCGCGTTCGAGCTGTGGACGCGGTGGGGTGAGCCGGACCGGGCGCGGCCGCTCGCCGACCGGCTGGACTGGTGGGGCGACCGCGGCACCGGAACCACCCGCATGCTGCGGGCCATGAACGCCTACACCGTCGACGTCGTGGAGGAGAGGTACGCGCGGATCCCGCGGGCGAACGAGATCCACGGGTTCATGGAGGCGAACGACCGGGACCGGAGCCTCGCGTCGGTGGCGGAGGACATGGCCGAGTTCGACGCGGCCCGGGCGGCCGAGGTGGCGCGGGAGATCTCCGACGTCACCTGGTCCTCGACGTCGCTGGATCACCCGACCATCAACCCCGACCGCTACACCTCGCTCGCAGAGATCGCGCATCGCTGCCTGGACGACGGGGACATCGCGACGGCGGACCGGCTGCTCGAGGAGATCCTGCGCGAGACCGAGGCGGATCAGTCCCTGGCCGCGCGGAAGGGCTGGTCCTGCTACGCGCCGGAGTCCTTCGCCGACACCCCGAGCCCCCGGGTCAAGCGGATGACCCCCGTCCATCCCATCGGAGAGCCGCGGTCGATCCGGCACTCCGAGATGGAGGGCATCATGCTGGTCTTCAATCTCAGCAACGACTGGGCCGGGCGCGCGCGAAGGCAGTTCTTCCGGGACCCGGCCGACCTGGTGCGCAACGTGTCCTCCGGGCCCTACCGCCTGGCCCGCGTCCTGCGCCTGCTCGCCGAGTCCGAGGTCTCCGGTGACCTGGGGCGCGCCGCCGGCCTGGCGGACTCGATCACGGACCCCGGCGAGCGTGCGATCGCCTTCGCCGGCCTGAACCGGGCGGCTCACGACAACGGCTACTGCCCGCGGGACGACTCCTTCGCGGTGGAGCTCGACGACGCGCTCGCGGACACCGAGGCCTACCGCTGGAGCTTCGACGGTGCGGACACGGACACGAAGGCCTGGGCCTACGAGCGGCCCGACCACCGGATCCGGTTCGAGGTGGGCGTCCGCGCGCTGGGCTGCCGCAGCGAGGACATGGAGGCGCTGGCAGGAAAGGACTTCCTGCTGCGCGCGATGGGCATGTCGATGTTCGCCTGGGGCTCCCGCCAGTGCGTCACCGTGCTGAACGCGGGAGGCACCCCCAACCGGGGGTTCCTGCAGATGCACCAGCAACTGCTCGGCGCGCCCGACGGGGACCCGATCACGGACATCGCGAAGGCCCAGGCCGTCCACCACGAGTACCTCATCCAGGCCGCGACTCCCGGTCACCGCTCCAGGGTGCCCGGCGTCGTGATCAGCGATCCACGGTACGCCGCGGTGGTGGACCTGTTCAGCCCCGCACCCGGGATGCCACTGAGCGCCGCGTTCACGGCACGGATCGACGGGCTGCTGACGGACGGCAAGGTCGAGGCGGCGGCGGCCCTGGTGGCCTTCGCGGCCCAGGCACGGCCGGAGTACGAGGCAGGCCTCCGTCCACTCGCCGCCCGGGTCCGCACCGCGGCCGAGGCCGAGAACACCAGCCCGCAGGACAGGATCGACGCGCTCTCCCATCTGGCGGAGCTGGACGAGGAGATCGATCCCGTCCGGCTGCTGCACGACGCGCGGACCTGCAAGCCCCAGCCGTACCACCTGACGTGGGCGATCGGCGAAGTGCAAGGTCGGTTGTTCCCCGTACTGACGCGGACGCGCCCCGGGGCGGCGCTCCGTCAGTTCTACCAGGCGGTCTCCGACGATTGGGAGTTGGCGATGCGCCTGCTGGAGCATGCCGTCACGGCGGGCACCCCGGGCCTGGTGCCGGCGGAGATCGGCGACGCCATCGGGCGCGGCATCGCGTGCGTCGCACGCGGCGGAACCGTCCCCGAGATCGTCGACGGCGTGGACCTCGAGCTTCTGGCCGAGCTGTCATGACCGACGAGACGACGGCCGGCCTCAGTCGCGACATCCAGGAGGCGTTCCGGCGCAACACCGGCGGCCTATCAGCGGCCTGTGAACAGGCCCGTGACCTGGTCGCCTCGTTCCCCGTGCCCGACCCGGAAGTCCCGGAGCACTGGGCCGAGTTCGCGCTCCTCACCGGGCAACTCCGGGTCCTGCTGGGTTACCTGGCGGAAGCCGGCGTGCCCAGCTCGGCACCTGGGGCGTTCCGGTCCGTCGTGCTGGCGGACCTGAGCTACCTGAACGCAGCAGACACGGGTCTGCCCGGACGTACCCTGGCCGGCTGGATCTGCCGCCGGTGGACCGTGGAACTCGGGGTGGAACACCCGGACCGCATCTCCGCCCACGAACGCTACGCGGCGCTGTGCCTGGCGGTCGGGGCCGGCGACGAGGCGGTCGGACTGCTGAGATCGTTGCACAGGCTGTGCGCGAAGCTGTCCGGACCGCGGTCTCCGGCGGCGCTCAGCGTGGCGGCCGACCTCTGCGGCGCGCTGAGCCGGACCGGCGACCATCAGTCCGCCCTGCGGCTCGGCCAGGACCTCGTCCCGGTCTGCACCGAGGTGCTCGGCGGCGACTCCGACACCGCCCTGCGCGCGGTCAGCGGCCTGGCAGGTGCCCTGCGCGGCTTGGGCGGGCTGCCCGCCGCGTTCGGTGCGTACCGCGAGGTCCACGAGAAGTCCGTCCGTACCCGGGGCCAGGACCACCTCTCGACCCTGCGGGCCGCCGACGACCTGGCGATCGCGGCGCAGGACCTGGAGAACCACGAACTCGCCCTGACGCTGAACCAGGATCTCCTGCAGCGGTACAAGCGTCTGCTCGGCGGGAACGCGACGTCGTCCTTCGACGAGGACAAGCGGATCCGCCGCACTCGCGACCGGCTGAGCTCCAGCTTGCGGGCTCTCGGCCGAGATGACGAGGCCGAGGCCTTGTACGGGCCCCGGCCCGACTTCTGACACGACGTCCGCATGTCACGCTCCGGCTACCCGCCGGGCGCGGCATCCGGGGGAGCCTGGTCCGGGTGGACCTCGAAGCTGACGCGTGCCCCCTCGTGGCTGGCCTTGAGCTCGTCCGAGCGGAAGACCTGGGCCATCCAGGTTGCCAGGAGACGCACACCGTCGACGTCGCCGCTCAGTTTGACCTGAACGGCGCCGGCGCCGACGGGGGCCCGGTCGGGGGGCGCCTGGTCGGGTCGCGGCGACGTGGCGTCGACGTCGTAGATGCGCGTGTGCAGCATCCCAGGGGCTCGGGGAACCTGGCGCTCGGTGGTCGGGTACGTGCCGGCGACAGCGGCTGCGACAGCATGAACCGCCCCCACGTTGCCGGTGAGCGCCATGTGGATTCTGTCCATCCCAAGCTCCTCTCGCCCCCACGGCAAGCCTGCTCGGTCTTCGACCACCGCGCGACCGCTTGTCCGGTGACGGAGAGCGGGATGTTCCCTCGGACGGGGTCTGTCAGGTGGCGGACAACACAGTGGGTCACAGGCTGGTACCAGACGTGCCGCACACGTGTGCGCACGCTTGGTCAGGAGGAATATGCCATGGCCCTCACCACCCAGCAGGAGCTCCCCGATCCCGACCCGGGGGGATTCCCACCGGAGGCGCAGGCACCGGATACCCCCGCGTCCGCGGGCCACCCGGACGGGGGAGACCCGGACGGGGTGTGCGACGAGTGGGCCCGGGCGCTGGTCGCGGAGGCCGTCACGTGCCGGCCGGTGGGAGAGGTGAGTGACCTGCTGGCGTTGCTGCGCACCGATCAGCGGGGAGCGGTGGTGTCGGCGCTGGGTGTGCTGGCCGCGGGCCGCCCGGTGGAAGACCTGGTCGAGCTGGTGGTCGCCTTGCGGTCCACGCAACCCAGCCTGGCCGATGAACTGGTCCGGGCCGTGGTGGTCAGCCGACCGGTCGAGGAGGTGGCCCGGCTGCTCGCCCTGGTGGCGGTGCCCGGAAGCGACGACGCCAAGGTGGCGCTGCGGACCGCAGCCCTGGGGCGACCCGTCTGGGATGTGGCACGGCTCGCGGGAATCCTGCACATGCCTGACCCGCCCGACAGTGCGGCCCCGCTCGAGGACGAAGGGGAACAGGCCCCGACGCCGACGACGGAAGGACCGTCGGCCACCGGGAACGGCGGCAGCAGTCGCGCGGTGCGCCGTGCGTCGCGGCGCCGCGCCGACAGACCGGTCCGTACCGCGCTGGGCTGGCTCGCCGCGGGCGTGCTGCTCCTCGGGGGCGCACTGCACGTACCCGCCGTCAGGACCGGCTGGGGACAGTGGCCCGTGGCCAACACCCTCCTGACGTTGCTGGTCTGCCTGTGCGTCTGCTACGCGATCCTGGTCCTGCGCCGGGGCGACAGCCGCGCGGCCTGGGCAGGCTACGCGGTTGTCGCCGCCCTGATGATCAGCGTGGACGTCGCCAACCGCCAGGCCCAGCTCGCGCTCGGCCCCGACGCCGCCCACTGGCTGGACCGGGTCAGCACGACCGCGCTGGTCACCGGGGCCATCGCGCTTCTGCTGGCCACCGTACGGCTGGTCCTCGGGCCGGCACGCCAGGGCTCCGACGCGAGCCTGCCCGGCGCGAGCGCCCCACCACGGCCCGGGGCCTACGAAGCACTCTGAACCGAGCGCGGGAGCTCAGGCCAGGCCGGCCAGCTCCACCGCCTCCGCCGCCGTACGCAGCGCAGTGATCCGCTCGTCCAGCGAGAACCCGCCCGGGGAGAGGTTGAGCGTGGTCACGCCCGCGTCCGCGTAGGAGCGGAGGCGGTCGGCGATGCGCTCGCGGGTGCCGACGAGGGTGGTGGAGTCGATCAGCTGCTGCGGGACGGCCGCGGCGGCGGCGGCCTTGTCGCCGGAGAGGTAGAGCTTCTGGATCTCCTCCGCGGCCTCCTCGTAGCCCATGCGGCAGGCGATGCGGTTGTAGAAGTTCTGCTCCTTGCTGCCCATGCCGCCCACGTAGAGCGCGGTGTAGTGGCGGAAGATGTCCGCGGCCGCGGCCAGGTCCGCCTCGCCGTCGCTCGCCGCGACCGCGATCGGGACGTTGGGGGCCACGTCGAAGCCCTCCATCGTCCTGCCCGCCTTCTCGCGCCCCGCGCGCACGGATGCGAGGGAGAGCTCGGCCTGCTCCGGGGCGAAGAAGATGCCGAGCCAGCCGTCGGCGATCTCGCCGGTGAGCTCCAGGTTCTTCGGGCCGATCGCGGCGATGTAGAGCGGGATGTGCTCGCGGACCGGGTGGATCGTCAGCTTCAGCGGCTTGCCGGGGCCGCCGGGCAGCGGGAGGGTCCAGTTGGCGCCGTCGTGGGAGACGCGCTCGCGGGCCATGGCCTTGCGGATGATCTCCACGTACTCGCGGGTGCGGGCCAGCGGCTTGTCGAACTTGACGCCGTACCAGCCCTCGGAGACCTGCGGGCCGGAGACGCCGAGGCCGAGGCGGAAGCGGCCGCCGGAGAGGGTGTCCAGGGTGGCGGCGGTCATCGCCGTCATGGTGGGCGTGCGGGCCGGGATCTGGAAGATCGCCGAGCCGACGTCGATGCGCTCGGTCTTGGCCGCCACGTAGGCCAGCACGGTCGCCGCGTCGGAGCCGTAGGCCTCCGCCGCCCAGCAGACCGCGAAGCCGAGGCGGTCCGCCTCCTGCGCGACGGCGATGTTGTCGGCGTCGTTGCCGAGCCCCCAGTAACCGAGGTTGATCCCGAGTCGCACGCTGTTGCCTCCTGACGGGCGGGCTGACGGCACCGGTCGTGGTGCCGCCTGGGCCGACTCTAGTCCGCGGGTCGCCACCCGGCTACTGGCCGGTAGCAAACCCCTCCGACAGGGGGCTCAGGGACACGCCGCCAAGCGGGTGATCGCCGATGCCCCCGGGGGCACGCCGATCCGCGTAGGCTCGCCCCGCATCCACGCATCCCTCTCCCCGCTCGCCTCGACGGAAGGACGGCAGCCACCCGTGCAACAGCGTCATCTGGGCCGCACCGGCCTACGCGTGTCCCGCCTCGGACTGGGCACCATGACCTGGGGCCGGGACGTGGACGAACACGAGGCCGCCGACCAGCTCAAGGCCTTCGTCGACGCGGGCGGCACGCTGATCGACACCGCCGACGTCTACGCCGACGGGGGCGCGGAGTACCTGCTCGGGCAGCTCACCGAGAGCCTGGTCCCGCGCGGCGAGCTGGTCATCGCGACCAAGGCGGGCAGCGTGCCGGACCGCGACCGGCGCTTCGACGGCTCGCGCGGCCACCTGCTCCAGGCGCTCGACGCCTCGCTCAACCGCCTCGGCACCGACTACGTCGACCTGTGGCAGGTGCACGCCTTCGACGAGGACACCCCGATGGAGGAGACCCTCCAGGCCCTCGACCTCGCCGTCTCCAGCGGCCGGGCGCGCTACGCCGGCGTCAGCAACTACTGCGGCTGGCAGCTCGCCAAGGCCGCGACCTGGCAGCACGCGGTCCCCGGCCGCACGGCCCTGGCCGGGACGCAGATGGAGTACTCGCTGCTGCAGCGCGGGATAGAGCGCGAGGTGCTGCCCGCCGCGCTGGACGCCGGCATCGGCGTGCTCGCCTCCTCCCCGCTCGGGCGCGGCGTGCTGACCGGCAAGTACCGCCACGGCACTCCGCCGGACTCCCGCGGCGCCTCCCCCTCCTTCGGCGCGTTCGTCCAGCCCTACCTGGACGAGCGCGGACGCCGCATCGTCGACGCGGTGACCACGGCCGCGGACGGCCTGGCGACCACGCCGATGCAGGTCGCACTGGCCTGGGTGCGGGACCGGCCCGGGGTGACCGCGCCGGTCCTCGGCGCGCGCACGGCCGCGCAGCTGCAGGCCGCGCTGCAGGTCGAGCGGCTGGTGCTGCCCGCGGAGATCCGCGCGGCGCTGGACGACATCTCCGCGCCCGTGCACGTCTACCCCGACCAGCACTGGACGGCGCTGTACTGAGGCATCCCGGGCCTGGTGGCTGCGCGGACGTGTCAGTGGGGACCGATAGCGTTCTCACGTAAGGAACAGTCCTGAGGTGAGGGGTCACCAGCGATGACCGACAGCGCAGCCATGGTCACCGAGCAGCTCGCCGAGGCGATCCGCACGGCGGACGGCCGTGCGCAGGACGTCGATGCGCAGGCGCGCGACGCGCTGGCCGACACGACGGCCGTCCTCAGCGAGGGCGGCGCCCCCGCGCAGCTCGCGGGCGCGGCGGTCGCCGCACTGGGCGAGCGCGCGGCGGAGCTGCTGCGGGAGGACCCCTGGTCCGTGCTCGGCGTGCCCGGCGTCCAGCCCTCCAACGCCGACGCCTTCGCCCGCGGTCTCCTCGGCCCCGACGCCGGGCCGGGCGACGCCCGCCGCGCGAACGCCCTGGTCCAGTGGCTCCTCGAGCGCGCCGCGCTGCACGGCCACACGGCCGTCGAGCTCCCCGACCTCCGCGCGGGCCTCGCCCGCGAGGGCGTGCCGGACCCGGACGACGCCCTGCTGGCCGTCGTCACGGACGGCCACGTGATGACCTTCCAGGAGGAGGGCGACGACGAGGACGAGTCCGAGGACGGCCCGGTGGGCCGCGTCCTCCTCGCCCTCGACCGCCTCGCCCTCGCCGAGGAAAGCCTGGCGGACGGCCTCGTCCGCCTCACCTCGACCTTCCCGGGCCGCGACACGGCGGCGGGCGGCCCGGAGTGGACCCCGGATGGCCGGGGCGGCGCGGACGAGTCGGCCGACGCGGGCGCGGACGGCGGGCCGGACGGGGACCACGGCGCGGAGCGCGGGAGTCTGGCCGGGCCTGGCGTCGGTGGCGCGGCCCAGGACAGCGAGCCCGGCGGGGAGTCCGGGCCGAACGACGGTGGGGCGGGCGGCGAGCCTGCCGGAGACACCGGCTCGGGCACCTCGGCCACCACGGAACTCGGCGCGGGCGGCGGGCCCGAGCGAGCGGCGGTCCAGGGCGGCGAGGACGCCGCGGTGGAGCGCCCCGGTTGGGAGGAGGTCGCTGCAGGCGCGCCCAACTCCTCGGCGGCCGCGCTGGTTCGGGCCGTGGCCGACGCGCCGGTGGTGCTGCACACCGGCGGGGAGACCGCGCGGAGTGAGCCGGTCGCGCTGCTGCGCGCCGCGCGTGAGCTCGGGCTGCGCGCCGCGCTCGTCGCCGCGCACGCCGACAGTGCGCGGCGGCTCGGTGGAGACGCCGTCCCGCTGGGGCAGCTGCTCGCGACCACGGCGCGGGACGCGGACGGCGCGCTCGCGCTCGATCTGCTGATCGTCTGCGACGCGTCCTCCGTCGACGTCGAGCTCGCCGCGACGGTCGTCGAGTCGCTCGGTGACGGCGCGCGGCTGGTGTTCAGCGGGGATCCCGGCGACCTGTGGTCGCCGGGCCCGGGGCGGGTCTTCGCCGATCTGCTGGCGGCCAAGCCCGGGCCGGTCGTGGCCTCGCGACAGCCCGACTTCGGGCCGATCGGCGAGCTGGTCTCCGGCATCGGCATCGGCGAGTTCGAGCCCGTGGCCTCCCCCGACAAGGAGGTCGTGCTGGTCCAGGCCCGGGACGCGGCCGAGGCCGTGCACCGCGCCGTGCAGTTGGTGGGCGACTCGATCCCGCGCGCGCTCGGCATCCCCGCCGAGGAGGTGCGCGTCCTGACGCCGGTCCACCCCGGCCCGGCGGGCACGCGGGCGCTCAACGCCGCGCTGAAGGCCCGGCTGAACCCGGGGCCGGGGCAGTTCGGGGGCTTCGACGCCGGCGACGCGGTCGTCCACGCGCCGACGCCGAGCGCGCTGCGCGAGGGCGTGGTCCGGCGCGCGGTCCCGGAGGGCCTGGAGATCGCGTTCGGCACCGAGACGGCGGTCGTCCCGCGCGAACACATCGGTGAGCTGCGCCATGGCTGGGCGCTGACCGCCCATCAGGCGGCCGGCCGGCGCTGGCCCGGCGTGGTCGTCGTGGCCACCGCGGACGCCGGCCCGGAACTGACCCGCCAGTGGCTCTACACCGCCTGCGGGCGCGCGGAGCGCCACCTCTCCCTGGTGAGCGGCTTGGCTCCGGCCGCACTGCAGCAGAACGTGGCCACCCAGGTGGCCCGCCCCCGCACGACGCGCCTGCGCGCGATCCTGGCCGGGGAGTAGACCGGGGGCCGCGGCCGCCTCGGCGGCCGTGCTGCGGCGGTCCCGCACCGCGCGCACCTCGGGCGTGGGGGCCGAGCCCGAGCTCGCGCAGCGTGGCCACAGGCAGCTGTGAGCGTCAGCTGGGGTCGGCGGGCTCCAGTTCGTCGTCGTAGTCCTCGATGACGTCGAAGCGGCAGATCAGCAGGTCCTCGTCGGCGATGTCGAACGGCTCGGAGAGCCACTCCCCCGGCTCCGACGCGGGCTCGCCGGCGACGACCCAGAGGGTGGAGTCGCCCTCCTCCAGGCCCAGCTCGGACGCGTGGTGGGCGACGCGGTCCGGCTCGTTGTCGGAGAACAGGGCCCGCAGCGACGCCGCGACGGTCGTGCCGCCGACCGCCTCGCGCAGGCGGCGCGGGTCGGTGACGGTGTAGTCGCGGCGGATCAGGACCGAGACCGCCTCGGGCTCGATGCGGTCGGGGAGGCCGCCGACGTCCTGGCGGGGGACCTCGAAGGGGGTGAACTCGTCGTAGACGCGGTCCAGGAGGTCGTCGTAGACCTCCGCCGCGTCGGCCAGCGCCTCGTAGGTGCCGGCGACCCGCGGGTCCCCCGCGCCCGCTCTCTCCTCCACCGAGGCGAGGTGCGCGTCGATCGCGGCCTTGACCGCCTCCGCGGCAGTGCGTACCTGGGCGATCTGAGCTTCCGTGGGACGCGCGACATCAGACATGGGACGCACGCTAGTCGGTCGCGGGTGTCCCGCGCACGGGTGTTATCCGGGTCGTAGTAATCCGATCACCGTGAGGCAGGGCGCAGGTTGCCGTGCCGCCGCCCTGGGAAGCCTTCTGGAGCCGGTTTGGTTACCGACGTAGGCTTACCCTCTGTTCGTCCGCGGGAGGAAGTGACTTGACCCCACCCCTGAGCAAGCCGCCGGGCAAGACCGTCCGGCAGCCCGAGTACGAGTTCCGCTCGTTGCTGCTGCCGCGCACCGTCTCCCGCAACGAGGCGCGCGCGCTGCTGACCGAGCAGGCGGAGTACGGTCACTGGGAGCTCGACCGACTCCGCCTCTACCCGGACGGGCGACGCAAGATCACGCTGAAGCGACGGATCATCCGCCAGGTGCGCAGCCCGCTCAGCAGCTTTCTCGACGACTAGACGACTGAACGACCCGACGACTAGGCGCGGCGTCGCGTGCGACGGACCAGGAGCGCGCCGCCCGCGGTGACCAGGACGCCCGCGGAGCCCAGGAGCAGAGCGTCGTCGCCACCGCCGGTCTCGGCCAGGTGGCTGCCCGAGGTGCCGGAACCGCTGTGCGGCGTGGGGCTGCTGCCGCTCTGCGGCGGCGGGGGCTGCTGGCCGCCCGTCGAACCGCCCGTGCCGCAGCCGCCGCCCATCCCACCGGACCCGCCGTTGTCGCCCATCGGGCCGGTGCAGCTGGGGGTCGGCGTGGGGCTGGGAGTACCGGCGTGGCCGCGGGCAGCGTTGCCGCAGGAGTTGCCGAAGGCGGGGTTGGCCGCGCCCGGCGCGTTCACCGTGTTGCCGCAGACGTTGACCGGCACGTCGACCGGGACCTGCACCGAGTTGCCCGAACCCACGCCCGGGGAGCCGTGCGCGCCGCCCTGGGCGGTGCCGCCCGAACCGCCGTTGCGGCCGCCGTTCCCGGCGTCGCTCCCGTTGCCGGCTCTGCCGCCGTTGTCGGAACCGCTAGAACCCGCCGAATCACCGGACCCCGCCGAACCGCTGCGCGTCGAACCGCCTTCGTTGCCGCACTTGTTGCCGTAAGCCGGGTTCAGTGCGCCGATCACGTTGACGGTGTTGCCGCAGGCGTTCACGGGAACGGAGATCGGCACCTGGACCGCGTTGCCGGAACCGACGCCCGGCGAGTCGCTCGCCACGCCGTTCGCGCCCGAGTCGGCGAAGGCCGAACCCGTGGCGAACCCTGCCGTGATGCCCGCGGTGGAGGCCAGCACGCTCCCGGTCGCCATGACCGTGAGCAAACCGCGTTTGGCCACTTGTCGCATGTGTTGCCCTGCTCTCAGTCGTGCTCGTGCTTCTGCCAGGCCCCGTGCCCCCGTACCACTCCCAACGAGAGTGAGCCCCCCAAGGCACGGTTGACTCCACATCAACTCCACAATTCGCCAGGGGTGAGCGGGGTATGCAAAAGGGCACGGCCCTGGGAGAAGTGGCGCCTCCCAGAGCCGTGCCCGGTCACACAGACCTCAGTTGCTCTGACCTCAGTTGTTCTCGCAGTGGTTGCCGAACGCCGGGTTCAGCAGACCGATGACGGAGATGGTGTTGCCGCAGACGTTCACCGGGACGTGGACCGGAACCTGGATCAGGTTGCCGGACAGCACGCCCGGGGAGCCCCACGCCGCACCCTGGGCCTGAGCACCGTCCGCGCTGGCAATGCCGGCACCGGCCAGGCCGATGGCACCCGCGGTGGCGACGACGGCGGCGATCTTCTTGACCTGCATGGGTCTCCTCCTTCAGATGGGACAGCCCGTTCGGTGAGCTGCATATGGGTGAACGACGCTGCGGCAAATGGGGTACGTCACCCCTGCAACCTTCACCCACCAGAGGGAGAAGTCCGAAAGTCAGACCGAAATCAGCACGCGTCGATGAAGCGGTCGAGCACCCGCACGCCGAACTTCAGGGCGTCCACCGGAACCCGCTCGTCCACGCCGTGGAACATGCCGGCGAAGTCGAGCTCCGGCGGCAGCTGCAGCGGCGCGAAGCCGAAGCAGCGGATGCCGAGGTCGGAGAAGGCCTTGGCGTCGGTCCCGCCCGAGAGGGTGTAGGGGACGGCGCGCGCGATCGGGTCCTCGGCGCGCAGCGCCTTCTGCATCGCGTCGACCAGCGGCCCGTCGAAGTCCGTCTCCACGGCCTTGTCGCTGTGCACGTCCTCGCGCTTGACGCGCGGGCCGAGGACGGCGTCGAGCTGGGTGAGGAACTCCTCCTCGTAGCCGGGCAGGAAGCGCCCGTCCACGTGCGCGGTGGCCTGGCCGGGGATGACGTTGACCTTGTAGCCGGCCCCGAGCATGGTCGGCTGCGCGGTGTTGCGCAGCGTCGCGCCGATCAGCTTGGCGATGCCGCCGAGACGCTCGAGCGTGGTGTCCATGTCCTCCGGGTCGAGCTCGACGCCGAGGGCGTCGGAGAGCTCGTCGAGGAAGTGGCGGACGGTCTTGGTGACCCGCACCGGGAACTGGTGCCGCCCGAGCCGGGCGACGGCCTCGCACAGCTCGGTGATGGCGTTGTCCTTGTTGGTCATCGAGCCGTGTCCGGCGGTGCCGTCGACGGTCAGGCGCATCCAGTGCATGCCCTTCTCCGCCGTCTCGACCAGGTAGAGCCGCAGCTGCTCGTTGACGGTGAAGGAGAAGCCGCCGACCTCGCCGATCGCCTCGGTGACGCCCTCGAACAGGCCGGGGTGCTTGTCGAC
The DNA here is from genome assembly GCF_003258295.1 of Streptacidiphilus pinicola. Lineage (GTDB taxonomy): Bacteria > Actinomycetota > Actinomycetes > Streptomycetales > Streptomycetaceae > Streptacidiphilus > Streptacidiphilus pinicola. Next base: position 13,754 of record NZ_QKYN01000074.1, on the reverse strand, counting down.
GAGGTGGTGCGCGCCGTAGACGCCACCGGCCTCCTCGTCGGCGAGGAAGGCGAGCACGATGTCGCGCGGGGGCTTGCGCCCGCTGCGCAGCCGCTCGCGGACGACCGCGAGGGTCATCGCGTCCATGTCCTTCATGTCGACGGCGCCGCGGCCCCAGACCATGCCGTCGGCGATCTCGCCCGCGAAGGGGTGGTGCGTCCAGTCGTCCGCGTTGGCGGGCACGACGTCCGTGTGGCCGTGGATGAGCAGGCCCGGGCGGGACCGGTCCTCGCCCTCGATGCGCGCGATGGTGCTGGCGCGGCCCTTGGTCGACTCGATGATCTGCGGCTCGAGACCGAACTCGGCCAGCTTCTCGGCGACGTACTCGGCGGCGGCGCGCTCCCCCGGACCGGAGTTGTCACCGTAGTTGCTGGTGTCGATCCGGATCAGGTCCCGGCACAGCTCGGCGACCTCGGCCTCGCCGAAGCCCTCCCCCTGACGGCTGGCACCCACTGTCTCGCTCACGCTGCTCCGCCTCTCTGTGTCGTTCACTTCGTGCCCCATCCTCCACCGGCCCCGCGCGCGACCCAAGTGCGCCACCCGCGCGGGCCGCACATCGGCGCAGGTCCACGGCATGATCACGTCCAGGAATCGCGTTTCGGAACCACCGCTGATCTTTGCTATGGTTAACCCCGTCAGCGAGCGAGGCCGCAAGGCCGGAGCGAGCGGACAGCTCCGATGCGCGGGTGGCGGAATGGCAGACGCGCTAGCTTGAGGTGCTAGTGCCCTTCGGGGCGTGGGGGTTCAAGTCCCCCCTCGCGCACGCATCGGATCGGCCCTCCCGGCTTCGGCCGGGAGGGCCGATCGCTTTTCTGCGCCGACGCGGGCGGTGCGGCCTCGCGTCGGCCCGCGCCCTGGAGATCCCCTGACAAATCCCCGAGCGAGCGGCGGCCCGGGGCAGCTGATGGGAAGATCGGCTCCATGGGTCCGGCGGACGGTCGGCACGCCCACGATCCGGGGCTGCCGCGGAAGGTGATGGACGGTGCCGTCTTCGGCATCGCCCTGCTCGACACGGAGCTGCGCTACACCTACGTCAACGAGGCACTCGCCCAGCTCAACGGCCTGCCGGTGGAGGCCCACCTGGGGCGCGGGCTGGGCGAGGTCGTGCCCGGGATCGACGTGGCCGCGGCCGAGGCGGAGCTGCGCGCGGTGCTCGCGGACGGCAGGCCGCGCCACCACACCGTGGAGGGCACCACAGCCGCGGACGCCTCCGGCGAACTGCGCTGGTGGCACAACGCCTACAGCCGCCTGGAGGACGCCGAGGGCACCGTCCTCGGCGTGATCGGCATGGTCCTGGAGATCACCGAGGACCGCCGGATCCGGCAGGCGCTGGACCGGGCCCGCACCCGGCTCACCCTGCTGGACGAGGCCGCGACCTCCATCGGCACCACCCTGGACGTCCAGCTGACCTGCAAGGAGCTGACCCGGCTGCTGGTGCCGCGGATCACCGACATCGCCGTGGTGGACGTGATCGAGCAGGACGAGCGGCCCGGCCAGGAGCTGCGGCTGCGCCGCCTGGCGATGAGCACCACGCCCGCGCTGGTGAAGGCCGGGCGCTGGTTCGGCGCGCCGGGCGCGACGCACAGCCCGCAGCCCAGCTCGGCCGCCGCGCGCTGTGTGGCCGAGGAGCGGCCGGTCGTCTCCAACTCCCCCGCGGACGAGCAGATGGCGCTGGAGGCGCCGGACGCGGACCGGGTCGCCCGCTACCGGCGGCTCGGCATCCACTCGGCGCTGGTGGTGCCGCTGCGGGCGCGCGGGCGGGTGATCGGCGTGGTCAATCTCTGCCGGGCCGGGGACTCGCCGCCGTTCACCGCGGAGGACGTGGAGCTGGTGGGCGAGTTGGCGCGCCGGGCGGCCAACAGCATCAGCAACGCGCAGCGCTTCGCCCACGAGCACGAGACGGCGCTGGTGCTGCAGCGGGCGCTGCTGTCGGAGCGGACCCGCCCGCACGGCGACGTCGAGTGCGCGGGCCGCTACCTCCCGGCCGGCAAGACGGCCGAGGTGGGCGGCGACTGGTTCGACTCGATGGCGCTGCCGGGGGGCCGGACGCTGCTGGTGGTCGGCGACGTGATGGGCCACGGCCTGGAGGCGGCCGCGACGATGGGCGAGTACCGCTCGCTGATGCGCGCGCTGGCCTTCCAGGGCTGGGGCCCGGAGAAGATCCTCAGCGAGGCGCAGCGCACGGTCGAGGCCCTGGGCCTGGACCGGGTGGCGACCTGCCTGGTCGCGGAGATCGATCCGGAGGCGGGCACGGTCACCCTGGCCGGCGCCGGGCATCTGCCGCCGCTGCTGCTGCGGCGGGGTCTCGGCACGCAGTTCGCGGAGCTGCCCGGCGATCCGCCGCTGGGCGCCGGCGTCCGCCACTACGGCAGCACCACGCTGCGCCTGCCGCCCGGTTCGGTGCTGCTGCTGTTCACGGACGGGCTGGTGGAGCGACGCGGCGAGGACATCGAGGACTCCCTCGAGGCCCTGGCCGCGCTGGACCTGGATCCGGACGCCCCGCTGGAGCGCCTGCTGGACACGGCGCTCAGCCGGCTCTCCGCCGCCCCGGCCGAGGACGACGTCGCGCTGCTGGCCGCGCGGCTGCGCGGCTGAGCGCCCGCGGGGGTCTACCGGGTCCGGCCGAAGAGCCGGGCAGTTCCTTCGGCGAGGCGGATCGGATCTCCGGCTTGATCACCACCTCCAGCGTCGGCGCGGCGGCTCCCTCCTCCGCCCGGATGGTGAGGGTCATGACGTCGATCTCGTAGACGCCGGCGGCCGGGGCCACCTCGGCCGGCACGTAGGGGACGGGCTCCGGGTCGCGGTCGACGACGCCGAGGTAGTGCTCCAGCGCGAACCGCACGACCTCCAGGTTGAGCGCGACCCCGCCGGGGCCGCCGTTGGACATGACCGAAACGGCGAAGCCGCGCTCCGGCACCAGCAGCAGCTCGGCGAACTGCCCGTTGCCGGCGCCGCCGTGACCGACCGTCCGCAAGCCGTCGACGTCCCTCAGGAACCAGCACAGGCCAAAGGCGTCGCCGATGGTGCTGCCGCGCAGCGGGGCGGTGGGGTCTGCATCTGCCGCAACGTCTGGGCGGCCTCGCTGACGAACTCCGCCTCTTGAACCAAGTACAAGAGACGGGGGCTGCTTGGATGGGGTCCATGAACGATCTTCATGTGCTGCGCGTCTTCTGCGGCCCCGGCGGCACCGCCGGCAACGCGCTGGGGGTGGTCCTGGACGGCGGCGCCTACCCCGCGCGCGAGCAGCGCCAGGAACTGGCCCGCGAACTCGGCTTCTCCGAGACGGTGTTCGTCGACGACGCGGCCGGCGGCCGGGTCGACATCTACACTCCGAGCGCTCGCCTGCTCTTCGCCGGCCACCCCCTGGTCGGCACCTCCTGGCTGCTGCGCGAGCACGGGTACCCGGTGGAGCTGCTGCGCCCCGAGGCCGGCGACGTCCCGGCCTGGCAGGACGGCGAGTTCCACTGGATCCGCGGCCGCGCGGACTGGGCCTCGGGCCGCAGGACGCAGCACCACGGCAGCGTCGCCGAGGTGGACGCGCTGGAGGTCCCGCCGCCGGGCACCGGCTGGCTCTACGCCTGGGCCTGGTCCGACGAGCCGTCAGGCTCCGTCCGCACCCGGGGCTTCCCCGGCCGCGGCGACGGCATCGACGAGGACGAGGCGACGGGCGCGGCGGCGGTCGTGCTGACCGCGGAGCTGGGCCGGCCGCTGGACATCCGGCAGGGCGTCGGCTCGCAGATCCTGACGCGCCCGGGCGCGGACGGCACGGTGGAGGTCGGCGGCCGCGTCGCGCCGGTCGAGGTCCGCCGGATCGGGTAGCGGAACCTCCGGATCGACGTCACGGCTGCGCCTTCACCAAGGACCAGCTCCACGCGCTGTGCTCGCTGGGCGGCTTCCAGCAAGGAGTTCGTCGGCGTCTTCACCACGGGGGTGGAGGACCCCGACGCCGACTTCGGCCTCGCCAAGCTCTACCTCAGCGCCCGCCGGGCCTGAGCTACCGCAGCGCCGAGCCGCCGAACGTCCGCTCGAAGGCAGAACGGTTCGCGGACGGCTCGCTGCGGTCCCACACCGCGAAGACCACACGCTCGAACGCCCCGTGGTAGGCGCCGCCCGGGGCGAGCCACGCACGGAACGCCCCCGCGACCTCGCGGGGGTCGTTCCGGAAGACGCCGCACCCCCACGCGCCCAGCACCAGCTGCCGCGCACCCTCCTGCGCCGCGACGCCGAGCACCCGGCCGGACCGCCGGGCCAGCGCCTCGCGGATCCGGGGGCCGGCGTCCGGCTCGCGCCGCAGCAGCGCGCCGGCGTTGGGCGCGGGGCTGGTGAGGAAGGACGCCGCGAAGGGCGCGGCGAGGAGGTCGCCCCGCTCGCCGCGGTGGACGGGGACGGCCGGGGACCAGATGACGCGGTCGCTGTAGCCGAGGTCGTCGGAGGCACGGTGCGCCTCGTAGTACTCGGGTGCTTCCAGCAGACAGGGATAGAGGAGGGCCTGCCGGCACAGGTCCTCCTCCTGCGCACGGGCGCCGCCGACGTAGCCGCCGCCGACGTTGCGCGCGGAGGCGAAGTTCAGCACCGCGACCGGGCCGTCGGCCACGACGCGGCGCGCGGCGCCGAGGCTGCCCTCCGCCGTCACCTCGACCACCGTCGCGAAGCTTCCCGTCGGCACGCTCAGCGGCTCGTCCGGGCCGACGCACCGGGTGCCGGCGACGGCGGCGGCGAGCGCGGGGCCGATCTCGACCTCGGTGCCGTCGGCCGCGAGGTAGCGGCCGGTCTCGGCGATGGCCTGGTTCTGTGCCGCGACGGCGCGCAGTCGACTGCTCATGTCCCCGCAGGCTAGGGGTAAGGGCCCGGAGGCGGCGACCGAATTCGGGCCGACGCCGGGGCGGTCGGCCGCGTCGGCCGGTAGCGTGGCGGGCATGAGCGACCTGATCCTGGTGCGGCACGGCGAGACCGAGTGGAGCCTGTCCGGCCAGCACACCAGCTGGACCGACAAGCCGCTGACCGCGAACGGCGAGGCGCAGGCGCGGGCGCTCGCTCCGCTGCTGGCCGAACACAAGATCTGCCTGGCGCTGGTCAGCCCGATGCAGCGGGCCCAGGACACGGCGAAGCTCGCGGGCCTGGACAGCGCGGTGGTCGAGCCGGACCTGGTGGAGTGGGACTACGGCGCGTACGAGGGCGTGACCACGCGCGAGATCCACCGCACCCGGCCCGCCTGGAACCTGTGGACCGACGGCGTCGCGGCGGGACCGCAGGACCACCCGGGCGAGACGCCGGAGGAGGTCGGGATCCGCGCGGACCGGGTGATCGCCAAAGCGGAGGCCGCGCTGCAGAACGGTCGCGGCGGGGACGTGGTGCTGGTCGCGCACGCGCACTTCCTGCGGGTGCTCGCGGCCCGGCGCCTCGGGCTGCCCCCGGCCGACGGAGCACTGTTCCAGCTGGCCACGGGCACGATCAGCCGGCTCAGCACCGAGCACGGCCGACCCGTCATCGCGAGCTGGAACGAGCAGCCCAGGGGCTGATCGACGGCGGTCCGCGGCGGTCGCGGTTCCGGGTTCCACGAGGGAGTGATGCTTCTCTCGGTTCCTTGGATAAATCGGATCGAACCCGGACAGTGGGAGAGGAAACGTCTCTGCCCCCTGCCCGGAAGCCCCCACCATGACCGACCGCCGCACCCGCTCCGCCGCGCTTGGCGTGGCCGCGCTCGCCGCCGTCACCGTGGTGCCGCTCGCCGCCTGCGGCGGGTCGGCCCCGACCGCCAAGGCGTCCGCCGCCGGTTCCTCCGCCTCGACCGGGACGGGCTCCGCCTCCGCGTCCGCCCCCGGCGGCGCGAACAGCCCGGCCAAGAACGTGGCGCCCAGCCGGCAGCCCTCCCAGCACAGCACCACCACGTCCGGCTCCCAGGACGTCGCGACGCCGAGCTGCACCAACACCTCCAAGCTGGCGGGCTGGTCCAACCAGCGCCTGGCGATGCTGACGATTGCCGTCCCCGTCTCCGAGACCAGCGTCTCCGACGCCACGGCGGAGGTCGCCGCGGGCGCCGGCGGCGTGCTGCTCTTCGGCAACTCGGCGCCGGCGGACCTCGGCCAGCAGATGGCCACGCTGAAGTCACACGTTCCCGGCAACCTCGGCCTGCTGGTGATGACGGACGAGGAGGGCGGCGACATCCAGCGGATGGCCAACCTCGTCGGCTCGCTGCCGTGGCCCGCGTACATGGCCGCGAACTACAGCGAGGCGCAGATCCAGCAGGCCACCGCCCAGGTCGCCCAGAAGATGGCGGCGGCGGGCGTGAACATGGACCTCGGCCCGGTCATCGACGTCGACGGCACCAACGCGGCCCCGAGCGCGCAGAACCCCGACGGGTGGCGCGCCTTCAGTGGCGACCCGTCCGTGGTGTCCCGCGACGGCGTCGCCTACATGAAGGGCATGCAGGCCGGCGGCGTGATCCCGGTGGTCAAGCACTTCCCGGGGATCGGCGGCTCCAGCTACAACTCCGACCTCGGCCCCGCGTACACGGTGCCGTGGTCTTCGGAGCAGCAGAGCGGCATGGCGCCGTTCAAGGCGGCCATCGCCGCCGGGGCGCCGGCGGTCATGGTCTCCAACGACACGGTGCCCGGCCTGACCACGCTCCCCTCCGGGCTCTCCTCGGCCGTCATCGACGGCGAGCTGAAGGGCAAGCTCGGCTTCAAGGGTCTGGTGATCACGGACGCCCTCGACGCGAAAGCCATCTCCGCCGCGGGCTACTCCGTCCCCCAGGCCACCGTCCAGGCCCTGCGGGCGGGCGCGGACATGGTGATGTTCAGCCTCGAGCCGGACGTCCCCGGCCTCACCACCGCGTCGGCGAACGCGGTCGCGGCCGCGGTCAGCAACGGCTCTCTCTCGCGCGACCGCCTGATCGACGCGGCGAACGCGGTGCTCAACGTCCGCCACGTCGACCTCTGCCACGGCTAGTCCGACCGACGCCGTGAACGCAGCCGGGAACTGACGGTCCGACCCTCCGGTTCAACTAAGCTGACCGGCGATGTCCACCTCCACGCCCGGGTCTGCCTGGTACCGCTCGCTCAAGACCGCGACCCGTTCGGGGCTCAGGGTGGAGCGGGCGACGAACCAGCCGCTGGCGGCGTTGCGCGGGGCGGTCGGTGTCGCCATCGCGCTGTTCGGCGCGCTCGCGCTGGGCGGGCCCGCAATGGCGACGTCCGCCGCGCTCGGGGCGCAGCTCGCGGGGATGGCGACGTTCCAGCGCAGCTACCGGCCGCGCCCGTGGCTGGCGCTGGCCACCGCGCTGGCGCTGTCCGTCAGCACCTTCGTCGGCTATCTCGTCTCGCCGTGGCGGCCGCTGTTCCTCCTGGTGCTGGCGGTGTGGGCGTTCTCGGCGGGCATGGCCTGGGTGGCCGGGCAGACGGCCGGGATCCTGGCGTCGATGGCGGTCACGGTCATGCTCGTCGTGGTGACGCTGCCCGAGAGCGTGCCGGAGGCCGCGCAGCATACGGGGGTGATCGCGGCGGGCGGGGTGATCCAGGCGCTGCTGGTGCAGTTGTGGCCGGTGGACCGGTGGAGCGCACACCGCGAGGCGCTCGCCGAGGCCTGCGCCTCGATGGCCGACTACGCCCGGCGGCTACGGCACGACCCGTTCGCGCCGTTCGACCCCGACCCCCTGATGGCCGCGCGCGAGGCCGCGCGCGTGACACCCGGTCAGGCACGCAGCCGTCCCTCGGAGCTCACTGGCGTCCGGTCCCTCGTCGAGCGGCTGCGCCCCGCGCTCGCCGCGCTCGCGGACCCGAGGGTCGGCGCCGCCGAGGAGGGCCGGGAGCGCGATCGGGCGCGCGAACTGCTCGCGGCCGCCGCCGAGATCCTGGACGCCGCCGCCCGCTCGATCCGCAGCGGCGAGGGCGCGCAGGTGCCCGAACGCGCCTACCGTGCGCTGGCCCTGCCACCCGACGGCCCCGTCCTGCACGGCATCGCCCGGCACACCGCGCTGCGCCTGATCGGCCTGCTCGCCGAGGTCACCGACGCGCTCGACGCCCCCGCCGAGGACGACCAGCCGCGCTACCTGCGCCGCCCGGGCCTGCGCGGCCTGCTGCCGCTCTTCGCCGCGGCGGTGCAGCGGCACTGGACCCGCCGTTCACCGGTCATGCGGCACGCGGTCCGCGTCGCGGTGGTGGTGACGCTCGCTGAGGGCCTGGGCTTCCTGTTGCCCTTCGGGCACGGCTACTGGGCCGCGATGACGGTCATGATGATCATGCGGCCGGAGTTCTCCCACACCTACACCCGCGGGGTCGCCCGCCTGGCCGGCACCGTCGTCGGCGTCGGCCTCGCCTCCGGCGTCATGGTGCTGGCCAAGCCCGCGCCCTGGGTCTGCGGGCTGCTGGCCGTCGTGGCGGTCGGCTGCGCGTACCTGACGATGCGGGCCGGCTACATGGCGCTGAGCGCGCTGGTCTCCGTCTACGTCGTCTTCCTGCTCTCCATGGACGGGCTCGTGGTCCGCTACACGGCGCTGGAGCGCGTCGGCATGACGCTGCTCGGCGGGCTGCTCGCGTTCGCCGCGTACGCGGTCTGGCCCACCTGGCAGACGGTCCGGCTGCCCCAGCGGCTCGCCGACTACATCGCCGCCGCCGGCCAGTACGCCGCGGCGGGCCTGGAGGCCTACGGCGAGCCGTCCCAGCAGAACCGTCGCGCCCTGCGCGACGCCCTGCTCGACCACCGCGGCGCCCGCGCCGCGCTGACCGCGACGGAGGCCTCCGCCGCGGCCGAACCCGTCCGCGAGCGGGGCCTGCGCCCGTCCCAGCTCTCCGACGCGCGTGCGGCGATCGCCGCGATCGGCCGCACCACGATGCTGATCGAGGCCCACATCCCCGCCGCGGAGGGCGAGTCACCCGGCGCGACGGCCTTCGCCACCGTCGTCCGCGCCCAACTCACCCTCGCCGCCGACGCGATCCGCGCGGGCGCCCCCGTCGACCTCACCCCGGTCCGCGAGGCCTTCCAGACCTGGTCCCAGTCGGACGACGGCACCCCGCCGGACATCATCACCGACGCCTCCATCCTGACGGAGGCCGTGACGGGCCTCCAGGACGCCCTGGCGTCCTGAGAAGGGGCGCGTCGCACCATCCCAGGGGCGCGAGGAACTGCGCGACAAGCCACCCAAGGCGGTGAGTCGCCGAACGCGCAGGGCCATCCGCACACGGTGGTTGCCCGCGCAGTTCCTCCGCCCCTGGATGGTGCAGGTCATTCACCCAGCTTCAGGAACAGCGGCGTCGACGCCGGCAGGCGGCCGTCCACCGGAGTGCACCTCTCCACGATGCGTTCCGCGGCTTCCGGCAGAAAAGGCCGGAGCTGCGCGCCCAGCTCGCGGCAGGCCGCGACCAGCGCGGCCAGCGCGGCGTCGAGGGGGGCCGAACGCAGGCCGCCGCGTTCGGACTTGGCCAGTTCCCAGGGGCGGGTGCGGTCGATGCAGCGGTTCGCCTCCTCCACCAGGGTCCAGACCGCGGCAGCGGCCGCGCGGTAGTCGAAGGCGTCCAGCGCCGCGTCCACCCGGCCCGCCGCGCGTTCGCAGACGGCGCGCAGCTCGGAGGTGGCGGTGGTCGGGGCCGAGGGTTCCGGGACGACGCCGTCCCGGTAGCGGTGGACCATGGTGACCACCCGGTGGACGAGGTTGCCGAAGCCGTCGGCGAGGTCCGCGTCCGCGCGGGCGACCAGGCGCTCCTCGGTGAAGTCCGCGTCGCCGACCCGCGGCACCTCACGCAGCAGCCACCAGCGCACCGCGTCGGTGCCGTAGCGGGCGACCAGCTCGGCGGGGTCGACCACGTCGCCCGCGGACTTGCTGATCTTCCGCCCGGACACCGTCAGGTAGTCGTGGACGAGGATCCGGGTCGGCAGCGGCAGGCCCGCCGAGAGCAGCATGGCCGGCCAGTAGACGGCGTGGAACCGCAGCACGCCCTTGCCGACCAGGTGCACCCGCTCGCCGTCGCCCGCCCACCAGCGCTCGAACTCCTCCCCCGGTGCGTCGCCGCCCAGGCCGAGGCTGGTGACGTAGTTGCCGAGCGCGTCCCACCAGACGTAGACGACCTGGTCCTCGTCGCCGGGCACCGGGATGCCCCAACCCCGGGCGCGGGCGCGGCTGCGGGAGACGGAGAAGTCGTGCAGGCCGGAGTCGATCAGGCCCAGCACCTCGTTGCGCCGCGAGGCCGGCTCGATGCGCAGCTCGCCGCTGGTGATCAGCTCGCGCAACTGGTCCTCATAGCGCGAGAGCCGGAAGAACCAGTTCTCCTCGCTGACGGTCTGCGGCTCCGTGCCGTGGTCCGGACAGCGGCCCTCGACGAGCTCGTCCTCGGCGTAGAAGGCCTCGCAGCCCACGCAGTAGCGGCCGGTGTAGGCCTTGCGGTAGAAGTCGCCGGCCTCGGCACAGCGCTGCCAGAGGTGGGCGACGCCCTCGCGGTGGCGCGGGTCGCGGCTGGTACGGATGAAGTCGTCGAAGGAGAGCGCCAGCGGCGCGGCCAGCTCGGCGAAGGCCTCGGCGTTGCGGTCGACGAGGTCCTGCACGGCGACGCCCTCGGCCTCCGCGGCGAGCACGTTCTTCAGCGAGTTCTCGTCCGTGCCGCTGAGGAAGCGGACCGCGCCGCCGCGCGAACGCCGGTGCCGGGCGAGCACGTCGGCCTGCACCAGTTCCAGTGCGAAGCCCAGGTGCGGCCGGGCGTTGACGTACGGGATGGTGGTGGTGACGTAGTAGCTCAACGGGCTCATCTCCTGCGTCGTGGCTGCGGGAGGGGCCTGCGCCGAGATGCGAAAAGGCCCCTGGTGGGGGCCTTCAGGACGCGCGCGTGCGTCGTTCAGCAGCCCCGGGAGGGGCGCATCATTCGACGGGTCGGCGCGCAGATCATGGACGCAGGTTAGCAGAGCCCGCGCCCGGCGGGCTCTGCCGTTCGTGCCGCTTGCCGGTGTGCTGCGGGTCCTCGGTCAAAGGTGGCCGCGGATGTAGGCGCCCACCTCGGCGGCCCAGTGGGCGTAGTCGCCGCGCATCGACGCGTCGCCGCCGCAGAGCTGGGCGACCTGCGGGTCGGTGAGCCGGTCCGCGTCGTCCGCGGCCAGCAGCGTGGCGAGGCGGGCCATGGTCTCGGCGAGTCGCTCGGCGTCGTGATGGCTGAGCATGACCAGCCGCTCGGAGCGGCCGATGGTGGTGGAACCGGGCATGGGTGCCTCCTGGGTGGGGCGGCCTCGGATCGTTCCCCACCACCGTAGATCCGCTCGGTGGGGCGTGCACGCCGCGGCGTGGCGGCCTGGCAGCATGTCGGGGCATGGGCGTCACGCTGTACGCGATGGGCGGCACGATCTCGATGGCCGGGGCCGACCGGCTGGACGGAGCCGCGCTGGCCGCGGCCGTCCCCGGCCTGGAGACGCTCGGCGCGCCGCTGGAGATCCGCGACCGTGAGCCGGTCGGCGGCGGCAGCCTGACCTTCGAGCGAGTGCTGGAAGTGGCCGCGTCCGCCGCCGAGGCGGTCGACGCGGGCGCGCCCGGGATCGTGATCACCCAGGGCACGGACACCCTGGAGGAGACCGCCTACCTGCTCGACCTGGTCTGGCGGCACGGGGCGCCGCTGGTGCTGACGGGCGCGATGCGCAACCCGACCCTGGCCGGGCACGACGGGGCGGCCAACCTGCTCGCGGCCGCCCGCGTCGCCGAGTCCCCGGCCGCGCGCGGGCTCGGCGTGCTGGTGGCGTTCAACGACGAGATCCACGCCGCCCGCTTCGTCCGGAAGAGACACAGCACCTCGACGGCCGCCTTCGTCTCCCCCGACACCGGGCCGATCGGCCACCTGGTCGAAGGCCGGGTGCGGATCCTCACCCGCCCGCAGCGGCCGGAGCCGCTGCCCGCGCCGGGCGCCACCGCGCGCGTCGGGCTGTACACGGTGACCCTCGACGACGACCCGGCGCTGCTGACCGCGTTCGCGGCCGGCCTGGACGGGCTGGTCGTGGCCGGGTTCGGGGTGGGGCATGTCCCGGCCGTGCTGGTCGAACCGCTGGGCGCGCTGGCGGCGCGGATGCCGGTGGTGCTGACCTCCCGCACGGGCGCGGGCTCGGTGCACCGTGACACCTACCGCGCGCCCGGCTCGGAGACGGACCTGCTGGGCCGGGGCCTGATCGACGGCGGCTACCTCCACCCCTACCAGGCCCGGGTGCTGCTCAAGGCGCTGCTCGGCGGCGGCGCCTCCCGCCCGGCGGTGGCGGCCGCCTTCGCCGAGCGGGGCTGAGCAGGGAGAGCGTCCGCGGCTCAGGCCACGACGTTGATGAAGCTCATCATGCCGTGGTCCTCGTGCGCCGCTATGTGGCAGTGGAACATGTAGCGGCCGGTGAAGTCCGAGAACGCGACCCGGATCACCACCACACCCGGCTTGCCGTTCTGCTCGAACGGCACCGGGACGATGTCCTGCCGGTTCGTGTAGGGCTGCGGGACCCCGTTGACCGACATCACCTGGAAGTCCGAGGTGTGCAGGTGGAAGGGGTGCACCTCACCGGCGGTGTTGACGATGGTCCACTCCTCGACCGTCCCCAGCTTGGCGGGGGTGGAGAAGACGGAGCCGTCGTTCATCATGAACTGCTTGCCGTTGATGTAGAAGCTGTTGCCGTCGGCGCTCTCCGAGAGCACGAGCCGCCGGTGCTGCGCGATCGCCGCGTGGGACAGGTCCGGCTCGGCGCTGGGGACGGCGCCGCTGACGCCGGGCAGGCGGGTGGTGGTGCCGCCGTGCACGTCCAGGCGGAGCAGCCGGGTGTCCGGATAGCTGTCGCCCTGCGGGCCGTTGGAGTAGGCGAGGGTGCGCAGCCAGGCCCCGCCGGGGTGCGCGCCGGCCGTCACCAGCACGTCGTAGCGCTTGCCGGGCGGCAGCAGCAGCTCGGACGCGGTACGCGTCTTCGCGACCGGGGTGCCGTCCTCGCCGATCACGGTGAACCGGTAACCGTCGAGGTGGAGGCGGTAGAAGATGTCGGCGCCCGCGTTCGCGAGCCGCCACAGCTGCGTCTCGTTGGGGCGCATCGACAGCACCGGCCGCAGCTGGCCGTTGACCAGGCGCACGGTCGGCGCACCGGAGTCGATCGACGACGCGCCCTGGTTCTGCACGATCGAGCCGCCGGTGTCGATCTGCGCGTCCTTGAACACCAGGGTGTGGGCGGTGATATGACGCAGCTTCGGCGGCAGCAGGGTGCGGTCGTCGCCGACGATCAGCGCGCCGGACAGGCCCGCGAAGATCTGGTTCTCCACGTCGCCCGGCATGAACATGGGCGCCGGCCCCATGGAGTCGTCGACCATCGCGCCGGGCTTGGGGCAGGTCGTGCCCATGGCGTGGCTGTGGTACCAGAAGGTGCCCTGCGGGTGGTTGCGCGGGATCGCCAGCCGGTAGGTCAGCTCCTTGCCGGGGGCGACGCACAGGAACGGGTCGTCCGAGACGCCGGTCGGCGACACGTGCAGTCCGTGGAAGTGCAGGTTGGTGGCCACCTTCAGGTGGTTGACCAGATGGATCGTCACGGCGGAGCCCGGGGCGACGCGGATCGTCGGGGCCGTGAAGGCACCGTTGTAGGACTCGCCCCAGACCTTGCGGCCGCCGAGGTCGAAGCGCGTCCGGTGCGCGTCGAGCGTGATCGTGATCCGCTGCGTGGCCGAGGTGTCGGCGTTCGCCGGATCGTGGAAGGGACGGCCGGCGACCATGCCCTTCTCCTGCGCGGCCGTCGACGGC
>NZ_QKYN01000073.1 GCF_003258295.1 Streptacidiphilus pinicola | reverse complement strand
CCTCCGTGGTCAGAACAGCTAGGTCTTCGACCAGTCGACCTCGGCCTTGCGTGGGATCCATCTTTGTCCTCGTGATCCAGCCGTGTTGTGGCGGCCACACAAGGCGACGCGGCGGGCTGGTAAGGAGTGCTTCGACGGTCCTGTCCGAACTGGCAGGAGATCAAGAAGAAGTGCCCACCAGTTGACCTCCGCTCTGGTTTGATGCGTGCAGAACACATCGAGTCGGGGAGGGGGTGTGCGGTGCGTTGGCTTGAGCGTCGCCGGCTTGCCCGGCAGTTCGTCCCAGGGCACGGGTTTAGGTTTTGGCGTGAGCGTCGCCTGACGCGCCGCCAGATCCTCGCGGAACTGGAGCAGCAAGGGCTTGTAAACGCTCGCCAGGCCTTGGAGCGGACCCATCTGGAGAAGATCCGCCGGTCTGTGGAACAGCGCACCCGCGCCATGGGCGACCGGTCCAGCGAGATCGCTGACTCGCTTCGCATCGCCAGAGAGCTCCCTGGCCGCACAGATCCGCAGTTGGCCTCCACCACTCTCGTCGGCTCGGCGGGAGGCGTTTTCAAGGCCATCAACACGGGGCCCGACGCCCTCAAGGCATTAGAGGATCCTGACGCTGCTGCGGCAATGCTGGCCATAACGTCCGGCCTCGACACCATGTTCCGCACGCTTGGACCGCCGCCCGACTCCCTAAAGACCGAAGCGGCACCGGGGCCGCAGCCGCTGACGGGGGGCTCGCGCAGATGACGACAGAGACGTCCCCGGATGGCGTGCCACTGTCCGGCCTGGAGATCGCAGCACAGTGGGCAACGCTGCCGCCCGAGCATCTTCGCGCAGCACTGTCCACGCTGGAGCCGGAGATGAAGCGGCAGCACGTAGCGCGGATGAAGGCCCTGGCACTGCAGGAGGTAGCGGATTCGAAGCGTGCGGCTTTGGAAGAGGTCCAGGCCAAGCGCGATTTCGTGCTGCGGATGACAGGCCTTTGCGTCGGGTCAGTCCTGGGTGTCGGCATGCTCGTGGCCGCGATGATCGCTGTGATGCACCGGGAACCGTGGCTCGCGAGCGCATGGGGCAGCACCGGCATGCTCGGGATCATCGCGCCGTTCGTGCCACGCCTGCGCGGCAGCAGCGCCGCGGCTAGTTCCTAACGGCTCGTAGGCGGAAGGTTCGCACAACCACGACCAGCCGCAACACACCTAAATTTAAGGTATCCAGCGGACGCCGGTGAGGGCGTCTTCGACGACCTGGACTTGGGCGAGGAGTTGCTTGAGCCGTTCGGCTTCCTGGGCGTGGACCTTCAGGTACTCGTCGAGGGTGGTGTACGGGATGTCGGGGATCTGGTCGGGGTGGACCCAGCTGCCGTCGTCCCGCCGGCCGAGGCTGGCAGTCATGATGGCGGCGATGTCGGTGCGGGCTCGGGCATAGCCGTCCCTGCGGGCTTGGATGTAGCTCTGGAGGAGGTAGCGGACATCGCGGGCGAGCATGATCGGGTTCTTGCGGAGAACGTGGTAGTTCCGCCACTGGCCTGGGGCTTGCTCGAACAGCCACTTCGCGGCGGACTGCTCCCAGGGGCCGCCGGTGACGCCGGGGGCGTCGACGTGCTGTGACTGGTCGAGATAACTGTCACCGACTCGGCGGATGATCTGGGCTTCAGCGGTGTGGTGGTCACGCTTCTTGTCACCAGATGGTCGGGCTGGTTGTCACCTGCTCCCAGTTTTCGGCGCAGTTGTCACCGCTGTCCGAGGCTGTCGCTGCGGAGCATGCTGTAGCGGACGACGTCCCGCCACTGCCCGTCCCGGAACACAGTGCTTCGTAGCAGGCCTTCACGGGTGAAGCCGCATTTCTCCAGTGCGCGCTGCTCGGCGGTGTTCTCCGTCTCGGTGTCCGCTTCAAGTCTGACCACTGGTGTGTGGGCGAAAAGGTAGCGTGCCAGCAGTCGCTGTGCCTGTGTGCCGACCCCGCGGCCCCGGCCCTCCGGCAGCAGTTGGGCTCCGACATTCCAGCAGTACGAGCTCCGCGACGTCACGACCTTCCGCCATGCCACGAAGCCGAGCCTGTCGGCATCAGTCACCACCATCAGCTGGCCGCTGTCATCGCCGAGCAGACCGTCCTGCGCCCAGCGTCGTCGCCACCGCCCGGGATCCGACCAGCCGAGCCATTGGAACGGCCCAGTCGCCTCAGGATCCGTGAGAAACCGCTCGAGCACCGACAAGTCGTCCTCGGCCACGGGACGCAGCATCACGGGTCCATCGCTCATTCCGATCACCTTAGGTCCTCCGCGCGTTCCGGGTGACAGTTGTCGCGACCAAGTGACACCTATCTAGACGAGTCACACGTGCTCGGGCCAGCCGCTGGGCTTCACACCCTGGAAGTCGCTCATGTGTTCGATTATGTCATGCTCGGAAGCGGACGCATCTACTGGCGCGAGTGTCCTGTGCCAGCGGAGCTTGAGTGCGGGCCATTGAACCTTGATCGACGCGATTCTGTGCCACACAAGATTGATCGCCCCCAGTCGGCTGGAGCGGCTGAGCTACCGACAAACCAACCCGGGGGGGCGCCCGTTCGCATTGTGCTTCGCTGGGAGTTGATCGCTGGACGGGGTGCTCGACTACGGGCAATGCTGTGCGTATGTTCCGACGTGGATGGCGAGCGTGGCAGGACCTCCGCGCATATCAGAACCGGGGTGTGGCCGTCTGGATGAACGAGTTCTACGACTCGCTCGTGGAGCCGGAAAGGGCCTCTCCCCGGGACGTCGCCCTCACCTATGCCCGCACGCTCTACGCCGACTACGAGCGTCTCCTGAGCACGAAGGCAGCCGCGACCTCCCCGTACTACGTCGGACTGTCCTCGGAGATGGGAAGCTTCACGCATGTCACCAAGCGGGTCGTCCTGGTCGCGGACACGATGCTGTTGTCCGACCACGGCATCGGAGCAGTGCACAGACTCGGGGAGCAGCGTGAGGACCTTTCAAGTCCTGCCGTGCCAGGGATTGGGGGAGAACAACTGCCCTCTACCCGGATCGAGACATATCTCTACGGGTTGGTGACCAACGATCTCGTCCAGTTGGGGCAGTGGCTCTTGGATGCTGAACCCCTGCTGCGCAGCGGGCTGGTCTGGTACGGGCCGGTCTTCACAAAAGGACGCGCGGGGCGGCGTGATGATCAGTCGTATAGCGAGCCCGGTCCGCTGCCGTCGTTCAGTGACCGGTCGATCGACTTCGTGGTAGAGCATGGCCGCGCCGTGGATCTGGCGGGGACCAAGCCCCTTGCCAGCCGGGTGGTCCGGCCGGTCCTGGAGATCGATCTGCCCTTCATCGATGGGCTCAGCCTCGCCGACTTCGCTCAAGTCACCAGGGAGGAGTTCGACTCCTACAGGCAGTACCGCGATTTCATGCGCTCCCGGCTCCTCGAACTCGACGGCGCGCTGGAAGCGGTCGACTCCCAGGTGGCCCTGGAACGGATCGCGCTCTCCATCCGTGACGAGGTGAACGCGGCTACCGCGCAAATGAGCAGCACGTCCCGGTCCCGGGCCCTCAGCCGCTCCGGCGCCGTACTGGGTACGACAAGCGCTGTCCTTGCCGCAGTCCGCCCCGAGGCCCTCCAAGGTGCGCTCGGCTTCACCGCGACGATCGCGGCCGGCGCCACGGGCCTGTGGCCGACCATCCAGGCGTTCGCCGACACCAAACCCAAACGCACACAGGGCAAGTGGCACTACGTATGGGTCCTGCAGAAGAAGGCCGCCCGCTGAGGCCGCTAGTCAGCCCCTTCGATGGCACAGAATCGCGTCGATCAAGGTTCAATGGCACGCACTCAAGCTCCGATGGGCACAGGACAGCGAGAGCAGACCCGCGAGATCGGGCCGGCGCCGTCCCCGCACCGGGGTCGACGTCGACTGCGGGTTGGTCACGGTCTGACCAACTCCTCCCCAACCGGAAGCCACGGCGTCACAATTCCGGCATGACGATGCCACCGCCCGGGCTTCCCCACTTGCCGCCGCAGCCGCCACCGAAGGCGCCGCGGCCCCCGTTCGGCTCGCAGATCAGCATCGACGCGAAGGGGAACCTGTCCGTCGGGGCGCTGTGGCAGAAGTGGACACGGCACGTCTCGCAGTGCACCGTGCAGACCCTCGACCAGACTGGCCGCCGCGTCACCGTCACCCGCGCCCTTACGATCGGTCTTTTCGCACTCGGCGCCAAGAAGAAGACCGGGCACGTCACGGTGATCGTCGCGACCCAGGCCGGTGAGACGAAGGTGCACAAGGTGCCGGCGAACTTCGCGGAGCAAACGCTGACGTGGGCGGTCGCGTTCAATCTGTGGCATCAGGCGGTGTACGGATTCTGACGCAGTCGGGCCGGCTCTACCGTCATCGGAGTGCCCGGCTCGTCGCGCTCTGCCTGCGGCTCTACGCGGACTCGTGCGCGCCTTCGACGGTAAGACCCTCGGCTGACAGGTCAGCCGGCCTTCCTCGGCGCCCGCTTCGTCGGAGCCTTCTTCGTGGCTCTCTTCTTCGCTGGGGCCGCCTCGGCTTCCCGCGCGGCGGTCGTCTCCGCGATGGAGGCTCGCAGCGCGGCCATGAGGTCGACCACTGGCTCGCCGCGCGGCATTGGCTCAGCCTCGTGCGGGGCTTCGCCCATGCCGACCTTGGCGGCGATCAGCTCCTCCAGCGCGGCGACCGCCTGGTCCCGCTGGGCGTCGAGGTCGAAGCCGGCGCGACGTTCGAGAACGGTCAACTCGTGGAACGAGAGGAGGTCGCAGCCTGATGGTCAGCCCGGAACCGCTCAGCGACGAGGAACTCGACGACCTCGACGAACTCGCGCAGGCAGCCACACCCGGGCCCTGGTTCGTCCGCGGCCTTGACGACGAGTATGCGATGAACCTCGTCGCTGTCAGCACCACGCCGGACACCGGCCTTGGCGAGCGCTGGCCGAACTTCGACCACCGCGAGATCGTGGCCGCGACACTGGTCCAGCAGCCCCGCTACGTGGATGCCGCCGACGAGCGCTGGGACGAGAACGCACAGTTCATCGCCACCGCCCGCGAAGCCGTCCCCCGCCTGGTCGCAGAGCTCAGGAGCCTTCGCAGGCAGCTGAAGGCAGGCGGCACCGAAAGCGGATCAAGAGAAACGCACTGATCCACAACTATTGACTATTGCTCCCCGAATGGCGACGAAGACTGTTCGCCGAATCCAGGCCGACGGAGGCGCTGACCGGATCGCACACTGGTCCCGCCCGGTTCGCCCGCGGGTGCCAAGGCCAAGCGAAGCCGGGCTTTCGGAGGAAGCGCGGTGCTCAGCACGAACGACTCGTCCTGCACCTGCTGCAGGTCGATGTACCGCTGGGCGCCGGAAGTAACCGCTTCGAGTGGGTCGCCGTCGCCAGGCGCGCAACTGAAAGCGCTCACACAGGGAGTCGTCCAACGGGGGTGTAGCCGTGGCGGGACCGGTGCATCGGGGCGAGCATGGGGGTGTGGGTCCAAGCGCACCTGCCTTCGCAGGAGGTGGAGACCATGCGATCGGACCGCATCGAACGTCTGCGTCGTCCAGCGGTTCTGACCGGCGGCGTAGCCGGTCTGCTGTTGGTCGCGGCCTGCAGCAGCGCCACCACGAACAGTGTCACGTTGAGTACGGCTTCCGGCACCGCGGCGCCCACCGCAGGCCACACGCTCGCGGCCGCCTGCCGCACCGCGGGGCCGCCGTCCGTCAGCGGGACCGGGCCCGGCGACCCCGCGGCGGCGGCCCGGAGCGTCGCGGACGACTACACGAAGTTCTTCGACCCACGCCTGTCCGACAGCGCGAAGGCCGCGCTGCTCCAGGACAGCCCGAAGAAGGCGGTGATGGTGCAGCTGTTCACCACGAACACGGATGAGCGCATGGGGAGCGCCAACGTGACCGCCGTGCACTTCACCGGCCCGACCACGGCCGACGTCACCGTCACCCTGTGCTTGGGCGGCGACGTAGGCCTCCAGGACATGAAAGGCCAGGCGGTCCTGGAGAACGGCACCTGGAAGGTGGCGGACGCCACCCTGTGCCGGGTGCTGACCGAGAACAACAACGGCGACCCGGTCGCTGCCTGCACCTGACCGGGCTGCACCTGACCGGCTGGTCGGCGCGACCTCAGCACGGACGCCCGCGCGGCTCCATCACGTGGCCGTGGGTGCCCCCGCCGACTCCGCCGCGTCGGAGATGATGCCGAGGTAGCGGGTCGACGAGGGCAGGCCGCCCTCGTGGTCGTTGAGGACGTAGGTCCAGGCGGCCGGCCAACGAACTGGAGCTGCTCAGCATCGGCCGTTGAAGGAACTCGACCGCTGCAGGTCCATGCCTCCCACCCTGGCGGCTGGCCCCCGTGCCTGGGCCAGATCGACACGATGACCCGAAGACTCACCAGCGAATCCACCCCCAACATGGAGAGACCCGACATCAAGGGATCAGACACGATCCGCAGGATGAAGCCTCCTCTCAGACGGTCGCTGCGAGGGTGACCTCGATGTTCCCTCGGGTGGCGTTGGAGTACGGGCATACCTGGTGGGTGGTCTCCACGAGCTGGTCGGCGGTCGCCTGGTCCAGGCCGGGCAGGTGTGCGGACAGGGCGACCTTCAGCGAGAAGCCTCCGTTGTCGAGGGTGATCAGGCTCACCGTGGACCGGACGGTCGACTCACCCAGCTTCACCTTCTGCTGGCCCGCTATCACGCGCATCCCGTTGTGGAAGCAGGCGGCGTAGCCGGCCGCGAAGAGCTGCTCGGGGTTGGTCCTGTCGCCGCCGGGGCCGCCCATCTCCTTCGGGACGGCGAGGAGTTCGTCGAGCACGCCGTCGGAGGTACGGACCTCGCCGTTGCGACCGTCGCCGGTCGAGAGGGCCTCGGTGGTGTAGAGCGTGGACATGGTGTCTCCATTCACAGGTGTTCAGAAACGGTGGACAGGTGGTCGGTTGTCAGACGCGCGGGTCGGTCCGTTGCGGTGGTTTGGGCGAGCAGGGTCAGCGCGGCTTGCGAGGCCGAACCCGCCGCGGCGGTGACCGCAACGAGGCGCTGGCTCTGCTGGTTCGGGACCGGCATGGCCTGCTGGGTGACATCCATGGGGCCCACGAGCGGATGTCGCATCCGGTAGGTGGCCGTGTCCCAGGCGCGGACCCGGTGCTGGGACCACAGGGCGGTGAACTCCTCGCTGTGCATGACTAGTTCGCCGATCAAGGCGGCGAGCAACGGATCATCCGGGTATCGGCCGACGCCGAGGCGCAGCCTGCCCACCGCGTCCTTGGCCTTCTTGGGCCAGTCCTCGTAGAGCTCGCGGGTGTGCGCGTCCCGGAAGACCAGCCGTGCGGTGTTCGGACGGCGGGCCGGGTCTGCCGGGCTGGTCGGATCGAGGTGTCCGGCGAAGAGCGCATGCCCGGTGGGGTTCCACGCCAGAACGTCGCTGCGGCGGCCGAGCACAACGACCGGCGTGTCGCCGAAGGCGTCGATCAGCTGCCGTGTCGTCTCGTTGATGTACTCAGGTGCCGGTGACTCGCGGGTCCGGTCCTGGTCGCTCTTCCGCCCGACGCCGGCGAGGTCGTACAGGTGGCGGTGCTCGGTCTCGTCCAGCCGAAGTGCCCTGGCGAGCGCGTCCAGTACGGCCGTGGACGCGCCTCGCGACAGCCCCTGCTCCAGCCGCGTGTAGTACGACTCGCTGACCCCGGCCAGGTGGGCGAGTTCGTCCCGGCGCAGGCCCTGCACTCGCCGCCGCTCGTCGAACTGCGGCAACCCGACGTCCGACGGCTGCAGTTGCGCTCTGCGCGTCCTCAGGAACCGTCCCAGCTGCGACTTGCTCTTCATGGACTTGAGTATGGGCACGGGTTGTGGCGCGTGCCTGCCCCTGTCAGTGCCAGGCAACCCGCTCCAGCTTGGTGCCCACTCGGTCCGGCCAGCGCATGACGCACCGTCAGTTGTGTTGCGACATGTGGGCGAGGGCCTGGGCGGCGCTGTCGGGGGCGAAGGCGCTGTCGATGCCTTCGGCGGCGCCTTCGGCAGCCTTGAGGGACCGGGGGTGCATGACGCTCTCGTAGGCGCGGACGGCTGCTTCGGCGATGGGGTGTTCGATGACGGCGCGGGCGAGGTCGGAGCCGTCGAGCATGGCGAGGTTGGCCCCCATGCCGGAGAACGGGGACATGAGGTGGGCGGCGTCGCCGAGCAGGGTGACACCTGGGCGATGGGTCCAGGTGTGCGGAACGGGCAGGGCGAACAAGGGCCGGTTGGTGTAGCCGGTGTCCGTGTCCGTGATGAAGTCGAGCAGGTCACGGGCCCAGCCGGTGAATTGTGCCAGGAGCGCGTCGCGCACGCTGTCGTGGTCGGTCAGGCTGACGCCGTGCTGCTGGTGCCACTCCTGGGGGGTGCGCATTCCGATGTAGACGCGGATATGGCCGCCGCTGCTGCGTTGCGCGATGAATCCCCGGTTGTCGTCGAGGGCCATCATGGTGCCGCTCCCGGTGAGCGCGGCAAGGTGGGGATGGCGGGTGTCGACGTCGCCGAGGCCGGTCTCAACGAAGGTGACGCCGGTGTAGGCGGGCTCTGCTGCGGACAGGATGCGGCGCACCCGGGACCAGGCGCCGTCGGCCCCGACGACCAGATCGGCGTCCGCGCTCGTGCGGCCCTCGAAGTGCAGGCGGTAGGTGCCGTCGCCGAGGGGTTCGAGGCGGTTGAGTTTGTGTCCCCAGCTCACGGTCCCCGGGTGAAGGGACTCCAGGAGGAGGTCGCGCAGTTGTCCCCGGTCGATCTCGGGGTTGCCCTCGGTGACGTCGTCGGTCTCCAGCGGAACGTTGTCGAACAGGATGCGGCCGTCGCGGCCGACCAGGCGCATCTGTTGGCCCTCCGGTCGGGCGCGGGCGGCGAACTCGTCCCACAGGTCGGCCTGGCGCAGGGCGTGCTGGCCGGAGTCGTGGTGCATGTCGAGGGTGCCGCCTTGATCGCGGGAGGCGGGGGAGGCATCCAGGTCGTAGACCACGGCGGCGAGGCCGTGCTGCTGCAGGATGCGTGCGCAGGTCAGGCCGCCGGGGCCGGCGCCGATGATCGCAATGGGGCGTTGGGTGGGCATGGCTGAGCACACCTTTCTGGCGGAGGGCGGTGTGGGACGGCGGCCGGGCCGTGCCACGCGACCGCCTGCTCCAGAAGACCACACCGGCTCAATAAGTGCAACAACACAACTTTTGAAGTTGGCCAACCGAAGGGTAGAGTCGTGGCATGACCGACACCACGCCCTCCGCCGAGGCGACGGCACCACCTCCAGGGCGCCGCGAACGCAAGAAGGCGGCCACCCGCCAGGCTCTGGCCGAGACGGCGCTGCGCCTCTTCCTCGAACGCGGCTACGAGCAGGTCGGCATCCGCGAGATCGCGGACGCCGTCGACGTGTCCACCACCACGCTCTTCAAGCACTTCCCGACCAAGGAGGCCCTGGTCTTCGACGAGGACGCCGACCAGGAGGCCCGCCTGCTCGCCGCCGTCCGCGAGCGGCCCGAAGGGCAGTCCATCCCCGCGGCCCTGCGCGAGCACGCGCTGCGCCACCGCGTTGCCGCCGCGGACGGCGATGCCGAATTCGCGGCCTTCAGTCAACTCGTCGAAAGCACCCCAGCGTTGCGCGATTACGCGCAACGCATGTGGCTACGCCACGAAACCGCCCTCGCCCACGCCATCGCCGAGGACAGCGGACTTGCGCCCGGAGACCCCACCTGCGCCGCACTCGCCCACTTCGCCCTTGAGGCCCCACGGGTCACCGGCGGTGGGAACCCCCGCCACAGCGTCACCCGCGCGTTCGACCTCCTGGAGAAGGGCTGGGAGGCCCTGTCACCCCAGACTTGAGTGGGCGTCACGCTGAAGGTCACACGGAGCGCAGGCCGGTCACACCGCCTGCCCCGCCATGTGGACCACGGCGAGCACTGGGCTCACTCCGTCGCTCCACCGTATAACCCATATATTCACGATGAATGGGGCTGATGCGCCCCCGGACTCGCGAAACGAGGCCCGCACCGACGCTCCTGATAGCGGCGACCGAGCCTGACCGTCAGAATCGACGGCGATCCGGGTTCGGCTCGCGGTCGGACCGACGCTGGATCGCCAGTTCCACTCGGCGGTCGGGAGCGCTCCGGCACAGGGTCGGTTCGTCAGACCCGACGGTAGGAGCGCGAGATCATGCCGGACTAGCGTGCGCCGCCGAGTGGGTGCTGGGTCCGGCGCTGGGGGATGCGAACAGAGTTCATGCCAGCCTCGGTGGCCGCCTGGATCCCCATATCGGTGTCCTCGAACACCAGGCAGTGTTCTGGGGCGACACCGTAGTGCTGCGGCATCGAGTCGGTGACCGTTCCGTCGCAGTCGAACAGATATGCGTGGTAGTCGCCGAGGGGTGGAGTGAGCAACATCGGGTCACCGTATCTGAGTCGCCTGGTCTGGGGAACCGTCCGCCTCGGGGACCTGGTCCGACAGGGCGACGCAGACCGCGGTCCGGAGTGGGACGGGGTTTCGGGTGGCCGCGTGGTGCGCATCGCGGCCGCCGATGGCGCGCCGGGCAACCGATCGTGGTCGCCGGCGAGCGGGGGCACTCGTGTGGGTCAGCTGTGTGGTCCTTTGACCGGTTTGCAGTAGTGGCGGGCAGGGGGACGCGGGTCACCGGCATCCCCCTGCGGTGTACTTCGAGGGCCGTCACGGCCAGATGGACTTCAACTGCCAGGCCTGCAGGTGGCTGAGGGTGGTGGTGCCGTTCTCGGCGAAGAGGTCGACGCCGGTGCTGGCGGGGTCGGGGAAGACCTGGTCGGTGAGGACGACTTGTTCGCCGTCGGCGTTCTCGGCGTAGACCTCGACTGAGGAGGTGTCGACGAGGACGTGCAGGTGCAGGGGTCCGCTGCCGAGTGCGAGAGGCGCGCGCTGGACGCCGGGGAAGGTGGGGTCGAGGTCGACGAGGCCGGAGGCGGTGCGGTCGATGTAGACCTGGCTGGTGGTGGTGTCGTAGCCGATGCGGGTGCGCTGCCCGCTGCCGGTGCGGACGTCGAGGCCGAAGTCGGTGGCGGTGCCCCGGGTGAAGTCGGCCTGGAGTTCCAAGGTGCCGCCGGACACGGGAAGTGTGCTGGTGGAGCTGTCGGCGGTAGCGGTCGGGACGGCCGTGCCGGTGCCGCGCAGGGTGGCGAGTTCGCTGACGGGCTGCTGCACCAGTTGGACCTTCCCGTTCACGGTGCGGAGCGTGAGCTGGCGGGGGAAGGTGTCGGCGCTGCGCCACGGGCTGGTGGGGATCTCCTGCCCGTAGTTCCAGTTGTTCATCCAGGCGAGCATGATGCGGCGGTCGCCGGGGGCGTCGTTGTAGGTGCCGGCGGCGTAGAAGTCCTCGCCGTAGTCGACCCAGTGGGCTCGCTGGAGGCTGCTGAGCGCCGGGGCGTCGGCAAGCGTGAAGTCGTCGGCAAGGATGTGGCCCCAGCCTTCGGTGTTGTTGTCGACGATCTGGATCTGCGCCTGCTTGCCGAGCAGGTCATGCAGGTTCCAGGAGGTCCAGTCAAGCGTTTCACTGTCGGAGCCGGTGGCGGTGCGGACGACCTTGCCGTCGACGATCAGGTTGACTGCGGTCTGCATGTCGCGAGGAGCGGCAGGCTGGTCGGAGAAGACGATGTCGCCGACGGCGATGTGGCCCCACCCTCCGGTGTTGTTGTCGACCACCTGGATCTGCGCCTGCCTGCCGAGGTAGGCGCTGGTGTCCCAGGAGGTCCAGTTGAGGTCGCCGCTGTTGGAGCCGGTCGCGGTGGCCACGACCTTGCCGTCCACGATCAGGTTGACCGCCGTCGGGTTCGGCAGGTCGTTGGCGTGGTCGCCCATGGCGGTCTGGAGGTCGATGTAGTTGCTGGTGACGGTGAAGGCGGGGGACGTGATGGTGCCGGTGCCGGGGTCGCCTTCGGGAGTGTAGGTGTCGAGGACCTTGGGGCTGAGCTGGCCGGGGAGGCTCTCGGCGGTGGGGCCGGAGTTCGCGAACGAGCCCGTGGCGGTCCAGCCTGTGCCGTAGGTGTCGCCGGAGAAGTCGGCGAAGATCTGTCCGGGAGGCGCCGATCCGTCGCCGGCGCCGTCGATGTGCGGGTGGTTGCCGCCGCCGACGAGGAAGTTCAGGTAGGGCCTGCTGAGGGTGAAGGTGGGCGAGGTGAGGGTTCCGGTGGACGCGTCGCCGCCGTGGTAGCTGTTGACGTAGGACGTGCCCTGGTAACCGGAGACGGTCTGCTGGTTGGGGAGGGTGCCGCTGGCCGGGCCGGTCCCGAAGGCTGTGCCGGTGGTGGTCCAGTCTCCGTAGGTGCCGGACTCGAAGTCGTCCAGGGTGGTGCCGGGCGGCGGGGTGTAGCTGGCAGGGTCGTCGGTGGTGAAGGTAGTGCCGTTGAAGTCGCCGGTGAAGTACTGGGTGCCCGTGCCGCCGGCGATCGACTGGGTGCCGACCACCAGGACCCACTTGGTGCTCCCCGGGTTGCCGTCGACCGGCAGCGGGAAGAGGTCGGGGCACTCCCACGCGCCGCCGGTGGCCCCGGCGGGGCCGAAGTCGCTGAGGTGGGTCCAGTTCTTGAGGTCGGTGGAGGAGTAGAAGGAGACCTTGTGCTGGTCGGAGAGGGCGACGGCCATCAGCCAGCGGCGGGCGGGCCCGTACCAGAAGACCTTGGGGTCGCGGAAGTTCTGGGAGTTGCGGTCGAGGACCGGGTTGCCGGCGTACTTCGTCCAGGTCAGGCCGCCGTCGATGCTGTAGGCGAGGGACTGCCGCTGGATGCCGGTGGCCTTCACGAGGCTGGTGTAGACAGCCACCAGGGGCGGGTTGGCGGTGGTGCCGAGGCCGCTGCTGTTGTCCTTGTCGAGGACGACGCTGCCGGAGAAGACCATCTCGTCGGAGTCCTGCGGGATGGCCACCGGGAGTTGCTTCCAGTGCACC
This sequence comes from Streptacidiphilus pinicola, assembly GCF_003258295.1. Lineage (GTDB taxonomy): Bacteria > Actinomycetota > Actinomycetes > Streptomycetales > Streptomycetaceae > Streptacidiphilus > Streptacidiphilus pinicola. The sequence continues at coordinate 37,830 of NZ_QKYN01000073.1, read as the reverse complement.
AGGTCGGTGCTGACCGCGTGGCCCCAGGACATGTTGCCCCAGGTGTTCCCTGACGGGTTGTACTGGAAGAACAGGTGGTACTGGCCCCTGTACCAGATCAGGCCGTTGGGGTCGTTCATCCAGTTCTGGGTGGGGCTGAAGTGGAACTGTGGGCGGTACTGCTCGTGGTAGAGGGCGGTGTCGGCGGTGGCCGGGGAGGCGCTGATAAGAGCGAGCCCGGTCAGGACGGCGGTGGCGGCGAGGAGTCGGCGGCGCTGGGTGGGTCGGGACACGGTGCCTTCCCTTTCTGCCCTCGGCCCTGGGCTGAAGGTCGCTCAGATGGGGAGGACAGGCCAGGGCGTGACGGGTCGATGGACAGGGAGCTGCCTGCCGGGGGCGGTCCTGCCGGGGCTGCCCCAACTGGTAGCTTCGCGGCCGCGGCATCGCGGCGTTGGGATACGGGTGGGAGCCGGCGCGGATGCACCGGAGTGCGGGCGCCTGGTGTGGCGGCGCGTGGCTCTTAGAAGATCCACGCGCCGCAGCGGAAGCGGCGGGTCCGACCCGGAGGAAGAGAGATCGCGGCCTGGCACTCGTCGCGGTTGAAGGCGTTGGTCATGGCTTCGACGGGCTCGATGGCGATGGACTTGCGCATGTCTCGGGGCAGGGTGTCGCCGGTGAAGAGGTGCAGGAATCCGCTCTCCTGCCAGATCCGCAGTTCACGGCCAGTCTTCGGGTCGCGCAGTGTGGTCTCGGCGCGGCCGTCGGGCCCGAAGTGGAGGTCGGCGTAGCAGGCGTCGATGACGCGCTGGCCGACCGGGCTTGGCCGGCGGAAGTCCAGCTGCGGCAGGTCGTCGAGGTCGAGGCGGCAGCCGGGTCCGTCGGTGGGGATGAGGGCGTCGTCGGTGCGGATCAGGGTGCGGGCCGGGATGCGCAGCTCCAGGTCGTCGATGCCGTCGGTGCCGTTGCGGAGCTGGAAGTAGGGGTGCCAGCCGGCGGCGTACGGCGCCGTGGCGTCTCCGGTGTTGGTCGCCTCTACCTCCAGGGAGATCTCGTCCTGGGTGAGGGTGTAGGTGACCGTGAGGTCGAGGGCGAAGGGGTAGCCGGCGAAGCGCCCGGGCCGGATCTCGTCGCTGCGCAGGACCAACCGGGCGCCGTCGCCGGTCGTGGTGGCGCTTTCGAGGACGAAGGGCAGGGTGCGGGCGAAGCCGTGGTAGACAGTGCGGTCGCCGGTGACGCCCGGGAGCAGGTCGTGCTCCCGGCCGTCGAAGTGGTAGCGGCCGTCGGCGACGCGGTTGCAGAACGGCGCCATCACGCCGTTACGGACCCCGGACTGCTCGTTGAGCTCGGCGAGGTCGCGGTAGCCGTCGGTGAGCTCGAAGTCTTCACCCTCGATGTGGATGTGCCAGCTGATCAGGGTCGCACCGCGCAGGGCCACGACGGCGCGCACGGTGCCGTCGTGGTTGCTGACCGTGAGGCAGGGTTCGCCCTGCCACGCGGAGGGCTCGATGGTCCAGGCGGTCATGCGGCGGCCGGGGGGAGTGTCTTGGCGCCGGTCATGATGGCGACGGCGTCCTCCATGGAGTGCGACTGCGGGGTGATGACGCCGGCGCAGGCGCCGAGGCGTTGGATGTGGATGCGGTCGGCGACCTCGAAGACGTTGGGCATGTTGTGGCTGATCAGGATGACGCCCAGGCCCTGGTCACGCAGGTCCCGCACCAGTTTGAGGACCTGCCCGGTCTCGCGGACGCCCAGCGCCGCGGTCGGCTCGTCCAGGATGGCGACCTTGCTGCCGAACGCGCCGGCCCGCGCGACCGCGACGGCTTGCCGCTGGCCGCCGGAGAGGGTCTCCACGGCCTGGTTGATGTTCTGCAGGGTGCTGATGCCGAGGCGTTTGATGTGCTCCTCGGCCCGGTGGCGCATCTCGCCGGTGTCGAGCATCCGGAAGACGGAGCCGAGCGGGCCCTTGCGTCGGATCTCGCGGGCGAGGAAGAGGTTGCTGGCGATGTCCAGGGCGGGGGCGACGGCCAGAGTCTGGTAGACCGTCTCGATCCCGGCCTCGCGGGCGTCCTGCGGGCGCTTGAAGTGGACCGGTCGCCCGTCGACCTCGAGGGTGCCTTCGTCCGGGACGAGCGCGCCGGACAGGCACTTGATCAGGGTGGACTTGCCCGCGCCGTTGTCGCCGATGACGGCCAGTACTTCGCCGCGGTGGAGGGTCAGATCGACATTGTCCAGGCCGACGACCCGGCCGAAGGTCTTCACCAGGCCCTTGGCCTGCAGGACGGGGGCGCTTGTGGGGGTGGTCATGCCTTCACGCTCCGGATCCACTGGTCGACGGACACCGCGGCGATGACCAGCAGGCCGACCGCGAGGACTTGGTAGTTGGGATCGAACCCGGCCAGCGCCAGGCCGTTGTCAAAGACCTGGACGATCAGCGCGCCGATCAGCGACCCGAAGATGACGCCGCGACCGCCGAAGAGGCTGGTGCCGCCGATGACCACGGCGGTGATCGACTCAAGGTTGGCGTTGATGCCGCTGTTGGGGTCGCCGCCGCCGACGCGGCCGACCAGGATCCAGGCCGCGACAGCGATGGCGACGCCCGCGACCATGTAGGCGCTCAGCAGCACCCGGTTGACGGAGATGCCGGCCAGCCGGGCGGCCTCGACGTCGTCTCCCACCGCGTAGAGGTGCCGGCCCCAGGCCGTGTAGCGCAGCGCGTAGCCGAGCACCGCGTACAGGGCGATCATCAGCAGCACGCCGGTGGTGATGCGGAGGGAGCCGATCGAGATCGTCTTCGCACTCCACAGCAGGAAGGTGTCCGGCTGCAGCGCGATCGTCTGGCCCTGGGCGTAGATCAGGGTGATCGCGGTGAACACGCTCAGCGTGCCCAGGGTGACGATGAAGGGCGGCAGCTTGATCTTCGTGACCAGCAGGCCGTTGACCGCCTGCGCGGCGATCGCGATGAGGGTCCCGATCAGCAGGGCCAGGAGTCCGTTCACGTGGCTGCCGAAGACCAGCTTCGACATCACCAGGGACGCGAGCACCATGACCGCGCCGATCGACAGGTCGATGCCGGCGGTGAGGATCACCAGGGTCTGGCCCGCTGCCAGCGAGCCGACGACGGCGACCTGCTGGGCGACCAGGGAGAGGTTCTGCAGGGCGTAGAAGCGGCTGTTGAGGAGGGCGAAGGCGACGCCCGCGAGGAGGAGGACGATCGCAGGGCTCAGTGCGGGCTGGCGGTGCAGGACCGAGTGGACGCGTTGGCCGACGCTTGCGGGCCGGCCCCGGAAGTCCTCCGCCGTCGCGGGCGCGATGTCGCCGCTCGATTGGATGGTCACAACATTCCCTAACGTCAAGGCTGGTCGGCCGACCCGAGGCGCTCTGGTCGGTCGCCATGGCGGTCTGGTCGGGTTGGTCGGCCGAGGGCGGCGGCTGGTCGGGGCAGACGCCGCGGCCCTCGGCCCGTTCGGGGCCCCGCAGGGTGGCCGCCGGTCAGCTGCCCCAGCAGGCGGAGGCGGCGTCGGTGGGCGACTGGACGGTGCTGCCGGAGACGCTCTTGGTCGCGGCCAGGGCAGTGCCGGTGTCGTAGAAGGACTTGCCGTTGGTGACGCTCGGCTTGGAACCGCCGGCGGCCAGCTTGGCGATGGAGTCCACCCCGAGGGAGGCCATCTTGCCGGGGTACTGGACCGCGTCCGCCGTGAACTCGCCGCTGCCGACCAGCTTCAGGCCAGCGCAGCTGCCGTCGATCGCGTAGACGGCGACCTGTCCGGCCTTGCCTGCGGCCTTCAGTGCGTTGTAAGCGCCCTCGGCGGCCGGCTCGTTGATGGCGTAGACCACGTTGATGTTCGGGTTCGCCGACAGGCAGTTCTCCATCGCGGTGCGCCCGCCGTCGACAGCGCCCTGGGTGGGCTGGTGGCAGGCGATGGAGTAGGAACCGCCGGAGTACTTGCCGGACTTGGCCTCCTGGCCGTTCTGGGTCGTGCTGCCCGGGTCGATGCCCATGCCCTGCAGGAAGCCGTGGTCGCGGTCGATGTCCACGGAGACCACCTGGTTGTTGAACAGGTCCAGCATGGCGATCACGGCCGGCTTCCCGCCGAGGGCCGCCGCAGCGTACTGGCCGTCGAGCTTGCCGGCCTGGGTGTTGTCGGTCGCGAAGGTGATGTCGGCGGTGCTGGCGGGGTTGGGCGCGGTGTCGAGTGCGATCACGAACAGGCCGGCCTGCTTGGCCTGGTTGAGCGCCGCGTTGACCGCGTCGCCGTTCGTGGTGATCAAGATGCCCTTGTCTCCCCGGGCTATCGCGTTGTCGATCGCATTGATCTGCGTCTGGGTGTCGCCGTCCTTGGTGCCCGCGGCCACCGTGAGGTTCACGTTGTCCTTGGCCGCCGCGGTCTTGGCGTCCTTCTCCATGCTCACGAAGTACGGGTTCGTCAGGGTCTTGAGGATCAGCGAGACCCCGACCTTGCCCCCGCCGGAACCTCCGGAGCCGGAGGAGGCGGTGGTGCTGGAGGAAGAGCTGCAAGCGGCCAGTGCGGTTGCGGTGCCGATCGCTACTGCCGCTGCAGCGACTGTCCTGCGCCGACGGCGAGAGTTCGACAAATGAACGGTGCTGGAGAGCTTCATGGGGATGTGTCCCTTCGTAACGTTCGCGCCGCGACGGCGAGACAACGTTGTCTGGACGAGATCGTTGCCTGCGTGTCAGACTGCGTCAAGGCGCAGGTGGAAAGTACCGTCGTAACGAATCGGTAACGCTGAATTCATGGAGACAACGATGCCTCAGGGTGAATCGGGGGCCGATGCGCGCAGCGCTCGGCCCACGATGAAGGACGTCGCAGCACTGGCCGGGCTCTCCATCAAGACCGTCTCCCGGGTCGTCAACGGCGTCAGCACCGTGGATCCCGAGCTGGCCACGCGCGTCCAGGACGCCGCCCGGAAACTCGGCTACCGGCCCAACCTGACGGCCAGCAACCTGCGCCGCAGCGACGGCCGCACCCTGACCATCGGCATGCTCGTCGAGGACGCCGCGAACCCCTTCTCCGCGGCGCTGATGCGCGCGGCCGAGGACATCGCCCGCAGCCGAGGCGTGCTCGTGCTCTTCGGCAGCCTGGACGAGGACCCCGCCCGTGAACGCGAGCTCGTCGAAGCGCTCCTGGACCGGCGGGTGGACGGGCTGGTGATGGTGCCCGCGGGCCGGGACCAGAGCTACCTGGCCGCCGAGCAGCAGGCCGGCACCCGGATGGTCTTCGTCGACCGCGAACCCGGGCTGCTCGGCGCCGACGCCGTGGTCTCCGACAACCGGCAGGGCGCGATCACCGCCGTCGAGCACCTCCTCGCCCACGGGCACCGGCGCATCGGCTACCTCGGCGACCAGATCACCATTCCCACCGCCGCCCAGCGCTTCGACGGCTACCAGTACGCGCTCGAGTACGCACGCCTCCCCCTCGACCCGGACCTGGTCCGGCACGATCTGCACTCCACCGAAGCCGCGGAGGAAGCCGTCGAGCAACTGCTCGCGCTCCCCGAACCGCCCACCGCCCTGTTCACCAGCCAGAACCTGGTCACCATCGCCGCCTGCCGCGCCCTGCGCCGACTGCGCAAGCACCAGGAGGTGGCCATGGTCGGCTTCGACGACTTCCCGCTCGCCGACATCCTGGAACCCGGAATCTCGGTGATCGCCCAGGACGCCGACGCCCTCGGCCGCATCGCCGCCCAGGTCCTCTTCAGCCGCCTGGACGGCGACACCTCAGCCACCCGAACCATGACCGTGCCCACCCGCCTGATCCCCCGCGGCTCGGGCGAGCTGACCCCGAGGAGCGTGCGCGCGTGACCCCACCCCGCGACAACACCGCAGCCCACCCAGGCCCCGTGGTGACGGTCATCGGCGAAGCGCTCATCGACATGGTCCCGGGCGAGCGGCCCGGCGATTTCCGCGCACTGCCCGGCGGCAGCCCCTTCAACGTCGCCGTCGGCCTGGCCCGGCTCGGCCGCCGCACCTCGCTCATGGCCCGCCTGGCCGACAACGCCTTCGGCCGCCTCCTGCGCGCCCACGCCGAAGCCGAAGGCATCGACCTGAGCCACGCGCCCCGCGCCACGGAGCCGACCAGCCTGGCCATCGTCTCCCTCAACGAGCACGCCCAGGCCCACTACGACTTCTACCTCGACGGCACTGCCGACTGGCAGTGGTCCGCCGCCGAGACCACCCGCCTCCCGCCCGGCACCGCCGTGCTGCACCACGGCTCCCTCGCCTCCTGGACCGCGCCCGGCGACGAGCACATCCACGCCCTCGCCACCCGGCTCCACGCCGGCGGGCAGGGCCTTGTCAGTTACGACCCCAACATTCGCCCGCTGCTGCTCGGCGGCCACGACAAGGCTCGCCCCCTGGTCGAGCGCTCGATCACCGCCGCCCACGTGGTCAAAGCCAGCCGCGAAGACGTCGAGTGGCTCTACCCGGACACCTCACTCGAGGAGATCGGCCGGCACTGGCTCGCTCTCGGCGCACTGCTTGTCGTCATCACGGACGGCCCGGACGGCGCCCACCTCTTCCGCCATGGAGAGCCGACCCTCTCCCGGCCCGGACGCAAGGCCGCCGTCGCGGACACCGTCGGCGCCGGGGACTCCTTCACCGCCGCCTTCCTCGACGCCCTCGTCCGACACGACCTCCACACCCCGGAACGGCTCCAGCAGTCCACCCTCGCTGCACTCCTGCCCGCAGCGGACGACGCGATCCTGGTCTCCTCACTGACCTGCGAACGCATCGGCGCCAATCCGCCCCGCCTCCTCCCCCGGCCTGACAGCCTCGCGCCTGCCCCGCTCACACGTGGAGACCTCCACTTCGGCTAGCTCCCCGCGCGACTGCCTCTTGGCAGCTGCCCGGTGGGGGGCATGTCCGCAACGAGGGGCTTCTGCCTGTGCCTGCTCGGCATCACGGGCGGCGTCGCACTCCACAGACCAGTGATCGCGACCTTGACCTGGCCGGATGATTGATCGGCACCTGCGTGCGGGCAACTCGCCGGTGTGGTCGTCTTCGTGCGAGCTCACTCACGAGCGACTGCCCCGACGCCCCCTGGCCTTGGGCTGCCGTAGCCGCCGTGCCAGTAGGACGATACCTGCGCCAACCCCGACTGCCGTTGCCACGGCCACGGCCACGGCTGGAAGGCTCCCTGTGGAGGCCGCCTCAGCCGTGCCGGGGCCGGTGACAGCCCGGGCAGGGACCACACCGACACCGGACGAGGGGGACGCACCACCTCCCGGTTCTTTCAGCGTGCCGCCGACGACGCGCCCTTCGAAGCGGGTCGACGACGTTTGAAGGACTGTCAACGTGGTGCCGCGCGCCATGAGAATCGTGCTGCCGCGGACCCCGCTCAGGGTGCGCACGGTCGGGCTCCCGGCCCGGCGCAGGTCCAGCACGGCCGCGGCCGAGGTGAGCCGCACTCCGCTGCTCGCCGCGAGATCGGCCGCGGCGGTCAGGGCCAGCGTGCCGTTGGAGATGGTCGTGGCGCCGGTGTAGTCGACGGGGGCCCTCATCGTTGTGCTGGCCGGACCGGCCTGGGTCAGGGAGCCGTTGCCGGTGATCCGGCACAAGCTCAGCGGCGTGGTGCGGTTCTGGAGTACGAGCGCCCCGTCGTCGACTATGCGGTCGGTCGGGGTGTCGGTGAGCAGCGTCGCGTCGCCTCCGGCGGTGCCACTGCCGAGGCGGAGGACGGCGCCGGCCCCGATGGCGGTGGTGCCGTGATAGTTCTGCGGGGCGGCGAAGGTGACGTCGTTGCCCCGGGTCGGCAGCAGGCTCACGTCGGCGTAGGCAGGGGTGGCCAGGGAATTGTGGTAGATGCCGCCGGAGACCGGTGTGCCGAGGGTGACCGGGCCGTCGTAGTCGAAGGCGAGGGTGCCGTTGTTGTGGATGTTGATGTAGGAGTCGGCCGCGTTGGCGGGCAGGAAGAAGCGCCGCGTGGTGCCGTCGCCCCACTGGACGTGTGCGCCTTCGATGTTGATGCCGCGGGTGTTGTTCCGGTGTGGTATGGCGTCGTAGTTGAGTGAGGGATCGCTGAGTGCCGGGTCACCCTCAGAGCCACCGTCCGCGTAGCTGTAGACGCCGGTCATGACGACCTTCCCGGTGCCCCAGGAGTGGAAGTTGATGTCGTTCCCGTAAACGGTTTGGTAGAAGTCGGGGCGTAGTACCTCCGTGCGGTCGGTGGCGGCACCGACCATGGCCGAGCCGTTGTTCAGCACCGCGCGCAGCCGGTCCAGCGAGGTGGTGTACGCGTTGGTGCCGAGGTCCGTGCCGGTGCCGTTGGCGAGCGTACCGGCGAACGGCTGGTCGCCGGACAGTTCCAGCGTGCCCCAGGTGGCGCGGGGCTGGCTCACCAGTCCGGTGCCGGTGATGGTGCCGAGGTTGTAGTTGCGGCCCGCCACGTCCAGGACGAGGGTGCCGTCCACGCGGACGTTGTCCGCGTTGAGCTGGAATCCAGGCGTCTGGTACGGGTAGTGACCGATGACGCCGGTGGAACCCCCCGTCCCGTACTGGAGGGTGACCCCGGCTTCGACGACGACGGCGGGCGGGTCTGGGTTGCTCACGGTGGTGACCGGGTGGTCCGGTGTGGTGGTGACTTCCTGCCTGCGGCGCCCGGGTGGGAGAGCGAAGTCACTGTCCCGGGTGAGGATCAGGGTGGCCGGACCACCAGCGGCGCGCAAGGTCAGCGTGCCCTGTCCCGTGAGCACACCGCGGTAGGTGGTTGTGCCCGGAGGCAGGGAGAGCACGGCGTCTCCGTCGAGGACCACGTCGCGCCCGGCGAGGATCGCGCCGGTGATGTCCATGGCCGCGGCCACCGGCGCGCCGGCCAGAACAGTGCTGCCCACCACCGTGACCAGTGCCGCGACGAGCGCCGCCGTTCGCCTTGCCATCGCCGTTCGTCTCCTTGCGCGGCCGCCGTTGACGGCTGAATGTTAGCGTTAACGTACGTGCCCGAGTCAGGAGACGGTCCACTGCTCGCTGGTGGCTCCGATGCCGGTGAGCTGGACGACGGCGGCGCCCCCGGTGGTGGAGGAGGATTCCACCCCGACGTTCAGGCCACTGTTGATGTTGACGAGCATGAACTTCGTACCGGTGAGGCTCCCGACGAGATCGGCGGCGAACTGCTGGTTGGTGCCTCCGTTACAGGTCCACTGCTCGAGCTGCATGCCCTCGGCAGTCGCCTGGCCGGGCACGTCCAGGCACAGTCCGCTCTTCACGCTGGTGAGGGTGTAGACGTTGTCGGACACTCGGGTCAGCGTCCACTTCTGGTTGTCACCGCCGTTGAACTGCCACTGGATGACCTTGGCGCCGTTGGACGTGGAGCCGCCCGAGACGTCCATCAGCATCGAGCTATTGGCGTTGGTCAAGGTGTGCACCGCGTTCGTCGGGATGCCGGAATCGGGGGCCCAGGTGCCCGCGCCGGTGTCCAGCGTCCAGTTCGGGTACTGGCCCAGGTTCACGGTCGTGCCGCGGATGGTCAGCGGCAGCCAGATGAGCGGCGAGTTGCCCAGGTCGCTGGTGTTCCATCGGTCACCCGCGTAGAGGTAGGTGGTGCCCGACGCGCCTTGAACGGTGATGATATTGGCGGTCTGGCTGTCGTAGGTGTGGGTACCCGGCGCTGCGAAGTCGCGCACAGGTGCCCACGGGCCACTCAGTGACGTCGCGGTGGTGTAGACGTTGTCGTTGGCACCCCAGCCGGTCAGGTGCGAGGCGAGCAGATAGTACGTACCGCCGACCTTGACCAGGGCGGGTGCCTCGTAACTGGCCGAGCCGCTGCCGCCCAACAGGGCCACCGCACTGTCGACCGACAGGTAGTCGGCGGCGAGCCGGTAGATGTGCAGGCCGTTGTTGCGGTCCTCGCTCAGCAGGTAGCCGGTGCCGTCGGTGTCCTGGAAGAGGCCGATGTCGCGGCTCAGGTTGCCCAGCGGACGGAAGCTGTCCTGGTAGGCGTACGGGCCGCACGGGGAACTGCTGGTCGCCACGCCGACCCTGGCGTCGGAGTAGGTGGAGCTGTCGATGTGCATGTACATCACGTAGAGGCCGGTCGAGGAGTTGTGGATGACCTTCGGCCGTTCCACGATCCGGTCGGGGCCCAGGTCGCCAGTGGCCTGCCTTCCCAGTGCCACTCCCCGATACGTCCAGCCGCCCAGGTCCGTCGACGTGTAGCAGGGGATGTCCTGGAACGAGGTGTTCGACGACGTCTCCCCGGTCTTGTCCTCGCCGAAGCCGTACCAGGTGGCACCGACCTTGATGATGCCCAGCCCGTGCAGTTGGAGCGTGTTGCCGTTCTGGTCGGTCCGGGTGGCTCCCAAGGTGAACGACGCGGTGGCCGCGGTGGCCTGCGTCGGCAGCAGGAGCGCCGCGAGGAGGACCAGCAGAGCGAGGAACGACGTGGTGCCAAGTTGCCTGGCGCTTGGCCGGCCACGGCGAGGGTGTCCGTTCGACATGCGTCGGCTCTCCTTTGAGGACTAGCCACCCGGTGTGCGGTCAGGAGGTGGAGGCGGCCGTAGAGGTGGCTGAAGTCGATTCGCTCGGGCAGTGGTTGATTATGTGTAAGAGGAGTCGTTCGTTGGGCAAAATGTCAAGATGCCTGATGGATTCTGTTGTAGTGCGAGCCTGCCGGCGTCGAGCTCTGGAGTCACCAAACACCCGAAAATCAAAGGAAGATGAGCGTTCGAGTGTTGACCTCTGGGAGTCAGACCCCTACAACTGTCCATGCGGTCAGTAATGTTGAGTCATGGTTGATTCTGTTTTCCGAAGCCGGTCCGATGAACCGACCCGTCCTCGCTGTCACGGTAGCGGTCTGCCTTCTCAGCCTCGCCGGCTGCCGGTCCGAGGTGTCCTCAGCCAAGCAGCTCGTACTCCCGGCAACGGCGCCTGCCTGCGCCTCCCCGAGCGCAGGCGGGCCATCCAGCGCTGGTCACACCTTCGAGAGGAAGTCCACCTAGCGAGCCGAAGAACTGACCGACGGTTCCCTGCGCATGACGATCGGCGATGTCGACAATGCACCTAAGACCGTGTCCTATGTGGTGGCGGCTCGTTGGGCTGGTCATGGGGCGGGGTACGTGGAGCTGGATCGTTCCGGACGGGCTGTGGGAGCTCGCGAAGCCGTTGATTCCGCCGGACCGGGTGCGGCCGCAGGGTGGCGGAACGGCCAACCGCCTGATGAGACGCTGTTCGCGGCCATCATCTACGTGCTGGTCAGCGGCTGCGCGTGGCGCGCGCTGCCGCCGTGCTTCGGGATATCGAAGTCCACCGCCCACCGCCGCTTCCTCATCTGGTCCAGAGCCGGCGTCTGGGGCCGCCTCCACGAGGCCGTGCTGCACCGGCTCGACGACGCCGGCCTGATCGACGTCACCCGCGTCGTGCTCGACTCCGCCCACGTGCGGGCCAAAAAAGGGGCGAACTCACCGGTCCGAGCCCCGTGGACCGCGGCAAGCCGGGTTCCAAGATGCACGTCCTGTCGGACGCGACCGGACTGCCCCTGGTCGTCGGCGTCACCGCCGCGAACACCCACGACAGCCAAGCACTGAAGCCCACGGTCGAGGGCCACCAAACGAGACACGACCCTCACCGCGGCCGTCACTTCAAACCCCAGCGGCTCCACGCGGACAAGGCCTACGACATCCCCCACCTGCGAAAATGGTTACGCGGCAAGCGCATCGGCATCCGCATCGCCCGCAAAGGCATCGAGTCCAGCGAACGGCTGGGGCGCCGCAGGTGGGTCATCGAACGCACCATGAGTTGGCTGACCGGCTACCAGCGCCTCAACCACCGCTACGAACGCCACCCCCGCAACTACCTGGCCTTCCTCGGCCTCGCCGCCGCCCTCTGCTGCTACAAACGCCTCATCCGACTCACCACATAGGACACGGTCTTACGCGTCCGCGACGGCCAGGAGATCACGATGACCGCCTCCAGCCGCAACAGCGCCTTCTACCAGCAGTTCCTCCAACGGGTCGAGGATGCCAACCCGGCCGGCGACATCTACGTGATCACGGACAACCTGTCCTCTCACAACAGCGCGTCCACCCGGACCTGGCTCGAGGAGCATCCCCGCATCAAGCACGTGTTCATCCCCGTGGGCGCCTGCTGGCTCAACCTGCAGGAGGGCTGGTGGCGTCTCTTCCGCAAGGCCGCCCTCGCGGGACGCTCCTTCGGCGACCCTGACCACATCGCCCACGCCACCCGCGTGGCCACCAAGCAGCTCAACGCCCGCGCCAGACCCTGGATCTGGGGCAGACCCGCACCACCGACCCGGACCCTCAGGCGCCGCTACGTGTACACCCTTTGAGGAACGCAGCACTAGTGCCCGCCCGCCAACCTTTGCCCGTCAAGCTGCGGCGTCCGGCACGTGCAACTGCAAGGCGGCGGACCGCCCTCGTACTGGGTGTACTTGGGTGATTCGCCAACGCAGCCGATGTGCGTGCCGGCGTCGCGGCAGGGCAAAGGCTAGCGGGCGCGGCACTAGAATCGCGCCGTCGCCGCAACTCACGCGGCGCATTCCGGGGGACGGGGACACACCTCATGCAGCCGCTCATAACTGACGATCCGCCAAGCATAGGCCCGTACCGGCTCGTTGCCCGGCTCGGCGCGGGCGGAATGGGTCAGGTGTATCTGGCCCGCAGTGCCGGCGGGCGGACGGTCGCCGTGAAGGTCGTCCGCGCGGACCTCGCGGGCGATCCCGGATTCCGCGACCGCTTCCGGCGCGAGGTCGCGGCGGCACAGGCCGTGAACGGGACGTTCACCGCGTCCGTCGTGGACGCCGACCGGGACTCGGCCACGCCGTGGCTCGCCACCACATATGTGCTGGGCCCGTCTCTGGCCGAGGCCGTCGCGGCGTGGGGGCCCCTCCCGGAGGTGAGCGTGCGCGCGATCGGGGCGGTCCTCGCGGAGGCGTTGACCGCGATCCACGGCGCCGGGCTCGTCCACCGGGACCTCAAGCCGTCGAACGTGCTGCTGGCCGCGGACGGACCGCGCGTCATCGACTTCGGCATCGCCCGCGCGCTGAACGAGGCGGGCAGCACGCTCACCAGTACCGGTGTGGTCGTTGGCTCGCCCGGCTTCATGTCCCCCGAGCAGGCTGCCGGCCTTAGGGTGGGACCGGCGGGGGACGTCTTCTCACTCGGTTCCGTGCTCGCGTTCGCGGCGACGGGCAACGGGCCCTTCGGGCAGGAGTCGGCAGCGTCGCTGCTCTACCGCGTCGTGCACGAGCAGCCCGACCTTGAGCAGGTGCCCGGCTCGCTGCGCGAGGCCGTCGCGGCCTGCTTGGCGAAGGACCCAGTGGAACGGCCGACACCGGCCGCGCTGCTGGCGCTGCTGGCCCCGGAGGGTACCGCGGCGCTGCTGCACGGCGGCACCTGGCTGCCGACGCCTGTCGCCTCGGGCATCGCCCAACACGCTGCGCGCGTCATGGAACTGGAGACTCCGGCACCGAGCCCCGCCGCCGGCGGTGCAGCACGGCCGAACACTGGGCCGGGACCCGGCTTCAGCAACGGCAAGGCGGGCGGCGCAGCCTACAGTCCCACCCTAGCCGTCAACTCCGGCGCACCGGCAACCGGGGCGAGCGCCGAAGACCCAACACCCGCGGGCGCCGACATCCAAGCCGCCGCCTCACTATCGCGCCGTCGGCTGCTCTACGGCGTTCTCGGCGCGGCCGCCGTCGCGGCAGCCGGGGGCAGCGTGGCGATCGCGCTCTCCGGCAGCGGAACCGACAAGCCGACGGTGGGCGGTACGGCGGCCGCCGCTCCCTCGGCACGCCCGCAGACCCGGCCGCCGGGCGTCGCGCCGCAGCCGATCTGGACGTACACCGCGAGCGGCACGCTCGACGTCCCGCCCGTGTCGACGCCGTACGGCCTGCTGGTCACTGACAAGACCATAACCGCGCTGGACCCGCACTCGGGCGCCCAGAAGTGGACGGGGCCGGAGCAAACCGTCGACGGCCTGCACGAGCCGTTCGCGCTGAGCGGTGGGTTCATGGTCGCCGCGCTGAGCGGCGTCCTGGACACCCTGGCCGGCTTCGACCCGCACACCGGTCTCCAGAAATGGACCTGGCAACTGCCCAACCACTACGGGCTGGAGAGCATCCTCGGCGCCAACGACCAGGCGGTCTTCCTCAGCGCGGCGGGCGGACTGCTGGTGGCCGTCGACCCGCAGACGCGCACGATCCTCTGGACCCAGAAGCGGCAGGTCGCTGCCAACGGGGGAGACTCCGCCGCCGGGTTCGCCACCGGCAGGTATCTCGTCTACACCAACGACAACGACCACGTCGTGGTCCGCGACGCGGCCACCGGTGGACAGCTCTGGGTCGCCGAGGCAGCCGGTCAGAAGACCACGCAGATGCCATTGCTCGCCGAGGACACCCTCTACCTGGCCGGCGATCAGGTCATCGGCTACGGGCTGGACAAGGGCGACAAGCGGATGGCCACGGCCACCGCACACGACCCGGTCTACGGCGGTGCCTCCCTCTACAGCGGCACGGCCTACGCGGACGGAGTGATCTACTCCGCCATGGGCTTCGGTGTGGTCGCAGTGGACGCCCGCAGCGGCCTCCAGCTCTGGCAGGGTGACGTGAACGATGCGTCGGCGTACCCGCTCATGGTTGTTCAGGACACGGTGTTCGTCCCGCTCGACGCGGGACAGACGATCGTGGCGTTGGACCGCAAGAGCGGCCACCTCCTGTGGTCCTTCTCCGACCGCGGCGACAAGTCCGCGCCCTGGTTGCTCGCGACAGACGGTACGAATCTCTTCGCCGCCCACGACAACCACCTCTATGCGCTGCCGCCCCGCTGAGGCTTACGGCCTGTCCTGCGACAGGGCGTCCCGGAGCTGGGCGCGGGTCTTGATGCCCAGCTTGGGGAAGATCCTCGCGGTCGGATGCGCGGTAGTGCCAAGGATCCGGACTCTCCCCGGCTCTCCCTGGACCTCACGCGGAACCCGCCAAGGCCAGGTTCCGGGCGGCCGCCGCCGCGCCGGCGCCAGGGTGATCCGCAGGCCGATGGGGTTGAGCACGACGTGTCCATCGCGAAGGCCCTCGGTCCTTCGACCGGTCCCACGGGCTGATCGGCGCGCTCCGCGTTCATGCGCGGCGTCGACCGCTACGATAGGAACCCTGTCAGGCGGCGATGCGACGGGCTGGACCCACGCTGAGCTGGAGGAACACCTCGAGATGGCCGGGCGGGACCTGCTCCGCCTGCTGCTGCAGGACCACCTCGACCTTCGCGCTCAGCGGGAGGAGACGCAGGTCCGGGCTGGTGCCGGCCCAGTCGTGATCGGGCCCGACGGCCAGGTGCGGCCCTGGCGGGAACCCGGCCACCAGCGGTGGTTGGCCACCATGTTCGGGCCGGTCCGCGTCACCCGGGTCGCCCACCGCGGCCCCGGCACCTGCAACGTCCACCCCGCCGACCACGCGTTGTCGCTGCCCGCGGGCCGGCACTCGACCGGCTTACGGCGGCTCGCGGTCACCGAAGCCGTCCGCGGTTCGTTCGACCAGGCCCACGAGGCGATCGAGCGCCGCTGCGGGAACGTGCTCGGCAAGCGCAGGCTGGAAGAGCTCGTGGTCGCCGCGGAAGTGGACATCGACGCCTTCTACCGAGCTCGGCCCCCCATCCCGTGCAGCTCGGACATGCCTTTGGTGGTCCAGGTCGACGGCACGGGCGTGGTCATGCGTCCCGAGGCCCTGCGTCAGGCCACCCGTCGAGCCGCCGAGAAGGCTGCCGGCGGCCACCGCGGCCGGCTCGCGCCCGGCGAGAAGCCGAACCGCAAGCGGATGGCCACCGTGGCCTGCGTCTTCGACACCCGACCGGCCCCCAGACGCCCGCACGACGTGATCCACCCGCCAGGCGGCCGCAGTGGCGAACGCCCCGCCCGTCCGGGACCGGAGGCGGAGAACAAGTGGTGCACCGCCTCCCTGGTCCGCTCGCCCGAGCAGGTCATCGCGGACGCTTTCGACCAAGCGCAGGCTCGTGACCCGAAGTGCCTGCGGCCCTGGATCGTCCTGGTGGACGGTGCCCGGCACCAGCTCGACCTGATCGAAGCCGAGGCCCGCCGACGCGGGATCACGGTCCATGTCCTGCTGGACTTCGTCCACGTCGCCGAGTACGTCTGGGCGGCCGCCCACGTCTTCCACAAACCCGGCACCACCGAGGCCGAGGCCTGGGCCGCCGACCGCCTGATCTCGATCCTCGCAGGCCACGCCGCCCGCACCGCGGCCGAGATGACCGCCCAAGCCGACCAGGAAGGACTGCCCGTCGCCCGGCGCAAGGCCGTCGACACCTGCCAGCGCTACCTGACCGGACACCTCGACCAACTGCACTATGACACAGCCATCGCCAACGGCTGGCCGATCGCCACTGGCGCGGTCGAGGGTGCCTGCCGCCACCTGATCGCGGACCGCCTCGACATCACCGGCGCCCGCTGGGGCCCACCCGGAGCCGAAGCCGTCCTAAGGCTCCGTGCAGTCGTCTCCAACGGCGACCTCGACCCTTACTGGCGCTTCCACACGCGTCGAGAGCATCAACGCACCTGCCTCGAACCCTGCCCACAGAAGTTCGCCCTCACAGCCTGACCAACGTCGTCCCTCGAAACGAGACGCACCCATCTCCCGCTTGACCGTGCTCGCCGGCCGCCCCAGGGCACGCCCGATCTCCCGCAACGACCGGCCCAGCGCCCGGAGGTCCCGTATCCGTTCGCGCTCGGCCAGTGTCAGGAACCGCGGATGGACCCCGAAAGATCATCGCGTCCAACAGCCACGGTCCTCGCAACTCCCACAGATCACGGGTGTTGCGAGGACCGTTAGAACCCAAGGGAAGTTCAGCGGGGCCTTGTCGTGTCAGTCGTCCTCTTCTCTCTCGTCGTGGGGCGGTTGCGGAGGCTGCCACCACCACGGAGGTGGAGGCGGCGGCCTTCGTCGGCTGACGGCGACAATCACAATCACAATGAACGCCGGGATGGCGAAGAAGAGGATCGAGGCGAGCAGCATGCCTGGCCCGTCCTCGAATTGGTGATGCACCACGCTGCCCCCAGTTGGTGTCTGCGGGAAGCGTAGAGGGTCAATGGCGGGGTTACCAGGTGTCGACGTGTCCGCCGCGCCAACTGACCATCTTGGGTCGTCGACGTTGAGATCGTCGTGGGGTGCGTTACGGATGCACTTGCGGCGGCACAACGCCCAACTGCGGATCCCGGCGATCACGCCTTCACTCGAAAATGGGCCGCGTGAGCCGGCGCTCAGCCCGCGAGTGAGGCGGCTGCGAGGGCCACCAGCGAGAGCAGGGCCAGGTCGGCGTCGGGCCGGTGCAGGGCCGCGATGGTGGTGGTGAGTTCGGGAATTTCGTCGGTGCGCGGGAGGAAGCGCACGCCCGGGAAGCAGAGCGCGGACGTGCTCTCGTCCCACCACAGAAGCCTGGACGGCACGCAGCCGACCGCCGCTGGGGGCGCGCGTCCCGGCCCCGGATCGACTACTTCCCACTGCTGTGATGGCGGTCGTCGCCGACACCGCGGACAGGGGCGAACCCGGCGACCTGTTCGACCGCCCTCCTCGCATGCCTCACGCCGAGCCGCACGATCTGGTCCACAGTCAGGTCGGGTATCGAGATGCTGCGGTAGACGAAGTCCGCGGCGAAGCCGTTGAACGGGAGCGGCGCTCCGTCGACGGCAAGCGGCCGCTCCAGGCTGGTCTCGCCGAGCTGTTCGCGTGCCAGGTCGAAGGAGAAGTAGCCGCCAAGGCTGCGGGCCTGCTCCTCGCGCACCCTCCGCGCGGCTTGACTCGATCCGTGCCCGGACTCCTTGCCGGCGGGGTAGACCAGACGGAACTGCCCCTCCTGGATCTGCCATCCGAGGGCTGGCCCCGCGAGAGCGGTGAACATCTCGACGATGCCCTGGCCACGGCTCATGGCCGACTGCACGACCACTCCTCGGCGCGGCGCCCCTGCGCCCCCACAGGTGATCATCTGCCAGGCCGAGCATGCTCCAGGTCGCGCTCAGACACCGAGGAAGAGCTCGCGCGCGGCGCCAGACTCGACGTCCGGCAGATCCGGAAGTTGGATCAGCGCCTGGACAGGCCTGCACGCGACTGTGACCCCGGCCGTCAACGCAGGACTGCGCGACGGGCAGGCGCGTGCTGTGGCTTCACTGGCGAAACCGAGCACGTCGGGGGGAGCGGCGTCGACCCCGCCACGCGCTTCAGCGACCACGTGGAACGTCGCTGAAGCGTTGATCAAGGGGTCCGCGCGAGCAAGTCCGCAATCCGTTCCCTCGCTCCGGCCCCGCACCCAACCGCCGCCGAAGGCCCGGGGTCGGCGGGCGACCTGTCCCCCGGCGCGTCCGCCGACCAACTCGCCTCACCCCTGCAGACGACGTGGCTCAACAACTACGCCAAGGCACTGGCCGCGTCGAACGCGAAGTTCACTCCCACCACAGCCACCGTGCCACAGGGTGACTACGGCCCTGTCCCGGTGATCATCCAGGCGGAACAGCTGATCGCCGCCAACGGCAGCCTCGACGGGTACTTCCAGGGCAGCGATCAACAGCTGAGCACCAACACCACCAAGGGGACCATGTTCTTCGGAGACGGCACCCTCTGGGGCGACGTCGCGACAGCGCAAGGCGTCGCGGGCGACCGGTGGGGCGTCATGAACGAGCTGTGGGACTACCCCGGCCAGGTCTGGCTCTGGCTGTACGCGGGGATGTACCAGGTCCCTGCTTTGAACCCCTCCGGCAATGCCAACCTCGACCTCGACGTCGGCCTGCTCATGATCCTGTTCGGCTTCCTGCTGCCGATGTTCGCGCCGTGGATCCCGGGCATCAACCGGATTCCGCGATGGATCCCCCTCTACAAGATCATCTACCGCGACTACTACCGCAGCGCGAGCGCCAAGCAACCGCCGACCCCGGAACCCCGCACACCGGATCCCGAACCACCGTCCCCTGCACCATAGTTCCGCCAGGTCGGACACCGCGCACCCCGACGAGCAGGACACGCACTCCGGTGCCGTGGAGCTGGTCGGCAAGGCTGCGGGCGAACGCGGCGAGGCCGGCCTTGGCCGCGCCGTAGACGAAATTGGCCCTACTCGGACGCACGGCGGCGATCGAGGACAGCACGACCAGGGTTCCCCGGCCGCGAGCGCGCAGGTGGCCGACGAGCGCGAGCAGGACGCTCACGTGTCCGGTCAGGTTGGTCTGCAGCAGGAGCGCCGCCAGTTGCGGGTCGCGGTCCAGGTCATCCTGGGGTGTGAGCACTCCGGCCGCGGAGATCACCAGGCCCAGGGGGCCGTCGGCGATCAGCCGGTCGGCCGGCTCCCGGTGACATCCCGAGCCTGACCAAGGTCTACCGCCTCATCTGGCGCGACTGATTCCGCGACCACCCGACACCCCGACCCGATACGGCTCGCACGTGACGACAGCTCAACCCGCCAGCAGCACACCGAGAGCAACGCGGCCAGTGCGCTCACGCCGGTGAGCGCCCCGAACACCGCCAACCCTGTCGTGCTGCCGGCCCTCGCATGCAGGAACGCCATGATTCCGGAGACAGCCACGACCACGAGCTACGAGGAGCGTGGTGCGGTAGGCGCCGTGATCCTTCGCTTGCTCGGCAGCAATGTTCCAGCCCCCCGTCGCCACCAGCAGGCCGAACGCCGGCGTCGAGATCGTGCTGGCTCGGCCGCACGACAGCGAATCGGTCGTGGGCCAGGGCTGTGACGACCAGTTCGAGTTCGAGTTCGCCCTGGACCTCATGCTGGACGGCTTCGAAAGACTCCACCAGCAGGGATGGGCGTCTGCCGAGCGAGTCTGACACGCCGGCAATACCTCCGTCCGCTGGACGGGGCAACAAGATCCTCGCGTTGCCGACTCGCACAGCGTCCCCACGTCAGGGACCGCCCGGTAGCCCTCTGCCGCAGGAGGCTTCGACGACACGGTCATCGCCGTCCGCAACTGATCCGCCATGCCCGGACCGGTCTCCGTGGGCTGCGCGGCGGCGGTCCAGCAGCGCAGGTGACGAGGTACCCGACTGCGCACGCCCCTTCCTCGCGACTGCGCAGGCGCCGCTTCACGGCCCTTGGCGCCCTGGCGGGCTGGTGGCTGGATTCCCCACGCGAGGTGCGGACGAGGACCCCCGGTGGCCAGCATTCGGTCAAGTGCACACCGAGCCTCGCTGTGCCCTGCAGATCAGCTTGAGCGTGCGACCTGTACCAGGTGGTCGCGGACGAGGGCGACGTGCGGGAGGGGGTGGGCGCCGGCGCGCTGGGCAAGGAAGCCTGTGTTGATGGGGGCGTCTTCGGGGTCGAGCAGGAGGCGGAGCGAGCCGTCGGCGATTTCCGCGGTGCACAGGTAACGGGGCAGGACGGTCACGCCGAAGCCTGCGAGGACGGCAGCTTTGACGGCCCGGAGATCGGGGATGACCAGCGCTGGTTCAGCGACGAGACGGGTGTTGAAGACGTGCCGCCAGTACCGGCGGAGAATGGGCAGGTCGTCGGCGTAGGAGATGAGGGGGAGGTCGGCGAGGGCGCCGGGCCCGTCGCGGATCAGAAGGTCGTGGTCGATCTTGTCGGACCAGTCGGGGGCGGCGACGAGCACGAAGTCCTCGTCCGCGAGCGGTTCGGCGGTCAGGGTGCGCCCGCGAGGGCGGATCGTGGACACGACGAGGTCGTAACTGCCGGCCCGCAGCCCTGCGAGGAGGTCCTCGGACAAGCCGGTGGTGATGCGGAGCCGGACTCCCTGCTTCAGAAGCGGGCCGAGACTGGGTACGACGACGGCGAGGAACTCCGCAGGCCCGGCCAGGAGCACGGGGGGCTCGGGCACCGTCTCGCCGAGCGTGCCGCTGGTGGTGGCAATCGCCTCAAGGGCGTCCATTGGAGCGGCGAGGCGGGCGGCCAGATCGTCGGCGGCGGGGGTCGGGGTCACGCCCCGGGGGAGGCGTTCGAAGAGTTGGCGGCCCATGTGGTCTTCGAGGGCGCGCAGCTGGGTCGTCACCGTCGGCTGGGTCAGGCCGACCAGCCGGGCGGCGGCGGTCAGGGAACCGGCGCGATAGACGGCCAGGAATGTGCGTAGCTGCGCCAGGTCCAGCGATCCATTGCTTTTTCTATCGCTCACATAGACGAGTCTATTTGTTGGGCGCATGTACTGGGCCTACCGTCGGGAGGTACCGGCGGATCGACGATCTGAGCTTGAAACGTCGAACTGCCGGGCTACGGCAATATGGCAAGGAGAACATGATGTCCAAGATTCTTTTCGTGGTGACCGGTGCGACCTACTGGACGCTGAACGACGGCACCCGGCACCCGACCGGCTACTGGGCCGAGGAACTGCTCACCCCGTACAAGGTGTTCACCGAAGCGGGCCACGACGTCGTCCTCGCCACACCGGGCGGGGTGGTCCCGGCTCCCGACCCGGGCAGTCTGGCACCGGGGGCCAACGGCGGCCGCGACGTCACTCCCGAACTGGCCGAGATCGCCGCACTGGCGGCGCCGCTGAAGCTGGAGGACGTCGACCTGGCGGACTACCAGGCGGTGTTCTACCCGGGCGGCCATGGCCCGATGGAGGACCTGGCGGTCGACCCCACCTCCGGCCGGCTGCTCGTGGACGCCTTGGACTCCGGCAAGCCGCTCGGTGTGGTGTGCCACGCGCCGGCCGCACTGCTGGCCGCGAACCGTGCGGACGGCACCTCCGCCTTCGCCGGCCGGAAGATCACAGCCTTCTCCAACGAGGAGGAACGCCAAGGGGGCCTGGCCGACAAGGCGATCTGGCTCCTGGAGGACCGGCTCAAGGCCATCGGCGCGGACGTGAAGGTAGCGGCCCCGTGGACGCCGAACGTGGTTCTGGACGGCAACCTTCTCACCGGGCAGAACCCGATGTCGTCCGGCCCGCTCGCGGTCGAACTGCTCAAGCAGCTGGGCTGACAATGGCTGCCGACCGACTCTCGGCGGTCCTGGACTCCACCCACGAGTGTCTGCTGCTGTACGGGGTGCGCAGGACCACGATGGACGACATCGCCCAGCGCACGGGCCTGTCCCGGTCGAGCCTCTACACCTACGTCCGCAACAAGGACGAGGCGTTCCGGCTGCTCGCCGAGCGCCTGCACCGCCGGGCGCTGGACGCGGCACAGGCCGCGGCCGCCCGCAAGGGCGCCACCGCCGAGCAACGGGCACTGGGAATCCTCACCGCCAAGCTGGATCTCGTGCTGGCGCTCAAGGCTTCCCCGCACGTCGCCGAGCTCCTGGACGCCCGAACCCGCTTGTGCGGCGACATCTGCAGCGCCTTCAGCGACCGCCTCCGCGCCTTCCTGGTCGATGTCTTCGAGCAGGCCGGCACCGACCGGCCCCAGGACGCAGCCGACATCTGCCTGACGGTGCTGCGCGGCTTCGAAAGCTCACCCGACCAGGCCCACCTGATGGAGCCCGCCGCCGAGGCCGTCATCAACGGCCTTCTCCAACCCCGTCCAACGGCTGGCTCCGTCGGCCCTCGCCCCCACCCGGAGCACCTCAGTCCCTGAGGTGAGACGCGGGCACCAGCTTGCCGGTGCCCGGGTGGGTAACCGATCTTGGCAGGAGTCCCGCGGGACGGCCGCTCTCGTCCATCGTGACCAATGGCGTGGCGTTGCCGATCTACCAGACCAGGCGCACTTACCTTGGTGCGCGCGGTCCGGTCTTGAGCAGCGTCCCCCCTGCGAAGCAGCCCCCCACCATAGATCCCCTACCTGGCACGGCCCGCAGTAGAGCGGGCGTTCGAAAGGCTGAAACCATGACTGGTCGTCTTGGAGGAACCGTCGCCCTTGTCACCGGAGCCTCCAGCGGCATCGGCCACGCCACCGCCCTGGAACTGGCCCGCCAGGGCGCCGCGGTGGCCGTCGTCGGCCGACGGGAGGACCGTCTGACCGACCTCGCCGCACAGATCACCAAGGAGGGCGGGAGCGCATTGGTCGTACCCGCCGACATCACCACCTCCCAGGCCGCCGCGGAAGCGGTCGCCCGTACCGTCGATGGCCTGGGCCGCCTGGACATCCTGGTCAACAACGCCGGCCTCATGCTGCTCGGCCCCACCCCCGGCGCGGACCAGAACGACTGGCAGCGCATGATCGACATCAACCTCATGGGCCTGCTGCACACCACCCACGCGGCTGTCCCCCACCTCGTCAAGGCCGCCACCGACGGCCCGCGCCAGGTCGCGGACATCATCAACATCAGCTCGCTGAACGGCCGCAACGCCTACGCCATGATGGCCGTGTACACCGCCACCAAGTTCGGCGTCACCGGCTTCAGCGAGGCGCTGCGCCAGGAACTGGCCAAGCGGCACGTGCGCGTGTCCGTCGTAGAGCCGGGCAGTGTCGACACCGAACTGCGCACCCACAACTCGGACGCCGTCCAGCAACTGCTCAATGCCGGCCTCGGCAACGTCGAACGGCTGCAGAGCGAAGACATCGCGGAAGCGGTCGGCTACATCGTCAGCCGCCCCCGGCACGTGGCTGTCAACGAGCTGCTCGTGCGTCCCACCGAGCAGGTCTGAACAACCACGACCGACGGTCAACGTCGGCGCAAGGAAGAAACACCGATCCCAGAAAAGAAGACATCATGGGCAAGATCCTCAATATCGTGACCAACCACGGCACGTACGGCGACTCCGACAAGCCGACGGGATTGTGGCTGGGCGAGCTGACTCACTTCTACGACCTGTTCGAGGCCCACGGGTTCCAGCAGGACATCGCGAGCCCCAAGGGCGGACGGTCTCCGGTGGAGCCCCGCTCGCTCGGTCGATTCACGGCCGACCGCAGTGTGCGACAGCGGTTGCAGGACCCGGCATTCATGGCGCGCCTCGAACACACGCTGTCGGCCGGCGACGTCAACTGGTCCGACTACGACGCCATCTACTTCACCGGCGGACACGGCACCATGTGGGACTTCCGGGGAGACCCTCATCTGCAGCAACTCGCCCGCGACATGTTCGAAAACGGACGTATCGTCGCCAGCGTCTGCCACGGGTACACCGTATTCGCCGACCTCCGCCTGAGCAGCGGCCAGTACCTCCTCCAGGGCAGGCGGATGACCGGCTTCTCCTGGAACGAGGAGATCCTCGCCGGCGTCGCCAAGCAGGTGCCCTACAACATCGAGGACCTCGTCAAACAACAGGGCGCCCACTACGAGAAGGCCCGCCTGCCGCTGATGTCCTTCTCCGTCCGCGACCGCAACCTCATCACCGGCCAGAACCCCGGATCCGCCCGCGCCGTCGCCGCCGACGTCCTCAAGGCCCTTACCGAGAAATGACCGGAACAACGCAGAAGGCCGTGCCATCCCTCGTCAGCCCGCTCTGAGAACGCCTGGCTGCGAGGACCCGACTACGTCGGGCCGTTACCGCGAGCACATAAGGCGACCTGCAGGCAGGCCCACGCAGAAGCCAATCTGGAGCGACCGGTGCGAGCGGCCTCACGAACCAACATGTCGTCAGCTTGAACATCGAATCTCGACGTGAAGCACCCAGTGGAGGTGTCCTGGCCATGGCCAACCTGGCCGAATTCTTGACGGAGACGGCCGCGCAGCAGCCGGACCGTCCCGCACTGCGCCTCGACGCGCAGGTCATCGACTACGCCGAGCTGGACGAGCGCAGCGCACGCGCCGCCGCGCTGCTCCGCGCCCAAGGCGTACGCCCCGGTGACCGGGTCGCCATGATGTTGCCCAACGTGCCCGAGTTCGTCGTCCTGTACTACGGGGCGCTGCGGGCCGGCGCGATCGTGGTGCCACTCAACCCGCTACTGAAGCAGCGGGAGGTCGAGTACCACCTGACCGACTCCGGAGCGGTGGCGGTCTTCGAGTGGTTCCAAGCCCCGGGTGAGGGTGCCGCCGGCGCGGCTTCCGCCGGGGTTCCGCTCACGGTTGTCGAGCCGGCCGCGTTCGCCGAGTCGCTCGCTCAGCACGAGCCGCTGGCCGAGGTCGCCCCGGCCGCCGGTGAGGACGTCGCTGTGCTCCTCTATACCTCCGGCACGACGGGCCGCCCCAAGGGCGCCGCACTCACCCACGCGGGGCTGCGCCACAACACCGAGGTCAGCGCGGTGCACGTGCAGCGGCTGACGTCGCAGGACGTGGTGGTGGGCTGTCTGCCCCTGTTCCACATCTTCGGCCAGATCTGCACCATGAGCGCGGCGATCCGCAGCGGCGCAGCCCTCACCCTGATCCCGCGCTTCGACCCGCAAACCGTGCTGGACGCCATCGCCCGCGACCGCGCCACGATCTTCGACGGCGTACCGACCATGTACGCCGCGCTCCTCCAGCACCAGCCCACCGACGCAGACGTCTCCACACTTCGGATGTGCGTCTCCGGCGGCGCCTCACTGCCGGTGGAGATCCTCCATGGCTTCGAACGCCGCTTCGGCTGCATGGTCCTGGAGGGCTTCGGCATGTCCGAGACCAGCCCGGTCGTCACCTTCAACCACCCCGACCGCCCGCGTAAGGCCGGTTCCATCGGCACACCGATCCGCGACGTCGAAGTCCGGCTGCTGGACGACCACGGCCAGGAAGTCGCCGTCGGCGAAGTCGGCGAACTGGTCGTCCGCGGACCGAACCTGATGAAGGGATACTGGAACCGCCCGGAGGAAACCCGCGCGACCATCCCCGACGGCTGGCTACGTACCGGCGATCTGGCCCGCCAGGACGAGGACGGCTACCTGTACATCGTCGACCGCAAGAAGGACCTGATCATCCGCGGCGGCTACAACGTCTACCCACGCGAGATCGAAGAGGTGCTCCACGAGCACCCTGCTGTGGCGCTGGCGGCCGTCGTCGGCCTCCCGGACGAGCGGTTGGGTGAGGACGTCGGCGCCGCGGTCGTCCTGCGCCACGGTGCACTCGCCACGCCCGCGGAACTTCAGCAGTTCACGAAGGAGAGAGTGGCCGCCTACAAGTACCCACGGTCCATTTGGATCGTGGACGCCCTGCCCACCGGACCCAGCGGAAAGATCCTCAAGCGAGAGATCGCGCCCCGGCCGGCTGAACCGCGACAAGCCTGAGCAGCTTCCACGACGGGTTGAAGACGAGCGGTCCAGGACATGGTGAAGACGCCGAACGATGGCATCCAGGACCGGGCGACCGCTGCTACGAGATGGGTCTGGTGGGCCGGTGAGCGCACTTGCTGCTCGACGGGATTGTCGGGGTCCGACAGCGCCCGTGTACCGGCTGGTTGTCGCGGGCACTGCCGCCCGTCTTGCGGCGGTTGACGCCCCAGAGGGTGTCGTCGCCGATCGAGTAGCACCCGTGGAAGTACCGGACGCCATGGGTGCGGTGGTAGGTCGCGGGATGGCCCAGGGGGTGAACGGCTGGCCGAGCTTGGTCGGGCGCGGGTGGTGGCCGTCTGGACGACGAAGTCCTCGTCGTCAGGACCTAGCAGGCGGGGACGGCGCCTCCCGCCCGCCGAGGGTCCAGACGAGCCAGGCCGATCTCGTTGAACCGGTGGATCACGTCGCGGACGGTGTCATCGCGCGCCGGAACCGCACCGAACTGGTGCTGCCACGACGCACGATCTGCTGCAGCTTCTGCCCCTCCTGGTCAATCAACCTGCGCACGCGGACAGGCCCAGCCACCACACCCCCAACGATCGGACGGACGTCACCGCACATCCAAACGCTGCGACCACCCACCCAGCGAACCTTCCCGGTCAGAGCATTAGATGCTTGATCCGCCGCCGGAGGTGTTGCTCCACCAGGCGCTGTAGGCGTTCAGCGAGTACTGCTTCTGCACGCCGCTGGTCGAGGTGATCTCAATGCCGTACTGCATCGTGTCGAGGGTGGTGTTGCGCAAGAGGTTCTGCGACGCGGCCCATCGCCAGACCGCCGAGACGTCGACCGTGCCGGAGTTGGTCTGCTGGGCGGGAAAGAGCTGCAGGACATTCCAGCCGGGATTGGCCTGCCAGACCGACGCGTACAGGACGCCGCCGATGGTCACGTTGGACGCGATCTGGCTCCCCCAGCCACCGGTCGCCCCGTTCCAGCTGGTGAAGGTCATGATCTCGTCCTGGTTGTTGGTCGACCAGATGTCGCCCGTCCAGTCCCAGTAGTCACTGCCGGCGGTGGGGGCCGACGAGTTGTTGTACCAGAAGCCCGCCGAGTTCAGCTGCGACAGCGGCGTTTGGGGTCGGACTCCGGTGTTCGGGTAGGACTTGACCCCGCCGCCGGACTGGGTGGAATCGACGGACCAGGACTTGATGCTGTTGACGGTCAGGCACTGCAGGCCGTGGTTCTGGCCCCAGACGTCGTTGTAGATCGTCCAGGTGCCCTGGGTGTAACTGCCCCACTGGTCGCACGTGGAGTACACCTGGGCCTGCGCCGGAGCCGCGAAGCTCAGAACCCCGGCGATCACGGCGCCGATCACGGCCAGCCGACCGAACCCGGCCGACTTGCTGCTGCTGGATTTACGGGATTGCCATCTCATGTGTCCCTCCAAGGACGGCGATGGAGTGTTTCCGGAGCCCCCGTCTGGTGGCGGACTCTGGCGCCGCGAGGTGTCGCTCGTCGGCGAGTCCGGGCTCGGGACGGCGCTACCCAGCCTCGTCCAAGGTGCTTGCGCAGTTGGCCGACTGATCGGCTTGATGGCCGGTCCTGGGCGAAGTTGTTCCATCCAGTGCTCGAAGTTGGAGTCCCCGCCGAACGCCAAGCGGCCGAAACGGTCGATCAGCTGACGTGTTGACACCTTCGCTCCGTTGGCGTGCAGTGCTGCTCGCGATGGGAGGTGGCTCAGCTCGTCGAGGTGGCGCACTCAAAAACTGCGGGAACGGCTGTCCCCTTGCCGGACGCAGGTGCGAAGTGTCGAAGCGCTTGACCATGGACAGTAATGACAGGTCGCCTGAACAACAAGGCTCTGCGCAGCAAGACACATGTCTTTCACCGGATCACTGTCGAAGCGCTGTCGAAGCGCATCGAATGGCAATCGAATAGCATCGGACCGCGCGCCTGCCACCTGGCCTTCACGTCACTGCTACAGGCCCTGGTGGATGTGGCTGAATGTGCCGGGGCAGGTGCCGAAGTGACGGGTGAAGCACCTCAGAAAGTGGTCGACCAGGTAGGCCATCCACTCGGATGAGTCGTAGAACTTCTCGCGCCGGTTCCATTGGATCCCAGCCCCATCATCGTGGGCTCCCACCCGCACCACAGACTGGGCTGGCCAGCCGGGGGCTTGCCGAACTCGCGAATGTCGGCGTCGCGGCCCCTGTCCCGCGTGGCCAGTGCCGTCGACGTAGTAGGGGCCCTTGTCACGGTCCATGCGCGGGTCTCGGCGAACCTCCGCAGACCGCGGCGGTCGGCCAGCCAGTCGGCCGCGACAGAAGAGAAACCGGCGTTGCCGGACCGCTCAGTTTTCCGGGCGGCCGGGGTCTATATGAAGGACACGGAGAGGTGCCGGTTCTGGAACGGGCACCGCGAGTTCGACCGATGGAGGTCGGCGCTATGCGGAAGGTGATCGAGTACGTGCTGGTCTCGGCGGACGGTGTCTTCGAGGACCCGGTGGCCATGGGAGTCGGCGAGTACCAAGATGAAGCCTACCTGCGAGACGGCTTGGGCCTGTTGACGGCGTGCGACGCCATTTTGTTCGGCCGCCGCACCTACGAGGCGTTCGCTGAGCTGTACGGCGGTAGGGGCCACAAGGCAATGTGGGCCGACCGTCTCACCACAATCCCGAAGTACGTGTTCAGCTCGACGCTGGAGAACCCCGGCTGGGGCAACCCGACTGTCGTTCGAGGCGATGTCATCGCCGAGGTGGCCAGGCTCAAGCAGCAGGACGGGGGGAACCTGCTGATCATGGGCCACGGCCTGCTCGGGGAAACTCTGCTACGGGAGCGACTGATCGATGCGATAGACCTCACCATCTACCCATTTCTGGCAGGGGGCGGGAAGCAGTTCTTTCGAGAGGGGCAAGACGCCAAGCTGCGGCTCACGGCCGTGAAGACCTTCTCGAAGATCGTAAAGCTGACCTACGAGGTCGAGGCCCCAGCACCGTCAATAGCCGCGGCCGACGCCACCGGAACGACGGCGATCGCCTGAGACTCGCCCATCCACGGGATTTGACAACATCTCAGGCAGCGCCTTGTGCCGCTCTGCTGAGGCGGGCGTGTCATCACGGACGTAATCCCCCAAGATGACAACTTTGCGAGGATCCCGCGCTGACCTCGGCCGGGGGCGACCCCGGCTGCCGACGAGCTCGGCGTCGCCCTGTCGCCTCATGCCTCGCGCCCGCGCCCGCGCCCGCGCCCGCGCCTGAAACGACGGGGCCGAATGGCCGCATCACCCGAGCGGCCCGCTCCCTGCCCTGCTCCACTGAGAATCGTCAATCACGGCAATCCAACGAGAGAGGTTCCAACATGGCGATCATCACCGTCTTCGAGATCCCCGGCGGGACACAGGCCCAGTACGAGCAGGTCACCAATGAGATGACCGGCGGACGCGGCCTGGTGCGGAACCGGAAGGACTGGCCGGTCCCCGGCCTGATCTCGCACGCGGCCGGACCCAGCCCCACGGGATGGTTCGTAACGGACGTCTGGGAGTCCGAGGACGCGTTCGCGAAGTTCGGGGAGAAGCTCGCGCCGCTGATGCAGAAGGCCGGAATGCCCATGGGCGAACCGACCGTCTACCAGGCCTTCAACGTGGTGACCGACTAGACAGTCGACTACGTCCATCCGCGCGCCATCGGCACCACGCTGACGGCCCAGGTCACCTGCGGGCGGACCAGGCTCAGGCTGAAGACCCACCAGGTCGGACCGGCGCTGTCCCCGCACCGGGTGCCGTCGGCCGCGGGGTGGTCACGGTCTGGCCAACTCCTCCCCAACGCACCGGATGCTGACGGTCGAACGGGGCTGGACGGCCGCCAGTACAAGCGGTGGCTCATACGGTCGCTCCGCATCCCGCTACGGCCGGAGCTCCGAGGCGCGACTTGCCCCCCGGACCAACTGGGCAGAAGGCCGAAGGCGTATCCACCGCCGACGACCGTGCCGACCTTGCCGGAGCCGGTCAACCGCGCCTTCACCAGCCTGAGCAAGCGCTACGGCTCCCCGTGGATCTCCACCCTGGCGGTCGGCGTCCCCGGCGCGATCCTCTGCTTCGTCAACCTCGACACCCTGAGTGCCGTCACCGGTGTCTCCGTCGCGCTCCTCTACGGCTGCGTCGCGGTCGCCGCGCTGGGCGCCCGTCGGGGCAAGCACAAGAACGCCAAGGCGTACCGCATGCCCCTGTGGCCGGCCGTCCCGATCGCGCTGATCCTCGTCCTGATCTACGTGGTCACCCAGCAGAGCTTCACCGCCCTCTGGCTCGCCGGCGGCATCACCGCGGCCGCGGCGCTCTACTGGGTCTTCTACCTCCGCCCCCGACCGGACACCCGCTGGATCATCACCATCCCCGAGGACGAGAAGGACACTGTCGAGGCCTGATTCCCGATGCCTTGCTGCGCAGCGGAGAGCTGCGGGCGTTCGCCCACTTGTTGCAGCGGGCACTGAAGCAGCTGGACACGTTGCCCGTCCGGCGTCGGTCCCCGAGCATCGGGCTCTTTCCCGTTTGCCTGGAACGCGTATGGGTGCGCGACACGGACCACTGCCCGGGCAGGCGCGCGGGCAGTCCCCGTTGGTGCCACGCTGGGACTTGCCGGGGAGACGTCTTACTGGAGGAGTCGCAGATGAGCAGGCGGATGCGCGACCTGCTGACCGAGGGCCTGGGCGAGCTCCGGTATGAGCCGATCGGCAAGCGCATTCGGGCTGTCCTGGACGGGCGCACGGTCGTGGACACGAGGAGGGCCGTGCTGGTCTGGGAGCCGCGCCGGATCGTGCCGTCCTACGCCGTGCCGGCCGGCGACCTCTCAGCGGAGCTGTTGCCGGCCGGAACGGCGGGGACGGACGCCGCGGACGGCGCCGGCGCGCGCATGCCGGACTTGTTCGCGCGGCCGGTGCTCGATCCGTCGGTGCCGTTCACCGTGCACAGCGCCGAGGGCCGCGAGGCCGACCTGAGAGCCGGCGGGCACGAACGGCGCGGAGCCGGGTTCCACCCCGCCGACCCGGCCCTGGACGGATTCGTCGTGCTGGATTTCCGGGCCTTCGACGCCTGGTACGAGGAGGACGAACGCAACGTTGCCCACCCCAGGGACCCGTTCCACCGCATCGACGTGCTCGCGGCCTCGCGCCACGTCCGGGTGGAGCTGGACGGCGAGGTGCTGGCCGAGTCGTCCCGGCCCACGCTGCTGTTCGAGACCCTGCTCCCGACCCGCTACTACCTGCCCCCCGAGGACGTCCTCGCCGAGCTCGCCCCCAGCAGTGCCCGCACCTGGTGCGCCTATAAGGGACAAGCGTCCTACTGGTCGGCCTCGGCCGGTGACCGCGTCCTGCCCGACATCGGCTGGAGCTACCAGCAGCCCCTGCACGACGCCGTGCACATCCGGGGCCTCATCGCGTTCTTCAACGAGCGACTCGACATCGTCGTGGATGGCGAACGCGCCGAACGGCCCCTCACCCCCTGGTCTCCCAGACCCGACGCCTGACACTCGGTCCGTTTGCGGGGCTCAGCCAGACCACCCGGTGTGGCCAGCTCCAACGGCGAATGCTGCCAGGGGATCCCGATGTAGAGCACGAACGGTTTGCCATGTCAGCGAAGCCGGTCCAGAACGGGCCTGGACTGGGGCAACGCCCGGCTCAGGGAGGCAGGATCGGCCCGATCGCCGCCCACAACTCGCCGTCCATGTCCGAACCTTGACGCTCACGCCCTCCCGAGCGGCTCAATCTTCGTACCGGTCACGCCCGACCTGCCTCGTCGCAGGTCATCAGGTGACGAGCGCAAGAGGCGAAGCAGTGGGCCCGGGGTCAACGGGTTCAGCCGCAATGCCACTGTGCCGCGAGCGCAACCGGGACTGCCGAGGTGCAGTGATTCGCGGCCGGGTAGGAGTCCGAGCCGACGAAAGCCCATCCGGTAGCCGGCGTGAAGCGGAAGAATTGCAGCACCGTTCCCTCATCCTGGAGTTGGACCAGGTCGACACTGGTCGCTCCAGCCGCCGCTTCGAAGCGGGCGGCGGCGTAAAGCGTCTTGCCGCAACTGCCGAAGAAGAAGGCGCCCGGCTCCGGCTGGATGTGCGCGACCCGCTTTGCGTTGGCCCACGTCTGCGTGACCGCGGCTTTCACCCCGGCTGGAACAGCCGAGTTCCGACATGCGACGTCGACGGCGGCCGGCCGCTCTATGGGGCTCGCCGAAACAGAGGCAGTCGGCGAGGACCGGGACGGCACCGGGACGGTGCCGGTCGAGGTGACGCTTGGGCTCGGCATCATCGCTGGCGATGCGGATGCCGTCGGCTCCCTCGTCGGTCCGACGGACGGCAAGGCCACGGAGGCGCCCGCGGACCCGCGCGGGCTGGTGCATGCCGTCAGCGAGAGGCCTGCGACGACCGTCACCAGCGCGGCTGTAGCTGTCCTGCCAGAGCCGAAGATCACGTTCGCTCCAAATCAAGGCACGATGGTGCGAGAACCTTATGAGACCCATGCGGCTCGGCACAGCCCGAGGTCCCGCACACTGACGCCGTACCGTCAGGAGCGGAAGCCGTCATGACGGGGGCCGAGGGACCATGACGCCTGCGGGATCCACCTGCATGGCCGGGCTCCTGCGCCGCTGCCCCGGCCCGCCAGGCCCGAGGCCGCCTGCCTGTCCGCCGGCACCGACCCCCTCGTGTGACGGCATCGGCTACTGGGACTTGAGGGCGTTCAGCCGCTCGGCGTACTCGGCGGCAAGGCGCTCCACTGCCTCGGGGCCGGCGTCGGAGACCCGGTTCCGGTCCGCGGCCCAGGTCCACCTCGTTCGCTGTGCTGCCCGCGGTGCAGGATCACAGCGACGATCCCGCGGCAGATGCCCCGGGGCTCGGCCGCCGGGGCGGTGCGAACGGATACCCCAGAGAGTTGGGGTTCCGGGCGGGGCTCGGCGGGTCGAGGATCGCTCGTATGGACACCATTGAGCGGAACAAGCTGACAGTCACTGCATTCATCGACGCGCTGTTCACCAGGGGCGACCTGTCAGCCGTCGATGTCTACCTCGCCGAGGACTACCTCGACCACGACCCGCCTGTGGGCGGCAGCGCGGACCGGGAGGGGATGCGCGCCGCGGGGGCCCTGTTCCGAGGGGCGTTCCCCGACTGGCATTCCGACCTGGGACTCCTGGTTGGGGAGGGTGACCTGGTCGTCGAGCAGTTCACGGCCTCGGGCACCCAACGCGGCGAGGTGATGGGTGTCGAGGGCGACGGTCGTACTGTCGTGCTCAAGGGAATCAACATCTTCCGGCTGCGCGGCGGCCTGATCGTCGAACGCTGGGGACGAATCGACGACCTCGGCCTGTTGCGCCAACTCGGACTCGTGCCGACGCCGGCACCGGCGTAGCGTCGAGGTCATGGCCACGGGCATCCAGGAACGACGCATCGAGCGGCTGATCGACACCTGCTATGCCGACCTGGAACTTCCCGCGCTCTCCGGTGAGGTGCTGCGCCGCCTGCCGGGCATTCTTCCCATCGAAGCGACCTTCTTGGCAGCCGTCGACCCGGCGACCCTGCTGTTCACGTCGGTGGTCGCCCAGGAGCCGCTGGCCGGCGTCGGCCCGCTCTTCCTCGACAACGAGTTCGGGCGCGAGGACGTCAACAAGTTTTCCGCGCTCGCCCGGGGACCGGACGCGGTGATGTCCCTGGACCGGGCAACCCTGGGGAGACGGTCCGACAGTGCACGATACCGAGAGATCATGGCCGGCCTGGGGCTGGGTGATGAGCTCCGGGCCGCCCTGATCGCAGGGCGCGACTGCTGGGGCGTCCTGTGTCTGCACCGGGGGGACGCCGACGCTGGTTTCTCCGACCAGGATCTCGCCGTCCTCAAGAGGATCGCCCCGCACCTGGCCGAGGGCCTGCGCCGCGGAGTCATCCAGGACACCATCACGCGCAACGGGCCCGACACACCAGGTGCCCCGGGCGTTATCGTGCTCGACCGGGACCTTGCCCTCGTCTCGATCAGCCCGGACGCCGAACGGTGGCTCGCGCGACTGCCGGACCCCAAGGTCCAGGGCCTGCCCTGGCCCGTCTATTCCGTGGCTGCCCGCCTGACGTGGTCCCGGGACGTGCAGGGAACAGCCGCGCCGGACCGCCAGGGACCGGTCCGGCTGCGGACCTGTGACGGTCACTGGCTGGCCTTGCACGCCACTCGCCTGCGGGGCCCCGAGGACGACCAGATCTGCGTGATCGTCGAGCCCGCCCCCGCAACCGCGATCGGCTCCCTGCTTCTGGCCGCTCACGGGCTCACCCCCGCGCAGAACCGGGTGGCCGCACTGGTACTCCAGGGGTGCTCCACGCGGGAGATCATGGACCGGCTCCACGTGTCCGCCTACACGGTCCAGGAACACCTGACAGCAGTCTTCGCCCGCTTCGGCGTGGCCAGCCGCCGCGAGCTCATCGCCGCGATTCTCTCCTCGGCCCAGCGCTGAGAGGGGTCGCTCGCACTGTCGGTGGAGATGATGGGAGGAGGCCTGAAGGACCGAGCAGCCGACCTCTCCGGAACTCACGCGAACGCGTTCCCCGACACTCCGCCCATGACGTTCGGGTCCTCGCGGAGTGAACGTCACTGCCTCCCCGCCGAGCTGTCGTTCAAGGATGGCGATTTGGCGGCGCAGAACGAGGATCTCCGCGCCCTTCTCGTGGTCGCTCATCGGCAGCAGCCGCAGGGCGGCGGCGACGGCGGTCTTCCGTGCGCTCAGTCGTCGGCTTCGATGGCGAAGGTGTTGCCATCCGGATCCCGGAACCAGGCGATACGACCTCCGCCGGCCCTGGCAGTGATGCCGTTGGGATCATGGTCGTATTCGGCGTACCGGGCGAACTCGACGCCTGCCGCGGTGAGCTCGCCGACGACTCCGTCGATGTCGTCGACGTACCAGGTCGCCATGGTCGCTTGCGACCGGCCCGCAGTGACGGATTGATACACGTTCAGGGCTGGCCCACCGCCAGAACCGTAGACGCGGCTGCCACCGGCGATCTCGGCACTGGGACCGGACTGCAACGCTTGCAGACCGAGCTTGCCTTCATAGAACGCGACCGACCGCTGAATGTCGGACACGGCGATCGACGCTCTCAGCTGGAAGTCGTTCAGCGGCATGATCCGACCTTACCCCCGCTTCGAAGCGCGCTCCCTCAACCGACCGCGCCTGCCGCCGAGGCGACCCGTGCCACGTCCACGCCGCCGCAGGCCTGCACGGCTCCCCGACCGTCACCGGCGCCGACGGCGCGCACCACCGAGACGGACGGCCGGACGAGCGGCGCTGTTCCACCGAGTGAAACCGACCCCGCCTGCCCTGGGGAGCGTGCCAGACGGCAAGTCGGTGCAGGTGCCCCGACGGCCGGGCGGGTGGATGTCGGCCCTGAGCGCTACCCCCGCGCGCTCAGGGCCGTCGAGAACTGCTCAGCCCGCAGCCGCGGGCAGCTTCTTGAGCAGCTGGCGGGCCAGTGTCAGCGCCTCGGCGCCGCTGCCGTTCTGGTCGTTGTAGCTGGTGGCTATGAGGAGCTTGCCGGATCGGATCACCACCATCGTCTGGCCACCCGTCAGGGATGGCGAGGTGACGAGGGACTCGACGGCCTCGTCACCGAGGCCGGGCAGCTCCTTGACCTTCAGGTGCATCCGGTAGGTGGTGCCTCCCTGCGTCATCGGGAAGGACTTGCACTCCGTGAAGACCTTCTTCAAACCGGCGATCTCCTGTGCGGCGCGGGTGTTCTCGAAGGCATCGAGCTCCTGGTAGTACTCGTTGCCGTAGGAGTCGTTGAAGTCCGTCCCGGCGAACGCGGCCGGACCGACGCCACCCGCGGTCATCCAATTGGTCCCGTTGAGCAGGTCGCAGGCCTTGGACTTGGTGATCGACGCGTTGCTCGGCTCCACAAACGTGTCACCCGAGTTGTTGACCAGCGTGGGGTTGGCCTTGAGCTTGGGCACGGCGCTCGCGGGCAGCAGCCATCCGGCGAGCTTCGTGCCGTTGGGCAGGCCGGCGGTCGGATCGGCCGCGGCCGAGGCGGTGGCCCCGGCCCCAGCCCCAGGGGTCGAGCCTGCGGTCACCGACGTGCCGCCGGAGGAGGAGCAGGCCGTCAGGGCCAGGCCCGCTCCGGCGCAGAGGACTGCTGCGGCAACGCGGCGATGATGCGTACTCATGGTGGGGTGCCTCTTCCGAGCAGGGGCGGGTCAAGGGTGTGCGCACGCTGAGGACCGGCATGCGGCCCGTACGGCTGTGCAGCGAGAGAATCACAGCATGAGCTGTTAAGTCAGTCAACACGTGTCTCGCCTGTGAAGCGGGAAGTCGAGGCATCGCGTGTATGATCGCCGCGGATCCACGGGGGGATCCCGAACGGAGGCGCGACGATGGCCCAGCAGCGCAAGGCCCGACAGCCCGAGACCCGAGACAGTGAAAGCCCGCGCGGCGCCGCCGAAGTGACGGCAACCGCGATCGCCCGGCTGGCCGGCGTGGGCCCGGCTGCGGTGAGCAACTGGCGGCGGCGCCATCCCGACTTCCCCAAGCCCGTCGGCGGCTCCGTCAGCAGCCCCACTTTCGATCTCGCCCAGGTGGAGGCGTGGCTGCGCGCCCAGGGCAAACTGACCCAGGTGCCCCTGCGCGAGCGGGCCTGGCAACAGGTCGAGCAGTACCCGCTGGGCCCCTCGGCCGCGCTGATCCGCCTCGGTGCGGCGTTCACCCTGGGCCCCGACCCCAACGCGACGGACACTCCGCTGCTGACCACCGGTCTGCAACTGGCCGAGGAGCTCGGACCGGCCGGCGCCTTCGGCTTCCTGCTGGGCCGTCACCTGGGGTCCGTCTCCCGTCAGTACGCCCTTACACCCGCTGAACCAGCCACGCTGATGGCTGAGTTGGGCGGCCCGGCCGCCGAGGTGCTCGATCCGGCCTGCGGCTTCGGCGGCCTCCTCGACGCGGCACGGCGACTCAACCCGGACGCCCGGCTCTGCGGTCAAGACGCCGACCCCGAGCTCGCCGCCCTCGCCGACCTCCGCCTCACGCTCGCCCTCACCGGGGAGGGCGACGACACCAGCGCGGACAACGGACCGGGACCGCGACGCGGATGGGTCGACGTGCGGACCGGCGACGCCCTGCGGGCCGACCCCTTCGACCGGCCGCCGCACGCACCGGGAGCCGATGTCGTGCTCTGCCATCCGCCGTTCAACGAACGGAACTGGGGCCACGACGAACTCGCCTACGACTCCCGCTGGGAGTACGGCCTACCGCCGCGCACCGAGTCCGAGCTCGCCTGGGTGCAGCACGCGCTCGCCCACTCCCGCGAGGACGGGACGGTTGTCGTGCTGATGCCGCCCGCCGCCGCGTCCCGGCGCTCCGGCCGCCGGATCCGCGCCGAACTGCTGCGACGCGGAGCGCTGCGCGCCGTCATCGCGCTGCCGGTGGGAGCCGCCCCGCCGTACGGGATCCCACTGCACCTGTGGGTGCTGCGTCGCCCGCCGGTCGCCGGGGCCTCCGCCGCACCGGGTGTGCTGTTGGTCGAAACGGGCAGCATGGCCTGGCCGGAGGCACGCGCAGCCGCCCTGGACGCCTGGCGGGCGATGGTCGCCGGCACCGGACGCGCCGACGCCACCGCAAAGACCCGCACCGGCGCCGACCGTCCAGGTGTGAGCCACGTCGTACCGGTGGTGGACCTGCTGGACGAGGAAGTCGACCTCACACCCGCCCGCCACCTGCCGCCAACCGCCGTCAGCGGCGGGGCGCTCGGCCTGGACGAGCTGCGCGAGCAACTCGCCACCGCGCTGCGGCACGCCTCACAACTGCCCGCGACGGGTGCGGCTGTCGAGGCGGCGACCGGCGGCGGGCGCGCGAGCGGCTGGCCCTCCACCACCGT
>NZ_QKYN01000267.1 GCF_003258295.1 Streptacidiphilus pinicola | reverse complement strand
ACCCCCGCCCCCTCCTGCGCGGTAACCCTCCTCGGCCTCTGCGTCCTCTGACCCCGGGGACCGGTCAGAGGGCGACGCCGGGACCGCCCGAAGGGCCGGGGGCCTCCGCCTCTGCTCGCGTGCGGAGGTCGTCGAGCCACTGCGCCGCCTCCGCGGCCGGGACGCGTTGGAGTTGGGCGCCGTGGCGGGCGGCGATGGCATTGGCTGCGCGGGGGTCGGACTCGACCATCTCGGCGACCAGGAGGCAGCTGTCCGGGTCCACCCAGGCGGACAGGCCGATCAGGCCGGCGGTCTCCTGTTCCGCCTCCTCGCCGTCGGCCAGGGCGCCGAGGCTCGCGCCGAGGGCGATGCCGATCGCGGTGGCGAGCGGGCCGATGAAGAGGCCGAGGATGGTGCCGACCGTGCCGAAGCCGACCATCGCGCCGCCCGCGCCCGGGTCGTAGTCCTGCGGGACCGTCACCCTGCCGTCCGCGTCGCGCTCCAGCAGCGCCGCACGGGTGACCGTGGGCAACTCCTTGACGTCGCGGAACGCGGCCTCCGCCGCGTCCCGGTCCTTGAGGGTGAAGAAGAGCATCTTGTCGTCGTGTTCCATGTCCGAGGACATCTCCCTCACGACGCACCCCCGTCCTCGCCACGCTCCTGCGCGTCCCAGGCCTCGTTGTTCTCCTGCACCTTCTCCAGGGCGTGCGAGGCCTCCTCCTGCGTGGCGAAGGGCCCGAGCAAGAAGCGCGCGGGGCACTGGTGGCCCTGTTCGACGCGCTGGTGCCGCAGGCAGAAGTACCAGGGTTCCGGCTTGCCGAGCTGCGCCTCGTCGAGGTTCTCTCGCAGCTCGTCTCCGGCGTCAGGCCAGCTCACCGTGGTCACCTCCGCGCTGTTCGGCCGGCCCGGGCGGGCTCGGCCCGGGCTTCGCCGCCCATCATCCGACCTCCGCGCCCTCGGCGCGCGTTCTGGGCGGCCATCCAGCGCTCGGTGAGTTCCGCACCCGGACCGGGCGCCGAAGTGGGATCATGGCAGGGTCCAGCGTCACCGAGAGCGATGGGACGGATACGCATGCCGCTCAAAGGCGAGTACGAGCCCAGCCCGACCGACTGGGTGCGGACCCAGGTCGAGGCGTACGAGTCCTCCGGCGGGACGGACGGCACGACGCTGCGCGGGATGCCGGTCATCCTGCTGACCTCCGTCGGCGCCAAGTCCGGCAAGCTGCGCAAGACCCCGCTGATGCGGGTCGAGCACGACGGGCGCTACGCGGTCGTCGCCTCTCAGGGCGGCGCGCCGAAGCACCCCGTCTGGTACTGGAACCTGAAGGCCGACCCCCGGGTCGAGCTGCAGGACGGGCCGGTGCGGCGGGACATGACGGCGCGCGAGGTCACCGGCGCGGAGAAGGCCGAGTGGTGGCAGCGCGCCGTCGCCGCGTACCCGGACTACGCCGACTACCAGACCAGGACCGCGCGGGAGATCCCGCTGTTCGTGCTGGAGCCTGCGCCGACCGGGCACTGACCGGGCGAGGGGGGCGTGCGCAAGGTGTCTACTTCGACCAGGTGACCACGAAGTCGGCGTTGTTGCTGTTCGCGATCGGGGTGACCACGACGGTTCCCTTGGCGCCCTGGTAGGCACCGGTGCCGCCAGTGATCTTGTAGGTCTGGGTCGTGGGCTGCGCGGCGAAGTTCTGCGTGGTGTTGTCCGAGAGCAACATGCCCTGGCTCGTGGCGATCTCCGCCGAGCAGGTCGCCGTGGCCGGCGCCTTCGTGAACAGGCAGTACAGGTGGTCGGTCGCGGAGACGTCGGACGCGTGGTTGGTGTGGTCGCCCGTGTAGTCGTTGTCCGTGCCGACGGCGTAGTAGCCGACGGCCGGGGCCGTGCTCGGGTTGGTGACGGGCTGGCCGTTGGCCGTCTGCAGGCCGCTGAAAGTGCTGACGCTGTAGAACTTCCATGTCGTGGTGGCCATGGAGCCCGAAGCCCCGGAGCCGCTCGCCGAGCCACCGGGGCTCGAACTGCCCGAGGGTATCCCGGACATGGGCGGCGGACCGGAGGGGCCGGGCGAACCTGAACTTGCGGGGACGGCGACGGCGGCGCCGGTCGTCACGGCCAACAGGCCTGCGGCGAGCGCCGTGGCCGCGGCGGTGAAACGCGCGTGCGAACTCATCGGGTCCTCCCGAGGTCGGGGACCCCTCGCACCATTGTCACGCGCCCTCCACGGCTTCGCCTCTCGCCCGGTGGTCCACGAACCGATGCCCTGACGGCAGGGCTGCAGGCACTCGTCACGCCCCCGTGAAGGCCGTCACGCCCGTCGTCGTGCCGATCAGCACGCGGTCGCCGCTGAGCACAGGGGAGGCGAAGTGTGGCAGCGGGCCGGTGGCGAGCCGGGCCAGCACCCGGCCCGTCGCCGGGGCGAGCACCAGCAGGGCGCCCGCGCCGTAGTCGGGCACCCAGACCGCGCCGCCGCCGAGCACCGGGGAGCCGGCCGCACGCAGCGCGACCCGCCAGCCGGGGCGGGGCACGCCGTCCGGGCCGACGTCGACGCGCAACAGGCCGTCGGTGCAGGGCACGAAGGCGGTGGTCCCGGAGACCGCCGCCGTGCCGAACGCGCCGCACAGGTGCGCCTGGGCCTGTTCGCCGCCGACGCCGGTGCGGCGCAGCCGGGTGCTGAGGCCGAGGGTGTAGCCGGTGCCGCGCTTGCCGACGGCCAGGACCCAGCGGCCGACCAGGGCCGGGGTGAGCGAGCCGAGGTCGAGGTCGTGCGCGTTGTCCTGCGGCCAGCTCGTGGGCGCGAAGGACCCGGTGACGGTCAGTGAGCGCGGGTCGAGGGCGAGGACGGAGTCCGAGCCGTCCCACGGGCCCTTGGTGGACCCGCCGTTGCCGACCGACACCAACACGCGCCCGTCCGGCGCGAGCACCGGCCCGCCGGGCGCCCAGACGCCGCCCTGACGGGCCGTCGGGATCGCGTGGCTCAGCACCGGTCCCGCGCCGGTCGCCGGGACCGAGACGACCGAGCCGATGTAGTCGCCGCAGTCGCCCTCCAGGCCGCCGTAGGTGATCAGCACCCTGCCGTCCACGGCCGCCAGCGCGCCGCGTTGCTGGTCGTCGCGCGGGGTGCCGCGCGGGGACTCGGCCTGCCGGCGCACCCGGACGGTGCCCGTGGCCGGGTCCAGGCCCGTCAGCACGTGCCGGCCGCCGACGAGCTCGGCGAGGGCGAAGACCAGCCCGGTGGTGGGCTCGTAGACGGGCGTGCTCGTGACGCCGAGCGGGTCGATGCCGCCGCAGGGGAGCGAGGAGAGCGGGGCTGGGGTGCCGAGGGAGGTGTGCCAGCGGACCCGTCCGGTGGCCGGGTCCAGTCCGTAGACGCTGTCGTGCTCGGTGGCGGCGACGACCGTGCCGCGCACGACGAGCGGCTGCCCGTAGACGGCTCCGTCCAGCGCGGCCCGCCAGGTCGGCCGCAGTGCGCCGGGTGCGGGGATGCCGGGGACGTCGCCCGAGCGGGTAGCGTCGTGATGGTAGGTCAGCCAGTCGCCCGGGAGCGTCGGCGGCGGGTGTGCGGCGCCGGGGGAGAGGGTCAGCTCCGGGACGGGGGAGGGGCCGGTCGGGCTCGCGCCCGGGGACGCGCTGGTGCAGCCGGCGGCGAGGAGCGCCGCGCAGACGGTCAGGACACGCACGGCGCGTGGGAGGCGGGGCACGCCCTCAGTGTGCCCGCCGCCGCCCCGGGCGGGTGGCAGCGGCGCGTGTCGGTGACGCGTGTGCCGCCGCTGGTGCACTCTGAGGGGAGAAGGTGCGCACACGGCAGGGAGGTCGGACGGGCGTATGGGGTTGACCGGGAGCGGGCTCCTGATTCTGGCGGCGGTGCTGACCGGGGTCTGCCTCGTGGCGATGGTGTGGCTGTGGCCGCGCCTGGCGGGACGAGGCTGGAAGCCCGTGCTCGGGCGGATCGTCGCCGTCGTGGTCACCCAGGTGCTGCTGGTGTGCACGCTCGGGATCTGGGCCAACGACTACTTCTCCTTCTACAGCAGCTGGCACGACCTGCTCGGCATCGGCGGCGGCCCCGTCGCGGTCCAGGCGACCGTGCCCGGCACCGGCACGCGGGCCGGACCGCGCGGCGCGGTCGAGGTGCTCGGGCAGGAGTCGACCGGCTCGGACGGGATCGGCGTCCGCGCCCCGGACCAGGTCGGCCGGGTCGACCGGGTCCGCATCCCGGGCCACGTCACCGGGCTCACCACCGACGGCTACGTCTACCTGCCGCCGCAGTACTTCCAGCCCGGCTACGCCAAGGACCGGTTCCCGGTGCTGGTGGTGACGACGGGCTTTCCCGGGGACGCGAAGAACCTGATCACCAAGCTGCAGTACCCGTCGATCGAGCTGCAGCTGCTCCAGCAGGGCAAGGTCAGGCCGATGGTGGAGGTGCTGATGCGGCCCTCGCCGTCGATGCCGCGCGACAGCGAGTGCGAGGACATCCCCAACGGCCCGCAGGCGGAGACCTACTTCACCGCGGACGTGCCGCTCGACATCGAGGGCTCCTACCGGGTGCGGACCGACGCCGCCGCGTGGGGCGCGATCGGGGACTCGACGGGCGGGTACTGCTCGCTCAAGCTCGCCATGCGGAACCCGTCGGTGTACACCACGGCCGCCTCCCTCTCCGGGTACTTCAAGGCGGCGCACGACATCACCACCGGCGACCTCTTCGGCGGCAGCCAGTTGCGCCGCAACCAGGCCGACCTGAACTGGCGGCTCACCCACCTGCTGCCCCCGCCGGTCTCGCTGATGCTCGCCTCCAGCCAGGAGGACGGCGCCTCCTACCAGCAGGCCAAGGCCTTCGCCGCTCTCGTCCACCCGCCGATGGTCGTCTCGCAGGCCATGGTCCCGACCGGCGGCCACAACTTCACCACCTGGATCCGCCTGCTGCCCGCGTGCTTGGAGTTCCTCAGCGACCACCTGGCACCGCCGGCGCCGTGAGGGACCGACCGTCGGGGACGACCGTTTGACCCTGACGCAGGGTCATGGCGCATAGTCGGCGACGTGGAAGCACACCTGACCGTGGGACGTGCGGCCGAGCTGGCCGGCGTGACCGTCCGCACCCTGCACCACTACGACCGGATCGGCCTGGTACGGCCCTCCGCACGCACCGCGGCGGGCTACCGCGCCTACGCCGCAGGCGACGTGGAGCGCCTGCGGGAGGTGCTCGCCTACCGGCGGCTCGGCTTCGGGCTGCGCGAGATCGCCGACCTGGTCGACGACCCGGCCACCGACGCCGTCGCGCGCCTGCGCCGGTTGCGCGCGCTGACGCTGGAGCAGCGCGACCGCGCCGACGCCATGGCGAGGGCGATCGAGCGGGAACTGGAGGCAAGGGCCATGGGGGTCAGGACGACACCGGAGGAGCAGTTGAGAGTGTTCGGAGCCCAGTTGTACGACGCCATCGGATCCGCCTACCCGGCGACGCGGCGCACCGACCCGCGGATCGCCGCGAGGATCTGGGAGGCGCTCGGGGACGCCCGCACGGTGCTCAACGTCGGCGCCGGAACCGGCTCCTACGAGCCACCGGACCGCGAGGTCACGGCGGTGGAGCCGTCGGCGGTGATGCGGGCGCAGCGTCCCGAGGGCGCGGCGCGGTGCGTGGCCGCCAGTGCGGAGAGCCTGCCCTTCGCGGACGGGTCCTTCGACGCCGCGATGGCGGTCAGCACCGTGCATCACTGGCCCGATGCGGTCGCCGGGCTGCGTGAGATGCGGCGCGTGGCCCGTCGGGTCGTCGTG
The DNA here is from genome assembly GCF_003258295.1 of Streptacidiphilus pinicola. Classification (GTDB taxonomy): domain Bacteria; phylum Actinomycetota; class Actinomycetes; order Streptomycetales; family Streptomycetaceae; genus Streptacidiphilus; species Streptacidiphilus pinicola. Next base: position 3,100 of record NZ_QKYN01000267.1, on the reverse strand, counting down.
TTTACCTACGACGCCAGTGCGCCTGGGTGGCTGGAGCGGTTCTGGCTGACCCGCGACTACCTGCCGGAGTTCGCGGACCTTCTCGTCGGCTGGCCCTCACTGGCTGATCTGACGCAGGCGATCGGAGGCCGCGCGGAGCCGGTCCTCGTCCCGTGGGACTGCGCCGACGGCTTCTTCGAGGCCCACTGGCGCCGCCCCGAGGCGTACCTGGAGGACGAGGTGCGCCGTGCCGTGTCGGTGTGGACCAGGGTGGGGCCGGAGGCCGAGCAGCGGGCCGTGGGCCTGCTCCGTGAGGACCTCGCGACCGGCCGGTGGGCCGAGCGCAACCGCGACCTCGCGGCGCTCGATGCGGCCGAGCTGGGCCTGCGCCTGCTCGTGGCCTGAGGGCCGGAGCGTCCTGCGTGCCGGAGCCCTACAGCTTGTAGCCGATCGCCCGGAGGAGGCTCTTGCGGGCGGCCACGTCCGCCTCGGTCTCCTCGCCGAGTGGCGGCGCGCCGTCGATCACTCCGACGACCCCGCGCCCGGCGGAGGTGCTCGCGACGAGGACCTGGACCGGGTTGGCCGTGGCACAGAAGACCGCGCAGACCTCGGGGACGGACTTGACCGCGTTGAGGACGTTCACCGGGAAGCCCTCGCGCAGCAGGACGACGAAGCAGTGGCCCGCACCGATCGCCGTCGCGTTGGCCACGGCGAGGGAGACAAGCTCGGGGTCGTTGCCGGAGCGGCGGACCAGGCGCGGTCCGGACGCCTCGCAGAAGGCGAGCCCGAAACGCAGGTGCGGGCTGGTGCCCGCGAGGGCCTCGTGCAGGTCCTCGACGGTCTTGATGAAGTGGGACTGCCCGATGATCACGTTCAGGTCCTCGGGCTTGTCGACCGCGACCGCCTCGAGGGACACCGCTTCAGCTGCCATAGGGTCAGCCTGCGGGTGTGGGCGCGCCGACGCATGTCGGGACCTTCGAATCCTCCTCGCGGCCGGGCGTCGGCCGCTATGCTTGCCCCATGCAGCTTTCCTCGTGCCGGTGCTGGTGGCGCTCCTCCTAGGAGCGGCCCCCTCTCGCACGCACGCCTCGAAGGGCCGTTCGCACGGACGGCCCTTCGGCGTTTCCCGGCTCGACCGGGGTGGATGCGCCGAACGCCGCCCTGCGGCGCGGCCCGCCCACCACCCTGAGCCCGGGAGAACCTCATGACCAGCACCCGCCCCCGCATTCTGACCGGCGACCGTCCCACCGGCCGCCTGCACGTCGGCCACTACTTCGGCAGTCTGGAGAACCGGGTCCGGCTCCAGAACGAGGGCGCCGAGGTCTATGTGGTGATCGCCGACTACCAGGTGCTCACCGACCGCGACATCGCCGCTAACCTGCCCGGTTACGTCGAGGAGCTGATGCTCGACTACCTGGCCGTCGGCATCGACCCGGACCGGTCGGTGATCTTCACGCACAGCGCGGTGCCCGCGCTGAACCAGCTGCTGCTGCCGTTCCTCAGCCTGGTCTCGGTGGCCGAGCTGCAGCGCAACCCCACCGTCAAGGACGAGATCAGGCACTCCAGCCAGGCGGCCGTGTCGGGCCTGATGTTCACCTATCCCGTCCACCAGGCCGCCGACATCCTGTTCTGCAAGGCCGATCTGGTGCCGGTCGGCCGCGACCAGCTCCCGCATCTGGAGATCACCCGAACGGTCGCCCGCCGCTTCAACGAGCGCTACGCGCAGCCGGGCCGGCCCGTCTTCCCCGAGCCGGAGGCGCTGCTCTCGGCGGCGCCCCTGCTGCTCGGCACCGACGGCGGAAAGATGAGCAAGAGCCGTGGCAACGCCATCCAGCTCGCCGCCGACGCCGACGAGACCGCCCGTCTGATCCGCGGCGCCAAGACCGACACGGAGCGTCACATCAGCTACGAGCCCGAGCGGCGGCCGGAAGTCTCCTCGCTGGTCCTGCTCGCCGCGCTCTGTCTGGAGCGCGAGCCGGCCGAGCTCGCCGCGGAGATCGGCGGGGGCGGGGCGGCGCGCCTCAAGCAGGTCGTCACCGAGGCGGTCAACGAGCGCTTCGCGGCCGTTCGGGCCCGCCGCGCCGAGCTGGCCCACGACCGCGGCGCGCTGCGGGAGCTGCTGCGCCGCGGAAACAAGCAGGCCAACGCCGTCGCCGACGCCACGCTGGACGAGGTGCGGGCGGTCATGGACTCTGTCTACTGAGCGGCGGGGGCATGGTCACTTTCCGTGACAGGTGACGCACGGTGAGCCCTGTGACCTGCAGTGACGCATGTGGTGCGGGCGCGCGAATCTTTTGTCGCGCGCGTCCCCCACATGGCCTTCCGGGGTGGTTCGCATACCGACACGACGGGGACGCTGGTCGGGCGGAGAGGCCCCGCCGACCGGCGGGCGCGTCGCACCGTGATCCATCGTCACAACAACTGGAGAAGTACCGTGGCACGCGCAATCTCGCTGATATCGAGCCCTGAGTCTCTGGTCGAGACCGCGGAGGGGACCGTCGGGGGGACCACTGGGCAGGAGGTGGCCACCACGGCCGCCGTTCCCGCCGAGCACGAACCCGACCGCGTTCCCGACTGGGCCGCAGCGCTTGTTCACAGCGCTGTCGCGAACCGACCGGTCGCCGACGTCGCCCGCCTCTTCGCTCTGCTGGACGCCGACGGCGAGCACGCGTGGCCGAGCCCCGCCAGCGAGGTTGCGGCCGGCCGGCCGCTGGAGGAACTCACCGTCCTCCTCTCCGCGCTGCGCGGCCCCCAGTTGACGCGGGGCCGCGACATCCTCCGCGTGGCGGTGGTGACCCGTCCCGTCCCCGAGGTCGTCCAACTGGTGCACGCGCTCGGCGGCCCCAACTCGCCCGTCGTCGAACACGCCCTCCAACTGGCGGCGATCGCCCGGCCCGTCGACGACGTCGTCGCCCTCGCCCGCGCGCTGGAAGGCGTGGCCGTCGACCGACCTACACCCCCGCCCGTGGAACCCTCCCCGCCCCCGGAGGAGCCCGCGACCCCGGAGAAGCGCCGCAAGTCCCGCTGGTCCAGCTGAGCCCCTCCGGGGGCGCGGACGTCGTCCCAGCTGGCCATGGCTGCAGGGTAGGCCCGGACCGTGGGGATTTCCGTAACCCGGAGG